>NZ_JAPZPR010000010.1:0-141180 GCF_040407565.1 Sphingomonas faeni
TGGACCCTCTCGGGGGGATAATGGGACGAAGTCCACGTCTCGACGAAGCGTTCCAATCCCATCTGTCTGCTCCGCACATCGTGTGAGGATACTTAGCAGGCGGATGAAACCGTGCAATGTCGGCTTTCCTTCCCAAACCGGCCTTTCCGCTTTCGCCCACACGAAGACATTCAGCCGTCGTTTCGCTCTCCCGAACTTCAGACATCCGTTCATGTTCAACCGACGCGATCGAATGCGACAAGCTGTTTCCCGAATTCAGCTAGTGAACGCGCGATGGCGCTGGCATACGTCCGGTGGGAGGAACCAATGCCGAGCATTCCACAGACGTTCTCAATTTCCGACTTTCTTACCTGGGACAGGCAGAGGCAACTTGAGCTGCAGCCGCAGTTTCAGCGTGGTTCGGTATGGACACCTCAAGCGCAGTCATTTCTGATCGACACCATACTGCGGGAGCTTCCCATCCCCGCCGTCTATATCCGCACACGCATCGACGCGGTTACGCAATCATCTATTCGTGAAGTCGTCGATGGTCAGCAACGACTGCGCGCTATCCTTGCGTTTGCTGCCAACGACATTCGTATCAGCTCGCGCAGTCCCGACTTCGGGGGGCAACGCTACAACGATCTTACACAGGACCGCAAAGACGCCTTCCTCTCTTATAACATCTCGACCGTTCAGCTCCTGAATGCGTCGGATGCCGAGGTGCTGGAGGTATTTGCTCGCCTAAACTCCTACAGCGTCAAGGTCACGCCGGCCGAACTACGCCATGCGAAATTTGACGAACCAGTGAAATGGGCGATCTGGAACACCACGCGCGAGAACGGGGCGCTGTGGGACGAATATCATGTGGTGTCGCTGCGTGACAGTGTGCGCCTAAAGAACACCACGCTGATCGCCGAGCTGTACATGGCCTTCGCGAACGGCCTCGGTGACGGCGGCGAAGAAAAGGTCGGTGCGTTCTATAAGAACAACATTAAGAGGGATGAGGCGTATTTCGCCGATATAACCGCGCTTGTGCATAAGAACATCAATATTGCCATTGGTACGTTCGGCCCATCGTTCAGTGAAACAACGTTCTTTGACGCGCCGAATTTCCTACTCCTAGTTTGCGCGATTGCATTCGTTGCTGGGGAGCTGCCAGCTTCCGCTCTAACTGCGGTTGTGGACAACAAACGCGGCGTCGGGCTGAGCTATGCGAATGCTGCGAACAATCTGCCGTTGCTTGCCACGGCGGTCGAGAATGACGACATCAATGGCCCCTACGCCACGTTTGTTGTTGCGAGCAAAAGCAGCACACAGCGGACAAGCTCGCGTCGTCCCCGGCTTGCAGCCATCGTTAACGCAATCGCGGCCTAATGCTCGGCAGTCTCGCAGCCCAGCTAGAGCGCCGGGTTGACAATCTCCATGCAGAGATGACGCCGCTTATAGGCGGTGGGCCACTCAACGCCGTCGAACGCCGGCAGGCGGAGCATATCATTTTTCAGCTTCAGAACGCTTGGGAAATGTATGTGCGGAACTTCATCCTGTCGTCGGCGACGGGACACGCCTCGGGCTTGGGTGGTTTGGTCCCGGCGAGCGTGCCGCATGCCTATAGAAACCGTGAAGCAGTAAGCCATTATCTCTTGCAGGTAACGCGGCAGCGTTTCGAGCCGAAGTGGTATCGGCCTACGGATGCGATCAACGCGGCGAGACGGCTCAATATTGCTAATGTCGCCAACGTTGCAGCCGCGATCGGCTCGACGCCATGGCCGCTTGAGAACTTGCGCCTAACCCGGAACTTCTTCGCACATCGCTCGCGCAGCTCGGCGTTGGAACTTCGTGCTTTGAACTGGTTCGGCTCAAGCGACACCATCGAAGTAGAAACAACAGTGTTTCCTTTCGACGCTGGCGGAGTGCGTCGGTTTGACGCTTGGTGCGCCGCGATGAAGGTGGTTAGTCGGGCGATGCTTTAACCGGCATTAACCCATAAGCGGACAGGCTGCTATCCTCCCATTCCGGCCATTCCGCTTACGCCGAATTGCGGACTATCGTCGGAGGCATCAATGTCGCGTTCAGCGATGGGGGCAGTATGGTTAGGTTCGTGGGATCGATAGGTGCAGGTGCGTTGCTGTGGTTGGGAACGCAGGCAATCGCGTTCGGTATGTCTAAAACTGGTGATGGATGGATCGGACCTGCCGCGTGGTCGCTCCCGCTCGTCGCACTATACCCAATTGCGTTGGTTCGCTTTGGACGATCGCGGCTTGGCGGCACCAAGGCTGATGCCGCGATGTTGCTGATGGCGGTAACGTTGGATGTCTTGCTCGCGTATAATATCGAACGTCAGGAGCCCGGCTACTTCGCGATGGCGTGGGACTTAGCACCAAGCCTTGCCTCCACTTGGTTTGTCCTTTGGATGGGCTGGCAACTCATCGCACTTGCGACTCTGATCCGGGCTCTATTCGGGAGAGCCGCCGAGTTGCCGAACGGCTGCTAACCTTCCCATCTCGGACATCAATCCGATGGAGCGGAACTTGCACGACGGGCAAGGAGACCGGTGACAGGAATGGTCGCTATCGGAACGCTATCGCGACCCTAGCGCGTTGCAGTGCGATTGCTCTCAACGCTGCATTTCGGTATGAGTTACGAGGAAAACGTCGCGCGATCCTGTAGTAATCAGCGGTTGTTGCGGCTCGTTTGCGATACCAGTGCGATACCGAGAATGTTTCATCTCAACGGCGAGCGGTGCGGGGGTACTCCAGATCTCAAAGGTGACGCGGTTGGGAAGTCGTTTAATTCAAGGCTTCCGGACTGTCGTTTGAGAGAGCCAAAAATAGGTCGCAAACGGGTTTTGGGCAAAATTTTGGATAGTCGCCAAGCACCCGCGAGATAATCTCAGTTATCAACGCCCCCTCTGCCCGGTACCGCCCATCAAGCATTGGAAATGCGCTCTTGATTGAACGCTCCAGTTCGTGGCCTTGACGAAGAATATATGAGGCTTTAACCCCGAGGTTAAAGCCCCCAAAGTATTGATTATATGTAACGTCATTTGAGGATACTTTTGGCACTGGCGTTTTATTCACGATATAATCGCTTAGCCGTTGTAGCTCAATTATTGAGCAATTTCCGAGATTTGAGTATCGGATGGGGGGCTGAATTCCAAGATCGTCATCTTTTAGTAATAGCGCCGCAATAAGAAGGGGATCTAGTAAAACGTTATCTTTGGCGTAGTGAGTTCCGTCAGCAATTACTTTCACGCGCTGGTTTGGGCGATTCCTCAAATCCCAATCAACAATGCCGAATACGGATCTGTTTCCATTGTCTTCCATATGCTTGACCATATCATAAACAAAATTGCAGCTACCTTTTGTGCTTGTTCCAACGAAGCTAAGCGTCCGTTGCAATTCTAATTTTGGCCTCATTAAATCGTGAAGCATTGAATAATGGTCAACGTCGATTGAGCTTTCGGTGAAAACCTGTCTTCTGTTCGAGTAACTAATTGCCAGCATCGGTAATCCAGCGGTTAGTCGATCGAGAGCGTACTGTTTTGTCACTTTGACCGGTTGGGATGTTTCTTCCGTTAATTCGTAGATTGCGTCATCGGGGGCTAACGCGACGGTTGTCGGAGAGTGCGTGGTCAGAATACATGAGATGTCGAGGGTTTCGACGTAGTCTCGTTGAATGGAGCTTAGCCACCGTTGAACATTTTGCGGATGTAGCGAAGCGTCTAGCTCGTCGAGAAGGACTAGTTTCGGGTAGCGAACATTTAGTCGCTCGTCTTGAGCTTGAAACATTGCAAGCATCATTCTCAACAACACGCGCTCGCCCGACGAAAGCTGCTGAAATCCTATTTCCGCCGATTTGTCTGTCCGTCGTAGCTTAAAACTGACCTCACCGGCGGGGTTAGAGGAGGGTTGGATTACGGTGTATGGGAGGCCAAATTGGTTGAGCGCAAACGTGACGCGATCCCAAGGCGGCGGGCCGTACTGCTCAATGAATTCTTCGTTCGTGAGTGCTTCACCGGTGCCGTCATCTTGGTCGGTTTGTCGTTGAACCTGATTGCGCCACCGTCGGTCTCGATATTCGCTAAAAACACGAACTAGGTCAGGGGTAAAGAACTGTGTCTCGTTCCATCCTTTTGTTTGGCAAACTTCGTCGCGTGTTATCGTAAGAAAACGACCCGTCGGACCTAAGTGCACTGCAGCTGGTCCGGCGATCATCACTGCCAAGCGATTGGCGGCATCTCGCGCTGGGCCGACCAAGCTCGTCAAATCTGGAGAATGTGATGTAATTGCGCTAGTTCTATGGAACAGCATTCCGTCCACCAGCGCAGACCAATTTACGTTCAGGTCGGTCGATAAATTTCCAGTCAATTCCAGCAACTGAGCTTCGAGAGCACCGATCTCAACCTTCTGCTGATGTAGAATTGCGTTAACGATAGACGACTTCTCGGCATCCCTTACGGGTATGTTTAGAATAGTTCTCAAATCGGTAGACGAGCTACCTAATAAGCTGTTGGTATCATCGTCCTCATTGGTCAGTAATTTGATATCATTTGAAAGATTATTCAAACCGTAGGATGTTAAAATACTTCCGCTGCTTATGCTTTTTAGTAATTGACTTTTTCCTGCGCCGTTTAGGCCGATGATTACTGCGAGTTTGTTCAACTCCATGCGGGGGAAGGGCCGCATGAAGCCGGCCGTATTCGAGTTTTCAATCCACATTTGCGTGCCCAACGTTGACCTAGCCGTGGTGGATCGCATGACGGTGGTACTTATACCACCGTCTTTTAATGCGGGCGTTCAATCGTGCGTTTAGCCGTGGACCCGTAAAGTCGTTTGATTTCAACGCCGGTTGCCCGATCACCGGCCAATTGTAGCGCAAGCGATCTCAATCGCTTACAACGCGTGGGGCAACGGCCGGGAGATTTGGACGTGACACGGATCGAGCACGCCGCGCGAGCAATGTGTAGGTTTCACGGCCTCCCGGAGAACACGAATTTCGAAGGGCGCCCGATGTGGGAAAGCTACGTACCCGAGGTAAAGGCGATCATCGCCGCGCTCGACGAAGCGGACGCGTCAAGTAAGGCCGAAACTGAACGATGAAACTGCAACGGGCGATGACCAATCGCGAGGTATGGATGAAAGCCAGCACCATCCTCGCCGAGCACGGCGAGATGACTGCTGACTATATCATCGACCAGTTGGGGGACGTCCTTGGGAACGATACGGCCGTCGAGGACTGGCGCCGTGTTGCGGCTGCGGTCGACGCGATAACCGGCGCGGATACGCACGGCAGCAATTGAGAACAAACGTGGAACGGTGTAGCTCGCGGCTCTGACGAGTCGGAGCCATGTTGCCGTGTCGAAGCCCAACCGAACGACGTTCATCGCCTTGGTGGTGCTCGACGACGCGATCAGAAGGCTTCAGGTCGACGGCCCACTTAAACAGCCGCAGTACGGCGTCCGTCTGGCGCTGGCCTACCTCTACTCGATCACGCTGTCGAAGAACCGGGAGCCGTTCGACGTCCTCTGGCGCACCCTGACGGGGCAGGATCGCCAACCTCCCGAGTTCCGGGTGACGTGGGCCGGGACGCAGTTCGCCCGCATCTGCGACGACATCGGCGTACCGCAGGACATCGTTCTGACCGAAGCGCTGGCGAAGGGGAGGGCGGAACCTACGCCCAACCCCCAGCGCCAAGGGCGGCCTGGAAAGACATAGCGTACCCGGCGACCTTCTCTGCACGATCGATCCCGTTGATGATGCGCCGTGCCGAGTTGAACTGCGCGACCGTCGCGCGGCCCGTCGCCGGTAGGTAGCTGGCGAAACGCTTTCCGGTGAACCAGCCTTCGGTCATACCGAAGACCATGATCTGCGCGGAGATCTTGGTCTCCATCGCGCGATCGTAGTTCGACATCAGCGTGCCCTTCAGTCCGAGCTCGTCGTCCGCGCGCTGGTAGTTGTAGTCCCAGGTCAGCTGGACATCGCCGCGGCCGTACGCGATCTGCCCGGCGTGCTTGCCCGGCTTTCCGTACGCCTTGCCACGGCCTCGGCCGATCTCTGGGACCGGCTGCATCTTCTGAGCCGTCTCATGGAACGACGTCGCAAGCCCGTACGCGGCGAACGCCAACGGCGACGCCTGCGCAGCAAACGCGGCGAGCTTCGCTTCAATCCCCTCAACCTGAGCCGTGGTCATGGTGCCGAACAGCGGGCGAATCGCCGCGAAGAACTTCGCTGGCGCCGCCAGCCCGTGCGCAGGACGCGCAGAGGCGGTCGCCGGCTTTGTAACCGTCGTCATCGTAATTCCTTCCAAGTTGAAGCTATCGTGGCCAGGTGGTATTCGAGATCTCGCCGATGGCCCTCTCCGCCAGTGCCGGCCGGCCCGTCTCGTGCATTCCGCTGCGTTTGAGGCGGGCCGTTACCGCGAAACCGGTTCGAGGTTTCCGCGTTGGTGCAACGCCAGGTATCTCCGGAAAGTGACTGGCCGCCCCGTCCTTCGCCAACCGAAGGGCGGGGCGTTAGGGCAACTTGTCGATACCGCGCAGAGTGGCCGTCATGTCTGGTGGAACCGCTGACTTGCCGGGTAGTGCGGCATCAAGGGCGTCGATCGCGCTCTGACCGCGGCGCTTGAAGAAGGTGATGATGCCCGCGCCGACCGCGCCCGTCATTCCCCCGGTTCCCAAAGCGGCGAAGAGGTCGACCTGGTGCTCGACGATCCAGACCGCAGTGATGACCATCGACAAGCCCGTGACGATGCCATCCAGAAGCCAGCGTTTCGGGCCGGTCGCGTCGAGGGTGATGAATAGCCGCACCATGAAACAGGTGAAGAGCCCGACGCACATCGATCCGGCAGGGAAGCTATAGCCCAGCACCGACCAGATGACGGGGACAGTTGCAGCGGGAGCGGTCGACACGACCGCCTCCTTGATCACCGAAGACCAACGGCCGCTGCCGCCATCAAGAGACTAACGAGAAGCACGGCAGCCGGCCGCCGAAGCTGTGGCCACCTTGACCACATGTCGACCGGCAGCGGGGCTTTGCGCAGCTGGTGCTCGATCATCGGCTCGGCGAGCATATGCAGACCCATCCAGGTAAAGCCGCATGCGATTGACAGCGGATCAAGCCAGCGCTTCAGTTCTGCGATACGCTCGATCGTGGCGGCATCGCCGGAGCTCCACGACCAAAGGCTGACGGCTTCGGCACCGCCCCGGCTGGCGATCGCGCACCCGGCCAGGAAGATTATGATCCGGTAGATCGAGACCGGGTCCGTGGGATGGTCAATGGCCCGCGCCCGCCAAAGCCGGCGCGCTTGCCTTCCCGCCATCATCAGACCGAGGCAGAACGCCGCGGTCATTACGAACAGGTTCCAGGCAAGCAGCCCCGGATTGTCAGCGAGGGAGGGCGGGGCAAGAGTGGCCGTCGCCCGCATTGCCTCTCCGATGTAGTTGCTCGTGGCTGTCGCGGTCATGCGTCATCCCTTCCCGCGACCGCATGGGTCGCGTTGCTGCTGTGGTTCATGGTGGGCTCCTGGGATAAACGGTCTCACGCTCGTGCCTTGACACGAGGCGCTATGCGTGGAGAGTGCGCGGCCCGAAAGTCGTGCGTTAAGAGGTCGTTAGGTGCCAGTAATCGAAGTTGGTCGGATCGTGGCATTCGAGGAATGCTTTAGCGACGTGAACGATATTATCGGCGTCGCGCGCGTTTTAAAGCCGGCGAACATACCCGAACTCAAGGAAGAGTTTTACGCTGGCCACCTAATCGAGAGCGATGAATACGCCAGCCCCGAGGACTTCTTTAAGTGGCTGTTGCAGCAAGGCTATATCGAGGACGTAAAGCCCGTCCGCGAGTTTCTTGGGACTGATCGTATTCTCGACATGCCGCGTTAATACAGCGCGTACTTGGCGTTCGCGTAGGCCTGGATTGCCGCCAGCAACGGCGCCCCATCGGACTTGTGCAGCGCGAGACCCCGCACGAACATGATCTGATAGATGCGGGCATTGCGAAGCTTGCGGTCGTAGGTCGTCCCGTCGAAGCCGCCGGCACCGACAATCAGCCGCTCGTTCTCGTTGTGCCGCGTCAGGCCGGTATTGGTTTTCAATGTCGTGTTGTTGCGGATGATCGCCGCGGTGTTTTCGGCGTAGGCGCGGCTCATGGCCCACAGGTAGGTGTTGGGTCCGGCGCAGTCTCCCGCGGCCGTCTGGATCTCGGCAGTCGCTACCGCGCTACCCTCCTGCATTGCGAGGATGCTGTTCGTCGAATTGAACGAGAGCGCGTACGATCCGCCAGTCGCGACACCGGCGCTTTGCGTCGTTGAGATGCGCCCGTTCCCCAGCAGCGCGCCGTTGCCGCCCGACGTGTCTGGCGTGGCCGATGCCATGATTGCGACTGCGGTGAAGTCGGCAGCGGTCGGCCAGATCGCTGTTCCCGCTGGGCCAGCGAACACGGTGTCGGTGATCCACTGGACGAAGGCCTTGCCGTTCTGTCCCCCGGTGCTTTTCGCCGGCATCGCGCCCGAGATGCGGGGAAAGACAATGCCCGACTTCCGATCGGTCCACGTCTGGGCTGTGGTGTTGTAAAGCGTGTCGACGTCCAGCCAGACGCTGCCAGCCGGGAGCGCCGCAATGACGTTGTCCTCAAGCTGGTTCTGCACGGATACGCGACGCGACGTGCCACCTGGAGCACCGACCGACGACATCGGGGTGCCGAGCATTGTTGGATAGAATACCATTGTTCAGTCCTTACGTCAGAGCGATTTGCTGGTGCGCGGCCATCTCGTAGATCGGCAGCGGATTGGGATAGACAGGCCAGGGCGTGCCCTCGTCGTTCACCTCTCCGGGGAAAGTTGGAGGCGCTGGCATGTAGCCAAGCGGGGCGTACGAAACGATCGCCGACCGGGCGCCGGTTTTGTTGCCCCGGCGGTTGCCTGACGAGACGAGCGAGATGTTCAGGCGGGGCGGGCCGAAGCCTGCGTAAGCCCCAGCCAATGTGATCGTAGTGACGTTGACCGAAGTCATGACCACGCTGGCGATCGGAACCACCGTGCCGTTGCTGTCGACGATCTGAAGCCCCTTGCCGGCGCCCAGATCCGTTACGTTGACGACCGTGTCATCGGCGAGCAACCGAGCATGTCGGTTCCAGATGACCTGATACGTCAACGCACCGGTCTGCTTGAAGCGGTACGCCTTCAGCGGTTGGTGACCCTCCACGATGCAGAAATGACGGTACAGCAGGTAACCGTCGAAGCGGCCCATCCAGTTGTAGCCGTGCGGGCTGGGGTGGATGAAGTCGAGGATGTTGGCCGGGATCGCACCCTTGCTGCCGAGCGAGATGCATAGCGCCTCGAACATATGCAAGTCGAGTTGCGCACCCGTTGCGCGCGGCTCTCGAGATGCCGTGTAGCTCGATGCTCCGATTTGCACCTGATCGGTGGCAAGGCGGATGTAGCTACCCTGCCCGGTGATCGGGCGGATATACTCGTCGAGCTGTGCGCGCCGGTTCGCGAGCGCCCGCATCAGGGTCTCGCGCTCGCGGCCGTTGATGATCGTCGGGTCGGCAGGATCGCTGTTCGCCAGATCGGCATGACGTGGAATGTCCCAGTCCGCCTCGAAGCCACGGTAATGCTCGGACACGAAGACGACGCGCTTATTCGCTGCGGTCGCGAGGTCGACGATCTTCTGCACCGCCGCCTGCATGTCGGTCCACGCTGGCCGGCCGGGCCCGAGGTTCAGGATCGACGAAGATCCGACCGCGTAATTGATGGCGATGAACGTCGGCACAGGATCGTTCGGGAAGTCGGCGCGGTGCAGCGCCATCATCGTATAGAGCGCCTGCGTTTCGGGCGTCTCGCCGCTCTGGGTCAAGGTGCCGAACGGAACCTTGTTGTAGCAGACGAGGGGGACGAACCCGGTAATGCCCGCCGTCAGACCGACAATGTTGCTGCCGACGTTGGGCATCAGCAGATTTGCGGGGTAAAGGTTCTGCTCAATCGTCGTCAGCGGGGCGTACGTGCGGTTATAGATCGCCATGAACGCCGCGTAATTCGGTGCGCTTGGGTCGGGCGGCGTGTTGTAGCCATACGCATTGTGCAGCAGGCTAGCCTGACCGCCGTTCAGCGATTGCCCGGCCCAGCCAAAAACATACCAGGTGTTGGGGTCGCTGAAAGGGTTATAGCGGCGCTGGCCATCATTGTCGTTCGTGCTGACCGACACGATTGCCCCGCCGCTATCTTTGAGCACCGAGGGCGTCGCGATCGGCGCGGCCGCCTTATTGAACCCCGGCGCGCTCAGCGAATGGATGAAGGCGCTCGACAGATGCAGAAGCCCATCCGACGCGAGCCACGCCAGATTCACGACCGTGTTGTCGGGGTCAGCACTGTCCGGCGCCACGATGATCGGCTGGATGCCGCTGGTGTTCGTCACCGGAGCCGTGGCGGCCGCCCGCATTCCCAAGGTCTTCAAGCTGGACGGGGTCAGCAGGTTCCATGTGCCGAAAGATCTCAGGTGTAGACCTTCTCCTGGGCCTCCCCGAGCCTCGCCGATCGTATCATTCGGATAGTTGCCGACGACGGACGATAGTCCCCCAGCGCCTTCGAAAAGCGCCTTCGAAACGAACAGGCTCTGACCGCCCGCTGGAAGGTTCGGAAACGAGACGTCCGGCGATATCAGCTTGTCGAAGAAAAACGAGCCCGTCACCGGATCGTAGCCCGCGCGATTGATCACCTTCGCCGGATCGTCAGATGCGGCCGTGACGTAGAACGGAACGAAATTAAGGGGGCCGGACGAGGCCGGGTCGGTGTCGACCGGAGTCGTGTTTGCGACGCGCGCACCGAGGCTGCTGAGCGAAAACTGCGACACCATCACAAGGTCCGCGCCCTTCTTCAGGTAAGTCCCTGCATCGGCGCTCGCGGTATCGACCACCTCGGCAAGGAAGCCATCAGGCAGCGTCGCCTTAATCGAGTTCGCCTCCGCCAGGGTCGTGAACGCTCGTCGCCCGGCCGCGGCAACTGTCATCAGCGATGAAAATAGACTGGTTGCCTGGTTCGCCGCCTGGAACGCACTTGCCTCGTACGAGCCCGCGAAAACAACGGAGGCCTGAACGAGGATCTTCGCCGCCTCGATGTTGGCAAGGGTTGCCACCTCCTTGTCGACCACGCCCTGCGCCAATGCGGTAGTTTCTCCCGCAACGGCCACCGCGCCGTCGACCCGCGCGATCTGAACGTCGACGACCCCGTCGACGCTATCGAGCTTGTCGTCGATCAACGCGTCCTTAGCAGCGACGTGGATATCGAGCGCCGCCTTCTCCTGCCCGAACGCCTCGCCGGTTGCGGCGATGAGCGCGTCGACATCGGCGCCTGCCTGATCAGCCGCGGCGAGCGCCGGCGCGCGCAGGAAGGCGTCAAGCGCGGCTTGGGTCGGTTCGGCGATCTGACCCGCCAGGAATGCTTGTTCTGCCGCGCTGAGGCCCTTGCCCCCGCGCAGCTGCACCATCGTTCTAGACATCAGCTATCGTCCCTTTCGATGATCCAGTCGATGTCCGCCTGCGCGAGGGGCGGGGCGGTGCCGGCAATTGTGGCGGCCGAGCGCGAGACGTAGAGCGCGCCGCCCTGCCGGCGCTGGCGGCCGCCATCGAGCAGCACCTCCGCCAGTTCCCACTTCAACCCCACGACGCCCGCCAGCGCGGCGCTCAGGGGCGCGGGCAGGGCCATGTCGGCGAAGTCGCCGTCGAGATCCTGCTCGATCGTGCTGGCGGCGCTCCAGCCCGGCTCCGTGCTGCCGTCCGGCCGGTAGACCGTGAAGGCGTAGACCTCGCCGAGAAGCTCGCGCGTGGTGCCGTCCGCCAGCTGGCGCCGGTAGCGCACGGCGAGGGGATCGCCGCCCGCGACGCGCATATCGAAATTGCGGTCGATCACGCGCGCGTCTCCGCGCCGCGCATTGCTGCCCGGTTGGTCATGGCCTTCTCCAGTTCGATGTCAGGTGTTGAGGCGGAACAGCTTGGCCGGGATCGCGAAGCTGGCGCCAATGGCGAGCAGCGGCGCGGTCAGCCCAACGTTGATCGATGTCGGCGACACCGCGATCGCGTCATGGATCGCGTAGCCGTCGATAGCCTTGGTAGGTGCCAGGGCAAGCGGATCGCCAGCCGCGAGCCCCATCGACGCGGGAACGGTGATCACGACGCGTCGGACGCCAGCGCTGAGGGCGACGCTCGCGGTCTGCCCGATCGTCACCGTCCCGAGCAGCGCCGCGGCCGATTTGCCGTCGAACCCGTTCTTCCCATCCTTGCCGTCGGTAGCGCGCAGACTGGCGAGCCACTGTGTCTGCGTCCCGCCATATCCGGCCGCACGCGCGATCTGGTACGCGGATGCGCCGTCGACGCCGTTCGAGCCGTCCTTGCCCGCCGGACCGCGCAGGTGCTCGTCCTGCGTCGGATCGCTTACCAGCGGCAGGGAAAGCAGTGCACCGTCATAGATCACGCCGCGCACCAGAAGTGCGACCATGCCGGAGGTGAGCGGGGGCGGCATCAGCGAGAAGCTGAGCGTCACCCGGCCGTCCGCGCCTTGCTTGAACATCAGATAGACGCGCTGGGAGTAGGGAATGGTCTGATGCATGATCAGGGTTCCTGCTCATACGGGTTGCGCCCGCCGCCGCCCCACCCGCCAGGCGGGGTCGGGGTCGACGGGTACGAAGTGCCGCCGGCGTTCGCGGTCGTCGACCAGCCGATGAAGACGTACTGCGAGGACGCGAACTGCGCCGCGGCTGGCGCAGCGGCAGCGACGTAGATCGCCGCCGACAGGTCCCTGAACACGCCGTACTGCGTAGCGCTTCCGAGACCCGCCAGGGTGTCGGCTGGAAAAGCGATGGCGCGGCCGTCGTCGATCACGCCGGTAAACGCCACCAGGCTGATCGCCGTGTCGGTGCTCGATACCGGATAGTCGACGTTGTAGGTCCGCAGGAGGTAGGCGCCGCGGGCCGCGCCGAACGCGCCCGCGAACACCGGACCCAACACCAGACGATCGCTGATCACGCCGCGCGCGCGATACTGCACACTTACCTCGTACTGTGTGCCGGGCGTCAGGCCGGTGATCTCCTTACGGATCGTCTCGGGCGCATCGAAGCTCGCGCCGGCCCATTCCGCACCGACACCGGCCGGGCGATAACTGAACACGACCGCATCGGCGTTGGTGTTGCCGACGGCTCCGGTCACGACCATTGCCGGGATCGACACCCCGTTGTCGGTGAACGTCGCGCCTTCCAGCGTCCATTCGGAAGCTGCGGGCGCGGGCACGTCGCCAGTGCCGGTCGACAACGCCGGGACGGGCGGAACCACGCCGGTCTGTCCAAGCGCCGCAGCATGCTTGCCAGCGGTCTCCGTGGCGAAAGTCAGCGTCACGATCGAGGACGCAGGATCCTGCGAGCGCCCTCGGATGATGACCGGCTGGTTCGCAAGGCCAAGCTCCGGCATCGCTAGCGTCACGCAGTCCCCGATCCGGTAGCCCATCCACTTGGGCTTGAGCGGCAGAGTGATCGGCAACAGTTCGCGGCTGTCGAACACTTCGTACGCGGCAAGGCTCGCTGCCTGATCGGGATCCTGCACCAGCTGATAATCACCGCTCCCGGTCCTCTCGCCGCCGTCGGCAATGACGTAGTCGCGCACCTGGACGATATCGATCGGCACCATCTGCCAGCCGTGCGCCTCGCTCTTAAACTGGGCGCGGAACCCGTTGAGCCGCTCGCGGCGCATACGGTTCGACGGGATGGACAGCCGGCCGTTGGCGAGATCTGCGGTCGTGATCGTAGCAAGGCTCACGCGCGGAGCTTTTTGCAGGGTCGAAAGGCGGGCGCCGTTCGATATCGGCTCTGCGCCGCCAGCCTGCTCGATCAGCTTGCAAGCGTCCCAGCGACCCATGTCCGAATTCAGTTCTCCGCCGGCCTTCCACCCGTTGAGTTCCTGCACGTTTGCGCTGGCGACGTGCGCCGCGACGTCGATCAGGTCTATCGGCGCACCGATGCCGAGGATCTTTCGGTATGCGGCCGATGGGTTGCTCTCGTCGCGCTGCCAGATGCCCAGCTTCCACTTGAGGCTGTGAAGGGCAGGGGTCTCCGAATAGATCCACGTCAGACGTGCTGCGGCGTGCGCGGCCGCGTTACGAGGATCGGCCCATCGACATGACCCTGACCCGCCGGGATACGTCGAATCGAGGCGAGGGTCGTACACCTTGACGCCGCGCACGATCCAACTGGGAACCGGCTCGCCGCTCGCATACCGACGCGCCTTCGTATCGAAGAGCAGCGTCAGCGAGGCAGCCGCATATCCGGACAGCTTATAGGCCGCGCCCCAGCCGGGAACGGGACCAGCTGTCCCGAATGGCGGACTGACGACACCGCTGCCGAGCGCTCGTGGTTCGGGTGTCTGACCGAGTTGCTGATCCTGCCACAGCCACTTGTTATAATAGCCGACTGCCGACGTGCCGGAGAGCAGCACGGGTACGCTGTCAGCCGAGAAGGTCTCGATCGCATCGATGGGACCACCCGCCGACAGGATCGCGAAATACGTCTTGTAGTGGTTGTCGGTCCCGTACACCTTCCGATACGCGATCGTCCCGCCCGTCGACGTCCGGCCTATGATGTAGGCGAGCGGTCCGTTCGGATCGATCTTGAACTGATCGGTCAATCCTTGCCGGTCGTTGCTCGGTCGCTTCGCGGTCAGTTCCGCCCCGATCGACGCCGTGACGGCAACCGCCGCGGCAATCGGCTGGATCGGGCTGGGGATGAGGGCCACGACGCTGGCCACCGCTGCCACGATGCGGAGAACCTTGCTCATACCCGCCACGCCTCTGCGGCCGACCAATCGAACACGCGCGCGTAATCGAGCCCGTCGGCGTCTTCGTGGAACGAGAGCACCGCATCATTGCCGGCGATAATGCCGAGCGCTTCCCAGTCGTCAGTTCCCGGCGTCAGGACGATGTCGCCCGGAAGTGCTGCAGCTGGCGGGATCCGAACGAGGCCGATGCTATCGAGCGCAGCCGAAAGGCTCTCGTGCCCGGCGCGAGCGAGCGCGCGTCGAGCCGATAGAGCGGACCGGTACGTGCCTGCCCTGGACAGCCCGAGAGCGTCGTGCCGCCCCATCTGCCGCAGGTGGAACGCGCCGATCTTGGCGCAGTCGACCTTGCCCCATGCGAACGGTTTTCCGGCAAAGTGCGCCCGTGTGGCTTCGACAGCAGCGGTGCGGCGTGCGAGTTCGCTCATCAGAAAAACCGCTGCACGCCGCGCACGGCGAAGGGTGGCACGGTCGTGACGGCCGAGGGCTTGTCGCCCGGCCCCCACAGTTCGTTGATCTTCGTGCCGGTCATGTTCGACATGCCAAGCTCTCCCGGCCAGATCGATTGATGGAAACTATCGGAATACCCTGCGCCTTCGTCAGGCTCGAACAGCCGCTCGAAGACGCTGGCGACCGCGATCTGCACCTCCAGCACCTGCGAATCCTGTTCGAGCGTCATGGTGTCGACCTCCCCGGCGAGCAGCAGTTCCGGGTCCGGTACGATGAGGCCGGTGTCGCGGTCGACCACCGCCAGCCACATGCGCACCGGCGAGCCTTGATTGTCGGGACTGCACAGCCGCACGGCCGCCTCGAGACTGGGCGGGATCAGCGACATATCCATGCCGGGGATCGTGTCGCCGGTCGCCTCGCTGATCGCCTCGACCTGCCCGATCGTTCCGAACAGCGCGTCGCGGCCGGTGAAGACCTCGTCACCCCAGCGGATGGCGATCGAGCCGTCACACAGCCGGATCGTATAATTCGGCAGCGTGATACGCAGCAGTCCCGCAAGCATCACCCGGCGCTGGCCGAGCGCGGCGTTCATTGCAGGCGTCATTCGTCTTCATCCACGCGGATCGAGAACGACGTCGTGCGGGTCACCGGCAGGTCCAGGGGCACGCCGTCGACCGACCCTTCGATCTTCGGCAAGGCGATCTCGACGACGTCGCCGGCCGCCAGCGACACCCGCAGCAGGTTTTGCATGACGATCGCGGCGTTGCCGCCAGCGTCCGCTGCGACGGCATACCGCGCCTGGTCCGCATATCGCCGACCGGCATGGATGATCGAAAACCACTGGCCGGCGCGGACGACGTACCCGGCTGCGAGACCGGCGACCGGAATGGTCGTGCCGGCCAGCGTTGCAGCGGCGATCACGGGCGCGCCCGGATTGCCGATATCCAGCCCCGGCTGCGAGATGCGGAACAGGCCGCCTTCCTTTTCCGCAGCCAGCAACTTCGCATGCCACTCGCGCCCGTCTGGCTGGACCCGCATGGGTGGCGTTTCGATCGCCTGACTGTACCGGTCCCCGGCGCGATCGATATGCTGCGCCGGGCCGCCTAGGGCGCCTTGCAGCTTTCCGCCGAACCGCTGGCGCGACAGCACCGACGCGCGGATCGGCAGGCCGGTGAGATCGACGCTCACTTGACCAGCGTCCGGCGCCGGAGCCGATTTTGCGCGGCGCTTACGCGGTCGACCGTCTCGACGGATACGTTGCCAGCGATCCCGGTCACCCGCGGCTCGAAGAGCTGGCCTTCCCCTAGCACGAGCTGGACCACCGACGGTGTCTGCCGACCCACGTCATTCGCCGGGGTGACGTGAACACGCTCGCCGTAGTTCACCATCGCGGTGGGCACGCCGTTCAGGGCGAGCACGTTCCGATCGAGACCCGTGTTGCCGGCGACGCGGAACGATCCGCCCTTTGCCAACCGAGGGAGTCCCACGCCAGTGGACGGAGTCTGGACCGGGGTTTTGGACCCGAGGGCGGTCGAGGCCGCCTTGAACAGCTTTCCAAACAGTCCGCCCGAACCGCCGGATCCCGAAGCCGACGATGCACCGAACAACGACTGCGACAGCGGCTTGATGATCGCCTGCTGTATCGCGATGCGAACCAGGTCGCTTATGATCTGCTTCGAGACGTTCTTAAAAACGTCGGCCAGCGATTTGCTGCCGGTGATGGCATCGGCCAGTCCGTCGTTCAGCGATTTGAGTCCGTCCGATGCGACCTGCTGGAATGCCTCGTTAGCCTCGGCAGCGTTTTTGGGCATCGTATCGAGATACTGTTCGAGCGGCCCCATCGTGCCGCGTCGGACATTGGCCTGGTCGATCCCCTTCAGCGTGCCCAGCTGGTCGAGCCGTGCTTGCGCGATCGCCTTTTCCGCATCGGTGGACGAGTGCAGCGCCAGCACCGATTCGAGCGCCGCCTTCTGCCGGTCATACTCGATGTCGAGCAGGCTCAGTTCGATGCGACGGCGTTCGGCCTGTGTCCGCGCGCCGTCCTGCTGACCACGCAGGAGATCGCCTTGAAGCGACAGCGTCTCGTCGGAGATCTGGACCTGCTCGCGAACGAGATCATCGTCGAGCTTCCAGTTGATCGCGGTATGCTGGAGTTCGATATTGCGCGCCTCGACGAGACGCAGGCGCTCCGCCTGCGCGGCAGTCAGCTTCCCGTCCTGTTGCTTGGACGTGATCTCGTACTGTGCCGCATCGCCTTCCGCGGTGACGCGCTCATGCTCGTACATGGCGCTCGTGCGCAGATCCGTCGCGATCTGCTGCTTGAGCCCCAGCTGCTCGACGTTCAGTCGCGACAGGTCCGAGTTGTACGCCTCCTCGTTGCGCTTGGCTTCCTTCGCCGCGTGCTCGCGCTCGCGCGCTTCCCTGGCGGCGTCGGACTTCGCCTTGCTGGCGGCTGAACCCGCTTCGCCCGTGCCGACCTTTGGAAGCGCGACCGATTTAGGGGCACCCAAACCGGCCTTCCGCGCCGCGCGAGCGTTCTGGTACAGAGTGCGCTGCCGCTCGGTTTCTGCTGCCGACCCGTCGCCCGAACCATTCGCGCGCCGCACCGTTATCAGCCCACCGGACTGCTGGGATCGCTCACGAGCGCGCTGGTCGCGGCGCGCGGCGTAGTATGCCTTACGCCGGAAATCGAGATCGCCATTGGCGTCGTCCGCGTTCCTCTTCAGCGCGGTCCCGGTCGCGTACCCCGCGATACCGCCGATCGCCGCCCCGATCGGACCAGCGCGCGACCCTGCGAGCGCGCCGATGATCGCCAGCGCCTGCGCAGGATTCGAGGACAAGAATTTGATGACGGCCGACGTGAGCGTCGTCAGGCCGTCGGCCATCGCCACGAGGCTGTTGGCGTTCTGCACCACGGCGTTGGCGAACTGCGCGTTCAGGATCATCTTCAGCGCATCGAGCTTGTCGTTCGCTCCCCCGGCATTCCGGATCACATCGTCCTTCAGGACGATCCCCAACTCCTGCGCCTTCGCGGCGAGCTCGTCGAAACCACGGCTGCCCTGACCCATGAGACCGGTGAGCGTCGCCGACGACTTGCCGAACGCCTGGAAGCCTAGCGCCGCCCGCTGTTGCGTGCTCGGCAGCTTGGCGAGGCCGTCCATCGTCTGCCGCAGCGCCTCGTCGAAATTGCCGCTGGTGACGCCCAGCTGCCGGAAGAGCTTGACCTGGGCGTCGCCACCCGCCTGCGCCTGTCCGAGCGTCCGCGCGAACTTCTCCATTGCGGCATCCGCCACCTCGACGCTCGACCCCGACAGCTGCGCGGCGAAGCGGAACTCCTGGATCGTCTTGGTGCTGGCGCCGGTGCGGTCGGCGAGATCCTGTATCGCATCCGCGTAGTCGAACGCGCGCTGCGTGGCGCCGGCCAATTCCTTGAGGGCAAGAGCCCCGCCCAATCCAACCAGCGCAGACTTGAGCGACGTGGTGCTGAGAACGGCACCGCGCATCGATTTACCAATACGCTCTCCGAGAGCGTATGCGCGAGTTTCGGCGCGCTTCGATCCCGCCTCGAACTGCGCGGTGTCGATACCCAGGACGACGCGCAGCGCGCCGATGATCGCTCCCGCCATGCCTGCTCTCCGATCCTGGTGGTGATTGAACGGGTATCAGTCGTTCGCTTGGGTGGCCGCTGCCCACGCCTGCAGGTTGAACACCATTTCGTCCTCGGTCTGCGCTTGGCGTTCGTCGCCGAGGATGTCGGACAGAGGCGGGATCGAAGAGGCTCGGGAAAGGACTGCGCCATGCCACGCCGCGGACATCGCCATGCGGTGCGCCTGACGAATGCGCTCGGCATATCCGCCCAGCGCCGACCGCATCGTGCGCGGCGTCTGGGACCAGAAGTCAGCCGGCGAGAAGCCCGCTTCGCACCACGACGCGTGAAGCTTCAGCCAGTCCCATCCCCGGCTGTCTTCGGAGGGTGCGCGCCATCCTCACCCTCCGTCACCACGCCGAATGCCGCCATCAGCCCGGCGCTGATCGCGTCCTGAACAGGCGTAGCGCCGAGGTCGGACATGATGTCGCCCGCCTCGGAGATCGTGCACGCGTGCTTCGCCTGAAGCCCGGCCCACAGCAAACCACGCGTCAGGCGCAGATCGCGACGCCCGCTGTCGTAGTCGTCGACGAGTTCATCGGTTGCCCGGCCGAGAGCGCCTTCGGCCAGGCAGAACGCGTTGACGTCGAACACCAGCGCGTACGTCGACGTACCGCCCGCCAGCGTTGCTTCGCCGCGCAGACGGTTCATTCCGTATAATCCCAGACGAATTTGCCCGATGCCTTGAAGCCGATCGTGGCGGCCTGCTTGCCCTGCACGGGCTGATCGTCCGGCTCGTAGCTGGTGATGATGCATTCGCCGGTGAGCGATGCCTTGCCGTTGTTACCATTCACGAAGATCTGCACCGACCGGACGTCACCCTTCGCGAGCGCATCGAGGACGATTCCGTCACCAGTGCTGCCGGGGATCCATTCGATCTGCGCGGTGCCTTCGCCGGGATCGGCGACGCCTTCGCCCATGAACGTCATGATCCCATCCTCGCTCTCGTGCGTGGTGGTGTCGATCGTGCCGCGGGAGAGCGACGGTGCTTTGACGCTCAGCAGTCCCGAAATGCGCGTCGGCACACCCAAGGCGCTGCCCAGCCAAAACTGCGCGCCAAAATTCTTCTTCGCCATAACGTCCTCCTCAGGCCACCGGCCGGTTCATGATCATCCAGTCCGACCGACGTCGGAATATCTTGGCGCCGCCACCCAGATCCTCGCTCTGCCCGCCGGCATCGTCGTCGAGGAACGCCGGGCCGATGACCCAGCCGAGGGTGGTGGTTTCGGGTTCGATCGCCGGCACGAGCGCGCGGAAGAGCGCCAGCGCCTCGGCCGGTGTCTTCGCCCAGATGTCAGCCTGGACGCGGCTATCGTCGAGCCCGTCCCAGCCATCGTGATTATATTCACGCCCCGGCGACACGAGCGTCAGCACGATCGCGGGAAGCGGGCCGTTCTGGTTGCGCTCGTCCCACACGATTTCGCGGGCGAGCGCTTTCACGCCGGCGTCCGCCAGCAGCTTTGCGCGCAATGCTTCCTGCATGTCAGCCCTTCAGCGCTTTGCGTTTGGCGAGGCGTGCGGCGGTCTTCTCGATCTCAGGTCCCAACTGGTCGGCAATGCTGACGAGCACGACACCCTGCTCTGCATCCCACGCGGGGCGCATATATGGCTGAGCGCGCTGATCGTGCGTGCCGAACTCCTGCGGGACCGCGGCCGGATTGTTCGGGCCGACGTACATCTCGACGGTCGATTTCGGAGCCTTCTTCGCCATCCGCGCCTGTCGCCGCGTCAGCTTCGTCCCGATCGTGATCGAGCGCTCCAGCGCATGTGTCAGGGTCGGGGCCAGCTGCTCGGCATGCGCCCGTAGCGGCTCGGCCGCTTTCTTCAGAACCCGGCGAAGCACGGCTTTGCCTGTGGCCTTCGGTAGCTGACCGAGCGCCGCGTCAAGCTCGCGAAGGCCCTCGACCTTGATCTTGATCATGAGACCTTCTCGACGCTGTCGACGGTGATGATTTCGATACCCTCGCGCCGGCCGATCTCCTGAACGCCGCTGATCTCGTACACGACATCACCGTGCACGAGACGATCGGTCGTCGCGATATCGGCGACCTGCGGCGACCAGCGGATGCGCCACATGAACTCACGCGTCGACGCCGTGCTACCGGCCTTCCATGCCTCGACCGCACGCTGCGGAACCTTCTGCGCCCATACGCGAGCCAGAGACACCCAGCCCGGAATGTTCGTGCCAAGCGCATCCGCGCGCATGTCGGGGCGCTCGATCGTGATGCGACGATCGAGCGAGCCTGCATCGAGGCCAGCCATCAAACGCGCTCCGAACGGTAAGGTTGGCAGAGCACGGATACGCCGAAGGGGACTTCACTTATTGCGGCACCAATACTCGTAGCCTCTCGGTTGCGGTAAAGGTGTGCCATCAGCATTTTGACTGCCGTAATAAGGGCGGATGGCGCAGGTAGGTTGCTATCATGACCGGCTTCGAAGTCGATTTGGACACAACCGACACCACCGTCTACTGGAGGCCACGGAGCAGCGCAGAGGGCAGCTATTCCGTCCCCTGCAATACGATAACCACCTGCCGGCACGGCAACGAGATTGTCCGCGACAAGATAGGAAACCCCGATGACCGACCGGAGAGGCCGTACGAGCAAATCTTGAGCCTGAGCAAAGGCGTCCCCAGACCACCTGAAAGCACGCCGTTGCAGCGAATGACCGGTATGTTGCTCCACCCAGTCAATAGCCGCATCACGGAACGCGACTACGTCAGAACTTTCGTTCGCAGGATCGTCGAGCCGCAGGTGTGACATTGCCTGTTCAAGAGGCAAAACGCCTTCGCCGCTTAGCACGGATAGCGGCGTGATAATCATGTGCTGGATGACGGCGTCGGCGTCGGCGTAGCCACCGGCACCGGATAAGGGCCGACTGCCGGACGGACCGGTGATATCGCTTTGTCAGGCGTAACGACGACGTAGCCGCGAGGGCGGCTACCGGGTTTGCGTGCCATGGTGGTTTCTCGCGGCTGTCGGTTACTTGGCGGGCTTCGCGGGCTTTGACGTCCCGGTGTCGTCGGCACTGCCCTCGGCTGCGGGCGGGGGCGTCTTCAGCACCAGCAGATCCGCTTCCGCCTGGTCGCCGCGCTTCACCGCCGCATCGAGATCCGCGCGCAGCTGATCGACCTGCGACGTGTCGGAGAGAAGGGCGCTCGCGCTTTCAAGATCCTTGCGAGCAAGATCTCGCTCGACGATCACAGAGTCGCGGTCGGCGATGGCCGCGTCGCGCTGACCGATCGCGGCATCACGGGCCTGGACGGCATCGTTCAGATCCGCGTTCAGCCGTTCGTTGTGATCGAGCAGCGACTGGGCGGCGTGCGTCGGGCCGGTACCGAGCACGTCGGCGTCGTCATCGTCGGCCGCGACGATCGCCCCGCTCTTGATCAGAGGGGCCGCGTCCTGCTCGGACAGCTTACGGACCGTGCCTTCCGGCGACCCTTCCAGCCCGCGAACGTAACGGTAGTTCTTCATGGTTTCGCTCCCTTGCAAAGAGGGCGGACCAATAGGCCCGCCCTCGCGTTCGACGACGATCACGCTGTGATCAGGCCGGGTTGACGTTGCCGGTGACGAAAGCCTCCGGACGGTAGATCGTCAGGGCGAGGCGCTCCTCGGCGAGGATCGTCACCAGGTTGTTGATGAAGTTGTCGCGATCCTCCGACGACACGGTGACTGCGGCCTGCATGCGGTCGAAGATCTGCGCCGCCATGCGCCAAGCACCGGTCGTGAACTTCCCGACCGCCTGCGTCTGGGTCTCGACGACAGGCAGCCCCCAGAGGGTCGGACCAGTCAGCGCGGCCGGGTTCGCGAGGATGTAGCCACCGGCCGCATCCTTCACGAGCTCGATGTTGGTCCAGTCGATCGGGTTCAACACGAAGCCGGTGGCCGGATATTCAGCGAGCGTCACTTGAAGCATCGCCAGACGGAGGCGGTCGATCGGCGTCTCGCCGGCAACGATCGCGCCGGCCGGCTTCACATACGGCGAGGCGACCGCGTTGATGCCGAGCAGATTGATACCGGTGCCATCACCGTTCAACAACTGCCCGTCTTCCTTGAACGCAAGACCGTAGCGGAGACGCTCGTCGATCATCGAGCCGAGGGCAGGGGCATCGGCGAGGATCTCCGTCGAGGCCCGCATCCAATGCGCGATCTTGCGGACGGGTGCGGTCTTCAGGCCGTACTTCAGGCTGCTTTCCGACTTGGCGGCGCCCTCGGCGGTCATTGCCGCGGCGTTGGTGAAGCCGGTCTCCTGCGGATATTCGATCGAACCCGCCGACGTCGTGCCAGGCGCGATCAGATCGCGGACACGCAGCTGGCGGTTCTGCATCTGCGTCAGCATGCCGGCAACGCGCTCGGACCGCGTCAGCGCGCCGGCCGACCCGTCCGCATTGGTGCTGAGCGACGTGATGGTCTTCATCTCGATGGTCAGCTTGCTGCCCTGCGAGAGGTTGCCGTTCAGCGCCTTGAACTCGTCGCTGTTGATGAACTGGTCGCCGACCGACATTTGCGACCGATCGTCGTCGCTACCGCGGCGCGAGGACTTCTGTTCGAACTCGTCGAGACGCATCTTGATCTCGGTCAGCCCGGACAGCGCCTGGTCGGCCAGTTCCTTGCCCTGCGTGGTGAGCGGCTCGCCGCGTTCGGCCTTCGCCAGAGCGCTCTCGGCGATCCCCTTCACCTCGTTCATCTTGGTGTCGAAGTGCGTCTTCAGTTCCGCTGCCATCTCGGCGTAGCTCTTGCCGCCGCTATGGCCATCAGGACCGCGCATGAAGCGCCCCTTCGAGCGCTCGGCAGCCGTCATCGGTCCGAGCAGCGCCGCTGCGCTGCTCATCAAAATCATCTTACGCATTGAAATGCCCTTTCGGCAGAGAGGAAGGATTAGCCGAGCAGCGCCCGGTGGAACTGTTCGAGCTCGTCGATCGCCTTCGCCTCGGGATCCCCCCGAAGATGCGGCGTGCAGGCTGCGGCCAAGGCCGTCGCCTTTGCTCGGGAAAAACCTGCTTCCCGCAGGTGATCCTCGAACTCGCGAACGCTGGGCAGTTCGCCAGCGCCGAGAATGTCTTTGACGCTGAGGATCCGCGTCCGCGCGTTCATGGGCACGGTGACCAGCGATATCTCGTGCAGGCCGACCTCCAGAAGGTGGCGCGACTTGCCCTCGAAGCGATGCTTCTGCGTGACGAACCCCATCGACAGACCGGTGATCGCACCGATCCGCACGTCGTCGCGTGCCTCGCGTGCAAGGGCCGATGTCGAGAACAGGCCTTTGACGTGCAGGCCGTCCGAGCGCTCCTCGAACTTGTTCCAGACACCGACGGGCCGCTTGCGGTCGTGATGGAGAAGCATCGGTATGCTCTTGCGCCCTTCGAGCTTCACCGCACCCTGCGCGACGATGTCGCCGCCATGGTCGATATCGCCATAGCCGACGGCGATGCCCTCGATGTTACCGTCATCGTCCAGCGCCTTCGCGTCGAGCGCGATGTCCAATACGTCAAACATTCTGCTTCTCCGTGGGCGCGGCTAACGCACGCGAAAGGGGGACGTCCTGCATCTGGACCATCAGCGCGTCGCCTCCGGCGATCGGCGCGAGGCCCTCCAGCGCGCGAATTTCGTTCTTCGTCATGAACTGCTGCATGATGTCGTAGTAGGCGGCGCGACCCTCGCTATCGGCGCGGAGGAAACCCTCGACGTTGAACTCGATCGAGATGCCCTGCGAGCGATCCTGCGGGGTGAGAAGCTGCTTCTCCAGCGCGCCCTCGATCCGTTTCAGGCGCTTGCGCAGCTTGAACTTCAGCAGTGACTGCGTCTGATCCTTGATGCTGCTTCCGAGCGACGTGTTGCCGGCGGTATGACCAACGAGGTGCGGATCGACGTCGAAGATCCGACAGACGTCCTCTATGCTGAACTTGCGCGATTCGAGCATCTCGGCGTCCGCGGGATTGATCGTCAACGCCGTCCAAGTCAGCCCATTGTCGAGCAGCATCGGCCGGCCCGCGTTCTGCGCGCCGACGAACTTGTCTTGCAGCAACGCCTCGGTCTCGACGCGCTGTGGCCCGGTGAGCGACTTGTCGGTAGACAAGACGCCCGAGGTCCGCACACCATTGCGGAATATCACCGACGATGCGCGCTCCGGCGCGAGCGCCGCTGCAAAGGCCTGCCGACATACCGCCAGGGGAGAAAGCCCCCCGAGCGGTCCGCCACCGAACCCCCGAATATGCAGGATCTGATCTTGCAGCGCGGTCCGTTTGCGACCTTCATCGTACCAGGTGTACTGAAGCGCACCGGTCGAAAGTTGGCGCACATTCATCAGGTCTGGACGGATCGGCGTGAGAAGACCGAGCAGGCCGTCGCTCCGCATCTGCATCTCGGCATAGGCGTTGCCGTGAAGCTCGATCGACGCGACCATGAACTCCCAAAAGTCGAACGCCGATTGATCGTAGTTCGGACTCGTATGCAGCAGCCAGTAGAGCGGATGGTCACGAGCCTCGACGGGAACGCCGTCGGGGCCCCTCCGGTAGATCATGACAGGCAGTGCGGCGATGTTGCCGGCCCAGAAGCCGACACAGGACCATGTCGCCGAAAGCCCGAGGATCGAGCCGACGTTGGTACCGCGGTTGTCCTCGTGCGCCTCGGTCGTGATCCGGTTGGTGATGAAGTTATCGCCATCGCTGCGACCGGCAGGCTGCCCCTCGATCCAGGTGACCGATTTGCGTTCCAGCGCCACTTCACGGCTGGAACTCGCGCGTGCTTCCGCCTCCGCAGCGCGCGCCGAGAGACGGTATCCCGTCATGCGCGCAGGCTCGCAATCCAGTCATCGACGTTCATCACGGCCTCCGGGTTTCTGGTCATTAGGGTCACGGCGTTGAACATCGCTGCGAGCGGGTCGATCTTTGCGCCGGGCGCCGATTTCACGATCGCAACCGCACTTGTTCCGCGCGGCTCCATCTTCGCGTTGCCGACGCACCATTGCATCAGGGCGGTGCCGGCATGCCGCATAGTGCGGGCCGCCAGCTTGCGCGCCGAGCCCTTGACCGCGCCGCTGAGCTTGTAGCCCTGCGGGATGGACATCAGCTGCGTGGCGCTGTCGAAGCCGTTCGACGAAAGCTCGTCAACGATCGCGGCAACACCCATCGGGTCGAGCCCGATCGCTCCACCTTCCGGGAACAACCCAGCGTCGCGAACCTTCACGAGGATCTCCACGACGCCGCGGACATCCTCGGTCAGGTCAGCCTGCCCGACCTCGCTGCCATCGGCATCGATGTCGGTGGACAGATCGTCGTCGACCATCTCGCACCGGGTCAGAGAGCCTTCGGCGATCAGTTCGTTGAGCTTGGTCACGATGTCCTGCCGGCGCTTCCAGACGATCGACCATGCCCAGGCATGGCACCACACCAGCCAGCGCTTAGAACCTTTCTCGCGTCCGATCAGGCAGAGCCCGAGCAGATCGTCCAGGCCACCGCCGTCGACCCCGGCGACGATGACCTCGCACCGCCGAATGAGCTCGTCGACCGTGATCGTCTTGTCGATGGCGCCATCCCAGAACTCGGCGCCGGTCCAGCGATCCCGACTGAGCCGGGTGCCGATCTCCACGTTGAGATGCTTCGCGAGGAAGATCTGCAACCCTTCGCCTGCGCCGCGCTTCTCCTGCGCGAGTTCGTTCTCGATCCAATCTTCGTGTACCGACCGCCCGATGTTCGGGTTGGTGACGTAGAAGTTCGAGGGCTTGAGGAAAGCATCCCGCTCCAGCATCGCTGGCGGGTATTCATAGAGGACGCCCAGACTGGCAGGATCTTCGATCGTGCTATCGCGGACGCCGCGAAAATGGTCGAGCTCGTCCTTGAAGACGCCCCGTGGTTCTTCGTCGCTATGCGTCGTCAGGTAGACCACGAAGCCTTCGCGCGCGGACGACAGACCTCCCGTCGCCTCTCGCAGCATCGCCTTGGCGTTGGCGCGCTTGCCGAAAAGCCAGAGCTCGTCGACCAGCACGAACGCCGCCTTGGTACCGCTGACGACGTCCTTGTTCGCCGCCACTACCTTCAGCTCGGCGCCGGTGGTCCGGTGCTTGATCAATCGCTGATGGTCGATGACATCGAGCAGCGCGTCGAGTTCCGGGTCGTGGCGGACCATGCCGGCAGCAGGGTCGAAGCTGTTGCCCGCGACCTCAATCGTTGGCGCGAGGATCAGCAGTTCGGCGTTGAACCGCCAGTTGCGGATCAGCGCCGTGACCATGATCCCCGCGGCGATCGTCGACTTCGAGTTCTTCTTGCTGATCAGCAGGAGGAACTTCCGGATCAGACGCCGCGCCGATTGGTGGTCGTACGCCCCGAAGATGGCCGACACGAAGTCGAACACCCACTGGTCGCAGGCCTCGCCGAAGGTCGGCTTGCCGGGCAGGTCGACGATGTGGAGCGACTTGAACACCGCCAGGGCGGCAGCGGCCTCGTCGGGAAACAGAGGGTCGAACGGTATCAGCGAACGCCGCTGGACGATCCGTTCTTCCCAGTCACGACAGGCGGTTGACCAGACCGGCGTCAATTGAGCAGCTTCGGCTGGGGCGGCGGGGCGAACTTGCCCGTGACCTGACCGGCCGCTGCCTTCGCCGACGCCTTCTTGCCGAGCTTGGGTTGCCCTGACGGCTTCGCGTTACCGCGATCCGCGACGCGTTCGGCCAGTTCGGCGAGCGCCGCCTTGTCCATCCGCTTGAACAATTCCTTCTCGGCAGCGACGTTGCCGCCCGAAGCGGCGTCGTTGAGGCGGGCCAGCTGCGCGATCTCCATCCGGACACGCGCCGCCTGCCGCTTTCCGACCTCGGCAAAATAATGTTTCCGCAGCGTGGGGACCGAAACCCCGATCGCCACTGCCGCCTCTTTCACGCTCAGACCGCGCGCGAACGCGATCAGAACCTTGTTCGAGTTCGCGAGGGACCACGAATGCTCGGGCCTTCCACGCGTCTCCCGGTCCGGCTGGATGGGGTCACCGAAGAGATCGAGCCCCAGAATTTCAGCCATGACGAAATAAAATCTCCGCGTGAGAGGAACAGCGGTCCCCAAGCCGATGCCCTTCCGGACTTTTCACCCCCCCCCAGCGTCGACTTGGTTGATCCGAAGACAGACCAACACCACTTACCTTCGTTCACACTGAGATGACTTTGATGAAGGCCGAGGAGGCCAGTACGATGGACGACAGAGACAGCCCAACGGCAGCACCAGCACCAGTACCAGCAGCACCGTCGACCGCACCCGACGTGAACAAGTATCGTGATCTGGACCGGAAGTGGGCTAAGTTCGAGGGGGAATTAGGCAGAAACAATCGCGAGCGCGGTTAACCGCGCTTCCGTTCGGCCCTCTGCTTTGCCCCGTCGTGACAGGGCTTGCAGAGGGTCTGGAGGTTGCCCTCGTCCCAGAACAGGCGTTCGTCGCCTTCGTGCCGCTTCACGTGATCCGCGACGAGCAGCGACGTGTCGCCCTCGATCCGACCACATCCCGGCATCTGGCACGTGAACAGATCACGCACGAAGATCGCCAGTCGCAGCTTCTTCCACCGAGCGAGCTTGTACCAGCCGCGCCATGTCACCGTCCGACGCTCCGCGTCGTACGCCTCCCGTCCCGGCAACCGCCCGATCATCGGCGCAAGCGAACCAAGCATCGGCTTGAGGCTGGTCAGCTTGGGCATGTGGGTACGCCTGAACGGCGACGGGCGGCGAGACCGAAGTCGCGCCGCCCGTCGAAGGGGTATCGATAAGGGAGAGGCGCTGCATCGAACCCGAAGGTCCAACCCAGCGTGGTCTCCTATAGACCTAAATCGCACGATAGGCGGACATACAAAATTACCGTTCTTGCAAATCGTCCCACTTGACACGTCAACCCAGTGCATTTCCGCCATTCTTAGCGATGCAGATTGCGTTGATTGCCCGACCATACCGCTTGCGCAGGCCGTCCGCACCGCGCTGCAGACCCATCCGCACCAACAGCCGGCGCCACTTCACCTCGCGCTGTCCTCGCGCGAGTTCGGTGACGACCATGCCGACGAGCTTGCGATCGTCTAGCGCGAGCATATCCGTCCAGGCGAACGCCTCCTCCATCTCGCCAACCTCGATCCGGGTCAGCGATGAGGGTCGGAACTCGACATCCGAACTGGCAAGGTCAGCACCGCGGGCATCATAGTCGCCAGCCGATACCTCGCGCAGGATGTCGGGCCACGCCGATCGCACCCGCTGCCATCCGCGTTCGCGGTCCGGGTGCCGCCAGCACGTGATCATCGCCTCGACCAGACGCTCCTCCACCATGTCGAACGTCCAGAAATCACGTGGAAGGGGCTGTCCTTCCATCGGAGGGGAGACGTCGGCGGGTAGTCCTTCCATTCTATTGGTCCTTTGGGTTCGCATGATTGGCGGATTTCCGCCGTTTCTGTTTGGTTCGATCTGTTCGATCGAAGAGATTGGAAGGGGTGGAATGATAATTCAGGGTCTTTCGTGTGCGCATGTGCGCACACACGCGCACATGACGGGAGGACCAAGCAAAGCCCTTCCACCCCTTCCAAGCCCGTACAAATCCGCCATTTTTGTCCTTCCAATTGTGGTTCCAGCCGGAAGGCGAACCCCTTCCAAATTCAGCCTAGAGCGGCTCGTCATCCGGGTAGGGTCCGGGATCGCCGCCATATCCGGAGCGGCTGGCATTCGCGTCGACATAGTCGGACGGTGATTTCGTCATCTCGATGTCGAGCCATTGCATGCCATTGGACGCCTTCTTCTCGAAGCCACGGTCCTCCATCGCTTTCGAGAAGCCCTGCGTCTGCCATTCGGCCGCGCCGGTCGCCTTCGACCATGCCTTGAAGAGGTCGAACAGCGTCGACGACTTCGATCGAGCTCCGTCGACGGCCTTGGTACACTCGTCGAGGAAGCGGCCTAGCTGATCGCTCTGCTCGCGGTATTTCGCCGTTGCCGCGATCACGCTGTCGGGCTCGACCAGACCGTGCTCCCGCCAGTCGAGAAGCCCCTCCAGCAGCCGGTTGAGGATGCCGGACGATTCCTTCTTCAGCTTCTCCGGCAAGGCCTTGTCGACCGCCTCTTTGGCGATTTGGATGTCCCACGGTACGAGCATGACGCGCCGCCATATCCCGTCGTCGTGGCCCGTGATCTTCGGCTTGTGGTTGCCCGAGATCGTTACCTTGAACGACGGCAGGAACGAGAAGAAGCCCTTGTTCAGATGGCGCGCGTCGATCAGCTCGCCGCCCGTGATCAGCTTGATCAGCGCTTCCGCCAGTTTCGCGCCCTTCTCGGGTTCGGACGTGCGGAGGAACCGGATGCCGGGCAGCCGTGCCAGATCGGGCGTTGCTTCGCCGCCCTTGCGTCCGCGTCCCTGGTCGAGGAACGTCTCGATCCCGACCGATCCACCATAGTCACCGGCGATGTAGCTCCAGGCATCGACCAGCGTCGATTTGCCGTTGCGCCCCTTGCCGTGGAAGAAAGCCAGCTTCTGCTCGCTGATGTCCCCGGTCATGCTGAGACCGCCCCACTGATGCAGGAAGCGCCGCATCTTCTCGTCCGGCTGCACGACCGCGAGGAACCTGTCATAGTCAGGGCAGATCGCCTTCGGATCGAACACGACGTTGGCGATCTTGCTGATCAGGTCCTCGGGACGATGCTTGTCGAGGCGCATACCCCAGCGATCGCCCATCGTGATCGGCTTCAGCACGCCCTCGACCATGCACCAGCGCTTACCAGTCTGCGTCAGCCGCAGCGTGCCGTTGAGCAGGTTCACGGCCATGCGATCGGCGTCCATGGCATCGGCACGGATCGAGACGTCGATGAACGATTTCACCAGCCCGGCAATGCACCCGAGCCGCTGCGATCCCTCGCTCGACTTCGCATGGTCTCGCAGCATCTCGCTGTAGTAGATCGGAATCTTGTTATCGCCGCTGCCCTTCCACCGGACGATAAAGTCCAGTGTCGTGGCGCGCTGTTCGTCGGTAGCGTCGGCGGGAAGCTCCTCGATCAGACCGCTGGCGGCGACGAGCTCCGCTTCGTGTCGGATCGACCGCACGGTATCAAACACCGCGAGGCTGACCTTTCCGGGAATCTTGTCCTTCTCCTCCGACAGCAACTCCCACCGCCGGTTGTCCCATACGAACCACCCGAGTTCGTTGCAGAAGCGGAAGCGCCATGCATGCCGCGCCCTGAAACGTTCCGCGTTGCCGAGATCCGTGGTCGCCAACACCGCGCATTGGCGATCCAGCGCTTCGTCCTTGGCCGGCGCAATGCGCCCCCCTGACCCCCCAGTCTGGTTGGCGGGGCTGATGGTTCCGGTTTGGAAGGGCTCGGAATTTCCCTCTTCGTCGGGTCCGGGTTCGAACCGGCCGATGTCCTCGGCATAGGCGTCGAGCGGCGGAACCTCCGGCGCAAACGACGATACGGATGAGGACCGGCCACTATCGCGCCCGCGCGCCGTCTGCGCGCCTACGGCGCCGAGATCGCGGGGCTTCGCGTTGGCAAACCCGTTATCGATCGCCTTCAGCGCGGCCACGAGGTCGTCGTTCTGCGGCATTGCGCGCACGACCGATTCAAGGCCGGCGCGTACGAAGTTCTCCGCGATCGCGCCCGCCATGACGAGCCCGCCCATCTTCAGCGCCGCATGATAGATACCCTGGTTGCGACCACCCCATCGGCCACCACCAATCGGCGTTGCGGCAAGCTCGTCCATCTCTTCCTGAAGCGCGATCTGCGCATACCGCTTGTGCCGTGCATCGACGTCAACGGGGAACACGTCGCGCGGGACGTAAGTCGATGCGGCAGCGCCGGCCGGATCGGCTTTGCGTTTACCGGTCGGCGAGCGCAGCACCGCGACCAGCTCGGGCGGCATCGCGACGATCTCGGCATCGGGATCGCCGCGCAGCCAGCGGTAGGTGCCGGTCGCGTTCTTCGCATCGCCTTCGCAGTGGCTGGGCGGGACGATCGTATAACCGCCCAGGCCGCGGACATCGATGTGATCGGGCAGGTTGCCGCGGTTCCCGATCGGCTCGCCCTCGGGCATCTGGAAATAGACATGCACGCCGCCTGAGGGCGTCCGCACTGCGAGGCTGGTCGGCAGTGCGCAACCGATCTGTTCCTCCAGATCCGCCTTCAGCTGCTCCAGCGTCCACTCTTCGCCGGTGACCGCGTCGATACGCGGATCGAAGTCGACCACGATCAGATTGGCCTTGCCAACGGAGACGCCGATCATCGCCTTGGGCCATTTGCGCCACCAGGCGCGGATCTGATCCGCGTCGCACGTCGCCTTCGACACGCCGCCCGATCCCTTGATCGGCTTGTTCTCGCTGTCCCGATCTTGCGGCACCAAGGGCCGCTTGTTCGTAACCGAGCACGGAAACACCGGCCAGCCACGGCGCGCGAATGACAGCGCCGCCTCCAGCTGAGACGGCAACGAAGTGGAAACGCTCACAGATCATGCCCCCGGCAAAATTGGCGGCAGACGACCGAGACCGGCCTGCCAGCGGCGCGACGGTTCGACCGTTAGAACGGCACGTCGTCGTCCAGATCGTCGGTGAAGGTGCCGCGCGAACCGCCAGTGCTGCCTCCAGCAGCGCCACCGGCAGCACCGCCGCGCGTGTCGCCGTAGCTCGAATAGTCGGTGCGGCCGGGGTCGGCTTCGCGGCGATCGAGCAGGACGAGTGTGGAATTGAACGCGCCAAGCACGATCTCGGTCGACCAGCGATCGTTACCGGCGTTGTCCTGCCACTTGCGGGTGCGCAGCGCGCCTTCGATGTAGACCTTGGCGCCTTTCCGCAGATACTGCTTCGCGACCTTCACGAGCCCTTCGTTCATGATGACGATATTGTGCCACTCGGTCCGTTCCTTCTGCTCGCCGGACACGCGGTCCTTCCAGCGCTCGGACGTCGCGAGGCTCATGTTCACGATCTCGCCACCGTTCTGGAAGCTGCGCGCCTCCGGATCCTTGCCGAGATGGCCGACGAGGATAACCTTGTTCACGCTGCTCATCACATCATCCCCAATGCGCGGAGGTAGACCTCTAGGATCGCCTGCCGCTCGTGCTGTTCCTCGGGCTTCTTCGCCCGTAATTTGATGATGTCCTGGAGGGCGCTAGGGTCGTATCCACGGCCCTTCGCCTCGGCCATGACGTCCTTGATGTCGTCGGCGATGCCCTTCTTCTGTTCGATCAGGCGCTCGGCCCGCTCGATCAGAAGCCGAACCTCGTCCGCCGCCACCGCGCCGCCCTCAAAGCCGTTATGCCGCGGATCAGGGCCTTCCTCGCCTTCGGGGCGAGGCGGCAGATAGACGACGCTGCCGCCATCGCGCCGCTGCGCAACCCAGCCAGCGCCAACGAGCGCCTTCGTCATCGACTTCAGCGAGGGGTTAGCCGCACGTATATGATCGGGCAGCCTGTCGGCGACTTCATCGAGCGTGATCTCGCTGCAGCCGACGAGCATAGCGCCGATCGCCGCAGCGACCTGAGTATCGAGCTTCTGTTTCACGCGCGATGAACCGCGCCGCAAAGACGACAACGATCTTCGCCATATATCTCATCGAACACCGGCCGCATGCGCTGACGCCACGCCGCTGCGTACGCCAAGCCTTGTTTGCGTTCTTCCTGTTGCGACTGAGGTCCGCGATTCACCCGCGTTTCGCTAGCCACGATCAGCGTCGACGTGTGCGAGCGCCGGCAATGCGCTCGCGGATCTCGACGGCGTTTTCTTGATCGCCAACGAAACGAGCGAGAGCATCGAACGCCGGCCCAGGAGCACCGGCTTGAATGGCCGTGACCAGATCGTTGATTGCGTCTTCTTCTGCGAACTCGAAGTGCATGCTGATTCTCCTCAGACGCGCATCGGCATGATGACACCGACGAGATCGGGATCATTGTCCGAGACGATGCGAAGCGGTGCTGCCGGATCATGCAGCGTTATCGTGAGGGCGGCGCCCTCGGCGAAGATGCCCGCGACATCGCGCAGGTATTGACTGTTAACGCCGAACTGGAGCGGCTTGCCCTTGTAGGTTGCGGCGATGGGCTCGACTGCGCTCGTGCCGCTCTGGTCCTTCGCGGTCATTTCGTGCGCTTCGTCGTCGATTCCCATGTCGATCGCGACCGCACGGACCTTCGACTTGTCGCCCTCCGCGTTGACGACGGACGTGACGGCGCTCGCCGCGGCGATCAGGACGTCGCGGACGACGCTAATGCTGTTCTGCGCAACATCGGGAATGACGCGGTTGTAGTCGGGATAGGTGCCCTCGATCAGCTTGCTGATGATCGTACCATCACCCAGCTGGAAGGCGATCGCCGTGCCGTTGGTCTGCAAAGCGATCTCGCCGGTCGACTTGCCCATCATCTGCAGCACCTGCGCCACTGCTTTCTTCGGCACGATGATGTCCGCCATGTCGCTGGCACCGTCCGGCAGGTCGGCCTCGACGCGGATCAGACGGTGACCGTCAGTCGCGGCCCCGCGCAGTTTCGTATCGGTCGTGTGGAGGAAAACGCCCATCAGGTAGTAGCGTGTCTCGTCGCTCGACTGCGCCACGGTGCACTTTGCGAAGATCCGCGCGAGGGAGACGCAGGGGATCGAAAACGACACTGCCTTGCCCAGCGCTGGACGCTTCGGAAAGTCGTCGGCTGGTAACGTCGAGAGGGTCCGGACGCCGCGGCCCTGCTTCACCGTGACCGCATGCCGACCCTCGACCGGAGCGATGGTCAACTTGCCGGCCTTGAAGGACTTCACCGCGGCGAGGATCTTTTCCGCCGGCACCGTTGTGCGCAGTTCGCCGGCTGCTGAAGCTGACGCGGTCGCCTCGATATCGAGATCCGTACCGGTCACCGACAATTTACCGGCGTCGACGATCAGTAGAAGGTTCGACAGAACCGGAATCGTGTTGCGCCGCTCGACGACCCCCGCAACCTGCTCCAGCACGCCGAGCAGCGCATCGCGTTCGATCTCGACCTTCATGCCACCAGTCCCGTCTTGTGTCCGGTCTCGACGATCTCGACGAGCCGCAGGGTGGGGGCCTTCGCCGGCAGCACCCGAATGATGTTCATCGTCCGCATCGCGTCGATCGCCGGCTGCACCGCGTCGCGCGGCAGCTGCGCGCGTTCGGCAAGCTGGACGTCAGTGGGGCAGGGACGGCCGAACCGCGCCGCCTTCTTCAGGATCGGCAACAGCACGTTGATGGCGGAGATATCGTCCGGCACCGTCCGCACGTCGTGACGCGGCTCGCGAAGAGGGCGAATGTCGCGTGCCGACTTAGTCGACCGCTCCGCGTAATAGCACCACTCGCCGCGCAGCAGGTCGCTCCGCTTCTGGACGAGGTGGACGAGGCCTTGCTCGGACAGCGTACGCATGCGCAGCGCGCCCTGCGACCCTGCCGGCAGGAACGGCCGCGTCGCATAGAGGAAACGGTCGCCGGCCTTGGCGATGGCGAGCCACGTCTCGATCTGATCGATCGACGCGATGACGCCCTTCGCCTCGGCGAACGAACCCGGCGAGACGCTGTCCGAGGACAGTGGGGACGTCTCGCCGGCACATGCGACTGCCGGGGAAGCGCCGCGCGTGAACTTGGAAACCGATGCGGTCATGCAGCCCTCCGCAGGGACTCGGCGCCGACGACGTCGAACCAGCCGCCAGCGGCAGGACGATACCAGTCGTTGATCGTGACGGCGCATCGGGTGAAAGCGAAGATCTGGTGGCCGATGTCGGCGTCGGGCGCGAGCTCGCCGGCCATCATCCGCTCCATTGCGATCTGACCCATGCCGATCTTGCGCAGCAGCTTGTCCAGCGTGCCGGCGGGCTCGCGCATGATCCATTGCGCCAGGCGGCGAGCGCCTTCGTTCGGCACACGGACGCCAAGGCGCAGGCGGAGCGTCTTCATCGTTCACCTCCATGAATGGATCGGGCCAGCGCCCGCATGCCGACCGCGACGCGGATCGCGTCGTCGAGCTCGCGCTCCAGCTTGGCAGCGTCGTTCGCGCAGAAATTGCCGTCTACGAGCCCGTCGCAGACCACGCGGGTCGTATCGTTGAACTCGCTTGAGAGCGCGGACATCATGGTGAGCAGGTCACCGGTGCCCGGCGGGGAGTTGGGAACCGCAACGAACACGCCGTCCGCCATCCCGCACAACGTCGCCGTGACGATCGGCTCGCCCGCCAGCGCTTCGAGGTCGCGGACGACGTCGATCGGCGCGAAGCACTCGGCGTCAGCCTGGACGATCGAGGCGTACCGAGCGAGCGTGCTCTTGCCGACGCGACAGAACGACGCAGCTGCCTCCAGCCCGCCGATCCGTCCGATCAGTTCGCCGAACTTGATCTTCAGCATGCGGCCCTTGACCGCATCGGATGCGATCACGCTCATGCTGGCACCCGGAGGGAAGTCGCGTCCGCATTTCCCGATGACGCGCCGGCGGTTGCGCTCATAATTGGCAAATCGACGCCGCATTCAGCAGCGATCGCAAAGACTGTGTCAGAGGACCCTTCGTCTTGAGCTATGCGACGCAGATGATCCAGTCGGGACGCCGACAGGCCATTCTTCCGCCAGTTGTGGACGGTCGAAACGCCGGTGAGAGCCTTATTGGCTACCGCTGTTGTCCCACCGAGCGCATCGATGACGAGGTTTGCAAATCGATCCATACCGGCAGATATGCCGAAACGGCAGATTGGAAGCAAGCTCTATTATGCCGGAATGGCATTTGCCATAATGGCAGACATGCTCTTGATGCATTAGCTATGGAAATCGCAGAAATCCGCGAGCTCATGCGAGCTAAGGGCTATGATCAGAGCGATCTAGCAAACCTGCTTGGTATCGACCCGAGCGCGGTCTCGAAGCGGTTGACTGGCAAACGCCCGTTCAAGCATCAGGAAATGGTTAAGACCCAGGCTTGGTTGCTGGGCGGCGCCCCCGCGGTCGAACTGGGCGGAGAGTCAGTCCGCATGCTTCCCATAATCGGTCAGGTCGCAGCAGGTAGTTGGAAGGAAGCAATCCATCAGCCGTCGGGTCACCTCCCGCTTGCGGCTTCGACAGCGCCGCAAAACGGCGTCGTTCTGGTTGTACAGGGCGATTCAATGGATTTGGAGATAGAAGATGGCGGAATGGTTGTTGTCGATCCCGACGACAAAGCGTTGTTCCCTGGGCATTTGTTCGTCATCCTGAACGAGGACGGCGAAACGACATTCAAGCAGTTCGAGAATGACCCGGCTCGATTAGTTCCTCGATCGACGAACAAAGCGCATCGACCGATCCAGATTGGCGACGGGCAAGCGTTCACGGTGATGGGCCGTGTGACTGCGCTTTATCGACGCCGCTAACGCGACGGCCTCATCATAGGGCATCCATTCGGACTGACGATCCATCCCGCCAGGTACCGTGACGAAGAAGCATCCGTACTCGTCATGCGACCCTAGCCCTTCCGCGATCAGATCTTCTCGAGCGTAGCGTACGCTCTTCCGCCACGGTCCAATCGGACGACCGAAACACGTCGCTCGATACCAACTCACCATTTTCTTGTTCAACGAGTCGCCCACTGTTCGCTCCCGGTCATTGCATAAATTTAGAACAAACGCAGAACATTGATCAAGACGGAAAAGTTAGGTATGCCATTACGACATAATAGCGATTGACTCAATATGCCATAACGGCAGATATGGCGACCATCAGGGCACCCCGCCCGATGGGAGTTGCGAATGCGCACCGACACCGTAGCCCGCCAGATCGAGCGGCCTTGCTCGTTCGATCAGTTCCTCGCCGAACTCGGTCACGCCCCGGCCGCGCCGATGATGGCACCGGCGACCAGCCCGTTCTGGATCGACGTCGTCTACGCCATGCGCGAGCGGCAGGACCGGGTCGGCAAGGCCTGCCTGATCGTCGGGATCACGATGTTCCTCATGGTCGCCGGTCGCGTTGCCTGGGCGTACTTCGGCGGGTTTGCATGATCCGCCACCTGATCCCTCACGCGTCTTGGAGCGGTTGGTGCGGCGATGCCTTGACCGTCCTGCCGCCAGATCAGCGCTGGCATCCCGAATGCCGTCACGACTCTGTTAAGGGTGGGACGATCTGCCTCCAGTGGCTTGGCTTGATCGTCGAGATCGCAGTGGGGCGGATTCATTGACGCACCCGCCCATCAAAGGTGCCTTGTTACAAGGCTGCTCTCAGATAGGCCATAACCGCTTGCCGGGTCAGCAGGAGGGTGGATGGCCCGTCCGTCATTGCCCGGAGTGCATGAAGCCCTTCGAGCCGAAGGTGGTCAATCAGCTGTTCTGCAAGCCAGCCCATACGGCCGACTGGAACAACCGCGCCACGACGCGCGGTCGCGTGCTGACGCCGCTTGCGATGGTCGCGCGAATCACGCGCAACGGCACCCGAGGCACACCAGACGTGAGAGAAGCCGGCAAAGCCGCTTCGTCGTATTACGCTACGCTGGTCCAACGCTACCGCGACGAGGATCGCGCAGCCAACGACGGTCGCGGCCGGATGGAATGGCCCGCATTCATGATCCTGCGCATTCAAACCGGATTTGACCCGCTATGATTGATCGCCCCCGCTTCATCTACGCCTACGCGGAAATGGCGCAGGTTGCCGACGACGTCCGAAAGAACCGAGCCGAAGGCGATCCCGCACTGATTGAGGCGGGCAAGCTGTCAGTCGAAGACGCCGCCACACGCCTGCGTATCTCAACCGCCATCGCCGTCGACTGGAAGGCGTACGCCCGTATGGAGCTACCGTCGCTCGATCGCACTACCGACGCGGAGAAGGTTGCCGATCTGAAGGCAGTGCTGACCGGCGCCAAGAAGCGCCGCGATCACGCGCGTACTGCGATGATGTACGAATACGGCGCGGCGGTCGGCGACCTGTCACTCGTCGAACTATGGGCGATCCACGACGCGCATGACACCCGATCGCTGCGGATCCTGCCGTACCTGCGGTGGGAGAGCTACGCTGCCGCAATCGAAGCCATGCTCTGGTGGCAGGAGCGTCCGCATTTCGAAAGCCGGCGGTTCATCACGATGGTAAACCAGCAGCTGCGCGGCATGGGATACGTCGAGCAGGAAAAGGCAGCAGCATGAGCGCCGCGGCACGTTTTAAGGAAGCCGACGTGACCCGCGCAGTCCGCGGTGCAACGAAGGCTGGGATGCTGGTCGGGCGCATAGAGATTGATCCGAACGGAAAGATCGTCATCCTCAGCGAATCGGTCGCCCCTCCTGCCGATCCGAACCCTTGGGATATTGTGATTGGCAAAGTCTGACCGAATGACTGATCGTGGCGAGGCCCTTCGCAAATGACGCGCCGCCGGTTTCTCCCCGAGTACGTTAGCAGCTTCAAGGACAGGCACGGCAAGGAGCGGCTGCGCTTCCGGCGCAAAGGCTTCGCAGGCGGCTATTTCAAGGCCCCCTTAGGCACGGAGGATTTCCGAACCGAGTATCGCGCTTTCATGGACGCCAGCGAAACGATCGGGGTTGCGGTCGATCGCGCCATTCCAGGTACGATCGCCGACCTCGTCGCGCGCTACTTTGCCACCCCGACGCGGCTGGGCCCTACCACGACCACTCAAAGCAAGGTCCGCAGCATCATCGGCCGGTTCAGCGAGGAATATGGCAAGCTGCCGGTCGCCCGGGTCGGGTTCGAGCACATTGACGCGATCGTAACGGCGAAGATGCAGCGGAAGATGGTTCAGACCTCGCGCGGCCTGCGCCCGATCGGCGGTCCCGTCGCAGCCGGCAAGCTGCGCAAGGAACTGGTGCGCCTATTCAATTTCGCAGTGAAGTTGCGGATGATCGCGAGCAACCCGGTTCTGCTGGCGGATCAGGTCAAGCTATCGGTGGAGCAGCGATCCGCCGGCTATCACACGTGGAGCGAAGATGAGATCGATCAGTACCGCGCCCGCCACCAGCTAGGAACAAACGCACGCCTGGCGCTGGAGCTCCTGCTATGGACGGGCCAACGACGCAGCGATGCGATCCGGATGGGCCGCCAGCACATTGTCGACGGCCGGATCAAGGTTGTGCAGGACAAGACAGGGAAGGTCCTATGGATCGCCGTCGCGCCGCAGCTGCTGGAGGCGATCGTCGCGATGCCCGCCGCCAAGTCTCACCTGTGCTTCCTGATCAACGAGCAGGGGCGCCCGTTCACGCGAGCGGGTTTCGGCAACTGGTTCCGCGATAAGTGCGATGCCGCCGGCCTCCCGCAATGCACCGCGCACGGACTGCGCAAAGCGATCATGCGGCGGATGGCCGAACTCAACCAGGGCAACCAAACCATGAAGGCGGTGTCCGGCCATAGGAAGGACGAGGAGGTCGCTCGGTATACGGAAGCGGCGAATCAACGCAGCATGGCAGACGATGCAATTGGCGTTCTTGCGCGCTGGGAAATGTCTAACCGGGCAGAAAGGTTAGACACTAACACCGCTGAGAATGGCTGAAATCTGCCGTTTTCGTGGCAGGGATGGCGCGCCCGGAGGGGTTCGAACCCCCGACCGAGGAGGTAGAAGCTCCTTGCTCTATCCAGCTGAGCTACGGGCGCGCGCTGGGGCGACGACTAGCGCGGATTGTGCGGGCTTGGAACCTCGATCATAACGCCGGGCATGGAAATTGGAACGGATCAGGCGCCCGGGCTCGAACCGATCGACGCGAATGCAGTCGGTGGGGTGCAGTTTCGGTATTTCGACTTCGTGATGGCGGCGTTCGTCACGATCCTGCTGCTGTCGAACGTCATCGGCGCGGGGAAGCGCGCGGTGATTGATCTGCCGTTCATCGGCGCGTGGCCGTTCGGCGCGGGCATCCTCTTCTTTCCGGTCAGCTATGTGATCGGCGACGTCCTGACCGAAGTCTACGGCTACGCGCGGGCGCGGCGCTGCATCTGGGCGGGGTTCGGCGCGATGCTGTTCATGGTGTTCATGTCGGCGGTGGTCGTCGCGCTGCCGCCCGATGCCGGTTGGACGGGGCAGGCCGCGTACGAGTCCGTGTTCGGCCAAGTGCCGCGGATCGTGTTCGCGTCGATCTGCGCGTTCTGGGTGGGCGAGTTCGCCAACAGCTTCGTGCTCGCGCGGATGAAGGTCTGGACGCAGGGGCGCATGCTGTGGACGCGGACGATCGGCAGCACGGTGGTGGGGCAGGCGTTCGACAGTCTGATCTTCTACCCGCTCGCGTTCTACGGCGCACCGGACTGGCCCGTGGAGGCGATGCTGATGGTGATGGTCAGCCAGTTTTTGTTGAAGGTTTCTTGGGAGGTATTGCTGACGCCGCTGACCTATGTGGCGGTGGGCTGGTTGAAGCGCCGCGAAGGGGTGGACGTGTACGACCGGGGGACGGACTTCTCGCCGTTCCGCACGCGGGTATGAGTCCGCTCCAGACCGTCAAGCTCTGGACCGTCCGACATATGGGGCTCGCGAAGGACGCACTACATATCTACGTCGCGCTCGGCCTGTTCCTAGGCAGCGCGACGCTGTTCAAATGGCGATTGTCCGATCGACGGCCTTGGTTGATTGTGCTGCTGGCCGCTCTTGCCGGGGAGGCATGGGACTTGCGCGATAGTCTCGTCTACGGCACGCGGATCGACGTTTGGGCGAACTGGCACGACATCTGGAATACATTGTTCTGGCCCAGCCTGATCGTCCTGCTTGCCCGACTGAAGGCGCTAAGGGTTTAGGCGACCACTTCGAGGAGACCCTCGAACAAACGGCGACCATCGGTGCCACCGTGTGCCGCTTCGATGCGACGTTCCGGATGCGGCATCATGCCGAGCACGTTGCCCTTGTCGTTCAGCAAACCCGCGATGTTGCGCGCCGAACCGTTGACGCTCTCGGCATAACGGAACGCCACGCGCCCTTCGCCTTCGAGGCGGTCGAGCGTCTCCGTGTCGGCGAAGTAGTTGCCGTCATGATGCGCGACTGGGAAGGACACGCGTTCACCGGCCGTGTAGCCAGACGTGAAGGTCGAACTTGCCGTCTCGACCGTCAGCGCGACATCACGGCAGACGAAGTTCAGCCCCTCGTTACGCATCAGCGCGCCGGGCAGGAGCCCTGCCTCGGTCAACACCTGGAAGCCGTTGCAGATGCCGAGCACGGGCAAGCCCTTGCCAGCCTGCTCGACCACAGCTTGCATGATCGGCGACCGTGCCGCGATCGCGCCCGAGCGTAGGTAGTCGCCGTACGAGAAGCCACCGGGTACCGCGACCAGGCCCACATCCGCGGGCAGATCCGCGTCACCGTGCCAGACCATCACCGGCTTGACGCCGGTCACCGCCTCCAGCGCGACGGCGATGTCGCGGTCGCAGTTGGAGCCGGGGAAGACGATGACCGCAGTTTTCATGCGCGCTCGACCCGGTAGTTCTCGATCACCGTGTTGGCGAGCAGCTTGCGGCACATGCCGTCGATCGTCGCGTCGTCGGTATCGTCGGCGACTTCCAGTTCGATCAGCTTGCCTTGGCGGACGTCCTGGACGCCGTCGAAGCCGAGGCTGCCGAGCGCGTGGTGGATCGCCCGGCCCTGCGGATCGAGCACGCCCGGCTTCAATGTCACGAAAACCTTGAGTTTCATTTACTTGCCCCGGTTCTTGCGATGCTTTTCGAGGTCGAGGACGGCGTTGTCAGCCCCCTCGGGCAGCAGGCCAAGACGGCGTGCAACCTCTTGATACGCTTCGACTTCACCACCGAGATCACGACGAAAGCGATCCTTGTCCATCTTCTCGTTGGTTTCCATGTCCCACAGGCGGCAGCCATCGGGGCTGATCTCGTCCGCGAGGATGATCCGACCGAAGTCGTTGTCGAAGATGCGGCCGAATTCGAGCTTGAAGTCGACCAGACGGATGCCGACGCCGGCGAACAGCCCGCACAGGAAATCGTTCACGCGGATCGCGAGGTCGGCGATGTCGTGCATCTCCTCCTGGCTGGCCCAGCCGAACGCGGCGATGTGTTCGTCGGAGATCATCGGATCGCCGAGCGCATCGTCCTTGTAGTAATATTCGATGATCGTGCGGGGCAGCTTGGTGCCCTCCTCGATCCCGAGGCGCGTCGAGATCGAGCCCGCGGCGACGTTGCGCACGACGACTTCGATCGGGACGATCTCGACCTGGCGGATCAGCTGCTCGCGCATGTTGAGCCGGCGGATGAAGTGCGTCGGCACGCCGATATGATCGAGCAGCGTGAAGATGTGCTCGGAAATTCGGTTGTTGAGCACGCCCTTGCCGTTGATCGTGCCCTTTTTCTGGGCATTGAACGCGGTCGCGTCGTCCTTGAAATACTGGATCAGCGTGCCCGGCTCGGGACCCTCGTAGAGGATCTTGGCCTTGCCTTCGTAGATCTGGCGGCGGCGAGCCATGCGCGGTCCCCTGGAAATCGAGCGGTGAAAATCGAGCGGCCCCAGCCTACGCGATATGTACCGCGAAGCCGAGGCCGGAATAGGCCGCGCCTATAGGCGAAGGGCGCGGGGGGTGCAATCGCGGCGCATGACTGCCCCGGGAATACTGCCCGACGTCATCGCTGGGAGGGAGACGTAGGGTCATGGGCAGTCGGGCGCGGTCTACTGAGTCGGCGATCGACGCGTGCCGACAGTTCCGTCCACCAACGCTGGATCCAGCGCCGCCAAACCAGCACGGCGAGCAAGAGCACTACCAGTGGCGGGCCAAGCGCTGCCAGCACCCAGAGCAGCGCCGTCACGGTCAATCCGATCGAGCCCAGCGCCGTGTCGCCCGCATCCTGCAGGCGATCGACCAGGCCGGTCCCACGGCCGGTCGTATAGTCGAACGACATCGGCGTATTGGCGAGACTTTCGCGCTGCTCGGATGCCGTCGCCGCGGCTGCCGTGGCTTGGCCCTGCGCGACCGCCTGCTGCTGGCGGAGTTCGGCACGTTCGCGCGGGGATAGATCGACGCGGGCCAGTTCGCGGTCGATCCGAGCGCGTTCGGCTGCGACGTCGGTCCGTTCGGTCGCGGTCGCCGCGACGGCCGTGGCGACATCGGTGCCGCTGATATCCGCCCCCGTCAACGTCGCCCCGACGCTCTCGGCTTGCTTCACCCCGGCCCGGCCAAAGGCACGCGCCAGGGGGGCGGCGATCTTGACCGACAGGTTCGCGTTGACGTCGCCTTGTTGCCCGACCGTGTAGCGCAATCCCGTTATCCGGCAGCGTGTTGGCCCGAGCCGTTCGCAGGCGCGCGCATGTTCCTCCTGAAGATCCGAGATCCGGGACGAGGGAAGCGTCAGGTCATAGCTATAGTCGAACGCGACACCAGCGACCGAGTTGCCGGCGATGTCGGGCTCCCCGGCGCTACTTTCGGGAACCTTGCTGCACCCGGCCAGGGACAACGCGATGGCGCTACTAACAACCCACTTCATGGACAGTCTCCCGTGATTGATCTAATCACTATCAGTTAACTGGGATATGCCGTCAAGCGTGCTCAGGTCACGACGAGCCGTTGCGAATATGCCGGATCGCGCCAGCTTTCGGTCTTGACTGTGTCCCGCAAGATCTCGCCTGCGCGCCAGACGTCTTCATGGCTGAGGTACAAGGGGGTGAGCCCAAGGCGCAGGATGTCGGGGTCACGAAAGTCGCCGATGACGTCGCGGGCTATGAGGGCTTGCGTGAGTTCATAGGCATGCGGGTGACGGAAGCTGATGTGGCTGCCGCGTTTGGCGGGGTCTCGGGGGCTGACGCAGTCGAGGCCTAGTGCGTCGCCGGCTGCGGCGAGAATGTCGAACAGCTGGGCGCTCTTGGTGGCGACGAGGTGCTGGTCGATGTCGGCCCAGAGGTCGAGCGCGGTTTCTAGGGCCGCGGTCGAGAGCATCGCGGGGGTACCGGCAAGCCAGCGCTTCATGCCGGGGGCGGGGCGGTAGGCGTCCTCGAACGCGAACGGTGCGGCGTGGCCCATCCAGCCGGAGAGCGGGCTCGCGAGTGCGTCCTGCCAGCACTTGGCGACGTAGAGGAATGCGGGAGCGCCGGGGCCGCCGTTAAGGTATTTGTACGTGCAGCCGACGGCGAGGTCAGCGTGCGCGCCGTTGAGGTCGATCGGGACCGCCCCGACGCTGTGGCTCAGGTCCCAGAGCATGAGCGCGCCGGCGTCGTGGGCGCGGGCGGTCCAGGCGGCCATGTCGAAGCGGTCGCTGGTCTTGTAGTGGACGTGCGTGAGCAGCAGCACCGCGGTGTCGCCGTCGAGCGCTGCGGCAAGGTCTTCGCGGGCGACGACCTTCAACCGCGCGCCGGGAACGCAGGCGACAGCGCCTTCGGCAATGTGCAGGTCGGTGGGGAAGTTACCGGCCTCGCTCAAGACCGTGTGACGCTCCGGGTTGCTACGCAGTCCGGCGACCAACGCCTTGAAAAGGTGCGTCGAGGTCGTGTCGCCGATGATGACCTCGTCCTCGCCCGCGCCGATCAGGGGAGCAATCTTCGCACCGATCCGCTGGGGGGCGTCGATCCAGCCTTCGTTCCAGCTGCGGATGAGGCGGTCGCCCCATTGGCGGGTGGCGACGTCGGCGAGCGCTGCGGGCGTGGCCTTGGGCAGCGCGCCGAGCGAGTTGCCGTCGAGGTAAATCACGCCTTCGGGGAGGGCGAACTTATCGCGGTACGCAGCGAGCGGGTCGGTCGTGTCGAGCGCGCGGGCGTCTTCGAGAGTCACTGGCTCTTTCCGAAATAGGACAGGATCAGGCGTTTGGCCTCGGCCCATGCAGGCGTTTCCGGCGCGATCAGTTCGACATGGCCGGTCGCCGGGATGGTGTGGAGCGTGGCGGTATCACCGGCGGCGGTCGCCTTGGCAATATAGTCGGTCGCCATGACGAAGGGGATGATCCGGTCTTCGCGGCCGTTGACGAGGTCCTGCTTCATGCCGAGCGGCAGCAGGCGCGGGACCGATGTGTCGGCGTAGACGTCCGGATGCTGAGGCGTGGGTGCACCGACCAGTTTCGCGACGACTTCGGTACCGCAGCCATTGTCGGCGTTGGTCGCGGTGGCTTCGAGATCGGGCAGGCCGCCGAGGCTGATGACATGGCGGATGCGGAGTGGGTGAGCCGTGTGGAGGGGGCTCGTCGTTGGAAGCTTCGCGCGGGCGGCGAGCCAGAGCGCGAGGTGGCCACCGGCGGAGTGGCCGATCGCGAGCACTTGGCGCGTATCGAGGTTATAGTTCTTCGCATTTACGGTGAGTTGGTCGGCAGCATTCGCAGTGTCCACGAACGTGCCTGGATAGCCGCCGTCAGCACGGTCGACACCGCGATAGTCGATGTTCCAGACCGCGACGCCAGCGTTGCGAAGGTCGTCGGCGATCCAGTTCATCAGGCTGCGATCGGCGATGCTCGTCGTCCAGCAGCCGCCATGGACCATCACGACCACCGGGAAGGGCCCCTTGGCCTTCCCCTTGGGGAGCCAGACGTCGACCTTCTGCATCGGGTCGGTGCCATAGTCGACGGTCGCGTCAGGCATCGGTTTCGGCCGCTTGGTTACGTCGGGCCATGTCAGCAACTTGGCCGGTGGAGAAGCAGGCGTTTGCGCCATGACGGGCGTGGACATCGCGGCGAGCGCGAGAAAGGCGAGGCGGATCATCGGGTTGGTGTAGCGGGCTCGATCGACCGCGTCATGCGGGCATATCGTCGTGATCAACCGCGCAGGCCGCTTCGTACGTTCATGCTTTGATCGTTTCGTTCCCGGCTGCTATCGCTGCGCGCAATGGCCACCGATTTCAAAGATCCGTTCGACTCCATCGTCGACGCCCCCTTCGACAGCGCGCTGTCCGAGCGGTATCTCGTCTATGCGTTGTCGACGATCACCGCGCGGTCGCTGCCCGACGTGCGCGACGGGATGAAGCCGGTGCATCGGCGCCTGCTCTGGGCGATGCGGCTGCTCAAGCTCGACCCGGCGCAGGGGTACAAGAAGTGCGCGCGCGTCGTCGGCGACGTCATCGGCAAATACCACCCGCACGGCGACCAGTCGGTCTACGACGCGATGGTCCGCTTGGCGCAGTCGTTCGCGATGCGCTATCCGCTGGTCGACGGGCAGGGCAATTTCGGCAACATCGACGGCGATAACGCGGCCGCCTACCGCTACACCGAGGCGCGGCTGACGCAGGTCGCGATCGACCTGATGGACGGGCTCGACGAGGACGCGGTCGCGTATCGCCCGACCTATAATGGCGAGGACCACGAGCCCGAGCTGTTCCCGGGGCTGTTCCCGAACCTCCTGGCGAACGGCGCGAGCGGGATCGCGGTCGGCATGGCGACGAGCATCCCGCCGCACAACGCCGCCGAACTGCTCGATGCGGCGATCGTCCTGATCGATACGCCGGACGCCAACGACGCGGCTATCCTTGAGCATGTGAAGGGCCCCGACTTCCCGACCGGCGGGCTGGTCGTCGACCCGCCTGCGGTCATCCGCGAATCCTATGCGACCGGACGTGGTGGCTTCCGTGTCCGCGCCCGCTGGGAAACTGAGCGTGAGAAGGGCGGCGGCTGGCAGCTGATCGTCACCGAGATCCCGTACGGCGTGCAGAAGGGCAAGCTGATCGAGCAGATCGCCGATCTGATCAACGCCAAGCGCCTGCCGATCCTCGCCGACGTGCGCGACGAATCGGATACCGAGATCCGCATCGTGCTCGAACCGCGTAGCCGAACGGTCGATCCGCAGATCCTGATGGACGGGCTGTTCCGGCTCACCGATCTCGAGACGCGGATCAGCCTCAACCTCAACGTGCTCGACAAGGATCGCACGCCGCGGGTGATGTCGTTGCGCGAGGCGCTGGCGGCGTGGGTTGATCACCAGTTCGTGGTGCTGCGCCGGCGGACCGAACACCGGCTGGCGAAGATCGCCGACCGGGTCGAACTGCTCGACGGCTATCTGATCGCGTATCTCAACCTCGATCGCGTGATCGAGATCATCCGCACCGAGGACGAGCCTAAAAAGGTGATGATCGCCGAGTTCGCGCTGACGGATCGCCAGGCCGAGGCGATCCTCAATATGCGTCTGCGCTCGCTCCGCCGGCTCGAAGAGTTCGAGATCAAGACCGAGCGCGACAAGCTCGACAAGGAGCAGACGACGCTGGCCGCGTTGCTCGCCGATCCGAAGAAGCAGCGCGCGCGGATGAAGCGCGACATGGCCAAGATTCGCGATCGCTACGGGCTGGAGACCCCGCTCGGCAAACGACGGACGACGATCGAGGAGCACGCGCCGACGCGCGACATTCCGCTGGAGGCGATGATCGAGCGCGAGCCGATCACCGTGATCCTGTCGCAGCGCGGCTGGATCCGGGCGATGAAGGGGCACAATGATCTGGCGAGCCCGGAGGCGCTGAAGTTCAAGGAGGGCGACGGCCCGGCCTATGCGTTCCACGCGCAGACCACCGACAAGCTGTTGCTCGCCGCCGAGAACGGGCGGTTCTACACGCTCGCGGCGGACAAGCTGCCGGGCGGACGCGGGTTCGGCGAGCCGGTACGCGCGATGATCGACCTCGACGGCAGCGTCGGGATCGTCGCGCTGCTGCCCGCGAGCAAGCATCCCAAACTGCTTGTCGTTGCCACCGACGGCCGCGGCTTCTCGGTCAGTTCGGCGGAGGTCGTTGCCGAGACCCGCAAGGGCAAGACGGTGATGACGCCGCGGCCGGGTGCGCAGTTAAAGATCGTTCGACCGATCGGGCCGAACGACGATTACGTCGCGGCGATCGGCGACAACCGGAAGATGCTGGTGTTCCCACTCGCCGAACTGGTCGAGATGACGCGCGGGCAAGGGCTCCAGCTGCAACGCTATCGCGACGGAGGGCTGGCGGATGCGATCACGTTCACGTTCGCCGAGGGCCTCAGCTGGGCGATGGGCGGCGGCACCGGTCGGACGCGGACCGAGTCGGACCTCGGGCCGTGGCGTGCAGCGCGCGGGGCTGCGGGGCGGATGCCGCCGACCGGCTTTCCGCGCGACAATCGATTCGGATAATGGTTTAGAAATACTCCATTCAGGGTCCTTCAGGGCGTCTTAACGAACACCGGGTACGGCAGTCTCATGGCTTCGACCGCCCCGGAAGCGTTAGCGCAACACATCGTCGCGACCGAACTGGTCGCACGTGCGCTCGAACTCATCCCGATCCCATCCGCCCATCTGGTCGTAATCGCCGGGCGGTTCGAGCTTTTCGCGATGAACCGCGCCTATCGGTTGGCTGGGCTTGGCGTGGTCGCGGAGCGGTCGCCGATGATTGCGGACCTTGGCCCCAGGATACTGGCCTTTCTCGAATCCACGCAGTTACGATCCGATTTCGACTGGGTGCTCGGCGACGCGATCGACTGCCGCCACTACCGGGTGACGATCGCCCGATCGTTCGCGGCGTTCCGCGATCGGTGCACGATCAGCTTCATCGATCACACGTCGCAGGTGCAGACCGAGCGCAGCCTGCGTCGCGAGATGACGACGGACAGCCTTACCGGGCTGGCGAATCGCGAAGGCTTCGCCGATCTGATCGAAGACATGGCGGATCACGCGTCCGGTGCGGTGCTTGCGATCGATCTCGACCGGTTCGGGCGACTAAACTCCTGTCTCGGATCGCTGGCGGGCGACGAGTTGCTGATCACCGTCGCGCGGCGGATCAAGGGGGCGTTGCGCGCGCGCGACACGCTCGCGCGGATCGGCGGCGATCAGTTCGGAATCCTCATGACGATCGACGATCGCGAGGAAGCGCACGCGCTCGCCGACCGGATCCAGCGGACGCTGACCACGCCGTTCCGACTGACCGATTACGAGATCAGCGTCGAATGCTCGGTGGGCATTGCCTATGGTGCCGACACGCCAGACGACAAGGTCGAGGTGATCCGCCACGCGCAGTTCGCGGTGAAGCGCGCCAAGGTGAGTGGACGCGCCGAAACCTACCAGACGCAGGATTTCGCGATCGCCCGCGCGCAGTTCGGCATGGAGACGATGTTGCGTCGGGCGATCGAGGATCGTCGACTCCGACTCGCCTACCAGCCGATCTGCGATCTTGCGACCGGACGGATCGTGTCGTTCGAGGCACTGGCGCGGTGGACCGACGACGAGGGCTGGGCGCATTCTCCGACCGACTTCATCGCGGTGGCCGAAGAATCGGGGCTGATCGTTCCGCTGGGGCGCTGGGCGATCGAGGAGGCGGCGCAAACGCTGGCGCGTTGGGACTCCGCCTATGGCGGCCCGTGCGGGGTAAAGCTGGCCGTGAACCTGTCGGCAATCCAGCTGCAGCGCGACGCGATCGCGCCGGTGGTGGAGGCAGCGCTCGCATCGACCGGGCTGAGCGGCGATCGCTTCACCCTCGAACTGACCGAGAGCGCGATCGTCACAGATCCCGATCGGATCGCTGGAACGATGCACGCGCTGAAGGCGCTCGGTACGACGCTGGCGATGGACGATTTTGGAACGGGTTATTCGAACCTGGCCTACCTGCAGAAGCTGCCGATCGACGTACTGAAGATCGACAGAAGCTTCGTCACGGGCATGCTCGCGGACCGCGACAAGGTTTCGATCGTCCGCGCGATCCTGAGCCTGGCGCAGGCGCTGGGTATGAAGACGACCGCCGAGGGAGTCGAGACGAACGAACTCGCGCAGACGCTCGCCGCGCTTGGCTGCACGTTCGGGCAAGGGTATTTCTACGCCCGGCCACTCGAGGCGGATGCGGCCTATGCGATGATTGCTCCAGCGACCATGCAAGAAATGGTTTCAGCGTAAGGCTGCGTCGACCTTCTCGTCGGCAATTACGTCTATCCGCGCCGTGTCGGGAAAGCCTTCTGCGATCCAGTGCGTTTCAACCTCGCGGAGCATCGCGGCGACGTCGGGGCCTTTGCGCAAGCCGCGTGCCACCAATGCGCCACCCGAGAACGGGAACGCGGGGGGCGCCCAGTCCTTGATTGCGGACACGTCCTCGCCGGCGATCAGCAGGCGATCGATCGCGCCGGTCGTCCCCACGCGGTAGGCGAGCGCGTGCGGGCCTTCGGTGCCGGGACCGGCGGTCGCGGCGATCAGGCGCTTGCGGTCGGTGTTGGAGAGTTTGAGGCGCGCGCCGACGGCTTCGGCTGTGGCGGGGGCGATCGCCACGGCGAGGCGACGGATCGGGTCCGGGGCGATGCCGGCCGCCGTCTCGCGGTCGGCCAACAGCGCGAGACGTTCTGCACCAGCAACGTCGATCTCGGGAAGCACCGCGCGAAAAATGCCGCGCTCGACCATCATCGCGACGACCGGGACGGCATTGGCGGCGATCAGTAGTTTCAGGACTTCGCTCGCGACGCGCTCACGTGAGAGCGCCATCAAGTCGTTGGCGCGGGTCGTGCAGGCGTCGAGGCCGGCCTGGTCGATCGCAGTGCCGAAGCGCGCGTGGAAGCGGAAGAAGCGAAGGATGCGCAGATGATCTTCGGCAATGCGCTGCAACGGGTCGCCGATGAAACGGACGCGCCGCGACGCGAGGTCATCGAGACCACCGAAATAGTCGAAGATCTCACCGGTCGCCGGATCAGCGTAGAGCGCGTTCATCGTGAAGTCGCGGCGCGCGGCATCTTCGCGCCAGTCGTCGGTATAGGCGATGATCGCGTGGCGGCCATCGGTCGAGACGTCGCGGCGTAACGTCGTCACCTCGACGGGACCACCTGCGGTGACCGCGGTGACGGTGCCGTGCGCGAGGCCGGTCGGTACCGCCTTGATCCGCGCGTCCTGGAGGCGATCGATCACCTCCTGCGGCGGCAGGCGCGTGGCGATGTCGACATCGGCGACGTCGATCCCGAGCAGCGTATCGCGCACCGCGCCGCCCACGAAGCGCGACTCACCCTCGGCCGCGCCAAGAACCTTGGTCAGTGCTTCAAGGCCGTCACGGTCGCGCCACGGCGCAGCCGGGAGTATCAAGACCACCTCAGGCGGCGCGCGAGGTTGACGATCATCGCCGCGGTCGCGCCCCAGATGCGGCGCTCGTTCCACAGGATCTCGTAATAATGCCGGTCGTGGCCCTGCCATTCGAGCGTCGCCTCGACGTGGTTCGCCTCGTCGAGGAGGAACGCTAGCGGGACTTCGAACACGCTGGCGACTTCCGCTTCGCTCGGTGTGAAGACCAGGTCGGGGGGAATGATGCCGATCACTGGCGTCACCTGAAAACCGGTGACGGTGCGGTAGCTGTCCGCCTCGCCGATCACGGTGACGCGGTCGCGAGGCAGCGCGATCTCCTCCTCGGCCTCGCGCAGAGCGGCAGTGACGACGTCTTCGCCGGGATCGATCCGGCCGCCGGGGAATGCGATCTGGCCGGGGTGGCGGCTCATCGTGTCGGTGCGCTGCGTCAGGATCACGCCGGGATCGGCGCGATCGGTCACTGCGATCAGTACTGCGGCGGGGAGCAGCGTATCGGTGGCGGTGAGATCACCGTCGTGCTGGTCGCCGGTCAGCAGGATCATGTGCGACCCGGTGCCCTTCGCCAGCGCCGCGGTCAGCCGTTCCGTCAGGCTCATGCAGCCGGCTCCAGCGGGAAGAACGCGCCGTCGCTCCAAATGCCCGGCGGCGTCGCATCGTCGGCGATCGCGCGTTCGGCAAGCTCGTAGTAGACCGGGCGGACGACGAGTGCCTCCAGCCCGCCGCGCACCGCGAGGTACGGGCGTGGGCCGTCAATATCCTCGATGAAGCGCAGCGGATGCTCCGGGCCTGCAGTGACGAAGTCGCCGGTGTTGAGCCGGAAGGCGAGCTTCGAGTCGCGACCGCTGCCCTCCGCCTTCATCTCGACCGCGATGAACGGCGCATCCTCGACCTCGATATCGAGCTTTTCTACGGGCGTGACGAGGACGTGGCTGCCGTCGGGCTCGCGGCGCAGGATCGTCGAGAACAGCCGGACCATCGCCGGGCGACCGATCGGCGAGCCCTGGTGATACCAGGTGCCGTCGCGCGCGATCCGCATCTCGCTGTCGCCGCAATGCGTGGGACTCCACTTCTCGACGGGCGGAAGCTTGGCCTCCTCGACCAGTTTCGCGATCTCGGCGAGGCTGAGCGAGGCGATGTCGGGAATGGGGTCCATGGGCATAGCGGCGGACTAGGCGGGCAGGGGGCCGAGGTAAAGCCGCGCCTTACACAGATGCGACGGCCGGCACGCGGGGGCCGAGCATCCCGGCGCGATCGGGCACTGCCGCGCCACGCGCGAGCAGGCGATGACGCTCGACCGGGCCGGGCGCGCGCCACCGTGCGGTGCGCTCGGCGGTGAAGCCGAAGAAGCGGCCATAATAGTCGGGGTCCCCGATCAGCATCAGCGCACCATCAAGGTCGAAGGCGGTTGCCGCGTCGAGCGCGTGCGCCATCAATCGGCGGCCGATGCCATCGCCCTGATGCGTCGGTTTGACCGCGACCGGGCCGAGCATGACGAGCGGGATCTCGCGGTCGTCTTCGATCAGCGCGATCGGCCAGCACTGGATCGACCCGACCAGTACGCCGTCCTCGATCGCGGCGAAACTGAGTGCAGCGATCGGCTTTGCCGTGCCGCGGATCGTATAGGCGGTGCGCGCGAACCGATCGGGCCCGAAGGCGCGGTCGAGCAGGAACTCGACCGCGGTCGAATCGATGCTGTCTAGGGGGACGAGAGTGATCACCGGCATCTCCAGCCCCTGGCATGGCCAACAGGGTGGCGCATGGACGACGGGGGCAGCGCGCTTTAACTTCGGGACGGCTGAACGCAAGGATAACCCGATCGATGAAGCTCTATGATTCACGCGGTGCCCCAAGCCCGCGCCGCGTCCGCGTCTTTCTCGCCGAAAAGGGGATATCGGTCGAACGTGTGACCATTGACCTGCGCGCGGACGAGCAGTTGCAGGATGCGTTCCTGGCGATCAACCCGCGGGGGGCGGTGCCGGCGCTCGAACTCGACGACGGCGAAGTGATTTGCGAATCGGCCGCGATCTGCCGGTATTTCGAGGCGCTGCACCCGGCGTCGTCGCTGTTCGGGACGACGCCGGTCGACATCGCGCGGATCGAATCATGGACCCGGCGGATCGAGAGTGATGGCTATGCCGCGGCGGTCTATGTCCTGCGCAACACCGTCGATGCGTTTCGCGATCGCGGGGCGGCGGGCAAGTGGCCGGCAATGCCGCAGATCCCCGAACTCGCCGCACGCGGCGTGATCATGTGGGACGTGTTCGTCGAGACGCTGGAGGCGCAGTTGGCGGACCGGCCGTGGATCGCGACCGATGCCTACAGCTTTGCCGACATCACGGCGCTGGTGACGATCGACTTCGCGGCGCGCTGCAAGCTGGCGTTGCCCGAGGAGGCGCGGGCGGTCCGGCGCTGGCACGCGGCGGCGACGGCACGACCAAGTTCTACCGCGTGACTTTCATCTCACCACGACTTTCTTCTACGCGCGCGTCTGCTAGAGGCGCGGCGATGGAAGACAGTCTTCAACTCGAAGTCCACGATCTCGAAGTGCAGGTGCTGACTGGCATCTATTCGGAGGAGACGCATCTGCCGCAGCCGCTGCGGATTTCGCTGACCGTCGACATGGTGTGTCCCAAACGGTTCGACCCAGACACGCTGCTGTCCGCGTCAAAGAATTATCTCGACCTGAAGAATGCGGCGACGACGGCGCTGCCGCCGGGTGTCCACTTTACGCTGATCGAGGGCGTGGCGGATCATATCTGCGAAACGCTGTTCCTGCAGGATGCGCGGGTGCTGCGCGTGCAGGTGAAGATCGTGAAGCTGGCGATCGCCGAAGCTGACGAGGCGATTGGCGTGACCCTCGTCCGCCATCGTCGTTGACGCGGTGCTGCTGCGGCTCGAAGCCGGCGGCGACATCGCGGCGCTGGTGCGGAATGCCAATGCCCGATCGCTCGTCGTGTCGATATCGCCTGCGCTGGATCCACTTGCTATGGCACAGGCGAGAGCGGCGATCGGGCCGCTCGCGGTCGAACTGGCACCCGCACGCCGGTTGAATGCGGTATTTCCGACCGAGACCGCCGCGGCCGCGCATATTGACGCCGCGGTCGAATTTCTCGATCAGGCGCGGTCCACGACCGGGCAGTTGCTCGACATCGCCTAGCTCTTGCGCGTCCGGCCGCAGGGTCCGAGCGCGTTCAGCACGAACGCATAATCCTCGCGCGCGATCGTCGCATCGGCGGCCTCGAGCGAGCTCGTGCTGCGCTCCGGCAAGGTCCGGGGAAGCGCGCAGGCAAGGCGGTACCAGAGCAGCGTCTCGACGGCCGGGGGCGCCGCCGATTCGTCGACGATTTCACTCAGCGCCACCGCCCAGCGGGGTTGCTCGCCGGGGCGACGCAGCACCGATAGCGATACCGGACGCTGGTCCGCGGTGGTCAGGAAGATCTGCGTCTCGCCTTCGCCTGGCAGCGCACCGGCAACGTGGAAGGCGTTGCCGATCCCGGTGATGACCGGCGGGGCGTCGGTCGCCAGCGCATCCTGGGCGATCTTGCGGGCGCGGGCGTCGAGCAGCGGGGTCCAGCCGAGTTGCGCATCGGGGGCGATGAGCTGAACCTGATTCACCGCGCCAGCGACGGGCCGCGCGAAGATCAGAACGCGCGCCTTTTTGTATTTGGGAACGCGACCGCCGGCATCCGGCGCCACATCGAGCAGATACCCGATTCGCGGCGGCAGCCCGTTTGCACCACGAATGAGCGCCGCGACATCGACCTCGACGTATAGTCTGACAAGGCCCGGTGCGAGATCCGGCGCTTCGGCAGGTTTGATCTTGGTCGTCGATCGAACGGTGGCGTCGGCGATCACCGGCGCCGCCAAAACGAGATCGGCCACGTCCGCATAGCCGATGCCGCCGCTCGTCGGCTGCTGCGCCGCACCACCGGGATTTGCCCCATTATCGGGAGAAACGCGGGCCTGCGACGGTGCCTGACGGGCATCGGTAGGCACGGCGAGGAGTGCGAACGCAAGGGCCGAAGCCGTAACGTGAAAGAGAATATTCATGCCTCCAAGCTACGCCAGCACGCCTGAACGATACAGAAATAATTCTGCCATGCTGAGGTTGTACGTTTGTTGCGTCCGACAAAGCGTTTGCGTGTCGCATGACGTGGCGATAGGACTAAGGCACTGCCCCGTGGTTATTCCGGCCAACGGCAGACGTACGTGCCCCGTGTTCAATGCGGGCATGTGTGTACGGAGCAGGCAGATTAAGGGAGTGTCGTTTCTGAATGGCCTATACTGACCAGAAGATGTCCGGAGGCAAAATCGTCGCGATCGTGATCGTCGCGCTGATCCATGCGGCCTTGGGCTATGCTTTCGTCACTGGCCTCGCGTATCAGTACGTGAAAAAGGCCCAGGAAAAGATGACGACGTTCGACGTGGAGCCGCCGCCGCCGCCGCCTCCACCCGACGAGCCCCCGCCGCCGCCACCCGACCAGCCAAACCTGCCGCCGCCGCCGACGACTGTCGTCACGCCGCCGCCGGTCGTTGTAACGCCGCAGCCAGCGCCCGCGCTGACGACGTCGAGCATCATTCCGCGGTTCCAGCCGACGGCGCCGCCAGCGCCGCCATCGCCAGCAGTAGCCCCCGCGCCACCTGCTCCGGTGGTCAGCAAGGCAGCCGGCGCAAAGGGTGATCCTGCGCAGTGGGTGTCGACGGATGACTATCCACCGAGCTCGTTGCGTGCCGAGGAAGAAGGCACCGTCGGGATTGCGTGGGACATCAACACGCAGGGTCGTGTCGAGAATTGCCGCGTAACGTCGTCGAGTGGGTCTTCCGCTCTCGATCGTGCGGCATGCGCGGCGATTACCCGGCGTGGGCGCTACGCTCCGGCGCTGGACCAGTCGGGCAACCCGATCCGGTCGAGTTCGTCGCGTCGCGTGACGTGGAAGATCCCGCCCCAGTAATCGGCGACCGTAACCGGCGACATCACACGCTGTCGTTTTTTGTTTCAGACATAGACCTATAGTCAGAGGACTAATCGACCATGATCACCACCATCCTTGCTGCGGCCGGGACCGCCGCTGCCGACGCCAACCCGTACGGCCTGCAAGCCGCACTTCGCGAAGGCGGCCTGATTTCCCAGACCGTGTTCGGCATCCTCGTTCTGATGTCGGTCGTGTCGTTCTACATCCTGTTCTCGAAGCTGTTCGAGCAGCAGAAGATCATCGGGCAGGGCAAGCGCGTCCGTCAGGCGTTCTGGTCGTCGAACAGCCTTCGCGAAGGTTCGGCCAAGCTCGACAAGAACTCGGCCTACAAGCAGATCGTCGACGACGGCCTGGCCGCCCAGGAGCAGCATTCGAAGCTGACCGATCCGGTCGAGGCGCATGACTGGCTGCACGGTTCGCTGGCCCGCTCGGAAGCCGCGATCAACTCGAAGCTGGGTGGCGGTCTCGCCTTCCTCGCGACGGTGGGTTCGGTCTCGCCGTTCATCGGTCTGTTCGGTACGGTTATCGGTATCTACCGCGCGCTCGTGAAGATCGGTGCATCGGGTCAGGCATCGATCGACAAGGTCGCAGGGCCGGTCGGTGAAGCCCTGATCATGACTGCCCTTGGTCTGGTCGTCGCGGTTCCTGCCGTGTTGTCGTACAACTGGCTGCAGCGTCGCAACAAGTCGATCGCAGAGGACCTGTCGGCCTTCTCGAACGACGTGCTCGGCTTCCTGGCCTCGAACGGCGCGGTTCGCCCGTCGATCGCTTCGGGCGTCAAGCCGGTCGCGACCAAGCCCGCTACCACGACCGCCGGTCAGGCTGGCGGCGTGCCGCGCGCCAACTAAGCCGCGAGAAGGTGGGGCTGCCGTCGGTAGCCCTGCTTCCTTTCCGCCGGCGGTACCGGTGGCGATTATATGAATAGGATAGTTCGCACATGGCGATGAGTGTTGGTGGCGATTCCACCGAGAAATCGATATCGGACATCAATACGACGCCGCTGGTCGACGTCATGCTCGTGCTTCTGATCATCTTCCTGGTGACGACGACCGTTGCGGTCCAGGCTGTGCAGCTGAAGCTCCCCGATGTCCGCTTCGATCCGACCACAACCAAGCCCGAGAACGTGTCACTGTCCGTGACGTCGGCCAATAACCAGTGCCAGGTGTACTGGGGGCTGTCGCCGGTCACGCACGAAGAACTGCTGCAGCGGGCCGTCGACAAGCTGAAGGCGGAGATCGCACGTCAGGGCGGTGTCAACGCGGCTGGCCTCGAATTGCCCGAGGCGCATATCCGCGGCGATGTTAACGCACCGTATCGCTGCATCGGTGCCACGATCTACACGATGCAGCAGGCCGGGTTCGCCCGGGTCGGCTTCATCTCTGAACCGCCTCCCGGCGGTACCACCGAACGCTGACGATCGCTCGGACGTATTTAGGAGTAGCATGCAATGGCAATGAGCGGCGGCAAAGAAGACGACGGCCCGATGATGGAAATGAACATGACGCCGTTGATCGACGTCCTGCTCGTTCTTCTCATCATGTTCATCATCACGATCCCGATCCAGACTCACGCGGTCAAGGTGGACCTTCCGGTCAACAGCAAGAATCCGCCATTGAACCCGGTTGATCCGCAGAAGAACAAGATCTCGATTGACGCTGCGGGTGTAGTCGCGTGGAACGGTTCTCCGGTCGACGAAGTCACGTTACGCCAGTATCTGGATCAGAGCGCGGGCATGACGCCTGAGCCTGAGCTTCACTTCCAGCCTGACCCGCAGTCGCGCTACGAAGTGGTCGATCGCACGCTTGCCGTGATCAAGCGGTCCGCGATTACCAAGCTCGGCTTCATCGGCAACGAGCAGTATCGCAACGACTTCTAGGTCGCGCTGCGTACAGTATTGAACGTCCAAAGGGTGGTCCTCCGGGGCCGCCCTTTTTCGTGGTCGTTGGCAAATTTGAAGCTGGCACGGTGAAGGATCTATTCAAATATTACACTTGTATGACAGTCATCGAAGTGACACACTAATGTCATAAAAATGAAACCTTCCAGCACGTGAAGGTCAGTGGAGATGAGCGATGCGCAAGACCGTCCTGTTCGTTCTCGCAGCCCTCGGCGCAGCGACGCCGGCTTTGGCAGTTCCGTCCGCGCCGGTTGACCGAACTGGGTATGTCGCGATCGCGGCTGGCGATCTGGCCTTGGCGGAACACCGTATCGTCGCCGAACGCCGGATCTACCCGCAGCGCCCCGAACTGATGTTGAACCTGGCGTCGGTCTATCACCGGACTGGACGTGAGTCCGAGGCCCGCGCGTTGTACGCCGCGGTCCTAGATCGTCCGGCAGTGGCGATGGACCTCCCCTCGGGGATAGTCATGTCGTCGCACGATCTGGCAAATCGTGCGCTCAGCGCACGCTTGCAGCAGATCGCAACCCGCTGATCAAACGGGGTTTGGCGACCAATAGCTCGTTAGTCTTGCAACGCAGGCGGAAGCCGAGTCTGGGTTTCCGCCTTCGAGAACGAAGAACCGTGCGCTTTGGTTTAGCTTACTCGGTGCCGATGAGACAATATCGGCGTAGCTGACGGTAGAGCTAATTGCTGTAGCCGCTGCGACGAGACGCCGCGCTTGCACGCGTTCATGCGCTTCAGGCGCACCCTAAAGCCGCGGCAGGGTCACCCCGCGCTGCCCCATATATTTCCCCGCGCGATCTGCGTAGCTCACTTCGCAAGGTTCGTTTCCCTTGAGGAACAGAAACTGGCAAGCGCCTTCATTCGCATAGATCTTGGCCGGCAACGGCGTGGTGTTCGAGAATTCGAGCGTCACATGGCCCTCCCATTCGGGCTCGAGCGGCGTCACATTGACGATGATCCCACAACGCGCATAGGTCGACTTGCCAAGGCAGATCACCAGAACGTCGCGCGGTACGCGAAAATATTCGACGGTCCGCGCAAGTGCGAAGCTGTTGGGCGGGATGATGCACACGTCGGTCTTGCGATCGACGAAGCTGTTCGCCGCAAAGTCCTTCGGATCGACGATCGCGCTGTCGACGTTGGTGAAGATCTTGAACTCGTCGGCAACGCGCGCGTCGTAGCCGTAGGATGACAGGCCGTACGAGATGCAGCCGTCGCGGCGTTGCGCTTCGTGGAACGGTTCGATCATCGCATCGCCCAGCGCGCGCTCGCGAATCCAGCGGTCGGACATGACTGTCATGATAGCTCCCTCTTCGCGGTGCGCTTTCGCGCGGATGGTGGTCGACGGCAAGTGGGTGCGTGTCGACAGCCGCCACATCCCCGGTAGAGACTCACGACGTTACGATGCGTAGCGACAGGCGACGCATACCTAGTGGCGATGCACGAGAAGGGAATGGCGATGCGGGTATTAATGAGTGGGCTGGGCGATATTGCGCGGAAGGCGTATCTTCCGGTGCTGGCGTCAATGCCGGAGATCGAGCTTCATCTGACGACGCGCGATCCCGCGGTTCTTGCTGAAGTCGGGGCACAATACCGGCTTCCACACCGCCATGACAGCGTGGCCGCCGCGCTGGCGACGACGCGGTTCGATGCGGCGTTCGTCCACAGCGCGACCGTCGCGCATCCGGCGACGGTGGAGGCGTTGCTCGATCGCGACGTCGCGGTGTTCGTCGACAAGCCGCTCGCTGACACGCTGGCCGAGGCGACAAGGCTGGTCGCGTTGGCGGAGTCCCGACAGGTCTTGCTGGCGGTCGGTTTCAACCGGCGGTTCGCACCCGATTACGCCTCGTTGCTCGATCGGCCGCGGTCGTTCATCCTGCTGCAGAAGCATCGACGCGCTCAACCCGACACCCCGCGCCGGGTCGTGTTCGACGATTTCATCCACGTCGTCGACACGCTCCGGTTCCTGGCGCCGGGGGCGACGCCGCGCATGACGACCGAGACGATCGTTCGCGACGGGATGCTGCACGGAGTCACGCTGACGCTGGCGGGGGACGGCCTCCACGCGATCGGCACGATGCAGCGCATGTCCGCCCTCGACGAGGAGCGGCTCGACGTGATCGGCGACGGAAGCAAGACATCGGTCGTCAATCTGTCCGATCGGTATACGCACGACGACGGCGAGACGCGTCACCGACGCGGCGACTGGACCCCGGTCGTCCGGCAACGCGGCTTCGAGGCGATGTGCGCTGACTTTCTGACGGGCGTGCGCGAGGGGCGCGCGACGGCGTCGGAGGACATTCTGAAAACGCACCGGCTTTGCGAGTCGATCGTCGCGCATGCCGAGCGGGTCCGGTAGCGAGGGCTCGCCTGCGCGACGCGTGGCCTCGAGTGGCAGTGAACCTTCCCGGCCAGGGGGCAGGCCTAGCCGCGGGGGGTAAGCGACCACCGATGCTTCGTGTAGTCCCTATCGGTCCCCGCCGTTGCCACCGCGCCCTGGCGGGGTCGTATCGGCTACGTCCTCGCAATCCGTCTTAGCTAATGCCTAAATCTGCCGGACCGAACGCGTCCGGGAGCAACTCCGACATGGTGTAAGTCCGGATCGCGTCGCCCTTGGCTGCCCCGCAATGCACCGGCAGGTCCCGGCCACCCATCTGCGCCGCCTCATTGATGACTTGGCGGCAGCGGCCGCATGGGCTGACGGGGGATGTGCCGGTCGCGCAGCCGTCGGCATCCATCGCGCCGCCGATCACGCCGATCGCGACGATATCGCGGAGCCGGCCCGCCGCGCTGGCGGTGGCGATCGCGACCGTCTCCGCACACAGCGACAAGCCGTAGCTGGCGTTCTCGAAGTTCGCGCCGGTGATCACCGTGCCGTCGTCGAGCAGCACAGCCGCACCGACCGCGAACCGCGAATAGGGCGCGTGAGCGTTGCGCGAGGCGTCGCGTGCTGCGGCCACGAGTTGCGTTGCTTGTTCGTTCATGATGCCACCACGTCCCAGTTCACTGGTCCCTCGATCCCGTCGATGCGGCGGAAATCGCTCGCGCGCCACATCCGCCACGGCCGCGCGGTGTAGTCGGGCTTGAGGATATTCTCCACCGCCCAGAGCGGCCGCGGGACGGCGTCCGACAGCGTGTATTTCGAATCCACCGCCTTGCTGATCCGCAGCATCACCGGCTGGCGGGTGTGCGTCTCCACCATCGTCACGAACTGCGCGATGTCCGCGATCAGCGTCGCGCGGCTGGGCCGCGCGGTGCAGTCGTCGTGGAACGCGATGTCGACCGCGGTCGGCAATGCGTCCGACGTCCGCGGCACGAAGGTGTTGAACGCGTTCGCCTGCTCGTCCGCGCGCTGGCACAAGGAATAGACGTGCACCGCGCCGCGGCGCAGGCCCGCGTCGGGCAACGCCGCCCAATTCGCCTCGAACGCCGGATCGCGGCGGTCGGTACCCGACGTCGCGACGATGTAGGCGAAGTCGGCGCCGCTCGCGCGTACCGTGCCCCATTCGACCGGGCCGGGGCTCTCGGCGAGGTCGATGCCCTGCAACGGGTAGTGCTTGACGTCGGGGTGCCAGCCGGTTGCCGCGGTCCAGCCGCAGATGCCGACGAAGCCGGTTGCGGCCAGCGCGGCCGCGAATTTCAAAAGTGCGTGAGCCATGGGTCTTCTAGTTGCGGATGTGGAGGACGCAGATCAGCGTGAACAGCCGTCGCGCGGTGTCGAAATCGACCTCGATCTTGCCGTCGAGACGCTCTTTCAGCAGCTCGGCGGCTTCGTTGTGGACGCCGCGGCGCGCCATGTCGACCGTCTCGATCTGGGCGGGGGAAGATTGCCGGATCGCCTGATAGTAACTGTCGCAGATCGCGAAATAATCGCGGATCGGCCGTCGGAAGCGCCCAAGCGCGAGCACCAAAGTCTCGAGATGCGTGTCGTCTTCGCGGTGGATATGGATGCCGAGGCGTCCTTCCTCCGACTGGAGCTTGATCTTGTACGGCCCCGCATAGCCGTCGGCATAGGCGCGTTGCGGGGCGAAGTGATTGCCCTCGATCAGGTCGAAGATCGCGATCCGCCGCTCCTGCTCGACGTCTGGCGAGCGCCAGCCGAGACTGGTCTCGTCGAGTTGCACGTCGATGATCCGCGGGTCGGCCATCACGGTTCGATAGCGGGGGTCGTATCGCCTGTCACTTGGTCTGAACGCGTTGACGCCATGAGCACAACGGACTCCCCTCCCTGGAAGGGAGGGGCAGGGGGTGGGTAGGCCAGCTCTGGCCGCAACCGTTCGACGATCCGGAGACCGACCCACCCCCAACCCCTCCCTTCCAGGGAGGGGAGAAGGAGGAGGCGACTTATCCCCACATTCCGTCGCAGTGCGCTTGGACCGGACGCTCAGCATCGCGTAGGTGAAGCAGATGGCAACTCTCGCATTCCCCGTTCCCGCGGTCCCCGAACCGCAGCAACTTCCCCGCAACGTCGAAGCCGAGGCCGCGATGCTCGGCGCGATGATGATCGACAACCGGCTCGCGGACGACCTCGTCGACAAGCTCGAGCCCGGGCATTTCTTTGAACCCGTTCACGGCCGGATCTTCGCGGCGATCAAGACGCTGCGCGGCAACGACATGCTGGTGACGCCGGTGACGCTACGGCCGATGTTCGATGCGGACGAGGGCATGCGCGAACTCGGCGGGCCGGCGTATCTGGCTGGGCTGACGGGCAGCGGTGCAGGCCTGATCGGTGCGCGCCAGTTCGCGCAGCAGATCTACGACCTCGCGATGCTCCGTGCGCTCGTGTCGGTCGGGCGGACGCTGGTCGATCGCGCGATGGACACCTCCGAGGAGGTCAATCCGCGCGCGCAGATCGAGCTGGCTGAAGAAGAGCTGTTCAAGGTCGCGGCGGATGGCGGCTCCGAGAACACGGTGAAGTCGTTCGCGCAGGCGACGACTGCGGCGGTCAAGATGGCCGAGCGCGCGCTGAACTCGGGCGGTAACCTGTCGGGCGTCACCACCGGGATCGATTCGATCAACGCCAAGATCGGCGGCATGCATCACAGCGATCTCATGATCCTCGCCGGCCGTCCGGGCATGGGGAAGACGTCGCTCGCCACCAACATCGCGTTCAATGCCGCGCGGCGCTGGATGCGCGACATGGCCGACGGAATCGCCCCGAAGGATTCGGTCGGCGCGAAGGTCGCGTTCTTCTCGCTGGAAATGTCGGCGGATCAGTTGGCGACGCGTATTCTCGCCGAGCAGTCGCAGATCAGTTCGGAATCGCTCCGCATGGGTAAAATCAGCCGGACCGAGTTCGCACAGCTCGCCGCCGCCGCCGCGGAACTGGAGAACCTGCCGCTGTTCATCGACGATACCGGCGGTCTCTCGATCGGTGCGCTGCACACGCGCGTGCGCCGGTTGCAGCGTCGGCACAACAACGAGATCGGGCTGGTGGTGGTCGACTATCTCCAGCTGTTGTCGGGTTCGGGCAAGAGCAAGGACGGCAACCGCGTCCAGGAAATCTCCGAGATTTCGCGCGGGCTAAAGACGCTCGCGAAGGACCTCAACGTCCCCGTTTTGGCGCTGTCGCAGCTGTCGCGTGCGGTGGAATCGCGTGAGGACAAGACGCCGATGCTCTCGGATCTTCGCGAATCGGGCTCGATCGAGCAGGACGCCGACATGGTCTGGTTCGTGTACCGCGAGGATTACTACGTCGCGTCGAAGGAGCCCAAGCGCCCGGCGGAAGGCGACAGCTCGAAGATCTTCGAGGACCATGCGTCTTGGGCGGCGGAGATGGAGCGAGTTTACGGTTTGGCGGAACTGATCATCGCCAAGCAGCGCCACGGCGCGACCGGCAAGGTGCGGATGAAGTTCGATCCGACGATCACGAAGTTCTCGGATCTCGCCGAGTATTGATCCGCTTCTCCCTCGCCCCTCCGGGGAGAGGGAAGGGGCCCGCCGCACTTGCGGTGGGAAGGGAGAGGGGAGTGTGGCTCGGGACCTGGATCCCAACGCCCCTCTCCCTTCCGTCGCCAAGTGGCTCCTCCTTCACTCTCCCCGTCGGGGCGAGGGAATTGGATCAGATCATCGGGTCGTAATCGGTGGGGGCGTGGATGCCACATTCGACCTTGTCGAAACTGCGCCACCGCCCCGCACGGGGGTCTTCGCCGGGGGCGACTTTGGTAGTGCAAGGCGCGCAGCCGATCGAGAGATACCCCTGAGCCTCCAACGGATGCCGCGGCAACTCATGCTCCGCAAAATAGGCGTCGAGCTTCGCCTTATCCCAATCCGCCAACGGGTTGATCTTCAACCGGCCCTCATCCTCCTCGAACCGCGGCAAGGCAGTACGGGTCCCCGACTGAAACCCCTTCCGCCCCGAAATCCAGGCATCGAACGGCGCCAGAGCCCGCCGCAACGGCTCGACTTTCCGCAGATCGCAGCACCCGTCCGGATCATACGACCACCGCAACCCCGTCTTGTCCTTGATCGCCAGCAACCGCGGATCGGGCCGGAACACGCGCAGGTCCGTGAAGCCGAGCTTCTCTGCCAGCTCGTCGCGATACGCCAACGTCTCCCCGAACATCTTCTGCGTGTTCGTGAACACTACCGGCACGTCGACATCGACCTGCGCGACCATGTGCAGCAGCACCGCCGACTCCGCGCCGAACGACGACACCGCCGCGATCCGTCCACGCAACTCGCCGACGAGCAGTTCGAACAGCATTTCCTGTGCGGAGACGCCTTCGAACCGCTCCTGCATCGCCATTGCGTCGGCGCGCGTGAAGGGCGGCGTCACGTCGATCATGTCGAGTAGGCGCGCGGGGTCACCCATGGCGCAGCTTCCACACCGGCACCGCGCCGTCCGCCGCCTTCTGGTACGGCGTATCGTAGCGCTCGAGGCTCGCGCGCAGCACGTCGATATCGATCGGTGCCTGCGGTGCGAAGCTGTCGAACCCGCAGCGACGCATCAGCGGGATCTGATCGACCAGCACGTCGCCCTGCGCACGCAGCTCGCCGGTATAGCCCGCCTCGCGCAAGATCCGTGCGGACGAATAGCCACGGCCGTCGCGATAGCCGGGGAAGCTCACCTCGATCAGCGCAAGTTGGTCGATCTGCGGCAGCAGTGCGCGCGCGTCGTCGCCTGCCTCCAGGCGCACCGCCGCGGCGTTGCTCTGGCCGATGAACGAATCCAGCGTCACCGCGGGCTCGTCATGCGGCTCGTCGTCGCGGAAGCGGAGCAGCGTCTGGTCCGGATACTCAACCATAGATCGCCTCCTTGAACGTCTCGAAGCCGACGCGGCGGTAGGTGTCGAGGAAGCGTTCGCCGGGGTCGCGGACCTGCAGATACCGGTCCGTCACGCGCTCGATCGCATCGACCACGCCGTCCTCGGAGAAGCCGGGCCCGGTGATCTTGGCGAGGCTCACATCCTCCGCGCCCGAGCCGCCGAGCGAGAGCTGGTAATTCTCGGTGCCCTTCTTGTCGACGCCGAGGATGCCGATGTGGCCCGCGTGATGATGCCCGCAGGCGTTGATGCAGCCGCTGATCTTGAGCTTCAGTTCGCCCAGGTCACGTTGGCGATCGAGGCTGCCGAAGCGAGTCGCGATCTTCTGCGCGAGCGGGATCGAGCGCGCATTGGCGAGGCTGCAGTAATCCAGACCGGGGCAGGCGATGATGTCGCTGATCAGGTCGAGATTGGCTTCGGCGAGCCCCGCCTCGTTCAGCGCAGTCCAAAGGTTATGAAGGTTACGCCTATGAACGTGTGGCAGGACGATGTTCTGGGCGTGCGTGACGCGCAGTTCGTCGAAGCTGTAGCGCTCGGCGAGGTCGGCCATCAGGTCGATCTGGTCTGCCGAGGCGTCGCCGGGGATGCCGCCGACCGGCTTCAAGCTGATCGTTACGATAGCGTAACCATCCTGCTTGTGGGCGCGGACGTTCTGGTCGAGCCAGACGGCGAAGTCGGGGTCGCTACGATCGATGTCGGTGCCAGCGTCCGTGTCGAACGCTGGCGCGCCGAAGTGGCTCGTGATGCGCTCCAGCTCGGCCCGCGGGGGATCGAGACCGAGGCCCTTCACCGCGGCGAATTCCTCCTCGACTTGGCGGCGATATTCGTCGGCGCCGATCTCGTGGAGCAGGATCTTGATCCGCGCCTTGTAGATGTTGTCGCGCCGGCCATAGCGATTGTAGACGCGCAGGCACGCCTCGAGATAGCTCATCAGGTCGTCGGCGGGGACGAAGTCGCGGATCTCGTGGCTGATCATCGGCGTACGGCCCATGCCGCCACCGACGTAGATTTTCGCGCCGAGTTCGCCGTCGCGGACGTGCAGCCCGATGCCGATATCGTGCAGCCGCATCGCCGCACGATCCTCGTCCGCCGCGATCACGCAGATCTTGAACTTCCGCGGCAGGTACGTGAATTCCGGGTGGAACGTGCTCCATTGCCGGATCAGCTCGGCCCAGGGGCGCGGGTCGGCAACTTCGTCCGCGGCGGCGCCGGCGAACTGGTCGGAGCTGATGTTGCGGATGCAGTTGCCGCTGGTCTGGATGGCATGCATCTCGACCGTCGCCAGCTCCTGGAGGATGTCCGGAGTCTGGTCGAGCTGGATCCAGTTGAACTGGATGTTCTGGCGCGTGGTGAAGTGCCCGTAGCCGCGGTCGTACTTGCGCGCGATATGGCCGAGCATCCGCATCTGCCGCCCGTCGAGCGTCCCGTACGGCACCGCCACGCGCAGCATGTATGCGTGGAGCTGGAGGTACAAGCCGTTCATCAGCCTGAGCGGCTTGAACTGGTCCTCGGTCAGCTCGCCCGAGAGGCGGCGGCGGACCTGGTCGCGGAACTCGTCAACGCGCTGGTCGACGATCGCCTGGTCGTATTCGTCGTATTTATACATGCGGGGTTCCGGAAAAGTTTTGGTTCACGCGAAGGCGCGATGGCGCGAAGGGATTCAGAAGAATTTTGTTCGCGCGGAGACGCGGAGACGCGGAGGAGAAAGCACCCGCGCTAGCGGGCAACAAAGCTGAAGCGGCTAGCGAGTTTGAAGGCCGCTGCGCGGCAAGCGCAACACCTCCGCGTCTCCGCGTCTCCGCGTGAAACACCTTCTCACTAACCTCTTCGCGCCTTCGCGCCCCCTCGGCTTCGCTCAGGACAGGCTTTGCGTAAATCATATCACCCAGCTGCCCGCGGTCGGATCGGCGGGTTTGAGAGTCAGGTCGGGCCGCATCGTCGGGCCCAAAGCGCGGATGCGGTCCTTGATGTGGGCAGGGCGGGGGCCGTCTTCGGTCAGTGTCGCCTCGATCAGGTAGGGCACGTTGACGCGGCGGGCGCCTTCCTCCGCCTGGAGGATCGCTTCGCCGGCCACGCCGACATCGGCCGCATCCTCGATGTGGCGCGACCAGCCATTGCCGGTCCACCAGACGACGTCGCCGGTGGGAAGGTCGTTTCCGGTCAACAGCTTCATGCGGCGGCGTCCTCTGCTACGCGGGCCCAGCGGGCGAGTTTGTCTTGCGCGTCCGACAGTTCGACGACTTCGCCGACGACGATGATCGCGGGGCTTTTCACCGCCTCGCGCGTGACCATCGCGCCGAGATCGGCGAGCAATGTCCGGATCGCCCGCGAGCCCTCGAGCGTGCCGCGTTCGAGCACTGCGACGGGCATGTCGGGAGCAACGCCATCGGTCATCAGCTTGTCGGCGATGTCGGTCGCGCTCGCGATGCCCATGTAGATGACCAACGTCCGGCCTTGCCCAGCGAGCCCGGCCCAGTTCTGCTCGCTCAGGCCCTTGCACTGGCCCGCCACGAAGCTGACCGCGCTCGAATGGTCGCGGTGGGTGAGCGGCAGCATCGCCTCGGCGGCGCAACCCAGTGCGGCGGACACGCCAGGAATGACCTCGACGGGCAGGCCGGCAGCGCGGACCGCCTCGACTTCCTCGCCGCCGCGGCCGAACACGAACGGGTCGCCGCCCTTGAGGCGGATCACGATCGCGCCCGTCTTCACGTGCGCGATGATCAGCGCGTTGATCGCCTCCTGCGGCAGCGTATGGCGCGCGCGCTGCTTGGCGACCGAGATGCGCTGCGCGGACGGTGGCGCGATGTCGAGCACGCGCGGGTCGATCAGGCCATCGTGGACCACGACATCGGCGGTCTTCAGTGCCTCGACCGCGCGGACGGTGAGGAGGCCGGGATCGCCTGGCCCCGCCCCGACGAGGATGACGCGCCCGCGGGCGGTGGGATCTAGAAGGCTTGCCATGGACCAAGAGATGGGCGGCAACGTCCTGCGCCGCAACCGAATGATGCTATGGCGGGAGGTAGGAGAGCTTTTGTGGTGGGGGCATTCGTCGAACCCTCACGATCCTCACCCGCAGGGGGAGGTGGCGCCGAAGGTGACGGAGTGGGAGGACACGGAGCATCGGTTATCCCTTTCCTCCCCCTCCGTCTGGCAAGTGCCAGCCACCTCCCCCTTGCGGGGGAGGATCGTTAATCCATCACGTCGGTCAGCCGTCGCTGAGGCCGATGCCTATGCTCGCGCGCGCGCTTTCGGATTCGCTGCTGACGACGGGGTAGGCACAGTAATCGGCGGCGTAATAGGCGCTCGGGCGGTGGTTGCCCGACCAGCCGACGCCGCCGAACGGCGCGCCCGAGGAGGCGCCGTTGGTCGGCTTGTTCCAGTTGACGATGCCGGCGCGGATGTTGGCCCAGAAGCGGTCGTAGAGTGCCGGGGTCTGGCTGATCAGCGATGCTGACAGACCGTAGCGCGTATTGTTCGCCTCGGCGATCGCGGCGTCGAAATCGTCGACGCGGATGACCTGGAGCAGCGGGCCGAAGAGCTCGATATCGGGACGGTCGGCGATATCGGTGACGTCGATCATCGCGGGTTTGAGGAACGGCAATCCCTCGACGGGGCGTTCGAGATGACGGATCGGGCGACCGCCCCGCATCAGCAACGTGAGGAAGCTTTCGGTAAGCTGGTCGGCCGCCTCGTTGTCGATCACCGGGCCCATGAACGGAGCGGGGTTCGCATGGGGTTCGCCGACGATGATCCGGCCCATCATCTTGTCGATCGTCGCGATGAGCGGGTCGCAGAGCTTCGCGTCGACGATCAGCCGGCGCGCCGCGGTGCAGCGCTGGCCGGCGGTGGTGAACGCGGACTGGATCACCAGCACCGCGGCGGTATGAAGGTCGGGCGTGTCCCAGACGACGATAGGGTTGTTCCCGCCCATCTCGAGCGCGAGGATCTTCTCCGGCTTCTCGGCGAAGGCACGGTTGAGCGCGATGCCGGTGCGCGCGGACCCGGTGAACAGCAGGCCGTCGATGTCGGGATGCGCGGCGAGCGCCTTGCCCTCGTCGGGGCCACCGATGACGAGGCGGATGCATTCGGGCGGGACGCCCGCGGCGCGAAAGCATTCGACGAGGAAGGCGCCGACGGCGGGTGTCTTTTCCGAAGGTTTGAAGACGACCGCATTGCCGGCGATCAGCGCGGGGACGATGTGCCCATTGGGCAGATGCGCGGGGAAATTGTAGGGGCCGAGTACCGCGAGCACGCCGTGTGGCTTGTGACGAACGGCGATGCGCGAGCCCATCGTCGCCTCGAGCCGACGTTGCGCGGTGCGATCGGCATAGGCGCTGACCGAGATGTCGACCTTGGCGATGACCGTCTCGACTTCGCCGCGCGCTTCCCAGATCGGCTTGCCGGTCTCGCGCGCAATCAGGTCGGTGAACGCGTCGTTGCGCTGGCGGACGATGTTGGCGAAGCGCCGCATCGTTTCGATCCGGAACGCGAGTGGTTTCGACGCCCACGTCGCCCAGCCGGAGCGCGCGCAGGCGACTTCCGCGTCGACATCGCCGATCGGGTGGCGCCAGAGAATCGCGCCGGTGGCCGGCTCGTAGGAGATGATCTCGTCGGACATGCGCCGCTCTTGCCTTGTTTCGCGGCGAGTTTCCACTGCACGTGGTTAAGGCCGGTCTCACGATCCTCCCCCGCCAGGGGGGGCGGAAGGTGACGGAGGGGGAGGACACGCAAACGGGTGCTGCCGCTTGCCTCCCCCTCCGTCAGGCAAGTGCCTGCCACCCCCTCTGGCGGGGGAGGATCAGCGGAGCGCTTCGCCCATGTTACGGATCGCGGCGACTTTGGCGTTGAGCAGCGTCCAGTCGTCGTGCTCGGCGATTGGCGTCCAGATCGCCTCGACCTCGTCGATCAGCATGCTGCACGGTTCGCCCGACCAATAAGGATGCGCGCGATCCTTGCGCGGTTCGTAGGCCGCGAGCGCGGCGCGGACTTCGGTCCAGGGTTCGCCATAGGTATCGGGCAGGGTGCCGCCGAACGCGTCGAAGAAGAAGCGGTCGATGCCGACGCTCGAGGTGCGGAGTGCGCGTTCGGTTGCCTGGACGAGGTCGCGGTCGGCTTCGTCGTCGTGCGGGCGGACGCCGAGGCGCCAGAGGATCGCCTGCGTGACCTCGGGTTGGTAGCGCGGGCCGAACTGGTCGAGCGCGGCCACCAGCGGGTCGCTCTCGGCGATCTGGCGGAGCGCCACGGCCAGCTGCATCACGTCCCAGTGGATCGCCTCGGGCTGGCGGCCGAACGCGTAGAGCCCCTGGTGGTCGAAATAGGCGGCGGTGAAGGCCGGGTCCCAGGTCGGGGCGAACCGCCACGGCCCGTAGTCGAAGCTCTCGCCGGTGACGTTGATGTTGTCCGAATTGAGCACGCCGTGGACGAAGCCCGCCGCCATGTAGCGCGCCGCGAGACGCGCGGTGCGGCCGACGACGAGGTCGAGCAGGCGGACCGGATCGTCGCTGTTCTCGTCGTAGAGCATACGCAGCGTGTAGCCGACCAGTTTGTGCAATCCCGCTTCGTCGCGGTGGTAGGCGAGGCGCTGGAAGCTGCCGATGCGGACGTGGCTGTGGTTGAGGCGGACGAGCACGGCGGAGCGCGTCGGGCTGGGCTCGTCGCCGCGGTGGAGGTGCTCGCCGGTTTCGATCAGCGACAGCGTGCGCGAGGTGGGGACGTTGAGCGCTTCGAGCATCTCGGTCGCGAGGATCTCGCGGACGCCGCCCTTGAGCGTCAGGCGACCGTCGCCCGCACGGCTCCACGGAGTCTGGCCAGATCCCTTGGTACCGAGATCCATCAGGCGGCCGCGATTGTCGCGCATCTGCGCGAAGGTGAAGCCGCGACCGTCGCCGAGGTCGGGATTGTAGTTGCGGAACTGGTGGCCGTGATAGCGCAGCGCCAGCGGCTGGGGCAGCGTGCCGGGGAGCGGCTCGAACCGGCCGAAATGGCGCGTCCATTCGTCGTCCGTCAACGTGTCGAGGCCGACCTGAGCCGCGGCGCGGTCGTTGCGGAAGCGGGTTCGCGTCTCGGGAAAGTCGGCGGGCGCGACAGGGTCGAAGAAGCCGTTGCCGAGATCCAGGAGATTTGCTTCGGGGCGATACACTTGCGGGCGGGTGGGCATGCGGCGATATGGTGGCCGCTACCCGAAGGACGCAACCATGGCCGCATACGAAAACCTCTATTGGTGGTCCAACGACGGGCTGCGGCTGCACGCGCGGGACTATCCGGGGGGCGCGGAAGGCCAGCCGCCGATCCTGTGCATGGCTGGGCTGACGCGCAATGCGCGCGATTTCGATGCGCTCGCGGCAAGGCTGGCCGGGCGCTGGCGCCTGATCGCGGTGGATTTTCGCGGGCGCGGCGAGAGCGCCTACGCGAAGGATCCGATGTCGTATGTACCGCTGACGTATGTGCAGGACGTCGAGGCGTTGCTGACCGAACTCGGCATCGCTCGCTACATCGCGTTCGGCACGTCGCTCGGCGGGATCGTGACGATGCTGATGGCAGGGCCATCGCGCGGGCGGATGATGGCGGCGCTGCTCAACGACGTCGGGCCCGAGATCGACGCGCAGGGACTGTCGCGGATCCGCGGCTATGTCGGCAAGGCGAGCGTGTTCCCGACCTGGATGCATGCCGCGCGGTGCGTCGCGGAGAATAACGGCGACGTCTATCCCGACTGGCAGATCGAGGATTGGCTGGCGATGGCCAAGCGCCTGTACCGGCTCAACAGTTCGGGGCGGATCGTGCTCGATTACGATCTCAAGATCGCCGAGCCTTTCCGCGTGCCGGGCAACGAGGCGGGGCCGGACATGTGGCAGGGGCTGGCGTCGTTGCGCGACGTGCCGACCTTGATCGTGCGCGGGGGACGCTCGGACCTGCTGTCGGCGGCGACCGCTGAGCGGATGGCGGCATCGCTCGACCGGGCCGAGCTCGTGACGGTGCCGGGCGTGGGCCACGCGCCGACGCTGAGCGAGACGATGCTGCAGGAGCCGATCGACCGGTTGCTGGCGCGTGCGCTTGAGGGGGCGGCGATCCGCGCTTAGGGGAGGGCGGCGCGGCATGTTCTGCCCGCAGTCTGCTGACAAGCCGGGATACTTGATGACCGAACTCTCCGACGCCCACACCACCGTCCGCCCGCTGAAGGGCCGCCGCGCGATCATCACCGGGGGGACCACCGGGATCGGCCGGGCGATCGCGGTGCTGCTCGCGGCGGAAGGCGCCAAGGTCTATATCTGCGGCCGCGACGAACGCTATCTGCAGGACGCGCTCGCGCGCATCCGCGAAGTCGGCGAGGGCGACGGGATGATCACCGAACTCGCCGATCCCGACAAGGTCCGCGCGTTCTTCGATGCGGGCGAGGCGTATCTCGGCGGCTTCGACATCACCGTCATCAACGCGGCGGTGGCGGCGGGCGGCCTCATGCAGATGACCGAGGACGAACTCCGCTACGCGATCGCGGTCGATTTCACCGCATACATGCTGAGCGCGCACCACGCCGCGCACCGGATGACGCCGATCAGCGACATCGTCATCATCGGCTCGCTGAGCGCGCACATCCTCGGGCCGAGCTCGACCGTCTATGCAGGGGTCAAGGCGGGCATCGCCGGGTTCTCGGAGGCGTTGCGGCGCGAGCTCGGGCCGAAGGGGATCAAGGTCTCGCTGGTCGAGCCGGGCAAGGTCGGGTCGAACATGCAATATCCGGATGTGCCCGACGACAAGCAACGCGCGATGATCAAGGCGGAGCAGATGCTGCGCGCGGAGGATATCGCAGCCGGTGTCGAATTCCTGCTGACGCAACCGACGCGCACCGTGATCCAGCAGATCGTCATCGTCCCGCGGGCGCTCGAGGGGGAATAGGCGCGCGGCGGCTTGGCAGTATGTCGTCGAGCGCCAAGCCCTTCCCGTCATCCTGACGAAAGTCAGGACCCAGAGTAACGGGGCGGCGTCCTGCATGGCTCTGGGTCCTGACTTTCGTCAGGATGACGGAACAGGTGGAAGTCGCCCGACGTAAATCCAAGGAGTACAGCATGTTCGACCAGCTCGTCTTCACCCCCGCCGACATCGACCTGTCGCGATCGCCGCTGGCGGGGAAGGTCGGTGCCGAGACCTATGTGCTCGGCGCGTTCAATCCCGGGATGACGCGGCTGGCGAACGGCAATCTGCTGCTCATGGTGCGCGTTGCCGAGGCGCTCAGGCAACCGATCAAGAACGGCAACGTCCACGCGATCCGCTGGGACGACGGCGCGTATGTGCTCGACGCCTGGCCGCTGACGATGGTGGATACGAAGGATCCGCGGAAATTCCTGATCCCCGGCGGCGGGTGGAAGGTGATGGCGCTGACGTCGCTGTCGTGGCTGCTTCCGGTGGAGCTGGACGCCGAGGGGCAATCGGTGGTCGCGGTGCATTACGACAAGGCGATCGCGCCGCGCACCTCGTATCAATGCTACGGCGTCGAGGATGCGCGGATCTCGAAGGTCGGCGACCGCTATCTGATGACCACTTGTTCGGTCAGCCCGGAGCGGCATTCGACGACATTGTATTCGTCGGCCGACGCGCTCGACTGGCAGCTCGAGGGGATCGTGCTCGATCACCAGAACAAGGACATGCTGATCTTCGAGGGGCTGATCGACGGGCAGTATTGGGCGCAGACGCGACCGCTCGGCGACCTGTATTTCGCGTATCCGCCGGGTAGCGAATGGCGCAGCGGGCCGTCGATCAACCTGTCGCGCTCGCCCGATGCGCTACATTGGAAGCCGCACGACAAGCCCGGCATCCGACCGCACGCCGCCACCGTCGCGACCGCGCGAATGGGCGGCGGCGCGCCCCCGATCCTGACCGATCGCGGCTGGCTGACGTTGTGGCACGGCGTCGAGCCGTCGGGCGTCGTCGGGATATACCGGACGTACTGGTCGATCCTCGACAAGGCCGATCCGTCGATCACGATCGCGACGCAGCACGCCGCGCTGCTCGAACCCAGCCCCGCGCTGACCGAACCGCTCAAGGACAGCATGTATCTCGACAACGTCGTCTTCACGACCGGCATCGCCGATGCGGGCGACTTCTATGTCGTAGCGAGCGGTGAGGCGGACCTGGCCTGCCGGATCACGCATATCGGCAAGGACGCGTTCGCCGGGTAAGTGTTTCTTGTCGCGAAACACTGAATTGTTGCCAATCGACGAATGGAAGATCAAGACTGGCGAGCCGCCTTTATTGGGGCGGTCGATTAGGACATGGCCTTGACCCTTCCGCATCACGCCAGAGCGCTTGTCGTAGCGGGGACGTTGCTGTTTCTTCTTGGCCTTTGCCAAGGCGTGGTGGTGTCGATGTTCGCGAACCCTCGCATGGGACTGTCGGCGCACCTGACGGCCGTCCAGAGCGGCATGGCCTTGATGATATTGGGCTTGGTCTGGTCGAACGCGGCGTGGTCGAAGGTTTCAGAACCACTGTCGTTCTGGACGACGCTCGCCGGAACGATCGGCCTTTGGCTGGGCCTCACGCTCGCCGCGGCCACTGGCGCGAGCGAGGCTCTCCCGATTGCCGGCAAGGGGCATGCCGCGCCCCCGATCGTCGAGGCTGGCGTCGCGACCATGGTCATCCTCTCCGGCGGTCTGATGATCATTGGCTGGCTCCTGTTTGCGCTCGGGCTTCTCCGTTCGAACAGGCGCTAAGCCGAATGGCGGCGCTTCAGCCGGACCAGGGGAATACCGGCAACGCGAGGGTTCGGTCGGAGGCGTGCCCGCCCGGCGAACCATCGCGATCGACCTGTCAGGGATAAACCGCGTCCCTTGAAAGGCCGCCGATAATTCGGCATCCCCCGCCGCATGGCCACTCCCGTGAACATTCTCCATCTCCATTCCTCGTTCGATCTCGGCGGCAAGGAGGCGCGGGCGGTTCGCTTGATGAACGCGTTCGGGGATCGCGCGAAGCATACCATCGTCTCGGGGATGCCCGAGCAGACCAGCGCGCGGGAATCGATCGCGAAGGGCATCCGCTACGAGATCGCGCAGACCCCGCCGCCGCTGACCGGCAAGCCGTCGGTCAAGCGCTATGAGGCGATCGCGCAGTATATGCGGCGGTTCGACCTGGTGCTGACGTATAACTGGGGTGCGATCGATGGGGCGATGGCGCGGCGGGCGTTCAGCAAGGGCGCGCCGCCGCTCGTCCATCACGAGGACGGGTTCAACTCGGACGAGGCGTCCGGCCTGAAGATCGAGCGCAACATCTATCGGCGGCTCGCGCTGAGTGCTGCGTATGCGCTCGCGGTGCCGTCCGAGGTGCTCGAGGACATAGCGCTGCGAACCTGGAAACAGCCACGCGAGCGCGTCCACCGGATCGTCAACGGCATCGGCACCGCCTATTACGCGCAGAAGCCCGAGCCCAAGGCGATCCCGGGGTTCACGCGCAACGCCAAGGAAGTCGTGATCGGCGCGCTGGCGGGTCTGCGCGAGGTGAAGGACCTCACCGCGCTGGTGCGTGCGGTCGGCGGCGTGTCGGGGCGGATACGGTTGGTGATCGTCGGCGAGGGGCCGGAGCGCGCCAACATCCTGCAAGCCGCCGCGGCGATGGGGATGGCGGACAAGCTGGTGCTGCCCGGATTCCTCGATCGGCCGTACCGGTATATCGGGAATTTCGACATGCTGGCGCTGTCGTCGCGGAGCGAGCAGTTCCCGATCTCGGTGGTTGAGGCAATGGCGGCGGGCCTACCGGTCGCGAGCTATCCGGTCGGCGATCTGCGGCGGATGGTCGCACCCGAGAACCTGCCGTTCGTGACCGAGATCGCCAACGAAGTCCGGCTGCGCGACGCATTGCAGGCTTTGGTGTCCGACCCGGCGCTGCGGGCCTCGGTCGGGGCGGCGAACCAGGCGAAGGCACGCGCCGAGTATGACGAGGGCGTGATGATCGCGCGCTACCGTGATCTGTACGAAGCCGCGTTGCAACGGCCAGGTGCGCTAACTTAGGTCGCAATTTGCTCGCACGATGCGTCCGTGCGTTCTAGTAGGCCGTATTTTCCGGGAGAGGTGACGTCGTGTTCAAGGGCCTGAAGCCTATCGTCTATAACGGTCGCGAAGTGTGGCCGCTGGTGGAAGGCGGCAAAGGCGTCGCGGCGACCAACCATGCCTCGGCCGGCGCTTGGGCCGCCGCGGGCGGCATCGGTACCGTGTCCGCTGTCAACGCCGACAGCTACGATCCCGACGGCAAGATCATTCCGCAGGTCTATGAAGCCCTCACTCGGCGGGCCCGCCACGAAGAACTCGTCGAATACGCCATCGAAGGTGCCGTCCAGCAGGTCGAGCGCGCGTATGAGATCGCCGACGGCAAGGGCGCGATCAACATCAACGTGCTGTGGGAAATGGGCGGCGCGCAGCGGATCCTGCACGGCGTTCTCGAACGCACGCGCGGCAAGGTTGCCGGCGTCACCTGCGGTGCGGGCATGCCGTACAAGCTGTCCGAGATCACCGCGTCCTACGGCGTCAGCTATCTGCCGATCGTCAGTTCGGGGCGTGCGTTCCGTGCGCTGTGGAAGCGCGCGTACTCGAAGGCGGCCGAGTGGCTTGCCGCGGTGGTGTACGAGGATCCGTGGCTCGCGGGTGGGCATAACGGCCTGTCGAATGCCGAAGACCCGTTGAAGCCGCAGGACCCGTATCCGCGCGTGAAGGAACTGCGCGACGTGATGCGCGAAGGCGGGATTTCCGACGACGTGCCGATCGTGATGGCGGGCGGCGTCTGGTATCTGCGCGACTGGAACGACTGGATCGACAATCCCGAACTGGGCACGATCGCGTTCCAGTTCGGCACGCGACCCTTGCTGACGCGCGAGAGCCCGATCCCGCAGGGGTGGAAGGATGCGCTGACGCAGATCGAGCCCGGCGACGTTCTGCTGCACAAATTCTCCCCCACCGGCTTCTATTCGTCTGCTGTCCGCAATCCGTTCCTGCGCTCGCTCGAAGCACGCTCGGAGCGCCAGATCGCGTTCTCGACGCAGGAGGCGGGCGATCACGTCTTCCAGCTCGACGTCGGCGTGAAGGGCAAGAATTTCTGGGTCACCCGCAACGACCTGCTGCGCGCGCGCGGCTGGTTCGGCGAGGGCTATACCGACGCGCTGAAGACGCCGGACAACACGCTGGTGTTCGTCAGCCCGACCGAGAAGGGCATGATCCGCAAGGACCAGGCCGACTGCATGGGCTGCCTGTCGCAATGCTCGTTCTCGAGCTGGGCGGATACCGAGACGAACTCGACCGGCCGCCTCGCGGATCCGCGCAGCTTCTGCATCCAGAAGACGCTGCAGGACATCGCGCATGGTGGGGATATCGACCAGAACCTGATGTTCGCGGGCCATGCGGCGTATAACTTCAAGAAGGACCCGTTCTACTCGAACGGGTTCGTGCCGAGCGTCGGGCAGCTGGTCGACCGGATTTTGACGGGGGACTGAGGTGCGTCACGCGGGGTCTGCGACAGACGCCGCCTGCGATCCTGGGCTCTTGCTCGCGTAGGAGGGCGAGGTGACCTTTCTAGGAAACCGCGCATGACCTTGCATATGTGGTGGCTCTTCATTGGCGCGGTGTTCCTGCTCTGCGGGACGCCCGGGCCGAACATGCTGCATGTCATGACGCGCAGCGTGTCGTTCGGCGTACGGCGCAGCATTGCCGCGATGGCAGGCTGTCTGACCGCGCTGGTGCTCGTGCTGGCCGCCTCGGCGGCGGGCGTGTCCGCGTTGCTGGCGGCGTGGCCCCGCGTCTTCGACGCCTTGCGCTATGTGGGCGTCGCGTACCTCGTCTTTCTCGGGATCAAGGCCTGGCGCGGCGCCGGCGCGCCGATCGACGTCGGCGCGGACACGCTGCCGACGACGCTGTCCAAGAGTCGCCTTTACCGCGGCGGGTTCGTGATCGGGATCAGCAACCCGAAGCTGCTGCTCTTTGCCGCGGCATTCCTCCCGCAGTTCGTCGACCGCGCGTCGCCGCAGGGACCGCAGTTCGCGATCCTGGTGGCGACGTTCGCGGTGGTCGAGAGCTTCTGGTACGGCATCTATGCGGCGGGCGGACAGACGCTGGCCAGATATCTGACGCGTCCGGTACTTCGGCGTGCGTTCGATCGCGCGACCGGGGCGATCTTCGTCGGCTTCGGGCTCGCGTTGTTGCGGGTGCGATCCTAGCGGTTCGCCTTGCCGTTTGCGGGCATTACGCGCATAGCGACGGCATTGCGGCGCTTCGTACGAGCGAGCCGCGACTGAGAGATGCTTTGCGCTCCCGCTCCGAGCCGGGAATGCCGTATGCGTATCGATCCAGTTTCAGCGAACACCGGACTCTCGTCGTGACGACGGGCAGTGAAACCGTCGTGCCGATCTCGCGGGCGGTCAACGTCAGCGTCGAGCAGCCGCAGGTCGTTGCGATGTGCAAGAAGCATGACGCGATCATCAGTGCGATCGAGACGCTGCCATCGGGAGGCACGCGCGTCGTGCTCATGAACAGTGCGGATGCGGCAAAGATCATCAAGGCGTTCGGATCGAAGGTACTGACCGGGACTGTTGCGCGGACGCATTGGATGCGCGCGGTCTGAGGGTTTTGTAATCCTCCCCCGCCAGGGGGAGGTGGCTGGCACTTGCCAGTCGGAGGGGGAGGAAAGCGAAACGTCGCGTGTCCTCCCTTCCCTCACCTTCGGCGGCACCTCAACCCTTGCGGGGGAAGATCGACGGCTGAAGCTCAGACCCAGCCGTCGAGCACCTGATCCGGCGGGCGATGGCCATCGGCCCACATCCGGATATTCTGGATCACGCGCTCGCCCGACGCCATCCGCCCTTCGAGCGTCGCCGAGCCCATGTGCGGCAGCATCACGACGTTGGGCAACGCCAGCAGCCGCGGATCGATCGCCGGCTCGTGCGCCCAGACGTCGAGCCCGGCGCCCGCGAGCTTGCCCGCCTCCAGCGCCTCGACCAGCGCGCCCTCGTCGACGATCCCGCCGCGCGCGGCGTTGATGAGGTACACGTGCGGCCGCATCAGCGCGATCCGGCGGGCGTCGATCAGGTCGCGGCTGTCGGCGTTCAGGGGCGTGTGGATCGTGACGATGTCGACCGCCCCGAGCATGTCGTCGAGCGATGCATGGAAGGTGGCGGCCAGCTGCGCCTCGCGGACCGCGGGCAGGCGGGTGCGGTTATGATAATGGATCGTCAGCCCGAATGCGCGTGCCCTCAGCGCGACCGCCTGGCCGATCCGCCCCATCCCGACGATGCCGAGCGCCTTGCCGCCGATCCGGTGGCCAAGCATCCCACCCGGGCTCCAGCCGTTCCACTGGCCCGAGCGCACCAGCTTCTCGCCCTCGGCCAGTCGCCGCGGGACCGACAGGATCAGCGCCATCGTCATGTCGGCGGTGTCCTCGGTGAGCACCCCTGGCGTGTTGGTGACGATGATCCCGCGCGCGCGCGCCGCCTTGAGGTCGATGTGGTTCACGCCCGCACCGTAGTTGGCGATCAGCTTCAGGCGGTCGCCCGCGCCGGCGATCAGGTCGGCGTCGATGTCGTCGGTGACGGTCGGCACGAACACGTCGCAATCGGCCATCGCCGCGGCAAGCTGGTCGCGGTCAAGTTTGGTGTCGGAGCGGTTGTTGTGCGTGTCGAACAGCGCCTCCATCCGGTCCATGAGCGTGTCGGCCAGCTCGCGGGTGACGACGACCTTGGGGTTCGGACAGCGGCGTGTGTCGGTCATGCTACCGGCTTGGCGAAGGCGGGCAAGCGCGTCAATCTTGGAGCCGCGATTGTCGGTATCGACTCCGGTTGAGCAATGCGTGGCATAGCGATAGGACGGGGTTCGCCAGTTAGGACATGACCATGCGCATTCTCGCCGCCGCGCTTTCCGTTTTCGTTGCCACCGCGCTGGTGCCCGACCCGGTGACCGCCGCGGATGCGACGAAGAAGCGCGTGCCCTATTACGCATCGATCTCGGCATCGCGTGCGCGGATGCGGACCGGGCCTGCGCGAACGTATCCGGCGAGCTGGCTGTATCAACGCCAGGACCTGCCGATCAAGGTGGTCGCGATCTTCAAGGAATGGCGCAAGGTCGCCGATCCCGATGGCACGGAAGGCTGGATGCAGGCGAACCTGCTCAGCGGCACGCGCACCGCTATCGTCCACGGCGCGGGGCCGGTGGAGATGCGCGAGAAGCCCGTCTCGTCCGCCAAATTGCTGTGGCGTGCAGCGCCGGGCGTGGTCGGGCGGCTGAGCCAGTGTGGCAATGGCTGGTGCCGGATGGACGTGAAGGGGCAGGCGGGGTTTGTTGCGGTTGGGGGGCTTTGGGGTGTTGAGGCTGGTGAGGTTTTGCCTTGAGGGTTGAGAGGGCTGTTTAATCGGCGGCGTCGCATGATCCGGAAGCCGACCCACCCCCGGCCCCTCCCTTTCAGGGAAGGGAGTAAGAAGAGGGTAACGTCCCCCTGTAGTCGACTGCCCTTCTAGCTCCCCTCCCTGGAAGGGAGGGGTTGGGGGTGGGTTGGCTGCTGAAGACGGACAACGCTTGCCAGGATCGTTTCCGCTACGCCGTCTGGGTTTCGAGCGACGTCGGAGTTCCAGAACCGGATCACCGTCCAACCAAGTTCTTCCAACCGCCGTGTCCTCGAACGGTCCCGAACCGAGTCGATGTGTTGGCTGCCGTCGAACTCCACCGCGAGGCGCACCTCCCGACAAGCCAGATCGACGATAAACCTTTCGACGACCAACTGCCGCGTGAACCGCGGGCGAAAATACGCGACCTTATGCCAGATCGCGATCTCGGCATCGGTCGGGTGGTTGCGCAACTCCCGTGCACGCCGCGTCATCTCGGGAGGAACTCGCGGCATCCTTCGAGACTGCGCCCGGGAGTCGTGGAGGGCAACCCACCCCCGGCCCCTCCCTTTCAGGGAGGGGGGAAGTCAGCGGATCAGTTCATCAATTCCACTGCCATCGCGGTCGCTTCGCCACCGCCGATGCAGAGCGAGGCAAGGCCACGCTTTTGGCCTGTGGTTTCGAGCGCCGACAGCAACGTCGCGAGGATCCGCGCGCCGCTAGCGCCGATCGGATGGCCGAGCGCGCACGCGCCGCCGTGGATGTTCACCTTGTCGTGCGGCAGACCTAGGTCGCGCATCGCGATCATCGCCACCACCGCGAAGGCTTCGTTGACTTCGAAAAGGTCGATGTCCGACGCCGACCAGCCGGCCTTCTCCATCGCCTTGCGCATCGCGAACACCGGCGCGGTCGTGAACAGCGACGGGGCATGCGCGTGCGCGGCGTGGGCCACGACCCGCGCGATCGGCTTGATGCCAAGCCGGTCCGCAATGCTCGCACGCGTCATCACCAGCGCGGCGGCACCGTCCGAGATCGACGAGGCGTTGGCGGCGGTAATCGTGCCCTCCTTCGAGAAGGCGGGCTTCAGCGTCGGGATCTTGGCGACGTCACCCTTGGCCGGCTGCTCGTCGAGCGAGACTGTTGTCGTGCCCTTGCGACCTGCAATATCCACGGAGACGATCTCGCGGTCGAACGCGCCGGACTTCTGCGCGCGCTGTGCTCGGTGCAGCGATTCGATCGCGTAGTCGTCCATCTGCTTGCGCGTAAACTGATATTCGTGCGCGGTGTCCTCGGCGAAATTGCCCATCAGCTTGCCGGGTTCGTACGCATCCTCGAGCCCGTCGAGATACATGTGGTCGTACATCCGGTCATGCCCGATCCGCGCGCCGCCGCGGTGGCTTTTCGAGAGGTATGGCGCGTTGGTCATGCTCTCCATGCCGCCGGCGACGAGCAGGTCGACCGAGCCGGCCGCGAGCGCATCCGCGGCGAGGATCGCCGCCTGCATCCCCGACCCGCACATCTTGTTGACGGTCGTCGCCTCGACATGATCGCCAAGCCCTGCATTAATCGCAGCCTGTCGCGCCGGCGCCTGGCCGAGGCCCGCTGGCAGCACGCACCCCATGTAGATCCGCTCGATCTCAGCGGCGGAGACGCCCGACCGCTCGACCGCACCGCGCACCGCATCGGCACCGAGCTGCGTCGCGGTGGCGCCGGCAAGCGCACCCTGGAACGATCCCATCGGCGTGCGCGCGTAGGACAGGATGACGATGGGATCTCGATCGGCGGCCACTTCACTCTCCATATATTCTTCTGCCCCCGTATCTGGGGTTGATGTGCGGCAATACAAAGCACTGCGGGATGCGCCTAGACCTCCCGTCATGGAAACACTCATCACGACGCTCAAATGGTGTGCCGCAGGGTCGGGGGTGATCGCCGCCTTCATGGTGTCGCTCGATTTCGGGCGGCGCGTGACGGGGTGGGGGTTCGTGCTGTTCGTCGGCTCGTCGATCGCCTGGCTGAGCGGTGCGGCCTTGACCGGGGACTGGGCGCTGGGCACGCAGAACATCGTGTTGTTCGGGATCAACCTCCTAGGCGTGTATCGCTACCTGGTGCGGAAAACGGGTGTCTGAGGCTGCGTTCTGGGCGGTGTTGCTGGGGATGCTCGGGGCGATCATCGGCAGCTTCGTCGCGGCACTGGTGACACGTTGGCCCGACGGGCGGTCGGTGATGCAGGGGCGATCGGCGTGCGATGGCTGCGGGCGAACGCTCCGCGCGGTCGAGCTGGTACCGTTGCTGAGTGCGCTCGTCCTGCGCGGCCTGTGCCGAGGATGCGGTGTCGCGATCAGTCCGGTGCATTGGCGGATCGAGCTGGCGGGGTTGGCGATCGGCTTGGGCGCGGGGCTCGTCGCTCCCGGGGTAGTCGGCATCGCCGGCGCGATATTCGGTTGGCTGTTGCTCGCGCTGGCAAGTCTTGATCTCGTCGCGTTCTGGCTGCCCGATCGACTGACGATGCTCCTCGCTGCGACCGGGCTCGCCAGCGCCGCGCTCGGCATCGACCCGCCGCTCCCCGCGCGACTAATCGGCGGTCTCGCCGGGTTCGGCACGTTGTGGCTGGTCGCGTTCGGCTACCGACATTTGCGTGGCCGCGACGGGATGGGCGGCGGCGACCCGAAGCTGTTCGGCGCGATCGGGCTGTGGCTCGGGTGGCAGATGTTGCCCGCCGTCCTGCTGATCGCGAGCATGATTGGGCTCGGCGTCGTCCTTGCCGCACGCCTCAAGGGACGCGGCATGGCAGCGGACACCGCGCTTCCATTCGGCGCGTTGCTGGCGATCGCGGCTTATCCCGCGTGGCTGTTCATGATAGGCGTGACGCCATGATATCGCTCGCTCTTATGCTCGCGCTGCAAGCTGCGACGCCTGCGCCAGCTGCCAATTCAGGTCCCGGCCCCCTCGGCGCGATCGGCACGCAGAAGCTCCCCGCCAAGGGATGCGCCGCGTATCTCTGGAGCATGGACGCCGGCCGGCAGCTCGTCGCGATGGCCACCGCCGACCCCGCGCAGATCCGCCTGGCGATCGACGGCAAGACCAATGACTACGCGATGACGACGCAGTCGCCCGCGATCGGCTTCGGCTTTGGCGGCGTCACCCAGTATCGCGGCGGCGACGTGACAGCGACGCTCGACATGGCGGTCGCCGTCCGCGCCGACATCTCCGCCGGCGCGACCGTGACGTCCGCGACGCTACGGATCGACCGCCCCGGACGCGATACGATCGTCATGCCGGTCGGTGGCCTAATCGGCTGTGTCTGAGGTTAATTTTTGTGAAACCAAGCCGTCCTATGTGCGTTACGTGGACGAACATGGGGGTGAATCGAGCACGATCGCTGCCTGTAAAGGGGATTGTGTGACAGCTTCGAACAGCCGGCATCATTGGCTCGCTCTGGCGTTGGTAGCGTCGACAACGGGGTTCGCGGGCGCCGGTTCCGCGCAGTTGGTGAAGCCGGGCACCGCCCCGGCCAAGGGCCCCGACGCGCCCAAGCCCAGCGACCAGCCACAGTCGAACGACCCGCGTTCCAACGCTCCGATCGTGCCGGACGCCGAGTTCGACAGCGCCTTGCCGCCGTTGAGCGGTGACCTGAATGCGCCATTGGAAGCGATGGCGCCGTTGCCTGCTCCCTCGACGCAAACACCCGCGACTCCCGCCGCTGCAACGCCCCCCGCGACCACGCTCGCCGGCGACGTCCTGCCCCCGACCGGCCCGAGCGATCCACAACTCGCGCAACCGCTGACGCCGCTGTCGAGCTTCGACACGACCCCGCTCCAGACCGCGGCGGACGTCAAGGACAAGGACGCGCCGGAGATCCGCTACGAGACCGCCACCAAGGGCCTCGACAAGGCGGGCGACGGGCTCGAAGGCGAATACAAGGCGCTGTCCGCACTCGCCGAGGGCAAAGGCAAGGCGGCGAACGCCACGCAGGTCGCGGCGCGTGCGCGCGAGGACGAGGCGCTGGCGGTGCGGCTGCTGAAGTCGCTCGGCTATTACGACGCGACCGCGATCTCGACGATCGAGACGATCCCCGACGCCGACAAGACCAAGCCCGCGCGGCTGAAGGCGACCGTCAGCGCGCAACCCGGCCGGCTCTATTCGCTGTCGTCGATCACCGTGAAGGCGGACGCGACGACCCCGCCCGACCTCGTCCGTACGCAATTGCCGCTCAAGGTCGGCGATCCGATCGAGGCCGCGCGGATCCAGGGCGCGGAGGCGAACGTCAGCCTGACGCTGCCGCAGCAGGGCTATCCGTTCGTCAAGGTCGGCGAGCGCGACATCCTGCTCGACGACCAGACCCCGACCGGCGCCTACACGCTCCCCGTCGATACCGGCCCGCGCTCGTCGTTTGGCCAGCTTCGCACCGAAGGCGATCCGGTCTTCGATCTCGAGCATCTGAGCCTCTTCCCGCGGTTCAAGGCGGGCGATCTCTACGACAACCGGATGACCGACGATCTGCGCGATGCGCTGGTCGCGACGTCGCTGTTCTCGACGGTCTCGGTCGAGCCGGTCCGTACCGGCACGATCAACCCCGACGGCACCGAGCAGGTCGACCTGCTGGTCCGCCAGAGCGAGGGCAAGCCGCGGTCGCTCGGCGGCAATGTCGGGTTCTCGACCGGGCAGGGCTTCCGCGCGGAAGGCACGTGGCAGCACCGCAACCTGTTCCCGTACGAGGGCGCGCTGATCGCGTCGGTAATCGCTGGTACGCAGGAGCAGGGTCTGGCGGGCACGTTCCGCCGCGCCAACGCGGGCAAGCGCGACAAGACGTTCAGCCTGACCGCCGGTGCGAACCATTCGAATTACGACGCCTACGACGCGTTCACGACCAGCGTCGGCGTCCGCTGGAGCTACGACTCCACGCCGATCTGGCAGAAGCCGCTGACCTATTATTACGGTGGCGAACTCGTCGGCACGAACGAAAGCGTCTACGACTTCACGCAAGGCAAGGACGTCCGCCGGACCTACGGCATCGTCGCGCTGCCGGGCCAAATTAAGTTCGATCGCTCGGACAGCCTGCTCAACCCGACCAAGGGCTATCGCCTCACGCTCAACCTCAGCCCCGAAACCTCGGTGCAGGGGTCGGTCAAGCCGTACGTCCGCACGATGATCGAGGGGACGTTCTACTATCCCGTCTCCAGCAGCATCGTCATCGCCGGTCGTGCCAAGGCCGGCTCGATCCAGGGCGTCGACCGCGACGATCTCGCCCCCTCGCGGCGCTATTATGGCGGCGGCGGCGGTTCGGTGCGCGGCTACGGGTATCAGCGGCTCGGGCCGTTCGATCCCAACGGCAACCCGGTCGGCGGTCGCTCGCTCAACGAATTTGCACTCGAAGCGCGTTACCGGTTCGGCGATTACGGCATCGTGCCGTTCATCGACGCGGGCAACAGCTATGAGAGCAGCACGCCGAACCTGTCGTCCTTGCGCTACGGCGCGGGCATCGGCGGGCGCTTCTACACCAGCTTCGGCCCGATGCGGTTCGACGTCGCGACTCCGCTGAACCCCCGCAAGGGTGACGGCAAGGTCGCCCTCTACATCTCGATCGGGCAGGCATTCTGATGGCCGAAAACGGCACTCCGCACGTCGAGACGACGCCCGAAACGATCGTGGTCGAGCGGCGCCCGCTATGGCAGCGCATCCTGAAATGGCTCGCGATCCTAATCGTGAGCCTTGTCGCGCTCGTCCTGATCGTGCTGTTCGGGATCAATACCGATCCCGGCCGCCGCCTCGTCGCGGACCAGATCGGTGGCTACACGACCGCATCCGGGCTCAACATCAAGGTCGGCCGGATCGACGGCTCGATCTACGGCGCGATGACCTTGAGCGATGTCCGCGTGTCGGATCCCAAGGGCGTCTTCCTGACCAGCCCGAAGCTCGCCGTCGACTGGCGTCCATTCGCGTTCGCCAAGAATCATGTCGACGTCCGCTCGCTGACGACGCCGCTGGTCACGCTGCAGCGCCGCCCGGTGCTGAACGCGACGCCGACCGATCCTAACGCGCCGCTGCTTCCCGATCTCGATATCGACATCAACCGCCTGGTGATCGATCGCTTCCTGATCGCCAAGCCGGTCACCGGCCAGACGCATATCGTCAAGATCGACGGCACCGTGCATGTCGCCGACAAGCGCGCGCAGCTGACGACCAATGCCGCCGCGCTCACCGGACCGGGTATCGCCGGTGGTGACCGCCTGATGCTCAAGCTCGACGCGGTGCCCGACCAGAACAAGCTCGACGTAAACGTGAAGCTGACCGCACCGGTCGGCGGCGTCGTTTCGACGATGGGCTCGCTCAAGGCGCCGCTCACTGCGACCGTCGATGGCCGCGGCAGCTGGGCGGCGTGGCAGGGTCGCGCGATCGCGACGCTCGGCGGTGGGGAACTCGCCAACCTCGCGCTGACCGCGAAGAACGGCCATATCGAAGTCCGCGGCTCGACACGTCCCGGCCTGTACCTCGAAGGGCCAGTCGAGCGCCTGACCGCGCCGCAGCTCGATGTTGCGATCGACACCACGCTGAACGACCGCAAGGCCGACACGCGGATGACGCTGAAGTCGGACGCGCTCGCGGTCGACGCCGGTGGCCTGATCGATCTCGCGAACAGCCGCTTCGGCAATTTCGCGGTTAACGCGAAGCTGCTGACGCCCGGCGCGATCCTGCCGAACCTGCGCGGTCGTGATGTCACCGCTCGCGTCGTCCTCGACGGCGCGTTCGCGACGCCGACCGTCGACTACAAGGTCCGCGCCGCCACGATCGCGTTCGGCGACATGGGCGTCGAGAACCTCTACGCCGAGGGCCTCGCACGCGTGAACTCCGACCGCATCCTCGTGCCGGTCAAGGCGCGCGCGCGTCGCGTGACCGGTCTGAACGCGGCGGTCGGCGGTCTCGCGACCAACGTCGCGATCGACGGCGACTTTGCGATTTCGGGCGTCAACGTCCTCTCCGACAACCTCAAGATCCGCTCGGACAAGATCGATGCGACCGCAGTGGTCGTCGCGAACATGGCAACCGGCCGCTACACCGGCGCGCTGAAGGGGCGGGTCAACAATTACCGCGTTGACGGCATCGGCATCGTCAACCTGACGACCGACGCCAAGCTGGTGCCGGGACCCAAGGGCGGCTTCGGGATAACCGGCCGCGTCGTCGCGCAGACCTCGCAGATCTTCAACGAAGGCGCGCGCAGCTTCCTCGGCGGCAACGCGATCGTCCGTTCGGACATCGGCTACAGCCCCGAAGGCATCGTCACCTTCCGCAATCTCCGGATGAACGCGCCACAGTTCCGCGTGACGAGCGGCGAAGGTCGGTTCGATCCGGCCACCGGCGCAGTGCTGGTAAACGCCGATGCGTATTCGACCGCCTACGGCCCATTGTCTGCCCGCGTCACGGGCAGCGCGACCGCACCGGTCGTCGTCCTGCGTGCACCGCGGCCGGGCGTTGGCGTTGGCCTCGTCAACCTCAATGCGCGGATCGTCGGTCGTGGCGGCGCCTACGCCGTCACCGCGAGCGGCGGCACCAATTACGGGCCGTTCACCGCCGACGTGCTGGTCAAGCCGGGGGCGCAACTCGCAGTCGACGTGCGTCGCGTGGTGTTTGCCGGGATCGTCGGCAGCGGCCGCATCGTCCAGACCGCGGCAGGTCCGTTCGCGGGTGCGCTCCAGTTCGCCGGGCAGGGCCTGTCGGGCAACGTCCGCCTCGCCAACCAGGGCGGCTATCAGCGTGCCGACGTCGCGGCACGTGCCAACGGCGCGAAGATCCCCGGCATGGTCGACTTCACGATAGGTCGCGCGATCGTCAGCGCGACCGCAGTCCTGACGCCGACCCCGCAGATCGTCGCCGACGCACAGATCGCGGACATGCGCTACGGCGCGATCGTCCTCTCCGCGGCACGCGCGAAGGTCAACTATGTCGGCGGCAACGGCACCGCGCAGGCGCTGCTGACGGGCTCGAACGGCGTACCGTTCCGTCTCGCCGTCAACGCCAAGCTAAGCCCGAACAACTACCTTGTCGCCGCACAGGGCCAGGCGAACGGCATCGACTTCCGCACCGTCAACCCGGCGCGCATTCAGGCGGCGAAGGGCGTGTATCGCCTGTCGCCGACCCGGATCGACTTCGGTGGCTCAGGCGGTGGCTCGGCGCGCCTGGCGGGCAGCTATGGCCGCGGCACGAACGCGCAGGTCCGGCTCGATCGCCTCGACCTGTCGACGCTCTCCGCTCTCGTCCCGAACCTCGGGATCGGCGGCAAGGCGACCGGCAGCCTCGACTTCTCGCAGGCGAACTCGGCGGCCCTGCCGACCGCAGACGCCCGCGTGACCGTCACCAACTTCACCCGATCCGGCCTGGCCGCCGTCTCCGACCCCGTCGACATCGTGTTCGCGGGCACGCTCGGCGGCGAGGGCGCCACCGGCCGAGCGCTGGTTCGTCGCGGGACGTCGGTCATCGGCCGCATGGTCGCCAACCTTCGGCCGCTTCCGGCCGGCAGTGGCTCGTGGAGCACGCGCCTGATGGCCGCCCCTCTGTCGGGCGGGATCCGCTATAACGGCCCATCCGCAGTGCTGTTCAGCTTCGCCGCGATCCCGAACCAGCAGCTGTCGGGGCCGATCGCTGTCGCCGCCGACTTTTCCGGGCGCCTGTCCGCACCGCAGCTGAACGGCGTCGTCCGCGCCGACAACCTGACGTACGACAACGAAACCTATGGCACGCGTCTGTCGCAGATGCGGATCGCCGGACGGTTCTCGAACACCGACCTGCAACTGACGCAGCTGACCGCCAAGGCCGGCGACGGCACCGTTCAGGCGCAGGGCAGGATTGGCTTTGCGGCGGACAGCGGCTTCCCGATCGACATCCGCGCGACGCTGAACAATGCGCAGCTTGCCAAGAGCGACGCGATCAGCGCGACTACGACGGGCACGGTCCACCTGACGAATGGCCGCGACGGTGGCCTGATCCAGGGCGATCTTCAGATCCCCGAGGCGCGCTACCAGATCATCCGTCAGGGCCAGGCCGAGGTTCCCGAACTGACCGGTGTCCGCCGCAAGAGCGATATCCGCAGGCCGGTCTCGACCGATCGCTCGGACGTGCCTGCGATCGGCAAGTTCAAGCTCGACCTTCGCGTCCGTGCGCCGAACCAGCTGTTCGTCTCGGGCATGGGCCTCGAATCCGAGTGGGAGATGGACATGCACATCGGCGGCACCTCCGCCGCGCCGATCATCACCGGCGGCATGGACGTGGTCCGCGGTACCTATTCGTTCTCTGGCAAGCGGTTCGAGGTGAACAAGGGCCAGATCCGCTTCCGCGGCGGTGCGCTGACCGATCCGGACATCAACATCCAGGCGACCACGACCACCAGCGACATCACCGTCGTCATCAACGTCACCGGGACCGGCCAGAAGCCGCAGATCGCGTTCACGTCGACGCCGGTGCTGCCGCAGGATGAAGTGCTCAGCCGCCTGTTGTTCGGGTCGAGCCCGGCCAATCTGTCGGCGACCGAGGCGATCCAGCTGGCGTCGGCGCTGAACTCGCTGCGCGGGTCGGGCGGCGGCGGTCTGAACCCGCTCGGCAAGCTGCGCTCGGCGACCGGTTTCGACCGGTTGCGCGTGCTCGGCGCCGATCAGGCGACCGGGCGTGGGACGAGCCTCGCGGCGGGCAAGTACATCACGAAGAACATCTATGTGGAGATCGTGACCGACGCGAAGGGCTTCACCTCGACCCAGCTCGAGATCGCGTTGACCAAGGCGCTGAGCCTGTTGTCGGCGGCGGGATCGAGCGGCGGGCAGAGCGCGAGCGTGAAATATACGAAGGACTATTGAGTAAAGATCACAACAGGATAGGTTCGGTTATGAAACCTACGGCGTAACGCCGGGGGCATGAGGATGCAGCATGACCGAACATGTCGACGTGATCGTGGTGGGCGCCGGCATTTCCGGGATCGGTACCGGCTACCACCTGCAGACGCGCTGCCCCGACCGGAGCTACATGATCCTCGAGGGCCGGCAGTCGATGGGCGGGACGTGGGACCTGTTCCGCTATCCCGGCATCCGCTCCGATTCGGACATGCATACGCTCGGGTTCGTCTTCCACCCCTGGACGGCGGCCAAGTCGATCGCCGACGGCCCCTCGATCCGTGCCTATGTCGAAGAAACGGCGCAAGCGTACGGCATCGACCAGAAGATTCGCTACGGCCATCACGTCAAGTCGGCGGCATGGTCTACCGAGGACGCGCGCTGGACGGTCGAAGCGACCGGACCGGATGGCCCGGTGACGCTGACCTGCAACTTCCTTTCGATGTGCGCGGGCTATTACAATTACGCCAAGGCCTATTCGCCTGAGTTCGAGGGGGCGGACAGTTTCGCCGGGCAGATCGTCCACCCGCAATTTTGGCCCGAGGACCTCGACTATAGCGGCAAGCGAGTCGTCGTGATCGGCAGCGGCGCGACCGCTGTGACGCTGGTCCCGTCGATGGCGAAGACCGCGGCGCATGTGACGATGCTCCAGCGCTCACCGACGTATATCGTCGCGCGGCCGGGCGAGGACGGCGTTGCGAATTGGCTGCGCGGCAAGCTGCCAGCGAAAGCGGCCTACGGCATCACGCGGTGGAAGAACGTGCTGATGGGCATGTTCTTCTACCGGATGGCACGCAAGAAGCCCGCGGTCGTCAAGGAGCGGATGATCGGCATGGTCCGCGATCAGCTCGGCCCGGACTATGACGTCGCGACACATTTCACCCCGCGCTACAATCCGTGGGACCAGCGCGTCTGCCTGGTCCCCGACGGCGACTTGTTCACCGCGATCAATGCCAGCACCGCCTCGATCGTCACCGACACGATCGCGCGAATCACGCCCGACGGCATCCACCTCGATTCGGGGCAGGACCTGCCCGCCGACGTGATCGTCACCGCGACCGGGCTCGAACTGCAACTGATGAGCGGAGTCGCGTTCAGCCTCGACGGCAAGCCGATCGAGCTCGCCGGGCGGCTGCAGTACAAGGGGATGATGTTCGACGGCGTACCGAACCTGTCCTCGACCTTCGGCTACACCAACGCGTCGTGGACGCTGAAGGCCGACCTGACCGCCGTGTATGTCTGCCGCCTGCTCAACACGATGACCAAGCGCGGCCTGCGCCAAGCAACGCCGCACAACGACGATCCGACGATGAAGAGCGAGTCGTTCCTCGACTTCACCTCGGGCTATGTCCAGCGCGCCGCCGCTGCACTACCGACGCAGGGCGAGCGCAAGCCGTGGAAGCTCAACCAGAACTATGCGCTGGACTTGATGGCGTTGAAGTTCGGCTCGGTCGACGATGCGATGGTCTTCTCGAACCCGGCGGTCCGACGCGTCGCGCAGGTCGCCTGACCGGGCGACCCGCCGCCCGTCGCTGGTTCGCGCGACGTAGGTGAACCTCGGCGTCCGGCTCCGTGCCGATCACCTGTCCGAACGCAGGATTGCGGCGGGGAGGAGGCATTCCCGTGCCCTTAACTTGCCTGGCCGGTGGTCAGTTTGCCGGCGATTCACGCAGTCTATACAATTGATCTAAATCAATATTTGTGCGCTGCAAGGGCGGAAACTACTGACTAATTTGTCACTGTCATCGGTTCGTCAAATACCGTCAGCCTCGATCAAGTGTCGGCCCGACTACCGAGACACGTCCTTATTCGACGCATCACCGATATTCGGACCGACCGACGTCATTCACCAGGGGCGAATGTGGTCGTAGATCAACGAGATAATGAGCTTCAGCATGTTTTATGCTCCCTTATTGACACCCTTGAGGGTGCCCCCGCCTGATACTCACTAACGGCGCGTTAAACAATCACGTTTGTACTTTATTAACCATCTTTGCGCGAGCTAGTCGGGCGAGTGCTTAAGGGTATCTTTATGCGTGCCGGCTATCGCGGACGGCATGAGGGAAGTTCCGCATGCGCAGTTCGAACACGGCATCTCGCGCGCCGTAGCGCCAACGATCGATCCGGTCGCGTCGGCGACGTCCCGGAACAGTGTCTTTTCCCACGGTTCTCAATTGGGTTGGCGCTTTCTCGTCCTCGTCGAAATCGCCAACTTCGCGCTGCTGCGGCGGCATCTCGGCAGGCTCAGGGCGGATACGCTGATCGTCGATGTGGCGGCGCGGATCGGCATTGCGCTACCCGATGCGCGGGTCATGATCGCCGGTCGCGAGGTGACGGAGATCGCGTTCGAGAGCGACGCGCGCCTGGCGCTGGACGTTGCCGTCGCCGCGCTGGAGGTCGCGTTCGAGCGGCCCTTCGATATCGACGGCGAATCGCACGTCGTCCATGTCCGGCTCGGTGCTGCCGCCGCCGGTGACCACCGCGACGACGTCCACCTGATCGAGGAAGCGGAGCGCGCGCTCGTCGAGTCGCGAACGGAGCGGGTCGCGGTTGCTCGCGACGTATCGGGCGATACCGCCGTCATCGACCAGATCGAACTCGCGCGCGACCTGACGCTCGCGATCGAGCGCGAGGAGCTGTTCCTCCAATACCAGCCCAAGGTCCACCTCCGCCGGCAGCAGATCACCAGCGTGGAAGCGCTCGTGCGCTGGAATCACCCGACCCGCGGCCTGGTGCTGCCGAACGACTTCATTCCGCTTGCCGAAGAGTCGCGCGACATCGTCGCGTTGACGCTCTGGACGATCCGCCGATCGATCCAAGACCAGAAGACCCTCGCCGACAAAGGTCATGACCTCCGCATCTTCATCAATATCGCCGGCGTGTTGCTGGCCGACAAGCGCTTCGTCCGCCGCGCCTGCGCGCTGGTCGAGTCGAGTGGCGCGCGGCTCGGATTCGAGATCACCGAAACTTCGGTCATCCGCGATCCGGAGGGCGCGATCGCCAACCTCAAGGTCTTCGCGGATATCGGCATCGTCATCGCGATCGACGATTATGGCGCAGGGCTGTCGTCGCTGGCCTATCTGAAGCAACTGCCGGCCCGCGAACTGAAGATCGACAAGCTGTTCGTGACGCAGCTGACCAGTTCGAACCGCGATCCGCTGATCGTTCGCTCGACGATCGATCTTGCGCATGCGCTGGAGATGGAGGTGGTCGCGGAAGGTGTCGAGACGCAGGCCGCGATGGCGCTGTTGTCGGTGATGGGCTGCGACATGATCCAGGGGTTCCTGATCAGCCGTCCGATCAATCTCGATGCGTTGATCCACTTTCTGGAGGACGGGAAATATCAGGCGATGGCCGCCGATATCCGGGCGCCGTTCAATCGACTGGCCACCGTGTGGAAGCGCGGATGAGCGTATCGATCCGGTCGATCGTCACGATCGCCGCCGCGTTTCTGCTGGCCGCCGGGCTGCCCGTTCCCGCATCGGCCCAGCCGGCATCGACCGCCGTCGGTGAATATGAAAAGTCGGTGGCGGACGCGAAGGCCGCGATGCTTATCGATCCCGTCACGGCGCTGGCCAAGGCCGTCGTCGCCGAACGCTACGCCGAACGGATCGGCGGGACGGCGCAGCGCGGCATTGCCGTCGCCACCGCGCGGTGGTTGCGCGGGGAAGCCCATCTTCGATCGAATGATTCGGACAGTGCGGACCTGCCGCTGAGACAGGCGATCGCCGCGGTCACGCGCCATGAGCCGAGATCGAAGCTGCAAGCGGACGTCCTTTTGTCGCTGGGTTGGCTGGACAGCAATGAGGGGCGGGCCGGCAACGCGCTGATCGATTTCCAGCGGGCGTACATCATCTACCGCAGGCTGCTGGACGCGCGCGGCCAATCCCGGGCGCTCGTGTTCCTGGCGTCGCTGTACACGCAGGCGATGGACCCTGACACGGCCGACAAATACTATGACCAGGCGCTCGACGTCTACAAATCCGATATCAACATGGCGGTATCGATCTACAATAATCGTGGTTTGATGTTCGCGGAGTCCGGGCAGTTCGCCAAGGGTGAAATACAGCTCGAAAAGGCGTTGGTGGCGGCCAAGCAACTCGGCAGCCATAACCTGCTGCAACAGATCTACATCAATATCGCGCGTGTCGAACTGGACATGGGCAAGCTCGCCAAGGCGGATCGGACGATCGCTTCAGCGCGTCAGATCGCCGACCAAAAGGACTCGGGCCTGATCGTCCGCCTGGACGCTACCGAGGCACAGTCGGCGCTTCAACACGGCCAGCCAGCGCGCGCGAAGGCGCTGCTGACCCGTGCACTCGGCGACGTCGACACCAAGCTTACCGGCATCTCGTTCAGGGACGTGCATCAGACCGCCTATGATGTGTTCCGCGCGACGGGCGATTGGCAAAATGCGCTGGTGCATCTTCAGGCGTTGAAACGGCTCGACGACAATGCGACCAAGCTGGCGACGAGTACGAAGACCGCACTGATGGCGGCACGGTTCGATTTCGCCAACCAGGAGCTGAAGATCAGCCAGCTCAAGGCGAGCGATCTTCAGCGCAGCATCGCGTTCGAGCGATCACGGGCGCAGACGCAGCGTTACATATTCCTGGGCGCGGCGGCCGCGGTCGCCGTGGTCATCGCGCTGCTGGCGTTCGGCGTGATCACGCTGCGGCGCAGTCGCGATCAGGTCCGTGCCGCGAACGACGATCTCGCGGTGACCAACAGTGCGCTTGGAAAGGCGCTGGCGGCGAAGACCGAATTCCTGGCGACTACCAGTCATGAAATCCGTACGCCGCTCAACGGCATCCTCGGCATGACGCAAGTGATGCTGGCCGACGCGACGCTCGCCCCGGTCCTGCGCGACCGGCTCGGCGTGGTGCACAGCGCGGGCGTGACGATGCGCGCGCTGGTCGACGATATCCTCGACGTCGCCAAGATGGAGACCGGCAACCTGACGATCGAATCCGCGCCGTTCGATCTTCGCGCGACGGTGACGGACGCGACCCGGATGTGGGAAGAGCAGGCTCGCGCCAAAGGACTTTCGTTCAAGGTCGATCTCGGCGGGTGTCCGACGATGATCATCGGCGATGCGGCCCGGGTTCGTCAGATCGTCTTCAACCTGCTGTCCAACGCGCTGAAATTCACCCAGGCCGGTCGCGTCGCGCTGACGGTCGATGTCGACGCCGACGATCGTTTGAGGGCTGTGGTGACGGATTCCGGTATCGGCATCCCCGCCGACAAGCTCGACGAGATATTCGAATCGTTTCGCCAGGCGGATGCCGGGACGACGCGCCAGTTCGGCGGGACCGGGCTGGGACTGTCGATCTGCCGCAACCTCGCCCGCGCGATGGGCGGCGACGTGACCGTGGACAGCAGGGTGGGGCAGGGGACCAATTTCACGCTGGTGCTGCCTCTGGTCCGCGCCGAAGAGGCACGCGTCGCAGCCGTGGCGTCCGATACCGGCCCGGTGACGCTGGTCGTCGATCGCAACCCCATTACCCGCAGCATGTTCAAGACGCTGCTGGCGCCGCATGGCGCGCCCGTCATGTGTGTCGTGTCCGCCGACGATGCCGTGCTGCAGCTGGAGGCCGGCAACGTGGCGCGGGTGCTGATCGACGACGCCACCATTCGGGTAGGCGGCGACACGCATGCCGCCCTGTCCAGGATTGCGGCCGCCGCGGCGTCGTGCGACGCGGAGACGACACTGTTATGGCCAGTTTCGGCGCCGTCCGAACGCGACGAATTGCTGGCGACTGGGATTACCCGGGTCGTTGCCAAGCCGGTGAGCGGGGGCGCTCTGGTAGCCACGATGTTCGATATGAATGTTTCGAAAAACAACGCAAATGCGGACCTTGTGCCGCGGGCAGCATGAGGCGTAGATGCTGCGGAATGCCCTTTCGTTTTCCTCCGTTCGTTGAACTATCGCGGAGGCATCCGTGAACGTCCTGTTCATCGAAGATGACCGGATGAATCGCCGTGTTGTCAGGGACATGCTCGATGTCGCCGGCGCGAGCATGGTCGAGGCGGAGAGCGCCGAACGCGGTCTGGAAATTCTCGACGGGCAGGAGTTCGCGATCGTTCTCGTTGACCTGCGTATGCCTGGCATGGACGGGATCACCGCGATCGAACATATCCGCGCACGCGGCGATGCGAAGGCCAGCGTGCCGATCATCGTCGTGACGGCGGACATCGCGCCCGATCTGCGCGAACGCTGCCTGGCTGCGGGCGCCGACGATGTGATCTTCAAACCGGTCGCGATGGATGCGCTGTTCGAGGCGATGGGAGCGATCCTCGCCCGCGGCGCCGCCGGCGAGGGTATGATCGGCTAAGGGTCGGATCGTCGGCGTAAGTCGGCGGTTCGACCGGCGGTCGAGCCTCAGCGTTTCAGGGCGTCGCCCAACGACGCGGTCGCGCTACCGCGGCGGGCGGGCTTGGGTTGCGACGGATCGGGCGACCATCCGGTGAGGAAGACGATCTGGAAGGTTTCGTGCGTGCGACCGCGTGGGTCGGCTGCGTCGGCGAAGGCGGCGATCGTTCGGGCCAGGACATCCTTGGTCAAGACCTGTCGCTGCGCGAGCATGTTGCTGGCCGCCATGCCGCGCAGATCGCCGAACAGCCGCCCGAGATCGCGGTAGCCGACGTCGAGGGTTTCCACGTCCGCGACCGGCAAGGCGAACCCGGCCCGCATCAGCAGATCGCCTGCGGACCGGACGTCGATCTGCGGGTGCAAGCGCGCGGCGGGGCGATCGCGTTCGGCGATGCGCAGCGCGCTGCGCAACGCTGGCAGGCTGCCGGCACCGACGAACGCCCCGAGGAACAGGCCGTCGGGTCGCAACACGCGGCGGATCAGCGACAGCGCTCCGGGCAGGTCGTCGACCTGATCGAGCACGCCGGCGCTGACCACGAGATCGAAAGACCCGTCGGCGAACGGCAGCCGGTCCTCGTCTGCCTGCACGCCGGCCTGTCCGGACGCAAAGGCAAACCCGGCATCGCAGCGAGCCACGCGCGCGCCCGGCGGGGCAGCGAACGCGCCATCGAAACAGCCGAGATCGAGGATGTCGGTGAAACCGCGCGTGACCGCGTCGAGCCGCTCGGCGATCCCGTCGAGCATCGTCGCGCGGAGGAAATCATGCTCGGCATAGTCGCGCGCCGCGCGGTCGCGGCGATGGCGGCGGGCGGAGCGGTCGAAAATCTCTGGGGCGGTATCGGACACGGTCGCGCTTGTGCCGCGGTCGCGCGTCCCCGACAAGGTCCGTGATGCGGGCGCCGTGGCGTCGCGGGCCGGTGGGGCCGCAATCGGCGTCAAGGGGGAACGATGATGCCAGTCGCGCCGATCCGTCGCTTGATCGGCTTGGCCCTGCCGCCACGCTGTGCCGGATGCGGACTGCCGGTCGCCGAGGATCATCGCTTCTGCGCGGTCTGCTGGGCCGGGTTGCGGTTCCTGGGGCCGCCATGGTGTGCCGCCTGCAACCGTCCTTTCGCGTTCGATCGCGGCGAGACTGCGGTGTGCGCCGCATGCATGGCCGAGCCACCCCGCCATGCCGGTGTACGGGCGGCGGTGGCCTATGGTCCGGTCGCGCGCGATCTGGCGCTGCGGCTGAAATATGGCGGCCGGATCGCGTTTGCCGAGACGATGGCCCGCCAGATGCTCCGGCAGTTGCCGAAGAAGATCGATCTGCTGGTCCCGGTGCCGCTGCATCGTTGGCGTCTCTGGTCGCGCGGCTTCAACCAGGCCGCGCTGATCGCGGACGCCGTCGCGAGGCTCTCCGGCGTACGCCACGACCGCGATGTCCTGGTGCGTCGGCGCCGCACGATCCTGCTGCGGGGACTAGGAGGGCGCCAGCGAGCGACGGCGGTCGCCGGAGCGTTCGCGGTGGGGGTGCCCGATCGCGTGCGTGGCCGCACGATTGCATTGGTCGACGACGTCTATACCAGCGGTGCAACTGCCGACGCCTGCACGCGGACGCTGCTGAGAGCGGGCGCGCATTCGGTCACGATCCTGTGCTGGGCGCGCGTCCTTTCCTCGACGGCGGACGATTGACAAGCGCGGACCGACACCACATTTCCCGCCCCATGGCAAAAATAGAAATCTATACCAAGGCGTTCTGCCCCTATTGTACCCGGGCGCTCAAGCTGCTCGCCTCCAAGGGCGTGGAGCCCGAGCAGTTCGACGTCACCATGGGCGGCCCGAAAAAGGCCGAGATGGTCGAGCGATCGGGGGGCCGCACGACGATGCCGCAAGTGTTCATCGACGGTAAGCATATCGGCGGGTCGGACGATCTGGCCGCGCTCGACGCCAGGGGTGGTCTCGACCCGCTGCTCGCCTGATGGCGACGATCGGCGTCCTGCAGATGACGAGCGGGATCGATCCCGCCGTCAACGCCGCGACGCTGGTCGATGCGATCGGCGAAACGGGCCGGGCGGGGGCGACGATGCTGTTCACGCCCGAAATGTCCGGACTGATCGACCGTGATCGCACACGCGCCGGGCGATCGATCGTCGCGGAAGACGAGGATCCGGTACTCGCCGCCGTCCGTGCGGCCGCGGCGGACGCCAGCATCTGGGTCCATCTTGGGTCGCTTGCCGTGCGACGACCCGACGGCCTGTTCGCCAATCGCGGTTTCGTGATCGACGGACAGGGCGCAATCCGCGCACGGTACGACAAGATCCATCTGTTCGACGTCGATCTTCCCACCGGCGAAAGTTGGCGTGAGTCCGCCGCCTATGCCGGCGGCGATGCGGCGATCGTCGTGGAGACGCCCGTGGGACGGCTGGGACCCTCGATCTGCTACGATCTGCGGTTCGCGGAACTGTACAATGCCCTGACTGCGGCTGGTGCGACCATTCTGTCGATGCCGGCCGCCTTCACGCAGCCGACCGGTGCGGCGCATTGGCACGTCCTGTTGCGCGCCCGCGCGATCGAATCCGCCGCCTTCGTGGTCGCTGCGGCCCAGACCGGCGTCCACGCCGATGGACGCGCCACCTATGGCCATTCGCTGGTCGTCGATCCCTGGGGCGAGGTGATCCTCGACATGGGCGAGGAAGATGGCCTGGCGTTTGCAGAGATCGATCAGGCGCGCGTCGCCGATGTCCGTGCGCGCATCCCGGTGATCGCGCATCGTCGCGCCATCCCGACTGCGACCATGGTTCCGTGATCGTCTTCGACCTCAAATGCGGTGCGGGTCACGTGTTCGAGGCATGGTTCGCGTCGAGCGGCGCCTATGAGGAGCAGCGCGCGACCGGGCTGGTGCGATGCCCGGTATGTGACGATGACACCGTGACCAAGGCGCTCATGGCGCCATCGATCCCGACCAAGGGCAATCGCAAACCGCCCGCGCCGAGTCCCGCGGCGATCAAGGCGGCGATGACCATGCTGGCGACGCGGCAGGCCAAGGCGCTCGAATCCTCGGAATGGGTCGGTACCGCGTTCGCCGATCGCGCGCGGGCTATGCATCAGGGCGACGAGGCGCACGTCACGATCCACGGCCAGGCCAGCCTTGCCGAGGCAAGGGCTCTGGTCGACGAGGGAGTCCCCGTCGCCCCGCTGCTGCTTCCCGTCAAACCGCCCGGCGAAGTTCACTAACGGCGGGTGCAGGGCGAAAGCCACCGCCACGCCGGTCCGCCAGATCGCGGCGTGACCGCGCAAATGCTGCCGGTCAGCCTGACCGTCAGCCGGGGACGCCCCAGTTCGCTTCCTCGTTGGCGGCGGCGGCGGTGCGCACCAGATGCTCGACATAGTTCTGGAAGATCGGAACCGTGAAGGTGACCAAGGTCGGTTCGCCCTGCGGCTCCTTGAAGGTCAGGACGACGAAGCGCTGTCCGTCCTCGTCGAGGATCAGGCCTGCTTCCATGGCACCGGGGCCGCTTGGAGTGATTACGGTGGCTGCCATTTGAAAACCTCGTTGCTCGCGTGCACCGCCGCGGTATCGCAGCATCGCGCCCACGCCAACGGTGTTCGCGACCCGGAGCGCATGCGAACGATCTTGTCCCGATGCGTCGGAGGCGTTTCGTCAGCGATCGGCCGCTCCATTCTGGCGGAAGCGGCGGGGTGATGTCGCCGTGTGGGCGGCCGTTGCGGTTTTCGCGTTGGCATCGATCGCTTCGGGACGGGCGCTCACCCGCGTGTGGTAAGCGGAGCGCATCTCGTGGCGGTTTACCAGTCTCACCCACCGGTTTTCCGCTATGGATGGGTTCGAGCGTTTCGCGGCCGAAGTCCTATCTGACGCGCAGAACGTGCACGAGCGTGGCGGACAGCACCAGCGCGCCGGCCAAGGCCAGGGGCGCAAACAGGCCGACATGCGCGAGAAGATACGCACCGACCGCCGCTCCCGAGAAGACTGCGGCGACCGCGCCCGTCCGTCGTCGCCAGTTGGTGTTGGCGCCCATCGCCGCGCTGGAATCGGCGCCGAGGCCGGTCAGCGTCAGCGTCAGCACGGTGGTCGTCAGATCGGCGACCTTCAAGTGGCGGATGGTCGCGTTGCGATAGCCCATTGCGATGCCGGTAAGCACGATGATCGCGAACAACCGGGGCTCCGGCGACTGGGTGGCGACGTCGAACCCCAGCGCGACGGCGGCGGCCGCCCAGAGCAGGATCGTTTCCATGATCGCCGACATGATCAACCAGCGTCGTTCCGACCCGTCGCCACTGCTGCGCGCCAGCCGTCCGGCGATGGTCGCGCCGATCATGAAGCTGGCGAGCGCCAGCGCGAACGGTGCAATCTTGAAGCCCGGCACCCCCGAGGCCGCGAACCCGAGGAACACGATGTTGCCGGTCATGTTCGCGGTGAACACCTTGCCAAGCCCAAGCACGCTCGCGGCGTCGACCAGGCCGGTCGTGACCGACAACAGCAGGAGCAGGGGGACTCGGGGGTCGCGCGGTGGTGCCGGATCGATCGTCATCGGAGCTCCTCTAGAAACGGAAATTGGCCTCGGTGCCGAGCATCGCGATCGTTCGGGCCCTGCCCGTGTCGCGGATGAACCGACCTGGGGCGAAGGCGGAGAGCGAGGCCGAGAGTTCGAGTTCGGGCGTCGCTTGCCAGGCCAAAGTCGCTTCGGCTTCCTTGCCGATGAAGCGCGCGCGGGAGGTGCCGGCCGCGCGGACCAGGGTGCCGGGAATATCGTAGACGCCGTCGCTGCGGGAATAGCGCCAATAGGCCATCGCCGAGAGGCTTGCGGACACGGTCTTGCCGAGTGCAGCCGCGACGCGCGGGTTGACGCTGACGATGTTGTAGGGGCCGACGGGGGACAGTTCGCCGAAATACTTGCCCTTGGGGAACAGCGCGTTGAACGTCCCGAGGCGATCGTCGCCTGGATGAGAGTCGCCGCTGACGATGTTGACGCGCACGACCGCATCGGGCGCGAGCCTTGCGGTCGGAAAGCGACGGCCGAGTTCGGTGCCGAGCGTCCAGGCAGCGATCGCTCCACCGGCGAAGCGGCCGAACTGCGCGACGCCCTCGACGTTCCAATGCCAGTCGGCCGCGGTGCCAAACGTGCGCGCGCCTATGCTGTGACGACGCTCGCGGCCGGTACGCGTGCCGAAACGCGCCGCGGTGTTGCGGTAGCCGAGGTAATAGAGATCCAGACCGGGCTGCGTTACATACACGCCCCAGAGCGACTTCGTCCGCGACGTGCGATCGTCGAGTGTGCCGAGGCCGGGCTGGACCGGCCTCAGCGCGAGCAGGGTGACGGTGGCGCCACCGATGGTCGCTAGCGCGCGGACTCCATCGAACGCGAGTGGCACGTTGGGGCCGTAGCGCGTACCGACCAGCCGCTCGGTGCCGAACGACAGCATCTGGCGGCCAGCACGGACGGTGACGCCGGCGCCGTCGAACGACCCCGTTTCCGCATCGCCCAGCCGGACGTCGACAAACCCCTGGAGCAGGTCGAAACGGGTCTGATCGATCGGGCCTGCGGACGGCGCCACCCCGGCGGCGTAGGCGGCGATCGGCTGCACGAAGCCGCGGACGCGGCCGACATGGAGATCGGCATAGGGCATCGTCCGCATCCATAGATAGCCGTCGTCGGGTGCATCGCCGCCGCCCCACTGCTTTGCGCGATACGCCTCGTTGCGCAGGCGGACTTCCACGCCCGTGGTGAGATAGTCCTCGTCACCGAGCGGGATATATTTGAACCGCTCGGTCCAGCGGCCGGTGCGCGGTGCCGGATCGGCGAGCGTCGACCAGGTCTCGTCGTAGCGCGTGGTCGTGAGCGTCGGCGGCTGCCATGCCTCACGGTCCTGCGCTGCGGCCGGGGCAGCCGCCAGCGCCAGGACCAGGCTCCATTTATGCACGTCGTGCCCGGTCGAGGAGCGCGAGGAGCGCGAAGCCGCCGATCAGCCCGAGATGCTCGAAGAACGCGTTGGTCGCCATGAACCGCGCTTGTCCGGCCGGCATTCCCCAGAATGCATTCGCGGTGATCGCCGCGAGCAGCGTGAAGACGCCGAGCATCCCCGCGCCCAACCACGCCAACCGGCCCGAGAGGATCAAAATCGGCCCGACCAATTCGACCGCGATCGTTAGCGCCGCCCAGACCGCGGCAGGGTGCAGGCCGAAATGCGCCTGCTCGGCGACCGCTGCCGGCCACTCGGCGAGTTTGACGATGCCACCGAGAAGATAGGCGCTGACCAAGGCGAGGCGGGCGAGTGTCGCGGTCCAGCGCCAGTCGAGGATCGCGTCGACGAAACGGGGGGCGGACGTTCGCATCGGCCTAGCGCGCCGCGCCGCTGTGAATCTCGGCGATATAGCCGCCGGGGAAGCGCACGATCGCGGTCTGCCGATCGCCGTCGGCCTGCGCTGGGACGAGGACCTCGGCACCCGCGGCGTTCGCCCTGGCCAGCGTCGCGCCGAGGTCGGTCACTGCATAGCCGGTGGTGTCGCGGGCGTAGGGCCAGGGGAGCTGGCCGTCCGAGACGATGACCACCATCCTGCCGTAGCCCGACGTGATGCGGATGCGGCGGTAGGTCTTGCCGGGCTGGCCGATCGCGGCGCCCGGTGTGGCCTTTTCATCGGACACGATGCGGCCTCTGGAGAAGCCGAGCCAGCTTTTCACGAACGCATCGGCAGCATCCGGCGTGAGATAGACGCGGTTCTCGGGCACCGTCGCGAGCGCGGCATAATGCGGCGTCGCGGTGTGCCAATAGAGCTGCATGTTCACGCCGCCCGGCCACTGCACCAGCGCATCGCGGCCGATCGGATCGGGGAAGCTCGTCACCAGCCGGGTCGCGCCATGCTTCATCGCGGCGGCGACGGCGGCGTCCAGATCGCGCACCAGATAGCCGGTGCGTTCCTGCCCGAACGGGGAGGGGATCGGTGTCTTGAAGCCGAACACCGAGACCGTGCCGGCGGGCGTCAGGATCAGTTGCGACAGCGTCTGGCTGGGCGTCGGTGTGACCTGGAACACGCCCTGCTTGCTGGTCGTGCCGCCGAACGTCGCGACGAAGCTCGCGACGAACCGGTCGAAATCCTCCGGCGCCACATAGACGTGCGTGGTGTCGTATTGCGCGCCGACCGCGTACCCGGCCGCGGGCGCCTCTCGGGCGATCGATGGCATCGACGGCGCCGCCCCGATCAGCGCGGCGGCGAACAGCATGGCGAAACGCTTCATCGTCTTTCTCCCCTTCATGATCAGACCGCCCAGCAGCCGCAGCCGAACGCGCCCCAGAAGCTCTGGACGTCGGCAACCGGCACATCGCGGCCGAGGGCGGCGGCATGGTCGTGGCCGTGGACCGAGCAGCCGCTCGCGCATCCGCATGCGGCGGAAAGTTTCGCCGAGGCTTCGGGCGTCCGGTGGTAGCCGCCGAACGTCGCGACCGGCGACCAGTCGGGCATCGGTTTGGGCAGCGAGGGCGCGAGCGGCGCATAGTCGCCTTCGCCGAACACCACTTTGCCGCCGAGCAAGGTCAGGACCGAGCGAAGGTGCGGGATGTCGGTTTCGGGGACGGTCAGATAATCGCCCGACAGGACTGCCAGATCGGCGAGTTGCCCCGCCTTGATCCGGCCTTTCTTGCCGACCTCGTTCGAGAACCAGGTGTTCTCATGCGTCCACATCGCCAGCGCCTTTTCGCGGCTGACCCGGTTCGCGCCGGGATAGAGCCCGAGACCGCCGACCGTCCTGCCGGTGACCAGCCAGTTGAGCGATACCCACGGGTTGTAGCTGGCGACCCGCGTCGCGTCGGTGCCGGCACCGACATGGATTCCGGCGGCGAGCATCTTCGCGATCGGCGGCGTCCGCTCGGCGGCCTTGGCGCCGTAGCGTTCGACGAAATACTCGCCTTGGTAAGCCATGCGGTGCTGGACCGCGATGCCGCCGCCGAGCGCTGCGATCCGGTCGATGTTGCGGTCGGTGATCGTCTCGGCGTGATCGAAGAACCAGTTGATCCCGTCGAACGGAATGTCCTTCGCCACCTTCTCGTACACGTCGAGCGCGCGGCCGATCGTCTGGTCGTAGGTCGCGTGCAGGCGCCATGGCCATTTATACTCGGCGAGCAGGCGGATGACGGGTTCGAGATCGCTTTCCATGCTCGGCGGCATGTCGGGGCGCTCGACGCGGAAATCCTCGAAGTCGGCGGCGGAATAGACGAGCATCTCGCCGGCGCCGTTGTGACGGTACTTGTCGTCGCCCTGGCCGGGCGTGACCTGCTTCACCCAGCCCTTGAAGTCGGCGAGCTCCTCCTTCGGCTTCTGCGTGAACAGGTTGTAGCTGATCCGCAACGTCAACTGGTCGTCGGCGTGCAGCTTCTCAATGATCGCATAGTCGTCGGGATAGTTCTGGAAGCCGCCCCCGGCATCGATCACGCCGGTGACCCCGAGCGAATTCATCTCGCGCATGAAGTGTCGGGTGGAATTGAGCTGATATTCAGGCGGCAGTTTCGGGCCCTTGGCGAGCGTCGAATAGAGGATCATCGCATTGGGATGCGCGAGCAGCAGCCCGGTCGGGTTGCCCGCCGCATCGCGGACGATCTCGCCGCCGGGCGGGTTGGGCGTGTCTTTTCCGTAACCGACGACACGCAACGCCGCCGCGTTAAGCAGCGCGCGGTCGTACAGATGCAGGATGAACACCGGCGTATCGGGTGCGACCGCGTTCAGTTCGGCGATCGTCGGCAGGCGCTTCTCGGCGAACTGGTGTTCGGTGAAGCCGCCGACGACGCGCACCCATTGCGGGGCGGGGGTGTTGTCGACCTGGCGCTTGAGCATCGCCATCGCGTCGGCGAGGCTCGGCACGCCGTCCCAGCGGAGTTCAAGGTTATAGTTCAACCCGCCGCGGATGATGTGCATGTGGCTGTCGATCAGGCCGGGGATGACGCGCCGCCCGCCCGCGTCGATCACGGTGGCTTGTGGAGCCGCCGCGCGCACCTCCTGTTCGGAGCCTACCGCGAGGAAGGTGCCGTCGCGGATCGCGATCGCCTGTGCCTCGGGGTTCTCGCGGTCGAGCGTCGTCACCTTCGCGTTGACGAGGGTCAGGTCGGACATGGTCGGTCTCCGGTTGCCGGCTAGCAGCGGGGCCAGCGTCGCCGCTGCCCCGCCGAGGATGGTCGTGCGGCGGTCAAGGATCACGGGGCGATCACGCCGCATCGTCGTGGTGATGGCCGGGCAGCATCCCGAACACGTGATCGGTGCAGGCCGCCCGGATCGCGGCGGCCTTGTCGCGGCTGGCCCACAGGCTCTTCGCGAGCGGCACCGCCTGCTCGCCGAGCAATATCCCGGCGAGCCCGATCAGCGCGATCGTTGGCGGCGCCGGCGACCGGACCTTCAGCAGCCCATAGATAACGCCGACGAACAGGCCGGCCGCGAGCGAGATCAGGTACGGCCGCACGCGATCAATGCCCGCCTTCGGACGCGCCGAACATGGTCTTGGCGTAGGTGATGCCGAGCCCGTACGCGCCGGCGAATTTGCGCGCGACGCCGGTGACCGCGTCGTAGGTTTCGGTCCGTGCCCAGTCGCGCTGCAGTTCGAGCAGATACTGCACCGACGTCATCGGCACCGCACCAAGCTGGATCATCCGCTGCACTGCGCGCTCATGCGCCTCAACCGACACGTCGCCGCACGCGTCGCTGATGAAATACGCCTCGAAGCCTTGGTCGATCGCCGACGCGATGGGGCCGACGATGCACACGCCCGTCCACAGCCCCGCGAACACGATCCGCGTCTTGCCGATCCGGTTGACCTCGTCGATCACCGCGGCGTCTTCCCAGGTGTTCATCGAGGTGCGGTCGAGCAGCGGCTCGCCCGGAAACGCGTCGGTGATCTCGCTGAACATCGGCCCGGAGAAGCTGTCGACCGCGACCGTCGTCAGGATTGTCGGCACGTCAAACACCGCCGCGGCATGGCTGATGAGGGCAGCATTGTTACGCAGCAATTCGGTCGCGATCGACTTGGTCGCGAACGCCATCTGCGACTGGAAATCGATCAGCACGAGCGTGTGATCGGTCGGCGAGATCAGCGATGCGCCGGGCGCGGCTGTGGCGGTAATGGTCATGATAGTCTCCCGTTGGAAAAAGGTCGGTCAGCGCGCCTGCCAGGTGCGGCGCCAGATCAGAGGGGTCGCACCGACCACGCGGCGGAACAGCCGGGTCAGATGCGCTTGATCGGTCAGCCCGCAGGCGTAGGCGATGTGGCTGAGCGTATCGTCAGTCTGCAGCATCAGCGTCTGCGCGCGGCCGACGCGCTGGCGGATCAGGAAGGCGTGCGGCGTCTCGCCCGTCGTCACTTTGAAGGCGCGACAGAAATGCCCGGTGCTGAGCCGCGCGACCTCGGCGAGTGCGTCGACCACGATCGTCGATCCCAGATACGTATCGATATGCTGGACGACGTTACGCACTTGCCATGCGGCGAGTCCGCCCTTGACCGGCTTGGCCTTCGGCGGCGGGCTGCTGGTGCCATCGTCGGCGAACCCATTCCCGACATCGTCGGCGAACATCGCCGCGAGCCGCTCCAGATAATGCCGCGCGACGAGCGGATTGTGATCGAGCGTGCTGACCGCATTCGCCACGAGGCTGGCGGCAACGGACGGTGCGAACGCGTGGGGCAGGGCCATCGCCGTCGGGGCAGTGTGCATCATCGTCTGTTCTCCCTCGCAACCTGTGCGGAGGACCATAACGGACGTGTATCGATCGGCTGCGCCCCGGCCGGGGTGGCGATCGCCCCCTCTTTAGTGGGGCGCGGTACAGCCCTGGATCAGAGTTCGATGATCCCGCGCTTGGCGGCGATCGTCACCGCGTGCGTGCGGTCCGACGCGCCGAGCTTCGCGAAGATCAGCTTCATATGGCCCTTCACCGTCTCTTCCGAGACGGCGAGCTTGGCGGCGATCTGCTTGTTCGAATTGCCCGACGCGGCCAGCGACAGGACGCCGATCTCGCGCTCGGTCAGCGCATCCTCGATCACGTGGAAGGCGATGCTCGACGCCACCTGCGCGTTCAGATGCTTGCCGCCAGCGTGGACCGAGCGGATCGTGTCGAGCAGTTCCTTGCGCAGCGTGTTCTTGAGCAGATAGCCGGCGGCCCCTGCACGCAACGCGCGCAACGCCTGCGCATCGCCCGAATAGGTGGTCAGCACGACGATCCGCGCGTGCGGCCAGTTGCTCCGCATCGCCGCGATCGTGTCGACGCCGCCGATCCCCGGCATCTGCAGATCCATGAGGACTATGTCGGGGAGGTGCGTCGGGTAGAGCGCGAGCGCCTGTTCGCCGGACTCGGCCTCCGCGACCACCGCCAGATCCTCCTGCGTTTCGATCACCGCCTTCACGCCTTCGCGCAGGAAGGGATGATCGTCGACGATCATGATGCGGATCCGGGGGGAGGGCGGCAATGCGGGCTCTCGGGCTGGCGGGAAGGATAGCGGCGACCCTGCGCCGCGACTGGCGGACATGGCAAGCGGCCGCGGCGTCACTGCGCGGCGAGCTGGTCGAAGCTGGCGCGAAAGACCTCGACCACCGTCTCGAACCGTCCCGCGCCGACGCAGAACACCCAGCGCGACAGCGTCCGGGCGTCGGCGTCGGATAGTGCGTCGAACAGCCCGGCAAGCATCGCGTCGGGCGTGCCGGCCAAGCCGTCCGGATCGAGGCCGCTGTCGAGCAGGCTCGGCGCGAACGCCGCCGAGCTCGCGTCGATGCGGATCGTTTCGCGCGTCGCGGTCGCCACCGCCTGTCGCATCGTCGCGGGCGACCATGCCACAGGATCGCCGAGCCCGATCGCGAGCACGGTGGTCGCGTGGATCGGTCGCGCCGGCGCCGACAAAGTCAGTACGTCGCCTGTTTCCGCGCGAAAAATGCCGTCGGCGCGCAACCGCGTGATCGCGCCGCCCAAGGCCGTATCGAGATTGCCCAATCCGCCAGCGGGGCGCGTCCGGCCGATCTCGTGCGTGAAGACGCCCGCGCTGGCGACCATCACTTCGACGCTGACCGCATCGCGCGGCGCTACGTCGATGCGGACACCGCGCCACACGCCGATCGTCGCCGCGTCGTCGGTCCGACCGTCCATCGGCGGCATCCTGTTCTCCCGTCGATCCGGTGCGGACCTATGTCATTGATATCACGAGCTTGGCGCAGGATCGTGGACGGGGCTGACCCAATTTGGACAATCGTGACATTTGCGTGCACGCGTACCGGCCAGTAGCCCGACCCAATCTCGTATGACCTGAGGCATAGCGATCCGCCCTTGCATTTGTTCGTTCCGCGAGCGCAACGTCGATCATCATCAGCTCTGCTTAGGTGTCCTCCGCTTGATTGCGCAAACCAGCCTTCTACGCTTCGAGCGCGGCAGAGCGATTGTCCGTGGCCTACTGCGCATGCTGCTCGGCATCCTCTGCTGTTTTATGGCGGCCGGCAGCGCTTCCGCACTCGATCCAACGCGGAGCATCGCGCAGATGCGCCATTCGCGCTGGACGCTGGGCGACGGTGCCCCCGGCAACATCCGTGCGATCGTGCAGGGACGCGACGGCTATCTGTGGCTCGGGACCGCGACCGGGCTGTACCGGTTCGACGGCATCGTTTTCGAGCGGATCGTGCCCGTCGACCAGGATCGCTATCGCTCGCCGCAGGTCACCGCGCTGCTCGCGGCGCGCAATGGCGACATCTGGGTAGGGTACGACTTTGGCGGTATCTCCGTCGTTCGCGGCGGCGTGCTGAAGGATGCGAATCCCTGGGCACCGACCGGCGGGGTGAACACTATCGTCGAGGGGCAGGACGGAGCGGTCTGGGTCGCGGGCGATTCGATGGGGAAGTTGGTTCTCAGTCGGCTGCTGGACGGCAAATGGACAGCGTTCGGCGCCGGGCAGGGCGTCCCCGCGAGTGAGACGGGCGATATCCTGAGTACGCCCGGCGGCATCTATCTGTCGCTCGTGCCGCGGATGCTTCGCCTCAAACCAGGTAGCGATCGCTTCGAGGATACCGGGGTAGCGATCACTGGCGCGACGTCGCTCGCGCAGGACCGTCACGGCATCGTTTGGCGGCGAAGCGGTACGCAGATCCTGCCGCTTGATCGGACCGCGCGCGCGTATCGGATCGGCACCGCCACCACGCCTTATGTCGTCGAGCGCATGATCTTCGACCATGATGGTAATCTTTGGATCGCGGGCCAGGATTCGGGGCTCGGTCGACTGTCCGCGGCCGCGTTTCAGCCCGCTTCGGCAACCGACCGGGTCGAGCTGTTCACCGAAAAGCAGGGCCTGACCGCCGCCTTGACGACGGCGCTTCTGGAGGATCGCGAGGGCAATATCTGGGTCGGGACGGAATCCGGGCTCGATCGCTTCGCGCCGAGCAATATCGCGCAGCCTGCGCAGACCAAGGCGATCGTGTCGGGTTTCGTGGGCAGCGCGTCCTCGCGCAATCTGTTCGTTGCCGGCCTTTCAGGCGTTTACCGGATCGGCCGGTCCGGGGTGCCTGTGCTCGTCTTTCCGCAACCCGACATCGGCGTATTGTGTGGCGACGATCGCCGACTGCTGGTTGTCGGCATGCAGGGGAAATACCTGCTCGATCTGGATCCCGCGGGTAGCCTCGCCAAGGTGACGCCGGTCCTCGGGCCGACGTCGATCACCTGCACGATGGACAAGGCGGGGGTCTTCTGGGCCGGGTTCGAACAGATCTACCGCCTGGTCGGACGCCGGTTGGAGCCGGTCGCCAAGCCAAGCGGTACGCCCGCCGGATCGATCCACCGCGTCCGGTCGGACGGGGCGGGGGGCGTCGTGTTCGGACGGATCGGGCAAGGGGTGTCCCGGCTGCACGATGGCGTCGAAACGCTGCTGTGGCGCAGCAAGGATCAGGTGACGGGCAGGACCGCGACATGGATACCGACCGGTCACGGACTGCTCATCGTCGGTGACCAGGGGCTCGCACGGTATGACGGCAAGCGTCTCGAGTCGTTGCGTGACCGGACCTATCCGTTTCTGGCGGGCCTGACCGGACTGTTCCAGACGGCGGATGGATCGACCTGGACGATCGGCGCGGACGGCATCGTCCGGATGCCGACTTCGTCTGTGGAGGCCGCGTTCGCGCATCCCGGGATTCCGATCCCGTACGAGCGGTTCGGGTATCAGGAAGATTTCCGCGCGCGCTCGAACATGGTCGAGGCGAACGACATCGCGCAGGATGCCACGGGGCGGTTGTGGTTCGCGACCAACAAGGGGCTGGCGATGATCGACCCGCGGCATCTGTCGCGAAACCGGTTGCCGCCGACCGTGCAGATCCGGTCGCTCGATGCCGGTGGCGCGGAGACCCCCGGTAATAAGCCCGCCGCGTTTCCGGCCGGGACCGATCATGTCCGGATCGCCTACACCGCGCTCAGCCTGACCAACGCGACCGCGAACCGGTTCCGCTACCGGATCGAGGGGATCGACCGCGACTGGATCGACGCCGGCACCGCGCGCGAGGCGCTGTATACCAACCTCGGTCCGGGCACATACCGGTTCCAGGTCATCGCCGCCAACAACGACGGCGTCTGGAACCGCGAAGGCGCCACGCTGACGTTCACGATCGCGCCGCGGTTCTACCAGACCTATGCGTTCATGGTGGTGTGCATCGTGGGTGCACTGATCCTGATATGGCTGCTCTATCGCCGCCGCGTCCGCGCGATCGCCGACCGCACGCGTGGCCGCTTCGAGGTCCAGCTGGCGGAGCGCGAGCGGATCGCCCGCGAACTCCACGATACGTTGTTGCAAGGGTTCCAGGGGCTGATGCTGCGCTTCCAGTCGGTGGTCGAACTGCTGCCGCGTGGCGACCGCGCGCGCACGAGTCTAGAGACCGTTTTGGAGCGCGCCGACGACGTGCTGCTCGACGGCCGCGACCGGGTCCGGTCCCTGCGCGAAAACATGGAGCCGGTGGCGTTGCCCGCATTGCTGTCCACAATCGCCGAGGACGTCGTCCCACCGCCGCTGACGTGGACTGTGGAGGCGGACGGCACCCAGCAGCCGGTCTGCGCGCCGGTCGCTGACGAGATCGCGCAGATCGTGCGAGAGGCGCTCGCCAACGCGGTGCGGCATGCGGGGGCGAACCGGCTGGTCGTCGCGATCCGATCGACCTCCGACAAGCTCGTCGTCAGCGTGTCGGACGACGGTATCGGCCTCCCGCCCGAGGTCCGCGAGGCGGGGCATCGACCCGGCCATTATGGCCTGATCGGCATGCGCGAACGCGCCGTCGCGCTAGGCGGGACGCTGGCGATGCACGCCGAAACCGGCACCGAGATAAAAGTGACGATCCCGGCGCGCGTCGCCTATCGCTGAGCGAGAGAGCGACGACCGCCACCCTCTCGCCAGAGTCTTCCTGCGATCAGCTCTTCACGAACGCGAGCAGGTCCGGATTGATGACGTCGGCGTGCGTCGTCAGCATCCCGTGCGGATAGCCCTTGTAGATCTTCAGCGTGGCGTTCTTCAGCAGCTTGGCCTGCAGCACCGCGGCGTTTTCGTACGGCACGATCTGGTCGTCGTCGCCCTGCAGGACGAGCGTCGGTACGGTGATCGCCTGCAGATCCGCAGTTTGGTCGGTCTCGGAGAACGCCTCGATCCCGTCGTAGTGCGCGAGCGCGCCGCCCATCATGCCCTGGCGCCACCAATTGTCGACGACCCCCTGCGACAGCTTCTCGGTCGGGCGGTTGAAGCCGTAGAACGGCCCCGAGGCGAGATCGAGGTAGAATTGCGCGCGGTTGTCGGCGAGCGCCTTGCGCAGGCCATCGAACACCGACATCGGCAGGCCGCCCGGATTGCTCGCGGTCTTGAGCATCATCGGCGGCACCGCGCTGACCAGCACCATCTTGGCGACGCGACCCTGTGGCTGGCCGAATTTCGCGACGTAGCGCGCGACTTCGCCGCCGCCGGTCGAGTGGCCGATATGGACCGCATTCCGCAGGTCGAGGTGCTCGGCGACCGCAGAGGCATCGGCGGCATAATGGTCCATGTCGTTGCCGGTATCGGCCTGCGACGATCGGCCATGCCCGCGGCGATCATGCGCGACGACGCGGTAGCCCTCGGCGAGGAAGAACAGCATCTGCGTGTCCCAGTCGTCCGACGACAGCGGCCAGCCATGATGGAACACAATCGGCTGCGCGGCCTTCGGACCCCAGTCCTTGTAGAAGATGTCGACGCCGTCCTTGGTCTTGATAAATCCGCTGCTCATTCTCGGTACTCCGTCTGGGTGGGGAAGGGGGGAGGCGAACACGGCGGTCGGCAGCAAGCTGGCCGCCGCCGCGGCGGTTGCGGCGCCTATGACGACGGCTCGCCGGGAGATTTCGCGCAGCATGTCTGGCATCGGGATATCCTGATCGTTTCCGGGTATGGCATCGCGGCTATTGCGCGGTGGCGGCCTCTTCGATGAGCGCCGCGACCGCCTTCGGATTGGACGTCATCACGACATGCGAAGCGCCGGCGATGACGACGGTCTTCCTCGCCCCGGCGCGCTTCGCCATGAACGCCTGCACGGCGGGCGGAATGTTCAGGTCGGCGCTGCCGTAGATGAACCAGGACGGGATCGTCTTCCACGACGGCGTCACCGCCTTCTCGTTCAGCGCGGCCTCGGCGACCGGGCGCTGCGTCGCGGCCATCAGCGCGGCCTGCTCGGCCGGTACGTCGGCGGCGAACTGGTGGGCGAACTTGTCGCGCTGAATATAGAGATCCATGGTTCCGTCGGGCAGCACGACCGGCGGGGCCAGCGCGGCGCCCAGCGTGGCACCGGGAAACTTGCCGGTCAGTTCGATCGCGCTCTCGCCGGTATCCGGCGCGAACGCCCCGACATAGACCAGCGCCCTGACGTTGCCCGCGTGCGCCGCCGCTTCGGTGATGACCGGCCCGCCATAGGAATGCCCGACCAGTACCACCGGCGTCGTCACCGCGTTGACCACACCTGCGACCGACGCGGCATCGCTCGCCACGCCGCGTAACGGGTTCGACGCGGCGATCACGGTATAGCCGTCCGCGCGCAGCCGCGCGATCACGCCGTTCCACGATCCGGACTCCGCAAACGCGCCGTGCACGAGCACGATCGTCGGCCGCGGCGTCTGCTGGGCGTCCGCGCTGGCCAGAGGGGCGAGCATCGTCGTGACCGTCGCAAGGCAAGCGATCCAGATTTTCATGTGCGTAGCTCCCAAAAGGCAGGCGTCCGCTCGTCAATGCGCGCCGATCCTGCACCATTATTGTCGAACCGAAACGAAATTTGCGGATAACCGACATATTCCTCCGCGGGTGACGGCCGCCGCTGGGACGCGCGACCATCGCCCTGCTACGCTTCCCCCGACAATCACCAGCGGCACGGAGCGAGTATGAGCGGACGTCGAATGGGGCCGGGGCGGCTGGAGGCATTCACCGACGGCGTCGTCGCGATCATCATCACCATCATGGTGCTGGAACTGAAGGTGCCCGAGACCGGCGATCTCCACGGCTTGGCGGGAAGCGCCCCCGTCCTGCTCGCCTATTTGCTGAGCTTCGTGAACGTCGGGCTCTACTGGAACAATCACCACCACATGTTCCACGCGGTCGATCGGATCGACGGGCGGGTGTTGTGGGCGAACCTGTTCCTGCTGTTCTGGCTCAGCCTGGTGCCTTTCGTGATCCGCTGGCTCGACGAAAGCCAGTTCGCGGCGGGTGCGACTGCCGCCTACGGGATCGTCCTCGGGCTTGCCGCGATCGGCTATACGCTGACCGAGCGCGCGATCATCGCCTGCAACGGTAAGACCTCCGCGGTCGCCCGCGCGATCGGCTCGGACTGGAAGGGCTGGGGGAGCATCGCGCTCTATACGCTGGCAGTGCCGCTGGCGTTCGTCAGCCGCTGGATCGCGATCGGGCTGTACGTATCCGTCATCGCGCTGTGGCTGATCCCGGACCGGCGGATCATCCGCGTGCTCGACGCCGCCGACTGACGCGCACGCTCAGCCGCCCGAGGTCTGTGCTACGCCTGCGGAGGGGCAACGTCCGACGCGGCTCGCACGGGCCCGTACTCCGATATGATCGAGACTGCGGCGGGATCTCGCGACGATCGTATGACCAGGACAGCTGCGCCGTCTGGCAAGCGCGTTCGATCACGACCGACCGATTGAGCGGCGATCGGGAGCGAAAGCACGGCGATCGGGAGCCGGATCATTTTGCGGACGAGCCCGCCCGATCCTGCAATCCTGCAGCGTTGGAGCCTCAATAGTTGAACCTGACCGTGCCAAGGATGGTCCGCGGCGCCGCATAGAACCCTTGGTCGAAGTTGAGCCCCCCCAGATATTTGGCATTGGTGACGTTCTTCAGGTTAGCGCTCAGCGATACGCGGTCGGTCAGATCGTACCGGGTGAGCAGGTCGAGTACGGCGTAACGCCCCTGCGTGATCCGAACCTGGTCTCCGGTGGTCGACGAGACCACGCCTGCGGGTTCGAGGTACATCCGGCTCTGATACTGGGCGGACGCTCCAAGCTTCAGCGCCGGCAGCGAGGGTGGCGAATAGGTGATGTTGAGCCGCGCGGTGTTGCGGGGCACGAAGGTCCTCACGGCCTGGTCGTCCTCGCCGCGGATCCGCATGATCGTATACCCGCCCGTCGCCTGCACGCCGGGAAGGATCTGACCGCCGAATTCGAGCTCGATTCCCTGCGAGGTGGCATCGACGCCGCGGTAGATCGTCCGCCCCAAGACGGTATCGAACCCTGCGGCCTCCGCGGTGTTCTTCTGCCGCGCCTGGAAGATCGCGGCGCTGGCGTTCAGTCGCCCGCCGAACCACTCGCCCTTCAGGCCAGCCTCCAGATTGTCGCCTTCGATGGGCTTGAGCAACCTGTTGTCGACATCGAACTGCGTCTGCGGATTGAAGATCGTCGCAAAGCTCGCATAGGCGCTGACGTTCGCGCCCAGGTCGTAGGTCGCGCCGACGAACGGGAGGAAGCGCTTGCGATCGTAGCTGGTCGGCGTGCCGTAGGAATCGCCCTCGCTGAACGCTCGCGTGTAATTCCCCCCGATCATTACCTTCAGCGGATCGGCGAGGTTCAGGCGGATCAGCCCATAGACCGTCTCGCGGCGCGTATGCGTGTCGAGGCTCGGCGTGAAGTCGGGGAACACCGGCTCGCGAAAACTGCCGTCGAACACGGTCGCTATCGGCAGCACGACGCCAACCTGATCGTAATCATAGGCGGATCCCTGCCGATAGCGCCGGGTACCACGATTGACGCCGATCATCACGTCGTGATCGCGCCCGAACAGCTTGGCCTTGCCCGAGACGTAAGCGTCGATCGTCAGGTCGCGACCCTCCGCATCGAACGCGCCAGGGTAGCTGCGGACGGCGATGTCGTCCGTCGTATCCGCCGTGCCGAGGGTATCGACGCCGCCCGGCAATCCCTTTACCGGATTTCCGTAGACGTAGAACAACGTGTCCCGCTCGCTCACCGCACGGCGGATCGCGCTGATCTTGGCGGTCCAGCCATGGCCGAACTGGTGCGTGACGTCGCCGAAGATCTGGCGGTCGACCACGTTCCAGCCGGCCCAGTCGGGGCCCGTATTGGCTGATCGCGGCAGGTCGATCCGCGTGCCGTCGGTATAATATAGCGGCAACGCTCCCCACATCGCGCCGCGGCTCTGGTGGTCCTGATAGCCATAGCCGGCGCTTGCCACCGTATTCGGTCCCAGGTCGGCCTCGACGATGCCGTACCCGGTCCAGCGCCGCAGCCCATAGCGATCGAGATAGCTATCGGCATCGGAATAGGCGCCGACGGCCCGTGCGCGGATGCTGCCGTCCCTGGTCAACGGCACGCTGACGTCGGCGTCGAGGCGCAGGCTGTCGAACGAGCCATATTGCGCGCTGGTCGAGGCTTGGAATGTTCTGGCGGGGCGTTTGCGGACGAAGTTGATCACCGCCGACGGGTTGCCGGTCGACGAAAGCAGGCCCGGTGCGCCACGGACGACCTCGACGTGATCGTAGATCGCGGTGTCGATCGAGCCGGTCTGGACCTCGAACGCGAAGGGCAGGCCGATACCGTCGACCTGGAACGTCTGGATATCGAAACCGCGCGCCGAGTAATAGAAGCGATCGCTTTCCTGTGCCTGGACGTTGACGCCCGGCACGGTCGCCAGCAGCGCGTTGACGTCGTTGAGCTGGAAATCCTCGATCTGCGCGCGGGTCACGACGCTCAGCGATTGCGGCGTCTGTCGCAAGCTCAGCGGCAACCGGGTCGCGGTGCTCTGTGCCTTGACCGTATACTCGTCGCTGCCTTCGGTCCGCGCGGTCACCACGATCTCCTCGGCCCGCTGTAAATCGACCGCCGCCCGGTCGGTGTCGGGCGCGGTCGAGGCCATGGCGAACAGCGCCAGCAATGCGGTCATGATCGTATCCCCCAAATTGGATTTGAAGGCGCGTAACATGATCGGCTACATTTGCAAGTGACTCTCAATAGCCTTAATAAACAGGAACGGCAGTATTGTGGATTGGACATCAAACGTAATGAGGCGTCTATTGCGCGGTAAGGGGCGTGGGGCGTGCCAAATTTGAAGCCAAGCGATATCCTGGGCGGACGCGTCAACCTACCGCCCTTGGCGGGAGCGCTGGAAGGCCTCAGCGAAACCGACCGATGCACGGCGGGATGCGCTCTAAGGTCGACGAGCGAACGGCGCGGCAGGGCCTTTGCGCAGCTTCTGACGGATAAGGCGACAGCGGATTTTATGACCAGCCTCGTCGGCGGGTCAAAAACTGGTATCACGCTGGAAAATGGTGGACGCACTTGGGCTCGAACCAAGGACCCGCTGATTAAGAGTCAGCAGTTTTCCTAATGTTTCTAATGCCACTTCCGACTGGTTCTGCTTTTAGACCCATTCCTCATACCGAGGGGAGGGCGTATTTGTCGGAATGGCTCTACGATCAGATTCGGATGCCGCCCTTTCAGTCCCCTTTTGCTCTGACGTACCAGAAGAAGGTTCTAACCTTGGCTGAAGGAACTGTCGGACTGTTACTTCAGGATTCGGCATCGTTCTAAAATCTTGGCATCAATACCATTTGGCTCGGGAAAACCTTCGATACGCCGTCGCGCCTTTGATTGGGGCCACGGAAAAAAGCCGGTCGCGACATCGACATGCCGAGCGCGACCGGAGGTGCCCTTAAAGGGAAAATGCCGGTCAGCGAGGGATCGCGTACCCGGCAGAGAGCGCATACTGAGCCGATACAGGTGTGTCACGTACATAATACAGTAGGTCACGGATGTGTTGGGGTTTAGCCGCAGGCTTGCCGCATCATCATCAACACGCTCAATCCTGAAACCTGGCGTGCTGCAGCATGACCGCGTCGCTCGCAAGAACCGTCTCTAAGAACCGATAGTAGCTCCAGCGGCAGATCGCGTAGCTGTCCAATGGGGCGGACGCCGTTCGTTGTTCGATCGTAGAGCCCGGCTGGTCAGAGATCCGCCTCTAGCTTTGAGCGTCGTACATGACCTGGTTGATCAGGGAGGCTGCTCCAGCCTCGCCCAACAGCCTGCCGAGCTTGATCGCGACGGCTGGCGACATTGAGACAGTCGTGCCGTCGTAGCCTTCCACAAAGACATGGCCGTCTTCGACCCAGACCTTCCGCGGTTCGCCGTAATGGGTTGATCGCTCCAAGTTCTGGAGCACTTGCTGCCGTTCGGCATCCGTCAGCAAGTTCTTTGGCTTGTCGAGGTTCATGATCATACGTCCGTGTTCGTCAAAATAATGCGGCCGCGCGCGACCAGAGTCGAGCGGCGAATCGCCTTACATCACGCCCGGAACTGCGGCCCCCTTCGTCTGGTTCGACGGCTAGGAAGATTGGGCGTCGTGTGCCGGATCAGCCTCGATCGCGTCAAGAGCCGATTGGATGTTGCGATGACGTTCGCCGCGCATTATTACAATTCGGATGGGGATACGAGATACCCTGCGCGAGACACTCGTGCAGGCTACGCAACGCGGCGAGCGCGCCATAATCTGGCGACTTCGCATAGGGACCATCGAGCAGCTTCGCGATGATACGAAGCGGGTTCTAGGTTACAAGCCACCCAATCTAAACTCCTTTCTCGGCTTGACGATAGAAGTTTGTCCGTTCGATGCGCCGAACGAGTTGGTGACATCTGCCGGAACATTGGTACTGCATTTCAGCGCTAATCTTGAGCCGGTTCAACGTAAGGCGGCAATGAACCGATCTAATTACGCTCCGATCTGACGATCTTCCGGATTAGAGGTAGAGAGCGTGTGCATTGTACACGGTCGCCGCCCGACCAGTCTCGGATGAGGGCAGCGCGAGGGACGTTATAAATCGAGTCAGCGGCGTTGAGCCGCATTCAGACCGGAGCCACGTATAGCCACGTTCCTGGATGGCTCTTGAGTGATGCCCGTCCTTCTCAACTTGTCCGCCCGCCGATCATAGGTCCGGATTGGCACCGATTCTTTACCTCGAAACCGTGTACCCCCAATTCACAATTCTATAACCCAACATACCCCCCCAGTTACATCGCGCTTGGACGGGGTGGCATGAATGCGCATGTGAAGCCGGAATGACGCGTTTCTGAGCTTTCTGGGACCGCGTGCCCCTCACAGTCATAGGATGACATAAGGAAATGGTGGGCTATGACCCTACCGCGCTTGCACCCGATAACCGGCAGCACCTACCTCGTTATATCCCCTTAGATACCCCACGCTGATAGTCTTGATGCCCGATACGGGAGCGACGTCCGCGCCCGAGCCGCGATCTGGTTCGCTACGAGTTGCCACCTACGAATAGATATGCTGGTTCAAAGCTTGCCATGCTCATTAGACTCGGCAGGTCGAAAACGGTGACAGTGTGGCGGGACATCTCGGCCAGGCCGGACTGACGGATTTCCTTGAGCATCCGGTTAACGTGAACCGCCGTCATACCAATCATATCTGCGATCTGGTCTTGAGTGAGAGGTGCGATGAAACTCGAACCCTCAACCAATCCCGCCCTGCGACTGCGCAGATACAGCTCGCAAATCAGATGCGCTGTCCGCTCCACAGACGTCCTTTGACCTAGGCTCAACAGTGAGGAGTGCAGAATGCCTTCGTTGACGATATCGGAAGTGCGAAACGCCCGCTTGATCGCTCGCCGTTCAAGCGCCTGCGCCATTCGTTCCGGATGTACGCACCAGACGGTAACGGTACCCAACGCTGTCAGCCGGATCGGGCCAGCAGAGCATATGATAGGGGAGACTTTAAAATCATCGCCCGGCAGTAGAAGCCCGGTGACCTGACGCCTGCCGTCCCCGAGCGTTACGCTACGCATAACCCACCCACGCTGAATGAAGTATCTCGATTCAGGAGCGTCATCGTTCCGCAAGATTTCTTGCCCTGCCTCAATAACGCGGGCGGTGCCAATCAGACGCTCGATCACCGCAATATCGGACTCGTCTAGGGTCGAGATCGCTTGCAGCTTCCGAATTACCGGTGTCACTTGACCACTAGCCTAAATCCGCGCGGCTCAGCGAAGTCCATGAACTCGTGTTACAACCCGTCAAAAACACCTCCCCTATCGTCGTTTCTCGCCGACCTTGACCACCGGCGTCATCTCTGAAAATTTCGTCTTTGACAATGGAGAGGACACCTATGTTCGATTAACAAGGGAGGGGCCACCTATGTTCGGTGGGCAGTCCAATATAGGTTGCACCGGCCGATCGATGACGACGGTAAGCCCGCAAACCCCACTGCTTCTACCGGCCAGGCCTCGAACTCCGGCCCTTCCTCATCAGGATAGAGCGCGTCGGATAGGTGCTGCGGCGAATCCTCCGATCGATTACGGAGCGACCGCGATCTGGTGGGTATCGCGAGAGTGCTTAGCCCCGCCGCAGCGGTACGAGCGTACGGGTCAAGCTGTTGCCGAATAGTTATGCTACGCGGCTTAGAATCCGAACTCCGGCTCGTCGGGGTCAGAATAGAACCCGGTCACTTTCGAGCGAGCGTCGGCAGTTGCGATATGTCCTTTACCGCCGCGTCTTGGTCTTCAATCGAAGCCGCCAGCTTGTCCAATGCGCCGGCAACATCTTCGATAGCTTGCGTCAGGATGGGGCCTTGCAAGTGCGAGTGAAGCTCTCGGTAAGCCAGCGCTTGGGCACGTATATCAGCAGCGGTTCGCGTCATGTCCTTACAATAACCGCTGGCACGATTCAGTAAATTGACCTGCGTCAATATGACGCGGCTCGGCCGCAGCGGGTTGCCGCGATTGATCAAGCGCCGAACATAAAGGCTTGCCCATCAGGACAGAACTCAGACCGTCAATCGTACTGAGCCAAAGCAGTAGGCCGGGCGATTCTGTTCGACGATCGTTGCCTTGGTATCGGAGAACACCAATGGCTGAGACACTGAGACCTGACGCGTTCAAAATAACAGCCTCGGAGGGGACGGTTCTGGTTGAGGCGCCGGGCGTCGTTGCGACGCTCGACGTCGAGGCGGCATCCACCTTATCCGATCAGCTGCTCGGTGCGTGCGGAGCGGCAAGGCTCCAGCAGCATCGCGCGATCAATCCGGCGCCGAACGGCAGATCTTCCTCGTCCTGAAAGAACGAGCCAATGACGGGTGCTGCGGCGGATCTTCCGATTCATTACGGCAGCTGCGAACCGGAATGGTGCAAAGGTACCATGGGCGGGTAGTTCTGGATCATCGCCCGGATTTCTTTGAAGTGCTAACCGATCAAACGTGAAATCGATCGACCCGGAAGACCCCCGCTTCACTCCGGTAAAAGTCGGTGAACCTGACACCCCGCAGGAGCTTGTTGATGCGCTGGCCGAGCTTCGCCTTATGGCAATTCGGCTCGATCTGAAGGTCGTCGGAGCCGTTATATCGAGCGCGATCGGCTTGATTCCCGTCACGAAACACTGAGGAACCTGATGACCAAACAGGATGTCGCGGCCCTGAGTGCCAAGCTGGAAGAAGCCTTAGGGTTGGCGGACGAGCTCGACCTGCCTTTGACGGCTGTGCGTGTTCTTGAGGCATTGGACGCTCTAAAATTTGAAAATAGTCCGGAGCGGCATGGTGAAATTAAATGAAGCAATTCGACAAGCGCGGGCGGAAGCCGCCAAATTGACCGTTGCTGGTATGATTGGCGGACTCCCGAGCTGATCTATGCCCCGAACTCCGGCGCTTCCTCATCAGGAGATGGGGCCTGAGGATCAAAAGCGGAGCCCGCCCGTTCGTTGAGCGAGGAGAACACCGATGAGCGATACGGGCAAACAACCTATGCAAGCAGTCCCCGACATGGACGAGCCGAACGTAGCAGGTGACGTCTCGACGGGTCGCACTGGCGCCGGAGAAAGCGGAGGGGGTGCGTACAAGGATAAGAAGCAGGTCAAGGGCGACCCCGGCAATACCGGTTTCATGGCGCACGGTGGGCAGTCGCATATCGACTACAGCGGGCCAGTGGACGACGACGAGAAGCCCGCTAACCCCAACGCGACTGCAGGTAGCTAGGCGCCGAACCCCGGCCCTTTCTCATCAGGAAGGAATGCACGCTCGACTGTGCGTGCGGAAGCAGATTCCTGCTTTATGATATAGAAATGCAAGATTCGCTGACGTAACAAAGGTTATGTTCAGCGCCGATTTCGAACCTGTCCGGATCACCAAGCGCGGTGCGCCCAGATCGCTTCTCGGCCTAGATGCCGAACTCGACGGCGCGCGGCGCACGCTTTGCCGCGTCTCAGACATTTCGAAAAGCGGCGCTCGACTCAAAACATATTCAGCGCTGAAGGTTGGGTCAGTCATCTGGCTGACCCTTCCATTCGTGGGAAGAGTTTCTGCAACCGTGAAGTGGGCGGACGAGTACAACTCGGGCTGTCAATTTTCCGAACCGTTGAGCGACGAGTTACTCAGAGCCTTGCTCGTCGAGGCGGGGCGATCGCCTGACTGATTGCGCGGTCCGGCGCATCGCCGTGGCCACGCAATTTGGAAACTCATGCCCCGAATTCTGGTCCCTCATCGTCTGGATAGAACGCGTGGGGATCGTACATCGGCAGTCAGGCCAGATTGGGTTCTCGGTGACCGGCGCGCGCGTCTGGCGCGAACTCAAGCAGCGTAGCGCGCATCGATTTGATGGCGTCCCGTTTCCCATCAGAATTCTTACGGGCCACGGCGATCGCGGCGAGCTCGTTTGATTCCAGGGTTCGACCTAGCATTCGTTCATAGTGCGAGACGAACTTGCTGGGCTTCATCCGTGATGACATAGGTCAGTTTGTACCGATGACCAAATACTAAGCGCCAAACTCCGGGCCTTCTTCATCAGGGTAAAAGGCCTGGGGATCGTACACCGGTCGATGCGCCGGGCGCATCCGGCGGGGCGGGGGCGGGCTTCGGAACATTAGGGACCGGGTCGGGCAGGGTAGGCAGTCCGCCTCCGAACCGGATCCGGATATAGGCCCCGTTCCCGTGCATCGCCTGGAAGATCGCGGCGACCTCGTCTTCCTTCATCCGCTTGCCTATCAGGGGCGCACGCTCGGCGCTGACGTAGCCCAGCTGCAACACCGCGATCGGACCAGACCGCGACCGCGTTCTCGTCGAACGAATTCTTCGGCTCGAGGCGTAGCTCGACCAGTTCGCCAGGCGCGCAAAGCATGTACTCCATCCGCCTGTTGCTCTTCGACTTGTCCTCGTTCGGGAAGTCGATGCCGACAATGGAAGTGGTGAGTTCGTCCATGCGGTTCACCTTGCCCAAATCGTCGGAGCCGGAATAGACGACGCTATGGCCGACTTTGGAGGAGCCTGCGCCCTGTTAGGAGCAAGCAGCGGCGGCGGAAGCTTTGGTGATACCCGCTTGCATCCTATTGCCGCTTGCGTCAGTTTCCTCAACGTTATCAGGAGATGTCCATGCTGAAGATCCTTGCTGCGTTCGGTCTAGCCTCTTGCGCGACGGTCGCCCCCGCTCAGTTCATTTTCATCAGCCCGAACGCGAACCCGACGACCGGGTCGACGTTCGGTGCTGCGCTTCCCCAGATCAATCCGATCGGTGGCCAGGTGGGCATTTTCGACAACAGCATCACTCCGACGATGCGCCGTGAGCGGCAGGAACGAATTACTAGAACACTGAGGTTCATGGCATCCGCGCCCGATAAATGGACGTCGAGCAACCCACGGGAAGCGCGTCGACTGTACGTTAAAGCCGAGACTGCCGCAAAATGGGCGGAGATCAAGACTGATGGCGGCATGATGTAGGTCTGGATGACAGGATGTTAATCATTCTCCCGCAGATGGTCTGCGGGAGAATGCATATGATTCAACACTTAGCCGCTTTTATCCGCAACACGCGCGGCGCGACCGCGATCGAGTACGGACTGATCGCGGCCCTTATCGCGGTTGCCGCGATCGCCGCGATGCAGGGGCTTGGTACCAGCCTGAATAAAACGTTCAACAACGTGTCCGCTAAGATGAAGGTCGGCTAGGCCTTGCTCGGATCGGTCGACTGCGCATAGGCTATGTGAATGGCGACCCCACCACTGCATCCCGACGTAATCGAGTACCTTGATGACGAAAGTCTGATCGAGGCGTATCAGCAGACCGACGGAAAGCCCCGCGACCCCATTGCTGATCGCATTGCCGCCGAAGTTGAGCGTCGCAACCTCGGCATATGAAGACCGACCGAGACTTGCGACGAATCGAGTTTGCCGCGCGAGCAATGTGTAGGTTCCATGGCCTCCCGGAGAACACGAAGTTCGAAGGGCGCCCGATGTGGGAAAGCTACGTGCCCGAGGTAAAGGCGATCGTCGCCGCGCTCCACGAAGCGGACGCGTCAAGTAAGGCCGAAACTGAACGATGAAACTGCAACGGGCGATGACCGATCGCGAAATATGGATCAAGGCAAGCGCCATCCTTGCGGAACACGGCGAAATGACCGCCGAGTATATCATCGACCAGTTGGGGGATGTCCTCGCAAACGATGTGGCAGTCCAAGACTGGCGTCGGGTTGCCGTAGCGATCGACGCGATAACCGGCGCGGATACGCGCGGCAGCAATTGAGAACAAACGTGGAACGGTGTAGCTCGCGGCTCTGACGAGTCGGAGCCAAGTTGCCGTGTCGAAGCCCAACCGAACGACGTTCATCGCCTTGGTGCTGCTCGACGATGCGATCAGAAGGCTTCAGGTCGACGGGCCGCTGAAACAGCCGCAGCACGGCGTGCGTCTGGCGCTGGCCTACCTCTACTCGATCACGCTGTCGAAGAACCGGGAGCCGTTCGACGTCCTCTGGCGCACCCTTACGGGGCAGGATCGCCAACCTCCCGAGTTCCGGGTGACTTGGGCTGGGACGCAGTTCGCCCGCATCTGCGACGACATCGGCGTACCGCAGGACATCGTACTGACCGAAGCGCTGGCGAAGGGGAGGGCGGACCCTACGCCCAACCCCCAGCGGCAAGGGCAGCCTGGAACGACATAGCGTACCCGGCGACCTTCTCTGCACGATCGATCCCGTTGATGATGCGCCGCGCCGAGGTGAACTGCGCGACCGTCGCACGGCCCGTCGCGGGCAGGTAGCTGGCGAAACGCTTTCCGGTGAACCAGCCTTCCGTCATACCGAGGACCATGATCTGTGCGGAGATCTCCGTTTCCATCGCCCGATCATAGTTCGACGTCAGCGCGCCCTTCAGGCCGAGCTCGTCGTCCGCGCGCTGGTAGTTGTAGTCCCAAGTCAGCTGAACATCGCCGCGGCCGTACGCGATCTGCCCGGCATGCTTGCCCGGCTTTCCGTACGTCTTGCCACGGCCGCGACCAATTTCTGGAACCGGTTGCATCCGCTGGGCCGTCTCATGGAACGACGTCGCAAGCCCGTACGCGGCGAACGCCAACGGCGACGCCTGCGCAACAAACGCACTGAGCTTCGCCTCGATGCCTTCGACCTGTGCCGTCGTCATCGTGCCGAACAGCGGGCGGATCGCCGCGAAGAATTTCGCCGGAGACGCCAGCCCGTGCGCAAGACGCGCAGAGGCAGTCGCCGGCTTTGAGGCCGTCGTCATAATTTTTTCTTTCGTTGTGAAGCATTTAGTTACGGCGCACGTATCTGGTGTGCCGGGTATTCTCCGAACGTGTCCCGGCCGGCCTGCCTCGCGAGCGTGGGCGCTTGAGGCGGGCCGTTACGGCGCCGGGCGCGATGGCGCGGCAGTGCATCTAAATTGGACAGATGTTCGTACCTGTCCGTCCGTGGCGCGGTTTTGCTTCCAAGCTGATCCGCTGCGAGGCTCGTTACACGAGCTACCGAGGCGGTCAGCCTATCCGGTTTTCACAGCATGTTTTTCGGATAGGCTGGCCGCTGTTTACGCGACCATGGCGGGTCGGCGCACTAGCGGTTGCCCGCCATGATGATTAATTTTTTCCAATGTGCAGCAATATTGGTAACGAGCAGTTGAGCCCCAGCCGGCTTCCTCTCCCACGATGTGCCGGCCGGCCCGCCCTGGGTTTTGTTTTGGCACTTAAGGGTGGGCCGTTACCGCGCCGGGTACTTCAGCTAGCTCGTGGGCTTTGACCCATCGCCCCGGTAATTCCTTCCAACCCGAACCTATTGTGGCTTGGAACTGTTTGCCCACTTGCCGGGGGCTCATCTCCGCCAATGCCGGCCGGCCCGCTTCGCGCAACCCCTTGGCGCTAGAGGCGGGCCGTTACCGCGAAACCGGTTCGAGGTTTCCGCGTTGACGCAACGCCAGGTAACTCCGGAAAGTGACTGGTCGCCCCATCCTTCGCCAACCGAAGGATGGGGTGTTAGGGCAACTTGTCGAGCCCGCGCAGAGTGGCGGTCATGTCTGGTGGAACCGCTGACTTGCCGGGTAGTGCGGCATCAAGGGCGTCGATCGCGCTCTGACCGCGGCGCTTGAAGAACGTGATGACGCCCGCGCCGACCGCGCCCGTCATTCCCCCGGTCCCCAAAGCGGCGAAAAGGTCGACTTGGTGCTCGACGATCCAGACCGCAGTGATGACCATCGAAAGCCCGGTGACGATGCCGTCAAGAAGCCAGCGCTTCGGGCCGGTTGCGTCGAGGGTTATGAACAGCCGGACCATGAAACAGGTGAAGAGGCCCACGCACATTGATCCGGCCGGGAAGCTATAGCCCAGCACCGACCAGATGACGGGGACAGTGGCAACGGGAGCGGTCGACACGACCGCCTCCTTGATCACCGAAGACCAACGGCCGCTGCCGCCATCAAGAGACTAACGAGAAGCACGGCAGCCGGTCGCCGAAGCTGAGGCCACCTCGACCACATGTCGACCGGCAGCGGCGCTTTGCGCAGCTGGTGCTCGATCATCGGCTCGGCGAGCATGTGCAATCCCATCCAGGTAAAGCCGCATGCGATCGACAGCGGATCAAGCCAGCGCTTCAGTTCTGCGATACGCTCGATCGTGGCGGCATCGCCGGAGCTCCACGACCAAAGGCTGACTGCTTCGGCACCGCCGCGGCTGGCGATCGCGCATCCGGCTAGGAAGATTATGATCCGGTAGAGCGAGACCGGGTCCGTGGGGTGATCAATGGCCCGTGCCCGCCACAGCCGGCGCGCTTGCCTTCCCGCCATCATCAACCCGAGGCAGAACGCCGCGGTCATTACGAACAGGTTCCAGGCGAGCAGCCCTGGATTATCTGCAAGGGATGGGGGAGCCAGCGCGGCTGTCGCCCGCATTGCCTCTCCGATGTAGTTGCTCGTGGCTGTCGCGGTCATGCGTCATCCTTTCCCGCGACCGCATAGGCCGCGCTGGTGCTGTCGTTCATGGTAAGATCCTGATTCGGGACAGCTGTAAGAAAACGAGCGTCGCAGGCCAGTCGGCGGGGGCTATAGGCTGCAGCGCATCGGCTGTTTGGAGCGTCACGTGCTAGAACTAATCGTGATCGTGCCTGCGGTCGCAGTCATGTCGATGGCAGCACGGTCAATTGCTAAAACCCGTGCTCGACGTCATCGCTCAGAACAGCGTCGCCAGCGCCACAGACGGGAGGCTGGAACCTGGTGGGCGACAACGTGGCTTGCACGAGGCCGTCGTCAAAAGAAGCTCACGCACAGGCAAGACTGACTAGGTCTACGGTCAGCCTATGCGCCGGTGCTTTACGAATTATTCGGAATAGGCCCGTATCGGTTGCGTCGTGGCGTAGGGTGATCCGTGGGGGAGACACCCGGCGTCATCGCCGTGCGTCATTCCATCTCGCGACCGCATCGGTCGGGTTGCTGCTGTTGTTCATGGTAGGGCGCCAGACATGGCTAAGGGCGGCCCGTGAACGGACAGCGAGGCAGCTGACGATATCGAAAAGTGTTGGTGCGAGCGCCGGCGAGGTACGGTTGACGGAGTGGTACGCGATGGGCTGGTAAACGCCCACCGCACTATCCCTGCGATCCGGCGATCGATAAGTTCGATGTGAGATACAAAGGGAATCACATGTCAGCGATCGAGCATCCGTTCATGGGAAAAGTCTTCGTTGGGTCTGCAACAAAAGTTGGCACTCTGAAGGAAAAGTACGCTGCTATCCTCATGGCAGACGAAGCCGTAGAGATGGAATTTAAGGGCGCGCGTGACGGAATGATTTTCACGTCTAAACGGATCGTCGTGATCAATTCACAAGGTATAACCGGCCGAAAGATCGAGTTATCCAGTTTTCCGTGGAAATCGATCGCGGCCTATTCCGTTGAGAATGCAGGCGCGACCGACATCGACGCAGAATTGAAAATTTGCGGATCAGGTTGGGGTGTTTGCGAGGTCCAATTTACTCGTGGCACAAACGTTGCAGTTGTATGTCAAGCGATCAATCAAAAGATACTCGCTTAACTTTCTGCGTTTGCAACACTCCGCGGTAAGTCCGCATGGCCCCTCACCGCCGCTGGTCGAGAAGTAGCGAGAATAGTGCTATATCAGGGCGGTGGAGCGCCGGAGAAAGTCGTGGTGGACGGGCCGGGCGTCCCCACCCGCGCCCAGACAGCGTGAGGGTTGTTAACGCGCCCCGACCATCGGACCTATAGATGTAGCGGCTAAGGTTAACGGAACCGCAGATGCAGCGCCGTATGCGGCATTAGTCGTTGCCAGCCCCTTAATGACGGTCGTAAAACTTGTGGCGCCTAATTCCTGGAACCCGGCCGCGCTGCTACGGATCGTCAGCGTGCCAGGTGACGCTGTAACTTGATATGCCAGCCATCGTGCGTCCTTACTCGCTGGCACCGAAACGGCGAACGACTTCACGCCGACAGTTTCCGCAGACATCTCGCCCCCATCCGCCAATAGCGCGCCGGGCCGATTTCCAGCATTAGCGTAAATCGCCATGCGGATCTTGCAGCCCGCCGGGCCCGCCACGACGACCTCGATCGCAAGCTCGGTGATAGCAATATTGTAGGGGACGATTCGGTAGAAGCGCCATTCAGTGTCCGTCGGCGTGAAAGGCGTACCGCCCGCGATCATGGTTCGCGGTGTCGCATACAGGCCTGAGGATGACCCGCTTACCGTACCCGCCGCCTGCGGGGCGCCAGGTGCGGCGATCACTTCACCGAACACTCCTAGTCGTGCGCGGGTAGTGGCGAGGCTTTCAGCGACAAACGCAAACGTTGCGTCTGCCGGCCCGATCACGGGCGCCTCGATGTCGAGATAGTCGTTTGCGACCGCCGTTCCGACTGGCGAGTAGCTCCACCGAATGATGATCGCCTCGGCGTCCATCGGCACGGTTCCGGCCGAAGCGAACGTGTAGCTATCCGCGCTTGCGGTCACCGACTGCGCGCCGTTGGACAAGGAGACGGCAGCGGCTGGGTTGAGATCGGCGTCGAGAGGCTGAACGACGTTGCTCGTCAGGATTGACCAGCTCAGCTTGCCATCGTTATCCGACCAGCCCGAACCGACCGCCGCGCGATACTTCACGCCGACCTTCTTGCCGCGGAGCTTGTAGACGTCCTCCCCGGTGATCTGTTGTCCGACGTATGGCGTCCCGGTTGCCGTGTCGCCGACCGCTCGCTGCAAGCGCATCGCGTAGGGCCGGCTGTATCCGGTGACCTGGGAAACAGAAAAACCCGGTCCGCCCGTACGCGCACCATACCAGCCACCAGCCGTCTCCGCCGCGGTCGTTGCCGCGGAAACCTGCACCGATCCGCCATTCGGCCAATAGTGGAACTCGCCGTTGATGAGGATTGGTGGCTCGGAGAATGGAGCGCCGCTGACCGAGGGGTAAAGGTTGCTACCGCTCGGACCGACGTTGTCGACGAACGCTAGGCCAGGACCATCGTAATCGATTTCACCCCAAACGCAGTTGCGGGCGGCAGGACCGCCACCGTCTACGAGCGAAAACGACGTGCGATATGCCCACGTGCTGACGCCATCGGAGAACGTCGAGCTAGTCATCGAGTCCGAAGCCGGTACGGTCCAGCCCGCTGCGGCCGGAGACGTTGGCCCAAAATTATCCGGGGTTTTGCCTACAATGCGGAAGACGTAGCCGATCCCCGCGCCGCCGTCCCAATACATGCCGGCTTGCTTACACACACCGCCAGCCGCGAACATTGGGTAACGATAGCCGGTATCAGCACGCCCGCCACCCAACAGGTCGCCTGTTGAGACGATCTTGCCGAACGAAACGGCGATCGCAACCCCGCCTGCAGAGCTACCTGCACTCGCGGCAAACCCACCGTAGATCGCGTTGCCCCCGCCAGCGCTGTAATGGCCGTTGCGAATCGATCGAACAAAGTCGACGCGTGAGCCGCGACCGGAGGCATGTACGCCGTTTAGGTAGCACTCCACCGCCCGGAGATATTTGATCGTGTGGTAATTGCCGGTGAGCGACGCGGCACCGTCACCTGTCCGATGCCCATAGAGGTAGTCGACCGTCCAGCTGCTCGTGCTGAACGTGAGGCCGATCGCCTCTTCACCCAGCGTCTTGTGCGACGCTCCCGCCGATCCCGCGCTGGTCTCGTATGCGATCTCGTACTGACTCTCGATGAACGACCCGACCGCGACCTTCGTCTCGTCGACCCATTTGATCGTGTAGAGGACGTGGACACCTGAGGCGAAATTGTCGCCGAAGATCCCGAATCCAGCGCCGTTGCGGCACTTCGATGCGATCACGACACGCGTGTTCGCAGGACCCTTCACAGCCATGTTCGGCCCGCGCATTTCATGCCCGTGGATCGTCACATGGGCGTCGATGCAGTCCGTTATGAGCACGCCCGAATTGCCGTTATAGTATTCGAACATCGGCACGATCAGCCGCGTGCACCGGGTAAACTGGAACGCATAGTTCGTCGTCGACATCGGGCCGATGATCTTGGGATGACCGATGAACTCGATGTCGGACTGGTCCGCAGCCGTGAGGAACGGCGCGGTTCCGGTGTGCGTGAACTGGCAGCCGGTCCAGTCGTATTTTACGCCTCCCTTCAGAACGATCGTCACCGCGGCAATGTTGAGCAAGCGCGCTTCGAAGTCGAGCACAGAGCCCGCCGGTGCCGCCTGAATCGCGGCATTGATCCATGCGCCTACGCTCAGGATCCCTTGCGGCGTATCGCCAAGCGTTCGCACGCGCAGACGATCTGGCAGCGCGCGCGGCTGCGCTCCACTGTATGCGGCAACAAGGGAGGGTGCCTTGGCGTCCAAATCGCCTCGGATTGAGGCCCGCTGCGCAGCAGATGCCGCGATAGCATCGTCGACCTCGCCGACCTTCTGACTGGTCGTCTCGCCCAACTCCGTAATCGCTTCATCGATCAGCGCGTCCTTGGCGGCGACGTGAATATCGAGCGCCGCCTTCTGCTGGCCGAACGCCGTACCGGTCGCGGCGATGAGCGCGTCGACATCGGCGCGTGCCTGACCGGCAGCTTCGAGCGCAGGGGCGCGTAAGAAAGGGACGAGCGCGGCTTGCGTCGGTTCGGCGATCTGACCCGCCAGGAATGCTTGCTCTGCTGCGGTGAGGCCCTTGCCCCCGCGCAACTGCACGATCGTTCTAGCCATCAGCTATCGTCCCTTTCGATGATCCAGTCGATGTCCGCCTGCGCGAGGGGCGGTGCGGTGCCGGCGGTCGTGGCGGCCGAGCGCGAAACGTAGAGCGCGCCGCCCTGCCGGCGCTGGCGACCGCCATCGAGCAGCACCTCCGCCAGTTCCCACTTCAGCCCTACGACGCCCGCCAGCGCGGCGCTCAAGGGCGCGGGCAGGGCCATGTCGGCGAAGTCGCCGTCGAGATCCTGCTCGATCGCGCTGGCGGCGCTCCAGCCCGCCTCCGTGCTGCCGTCCGGCCGGTAGATGGTGAAGGCGTAGACCTCGCCGAGAAGCGCGCGCGTGGTGCCGTCCGCCAGCTGGCGCCGGTAGCGCAGCGCGAGGGGATCGCCGCCCGCGACGCGCATGTCGAAGTTGCGGTCGATCACGCGCGCGTCTCGGCGCCGCGCATTGCTGCCCGGTTGGTCATTGCACTCTCCAATTCGGTGGAAGGCTAAGCCTGAAGGTAGTTCGTGGTATCAGCGCGTATTGCGAGGCCGGCGGGCCCGGACGCCTGCGCGCGCAGTGTCACGAAGATGCGACTCCCGCTGGCATTGGTCACGGTACCGCTTGCTTCAGGATACGCAGGCTCGCCGGAGGCGACGAAGGCCGATGCTGAACCGACATCGCCGAACGAACCACCACCAATCGCCGATGCGATCGTAAGGGTCGCTGTTCCCGAACCAGTCGACGTCAGGCCGATCGCTGCCGTTACATTCAGGCCCGCGCCCGGTTCCAGGAGGATAGGGTCCAATTGCCCGGTCAGTCCGGAAAGCATAATCGAATGAATTGGACTGCCTTCGCCGGTACCTGGCGTAACGAAGCTACCGCTCGTCACGGTGCTGAGGATGAGACGGGGTCCGGGGACGCCGCCAGCAAAGCGGTACGACACAGCGCCGTCGTATTGGACGGCGCCGCCAACAATGATCCGTCGCTCACGTACATCCGGGGAAGCAAACACCGGATCGATCCACCCGGCGTCATTCGATTGGCCGTCGACATGGACCCGGTACTCGAAGCGGACCTCGCTGCAGTACAGATCCTCGACTGCGCCGGTGAAGACGAGCGCGGGTTGCGACGTGCCATCGGCGCCTGCGATCGTTGTGCCCGTCAGCATCCACGAGCCCGGATCAGGCACCCCGTAACCGTCGGGCGGGGTTTGTGCGTCCGCCGTCGTGCCGTCGGCGATCTCGTCGCCAACCGACCACGAGTAACATCCGGCGTTGATCTCGCGCAGCGACAGCGCGTTACGCCATTCCTTACCGAGGCTGTACGATTCGATCCGGAATTGAACCGGCAAGCCGTTGGTACGCCTCGCCGAAGTCCAGACGATCCAGTCGCCTTCCTCGAGCTCGCAGAAGCGCGGGCCCAGCGTGACGCTGGCGGTGCGAAGCAGGCGACCGATCCGACGACGGATTTCGCCGATCCGCTGCGCCTGGGTCGATGACGTGACCAGGCGCAACGTCATCGCCGCTTCACGGGGACCGCCATCAACAATGACGTCCGCGCTGTTGCGTCGGATCGGGGCAGCCCGGCTCACCCATTTCTGCGCCGGGTCGATATAGTTCGGGACGACGGTGTTCGCCCATTCCTCGTCGGCCTCGCTGCGAAAGTCGCTGAAGCTGACCTTGGTGCCGGCAACGAGATCGTCGTCAGTAATATACGCGACCGGCGCCTTGCCGTGCCCCGGCTCGACCGCGACGCTGCCCTCGGGCTGTATCACAATGCCGCCCATCGCAGCCGCGAAGAGGTCGGCGACGTCGCCGAACACTTCGTCTGCCGAGATGACACCACCCACACGGTAGCGCCGTTCGCTTCCGCCTGCCTTCAGCGCGACCTGTTCGTCGCAGAGATTTGCGGCGGTGAAGATGCGCTCAGGCGGCGCTTCCGTCGCCGTGAGACCTCGTCCGACGAGCAGCTGCGTCGGCTGGTCGATCCGGTCGCAGGCATAGATCCCGCGATCGAAATTGTAGCGGCACAGTTCGGCGTTTTCGCCCCACTCGCGGGTCGACGGATCCAGCCAGCGATGAGGGCCGGAACCGCCCGGCACCGTGCTATCCTTTCGCGGGTCGTACAGGCGAAGCCCGCGGACGACGGCAAGGAACGATGGCCGGCCGCTCGTCCAGATGGGGTTCTTCGCGTCCGCCGCGTCAGCCTTGTACTCGACGACGAGGTAGGCGACGCCGCGGATCCGGTCGTTCGCTGCCCATCCGCCCTGCGCGGTCAGAACCGCCGGCAACTGCTGGTCGTCGGAACCGGGCCGCCACGAGACCCGAAGCTGATTGCCATATCCGGCGACAGGTCCATCGCCAGCATAGGCAACGTACGTGTCGTTCACATAGAAGCCGACCAGACCGTCGCAGAGGTGATCGGCGATTACCAGGACCAGGACTTCCCAGTCGGTCCCGTATTTCCCGCCATAGTTGAAAGCATCGCCGAGCGAGCCAGCCGTGCCAGCCAGTCCGAACACGGCGCGGCGCGGGCCTTCGCCAATTTGCAGCGAGGTTTCGGACGCCTGGCGCGCCTCGCTGCTGCTGCTCGGCTTCATCAGCGCGGCATTGACGAACCCGACGACCGCGATGCCCGCGCCGATCGCACCCGCAAGCGAGCCGGCAATGAGGAAACTGCCACCACCGGTGGGGATGGCGGCCGCGACCGCAACGACGATCGCCGCGACCGTGAGAATTTTGCCAACTGCCTTGGACATCAATCGGCACTCCAGGCGTGTGTCATGGTCGACCGCTTCGCGCGCTGGTTACCGGTCTCGCCCGGACCGACGAGGGTCTCACCCTCGACAACCATCAGCCGGAGCCCAAGCGCTTCGTCAGGGACGCCAGCAATATCGCCGCGTGACGCCATGGCCGGTGCGATGGGGGTGAGACAGGAAGATGTCGCCGCTTCCATGCCGCCGAGCTTGGCGAGTGCGCGACAGGCCCCGGCAAAGGTCCGCCACCTGCCGAGGCCGTGTAGCGGACGCCGTCCCGTCTGGGCCTCGACCGCGCCGGCCGCATAGCGCGCGCAGTCGTTTGTCTTCCAGTCGTGGGGCGTGTTGGTACGTCCGGCGATAAACGCCAGCAAAGCATCATGATCGCGCATAGGGTCAGACCAGTTGGACGTTGCCATCGCGGCGGGCCGCGCTGGACGAGTTAGGTAATGCGGTCAGCGACGTCGCAGGTTTCTGACCGCCCCAGTAGAGCGTCTTCTGTCCGGCAAAGCTGACGCGTCGAAAGCCGCCATCGCTCGGGTCGATGAGACGCTGATCGCTATCGGTGCGCATCCGGCCGCCACGACGACCCAGGCCGCGGGCCGCACCTTCGACCGTGATGCTGATCGCCGCATTCTCGCCGATCGTCTCGTCGGTCTCGACCGCATCGATCCGCCCGCGGTCGAACACGTGCTCGTCGAGGAGCACGGTTCCCGACGAGTCGAACACGAGGCGGCGCGATGCTACCGCAGATCCGCGCAGGTCCGCCGCATCGAGCAACGGGATCACGTCAGGATCGACGCCGGACAGTGAAAGCGACAGACCCTGCGCTGCACCTCCGACTGCGGAGGAACTGATCTGGGCGAGGGCGCGATCGCCGATGCCTAGATAGGTTTCACCGTCCAGCACGACCGTGCCTTCACCGTTCCAGAGGCGGACGGGCGGATCGCACAGGATCTCGGTCGCACCGCCGACGATAACGTCGCCACGGCCGATCGCCGCCATTGCCAGATCCGTGAAGCTCTTCATGGTCGCAGATCCTGCACAGCAGAGATTTTGCCGCTCATGACCGAAAGGCGGCGATCGATTGGACCCAGTTCCGACTGGCCGGGCAGGAGCTTCATCACGCAAGCCGGGCGGTCGAGATGCGCGATCGCGTTTGCTGGCACGACCAGCGTCGGGACGGGCGGCTCCACGATGAACGTGGCCGTCCCGCCGGCATTGGCAGATGCCGGCAGCACAAGGCGGACCAGCGCTCGGCGTGCGTCACCGACGCCCCAGCGGAAGCCCACATAGTCGCCGACGGACCCCTGAAGGCCGGACGGCAGCCCGGACAAGGTAAGCTGAGCGCTGCCGTCGGCGTCGATCGCCTGCGACCAGGCTGAAGCCGCGCCGTCGAAGGCACCGCCCCCGGCGGGCGTCATTCCTCCGAAGCCGCCCATATGAGCGAGCGGAAACGGGCGCGCGATGTCGCGACCGAGAAACGAGCGCTGGCTGCCCCGCATGCGCAACAGCCACGCCCGCCAGAGATCCGACTTCACCGCGCCGATCTTGCCCAGTTGCCACGCCGCTACCCACAACGGGTTGCCGGCGCTGACCGCACCGATCCGACCGCCAGCCTCGGGCGACAGGAAGTCGACCCGTTGCAGTTCGAAGGTCTGCTGCGCTTGACCGGTTTCCGGTTGTTCGAGCGGCAACATCAGCGGATCAACCGCCGCGTTCGGGCGTCGTTGTACGCGGCGACGACACGGCCGGGCAGTTCCGAACGCAGATCGGCGAGCTGCTGCTCCACGCGCGCGAGGCCGGCAGCGTCGGCACCGGTCGCATCGATGCTGATCGGCATGCTGATCGAAGGCATATTGTCGTTTCCTGCCAGCATGCGCCGCGTTTCGGCTGCGGGCGTCACGCGTGAGCCACGGGGAAGGTTGACCAGTTCCTGGCCAAATTCGCCGACGATCGCTGCGCCGCCAGGTGCATATTCGGTGCCGGTAGCAAAGCCGGGGGGGCCAGTAGTGCGGACTGCAGCAGCGGCCGTTGTTGGCGCAGCCTTGCTGACGCCAGTGATGAGCGAGGCCAGTGAACCGATGATACCGCCGGAGCCCGACAGCTTTCCAATCTGGCTGAGCGTCCACTTAGCGGCGAGATCGGCAATGGCATTCATGCCCCTCTCCTTGAAGCTGTCGAAAATCGACCGCGTCCCGCCGCTCATGAGGTTGCGGTACAGGCCCGCGACCGTTCGGACGCCCTCTTGCTGAACCTGCTGGCGACGCTCGTGCTCGACAGTCCATGCGCTGATCTGCTCGTCCTGCTGCGCCCGCCAGGAGGCGTTCCCCGCAGCGAAAGGATCGTCCACCTCGCCGAACATCGTCTTGAACGACGAGGCCTGCTGAGCCGCCGCCTTGGTCTGCTGCTCCTTAAAGAGTGCATAGGTGTAGTCGCCGGCCTGATCAGCGCTAATCTTGCCTGCCCCCCGCAGAGCAGCGATCTTCTTCAGCGATGTCGCATATTCGTCCGCCGCAGCGCGGGCGGGGTCGAACTGCTTCACGACTTCCGCAAGGTCGCTTTCGAGCTCGCGGTTTGCGCTGGCGAGTTCCCTCGCATCCTTGGCGGCATCCGCCGATGCCGTGCGCTGTGCCGCAGTCCGCGCCCATTCGACATGCCAGTGACCGGTCTCGGCAAACACCTTGGTCAAACGCACGCCTTCAGCAGCGAACGCATCCTTGATCTTCTTCGCCGTAACTCCTGCTTCGAACTGAATATCGAGCGCGTTGCCACGCTCGTGCGCACTGGTGCCGGGCTTGGCGACGGGGTTCTCCTTCGGCTTCCCCTGCGCGATCCATGCGTCGTACAATTGCTGTTGCCGGGCGGTGCTCCGATCGGCGCTGTTGACCTGCAGACCCGCCGCCCGCGCGATCGCCGAAGCCTCCGACGACGTCACTTCGCGGCCGTACTGCTTCACGGTTTCCTTCGACGCGTGCTGTTTGTCCTGCTCGGCTTTCACCGCGGCTGCGCGGTTCCGCTCGATCGTAGCCAGTTCGCGCTTCAGCGCCCCGTCGACATCTTGCCCGGCCTTGATGCGCGCGCGGGCCGCGTTGCGCGCGGCCGTCGCCTGATCGTCGTAGTCCTTCTTTATCTTCGCCATCGGATCGGACTGTCGGGCTGCCGCCTCGGTCGCCAGGTCGATGCGCGTGCCCATCAGGTTCCGCTTGGCCTCGTCGATCGCAGCCTGATTGGTCTTCAGCTGCGCCTGCAGCCCGGCGACGCGGCCGGACGATTCCGTCAGTGCCAGCGTGCCGAGTTCGCCGCGCTGACCCATGCCCTGAGAACGCTGCTTGTCGACATTCTCCTGCGCGATCGCCTGATCGAGCAGCGCCGCGGTAACGCCGCGGATCGACATCTCTTTCTTCAAGTTTTCCTTGGCGAGGATGTTGGCGCGTTCGGCTGCCGACCGTTCGCTCTTCGCCGCCGTATCCAACGCTTCAGCCTGCTCGCGGATCGACGCAGCAACCCCCTCGGCCGAACGAGCAAACCGGTCTTTCGCGATCCGCGTGGTTTCGGTCTCTGCCGCATCCTTCTTGAGCTTATCGACGGCCTCGTCGATTGCGCTATTGGCGCTGATGATCTTGCCGATCAGCGGACCGAGAACGAGCGCGCCGGCGGTGATCGCCAGACCCCAAGGGCCGATCATGAACCGGGCGAAGTTCCCAGCCTTGCCTTCAAGGCCAGAGAACTGGCCCGCCACCTGTCCGCCCTGAATTGCGAACACCTGAAGGACGTTCGTCCCCATGCTGATCTGGGTGAATGTGTCCTGCAGCTGATAGCTGAGGCCCTGCATCGCAGCACGTTGGGCACCTGCCGAATTCCCGCCGCGCAGGTGAGCACCGGACGCGGCGTCCAACGCTTCCTGCTCGAGCCGAAGCTTCACGACGTATTGATCGAGGGATAGCGTTCCGGCGCTGACCAGCGTGCGCGCTTCCCCGATCTCGCGATTGAAGCGCTGCTGTGCTGCGAACGCGGGATCGATCGCAGCGACGAGCGCATGTGTTCGCTTCTCCAGCCGCTCTTCCTCGGCATACAGGGCGGCGAACGCCGCGGCCGACGACCGGGCAGAGCCCTCCCACTGGCCAAAGCCGGTGCCGTTCGTGTCGCCGATCCGCATCTGAACCGCGGTCTGCGGCATGATCGCGGAGATCTTCGCTGCGGCGTTTTTCTGACGCTGCATCGCCGCCTCGACGTCACGGCCGGCATTCTCGTACGAGCGCGCCCACCGCTTGGCCTGCACATCGCCCGTATCGGCGATCTCGACCAGGTCCGCCTTGACCTGCGCCTTGCCGGTCGTGCCGAGGCGAATTGATGCAGCGTTGGCCATGCTATTCCCCTCCTTCAGATGCCTCGGCGAGGCGGTTGACGATCACGGCTTCGACGGCCGGCAGAACTTCGGCGAGCAGATGCAGATCGACGTCGAGGGCGCGGCCCATCGTCATCACTGCACCGAAATCGAGCGCGAAAGGCTGGCCGACGCCACCCACGCGCAACTGGCGGTCACAGCCGGTCAGGACGCTCCAGACGGCCTCTTCGGCTTCGTTGTCCGCCTCGTGGAGGACGTAGGGGCACTCGGCGCATCGGTCGCCGTCGCCAGCGGTGCAGGTGAGCCGGCAGTAATCAGCTCCCCCGTCGCCTGCGTCGAAATGCCATCCTGCGAGGGCGACGATTCTTTTCCCGGGGCGGCGCGCTCGCGTTCGCGCTGAACGAACGGGATGACATAGGCAGCGTCGAACGCCTCGAAGGTGAGAGGGTCGGCGAGCAGCATGGCCTTGTTCGCGTCGGTGCATTCCAGCGCCACGCCGGCACCGGTGTCGTCATCATCCGCCATGATGCAGACGTCACGCCAATCGAGCGCGCCGGCGACGATCAGCGCGAAGCTGAGCGCGTCGCCGAGCTCTTCCATCTGCTCGGCGACTGACGCGGCTTCTCCGCCTTCGGCACCTTCCGTCCCCAGTGCGTCCAGAGCGGCCCTGCGCGCGCGGCGCAGCATCGGCCGCGTGATGGGCGCGAACAGCACGCTCGCGCCCATGACCGGCGTCCAGGCCGGCTCGACCTGCTGTTTCTGCACCACAAGCATTAGCCGTAGCTCGGCGTCATGTTGGTCATCTGGACGGTGAACAGGACGCCACCGTTACCCGCCGAACCGATCCCCCGGAATTCCGCCATCACGCCACCCGGACCGGTGATCGGACGCTTCACGCGCGGAAGGAAGAGCCGTGGAAAGGCTATGACCATGTTCGGTATGCCGGCGATGTTCCACTTCAGTTCGACAGCTACCGGCACCTTTGCCGTCGCCTTGTTGTACAGCGCCAGGTCGGCGAACTTGGTCGTCAGCGACAGGCTGGCCGATGGCATGCCGGGATCGACGTCGTTGATCTCCCCATCGGCGCGGATCGTCTCATCCTTGTCGAGGCCGTTCGAATACGAGACCTGCGCGGCCGTCACTTCCCCGACGACGACGCCATCGATGAAGATCGAGCCGCTGCCAGATGCGAACCGGAACAGATCGACGGGCGCTGGCGTGCCGGCGTTGGTCGTCAGCGACGGCACCGTCTCACCCTTGCCGACCAGACCGATCGTCGCGTTGGCAAGGCCGCTGCGCTGCATGTTCACCTGTAACGTGTTGGCGCGGATCCCGTAGTTGGTGCTGAACGAGGGGCGATCCGGAAGGCCGACCTCGATCGACGCCGACGGCAGCGACGGCAGGCCAGCCGAGAACAGGTGCGCGTATCCGCCCGTGAAGGGGAATGTCGTCGGCGCACCGAACAGCAGCTTGAGCCAGAGCGGAAACCCGTTGGCGTCGAGCGGCACGACGACGTCGCCGTCGTTCGTCACGACGTCATAGGTCGGATCGTATGGCGCGCGGCCCTGGCCGAGCAGATCGCTCTCGATCAGGCCCTGCTCGGCGCCAAGGTTGCACGAAACGAAGGGCAGCTTCGTGTACCCGTTGGCCGGCGGGGTGCCGTATGCGGTCTCGAAACCGAGAGCCATGATGGCATTCTGGCCGCGTGCGCGTCCCATGAGCGTTCTCCTGTCAGGCGAGGGGGTTGGGCGTCGAGTAGGACGCGATGATCA
>NZ_JAPZPR010000011.1:0-125208 GCF_040407565.1 Sphingomonas faeni
ATGCCGCCAGCGTTCATTCTGAGCCATGATCAAACTCTCAAGTTTATGTCACCAGCCAATCGCAGTGGAATTCCACGATCAACCAGCTCATCTCAAGGAGCCGCTCTGCACAATATCATTCAGACGATCGCAACAGTCCGAAAACCGTAACAACCGTCGATTACATATGGAATATGTGAAGGACATATGAGAACGACTTAGCTTTAAACGATACCCCGAACCCTTGAGGAGCCCGAGAACCGCAAGCCGCCGCCCACATGTCCCTTCATCTTAACCTACAATGTCAAAGAGCCGACAAAAATACCGACACTCGCATAACCTCCCTCTCGAGAAGCTTGGAGCATCTGGTTTTTTGCGACCGCAGCAACCAGACCGTGTGGCCGTTCGCTGCGGTGACACCCCTCTAGGGCCACCTCGCAGAACCGTCAAACACTATTTTACAGTTTTTGGTCGGTTTTAGGTTTTTGGCCTGATTGCCACTCCTGCGGGGGCGGGAGCAGCCCTGCTTGTCCGACACCACCCTGTCATCGCCATCGTCACCGCCGCTCTTGGTCGTTCGAACGCTAAAACGGCGCTGTTCCCGTCGCCGGGTCAGGTGACGGCGTCTTCCCCGACCAGGGCTTCGAACATGTCGATCGGGAGCGGCGTCCGGAACTGGCAGCCGGCGGTATAGTCGTCCGCCCACATCACGTCGGCGACGACCTGCCCGATCCGGGGAAGATTGAGCCAGATGCTCGTACCCCGCTTGAGCGCCGAATAAGTCTGGAGACGAGCGCCGTTGACGGAAATGTCGACGACCTTGCATAATGTGCGTCGTGTCTTGCCGATGCTGATATCGAGCGAAACCGGGGCGCGCGGCGCACGGCGCCGGCTGTCGCGTTCTGCGGGTTCGAAGTCGGCGGCGAACATGGATTCCTCGTCCTTGCGAGTCCAAATCTAGCCGCGGGTAGCTAACGACGTCTTAATAAGAGCCCCCGGAACGAGTTAAATCAAACTCATTCCGGGGGTTACTCGAAATTACTTGCGGAGCGTGAGACCGCCACCGAAACGCTTGTTGAAGCGCGCGACCTGGCCGCCGGTGTCGAGCATCGTGCCGCGGCCGCCGGTCCATGCCGGATGCGCGAGCGGATCGATCTCGAGCGTCATCACGTCGCCTTCCTTACCCCAGGTGGTGCGAGTCTGATACTTGCTGCCATCGGTCATCTGGACGGTGATCATGTGGTAATCGGGGTGCGTGTCGGCCTTCATGGGTATTCTCCGGTAGGTGGCTGGTTCCGACCAGCCTGGAAAAGGAAGGCGCGACCGTACACGGACGCGCCCGAATTTACAACAATGCGGGGCTAAAGCCTCGCATCAGGCTTTCGGCGGGTCGGCAATCATCGCCGTGAAGTTCGCCTCGGCGACCAGTTGCCCATCGACCAACGCGCGGCCGGCAAACTTGCACACCGAACTACGCTTCTGAACGAAGGTGACTTCGAGCTTGAGCAACACGCCCGGCTCGACCGGCTTGCGGAACTTGGCCCCGTCGATCGCCATGAAATAGACGAGCTTGCCCGACCCTGCGAGACCCAGCGACTCGACCGCGAGGATCCCCGCAGCCTGCGCCATCGCCTCGACGATCAGCACGCCCGGCATGATCGGTCGTCCAGGAAAATGCCCCTGGAAGAACTGCTCGTTCATCGACACCGCCTTGATCGCGGTGATCGACGTGTCGAGGATCAGATCCTCGACACGATCGACCAGCAGCAACGGATAGCGATGCGGCAGCGCGGCCATGACGCGCCCGATATCGAGCGGCCCCAGGCCCGTCTTGGCAGAGCCGCTCTTCGCAGTTTCGGTCGCCGTATCGGTCACGATCGGACCTTAACGACCCTGCGGGGTACGCGTAGCGGCAGGCGCACGACCGGTGGGAGCCGGAGCGGCACCCTGCTGCTGGCCGCCCTGCTGGTTCGGCTGCCAGTTTGCCGGCACTGCGGTGCTGACCGACGGCACGAGACGATCGAGTTCGGTCGTGATCGCAGGCGTGATGTCAGCGGTCGGCTGCGCGAACAGAGCGGCTTCGGGACGCAGCAACAGGCTGACATTCTTGGCGCGAACCGCGGCCGTCACGGCGTCGCTGAGCTTCGCCTGGATCTGCTCGATCGCGTATTGCTGCGCGCGCTGTGCAGGCTGAGTCAGGCGCGCGAGCTCCTGATTGGCCGCGGTCTCGCGTGCCTGGATCGCCTGAGCCTGCGGACGCAGCGTCGCTTCGCTGGCGCCGGGCGCGCGCTGCGCGGTCTGGAAGGCCGTCACGAGTGGCTGGAGTTCGCGGGCAACGGCCTGACGGCGCGTCTCGGCCTGGTCGAGCTGCGCCTTGTAGGTCGTCTCGATCTGGGCGCGCGCGGCGTTCCAGGCCTTCGAGTTGGCGATCGCGCCCTGTGCGTCGGCGACGGCGATGCCCGAAACCTGCGCATCGGCGGCGGTCGCGGTCATGGCAGCCGGCGCGACGAGCGCGGCAGCGAGGAGAAGCGTCTTGAACGTCGTCATCAGAACTGTGTCCCTACGTTGAAAGTAATGAGTTTGGGGTCGTCGCCAGGCTGCGAGAGCAGCGCCTTGGCAAGATCGATACGAAGTGGGCCGAACGGCGAGTTCCAGTTCACGCCGATACCGATCGATACGCGTGGCTTGGCAGAATTGCCGAGGAACTGCTCGAAATACGGACCATAGCTCCGGGTCTGCGCCGTATTGACCGTAGTGCCTATGCACGTACCGCCCGCCGTCGCCGAGTATCCCACCGCGCAGGTTGTTCCCAAGCCTGCGTTGGTCGCGTCAGCGGCCGGCACGACATAGAGCAACTGTCCGGCAGAGTTCGTGATCTGTGTCAGTTTCGGCTGGAGCGTCTTGTTGCCATTCACGTCGACGGAAAACGGATAATCGTCGTTCTCGTTGGTCAGGAGCGGCCGCGTGATATTGAACAGCGAACCCGCCTGCACGTAGATCGACGGCCGCAGGCCGAGTTCGCGCGCGCCGGAGCCGAGCGGAATTTCCAGCTCGATGCGGCCGAGATAATAGGCGTTGCCGCCAAGCGCGTCGTCGATGACCTGGTTGCGATCGGTGACCAGCACCTGCTTACCCGTCGTCGCGTCGGTGGTGTACGGGCTGCGAAGCACGCGTGGCCCGACGCCGCGGATGTCGAAGCCGCGGAACTGCGGTTCGCCGAGGTAGAAACGATCGGTGATGCGGACGCGGTCGACGCCAGCACCGCGGCTGCCCTCGAGCGAGCGGATGTATCCACCCTCACCCAGCGCCGACAGAATGAAGCCGCTGCCCGCGTTCCAGTATTTCGCGCCTTCCGCACGGGTGCGGATGTATTTCACATCGCCACCCAGACCGGCAAAGTCCTGGCTGAACGAGAATCGCGAACCAGCGGTGGGACGCAGGCGGCTGTTGAGCGTGTCGCGGATCAGCGAATAGCCGATCGACGACGTCCAGCGATTGCCGATCGCCTCGCAGAGATAGCGGCCGGCCAGCTGGATATCGCACCTGCCATTCGTGAAATAGGTCGACTGGTCCAATCCTACCTCGTCGTAGGAAAGACCGTAGCGCGCCGACAGCGACCAGAATTCGGTCAACGGCACACCGGCACGGAGCTGGAACCCGGTCGACACCTGCGAATAGGTCGTCTGACGCTGGTTGTTCTGGTAGTTGAACGAATTATAGTCGCGACGGAAGATGTCGCCGCCGACCGCGATGTTCTTGTCGAACAGATACGGCTCGGTGAAGCCCAGCTCGATCGACTTCGAATAGCTCGAATAATTGACGCCGGCGCGCAGTTCCTGGCCCTTGCCGCGGAAGTTGCGCTGCGTGATGTTCGCCTGGACGATGAAGCGCTCAAGGCTCGAATAGCCGGCCGACAGCTGAAGCTCGCCGGTCGACTTCTCTTCAAGATTGGTCTCGAGGATAACGCGATCGGGTGCCGATCCGGGCAGCTGCTTGATCTCCATCTTGTCCTGGAAATAGCCCAGCGAGTTGATGCGATCCTGCGAGCGCTTCACCTGGAAGCTGTTGAACGCGTCGCCCTCGGCCAGACGGATCTCGCGACGAACGACCTTGTCCTGCGTCTGCGTATTGCCGTTGATCTCGATCCGCTCGACATAGCTGCGCTTGGCTTCGGCAATATTGAGGTTGACGCCCATCGTCAGCGCCTCGGCGTCCTTCTGGTATTCGGGGTTCACCTCGGTGAACGCGTACCCGAACAGGCCCGCCGTCTGGCTAAGATTGTCGATCGCATCCTCGACCAACTTGGCGTTGTACCAGTCGCCCTTCTTGATCGGCAGCGACGCGGCCAGCTTGGTGTTGTCGAAGTCGCGGATCTGGCTGTCGACGGTGACGTCGCCGAACTTGTAGCGCTTACCCTCCTCCACCACGTACGTGATGATGAAGTCCTTCCTGTCCGGCGTCAGCTCGGCGATTGCCGACGTCACACGGAAGTCTGCATACCCCTGCGTCAGGTAAAACTGACGAAGCTTCTGCTGATCGTAGGACAGACGATCCTGATCGTAGCTGGTGGCGGACGACAGCAGGCGGCTCAATCGCGCCTGCTTGGTGGCCATCTGCGCACGGATCTGGCCGTCGGAGAAAACCTCGTTACCCAGAATGTTGATCTGGCGAACCTTCGACTTCGGCCCCTCACTGACCTCGAAGACCACATCGACGCGGTTCTGGTCGAGGTTGACCATCTTCGGATCGACCACCGCGGCGAACCGGCCCTGGCGGCGATAGAGCTCCAGTATCCGGCCAATATCCTGCCGGACCGCGGTGCGCGTGAAGATCTGGCGCGGCGCGAGCTTGATCTCCTTGGTGATCTTGTCGGTCTTGAGCGCCTTGTTGCCCTCGATGATCACGCGGTTGATGATCGGATTCTCGCGCACGCGGAGAACGATGTTGCCGTCCTCGACACCGGCGATCGAATAGTCCGCGAACAGGTCGCTGGCCTGCAGGTCCTTCAGCGCCTGATCGAGCGTCTCCGCGGTATACGGAATGCCGACGCGGAGCTTGGTGTAGCTCAGCACCGTCTCGGGCTCGATTCGCTGCGATCCCTCGACCCGCAAAGTCTTTATCGTCCGGACGGATACCGGCGCGCCCACGGGCGTTACTACCGGCGGAGCGACTTTCGCAGCACTCGTCCGCGTCGCCGTTCCGGCAGGCGCAGCAGAGGGCGAGGCGGCGGGTGCCGTCTGCGCGAAGGCGGGAACGCCCGACAGGATCGTTCCTGCAAGCAGCAGGGCGCCCTTACGCGCGAAATCGTAACCGTTGATCGCTGTCACCAAACCCACCTTAAAAACGTGCACATACAAGGCGCGCCCGCCCTGCCCTATCGTCGTCAGCCGATCAAGCCGGCCAAGTTCTTCCAAAGCCCGAAATTGCCGAGATCGTTGAAGGTCACGAGCAACATAAGCGCGAGAATCGCCGCAAGACCGCCACGAAACGCCCATTCCTGAACCTGCGGCTCGACCGGGCGCCTACGCACCGCTTCGATCGCATAGAAGAACAAATGGCCTCCATCGAGCATCGGCACTGGCAGCAGGTTGATGAACCCCAGATTGATCGACACCAGCGCGATCAGGAAGACATAGGCGTCGAGGCCTAGCGACATCTGCTCGCCCGAGACCTTGGCGATGCTGAGCGGCCCGCCGAGCTCCTTGACCGAACGACGCCCGGTGATGACCTGCCCGAGCGTCTCGACCATCATCGAGACGATCTCGCCGGTTCGCTTTACCGCGATGACCGGCGCCTCGACCAAGCTGACGGGAACGATGATCGGCTTGCTGCCGGCGATGCCGAGGCGACCGATTCGATATTCGTTGCCGAACCGGTCGCGCTGGAGTTCGGTACCGATGACGATGTCGCGCGACAGCGTGCGGTCGCCGCGCACCGCGTCGATCCGGGTCTGCTCGCCGGCACGGATGCGGGCATAGCGTGCCATGTCGTCGAACGTCTCGACCGAACGGCCGCCGATGCCGGTGATCCGGTCACCCGCCTGGAGGCCGGCCGCCGCCGCCGCACTACCGGGAACGGTGCCGCCGACAATCGGCGGCATGCGGATATCGCCGTACGCGAACGCAAAGCCCGCGAGGATCAGGATTGCGACGACAAAATTGACGACCGGGCCGGCGGCGACGACGATCGCGCGCTGCCAGACCGGCTTCGACTGAAAGGTGCGCTGGCGCTCTTCGGCGGGCAGAGACAACCACTCGGCCGAGGGCTGGCTGGCCGGGTTCATGTCGCCGGCGAACTTGACGTAACCGCCGAGCGGGAGCCAACCGAACTTCCACCGCGTGCCGCGCTTGTCGGTAAAGCCCGCGATCTCGTGGCCGAAGCCGATCGCGAAGGCATCCGCCTTGATCCCGAAAAAGCGTCCAGCGAGGTAATGTCCCATCTCGTGTACGAACACGAGGGGGCCGATCACCGCGGCGAACGACAATATGGTCAGCAGGACACCGGGCGTTTCGATCAAACCGCGTAATCCTTCACACGCTGGCCCGCCAAGATCCGCGCCCTGGCGTCGATCGCCAGCACGGCATCGACGCTGTCCGGCGCGGCCGGGTCATAACACGATAACGTATGTTCGACGATTGCGGCAATTTCGAGGAAGCCGATCCGGCGCTGCAGGAAGGCCTCGACCGCTACCTCGTTGGCGGCGTTGAGAATTGCGGGTCGTGCGCCACCTGCGTCGAGCGCCTCGCGGGCCAAACGCAGCGCGGGGAAGCGAACCGGATCGGGTGCCTCGAAGTCGAGTCGGCCGATCGCGACGAGGTCGAGGGGTGCCATCGGCGTCGCCATCCGGTCCGGCCACGCGAGCGTATGCGCGATCGGCGTCCGCATGTCGGGAGGCCCCAGCTGCGCCAGCACCGACCCGTCGACATGATCGACCAGGCTGTGGATCACCGATTGCGGGTGGATGACGATCTCGATCCGGTCGTGCGCAATCGGGAACAGCCGCGCGGCCTCGATCAGTTCGAGGCCCTTGTTCATGCAGGTCGCCGAATCGACCGAAATCTTCGCACCCATCGACCAGTTCGGATGCTTGACCGCCTGTTCGAGCGTGACGCCGCGCATCTGCTCGGTCGTCCAGTCGCGGAACGGTCCGCCACTGCACGTCAGGATGATCCGGCGCACGCGTTCGGGGCGAGTCGCGTCGAAGCACTGGAAAATCGCGTTGTGCTCGGAATCGGCGGGCAACAGCGTCGCACCGGTCCGCGTGGCCGCGGCGAGGATGACGTCGCCGGCGGAGACCAGCGGCTCCTTGTTGGCGATCACGACGGTGCCGCCCTGCTCGATCGCCGCCATCACCGGCTTCAATCCCGCGCAACCGACGATCGCGCCCATCGTCCAGTCCGCGCCCGACGATGCGGCCTCGGCAATCGCCTCGGCACCCCCGCCCGCCCGGATACCCGTACCGTCGAGCGCCTCGCGAAGTTCGGGGAGACACCCCTCATCGGCAACGACGGCAAACTCGGCCTTGGTCCGTATTGCGGCCGCCGCGAGCTTCGCCACATCACAGTTCGCCGTCAGCGCGACGACACGAAACCGGTCGGGTTCCCGCTCGATCAGGTCGAGCGTCGAGGTGCCGACCGAACCGGTCGCGCCCAGGATCGTGACGCTCTTCATGCGTAGAAATGCGGTAGCAGGACGAGGAAGGCCGCGACCGGCGCGACCGGGACCAGCCCGTCGAGGCGATCCATCACGCCGCCATGGCCGGGCAGGATATTGCCGCTGTCCTTCACGCCCGCCACTCTCTTCAACCAGCTCTCGTAGAGATCGCCCATCTGCGCGAGCACGGCGAGCACCGGGGTCGCCAGCGTCATCCGCATCGGCAGGCCGTATTGCATATGCAGCACCGCCGCGACCGCACCCGCGAGCACGACACCGCCGATGAGCCCCGACCATGTCTTGTTCGGACTGATAACCGGCGCAAGCTTGGGGCCGCCGAGCGTGCGCCCGGTGAAGAACGCGCCAATATCGCATGCCCACACCAGCGACAGCGCCCACAGCGTGAAGAGGATGCCCTCGTCCTGCCGGCGGATGATCATCAGCGCGAACACGGGGAGACCACAATAGAGGATGCCCAGCGCCAGCTTGGGCTTGCGCGTCGTGATGACGACGAAGAAAGCCGCCCCCACGAGCAGGCCCAGCGTAAAGAAATCGTGGATCACGAGGATCAGCGACGCCGGCGCCATCAGTGCGAGCGGCACCGAGAGCGCGAACTGCGTCATCCGCTTGGTCTTCGCATCGACGCCCTGGAGCATCGACCATTCCGCCATCATGAACAGCGCGGCGACCACGCCGAGCACCCAGAACGCGATCCCGCCGAGCGTCAACGCAAGGCTCGCCACCACGATCATGCCGACGCTGGCGATCATTCGGAGCTGGAGATTGGACGGCGTGCGCAACGCCTGATCGGGCGCCTTTTCAGGGTCGGTAAGGCTCACAGACCACCGTAGCGGCGCTGACGCTGACCGAACGCGGCGACTGCGTCGGCGAGCGCGGCCGCGTCGAAGTCGGGCCAGAGCGTGTCGACGAACAGGAGCTCCGCGTACGCCGCCTGCCAGAGCAGGAAGTTCGACAGACGCTGTTCGCCCGAGGTCCGGATCATCAGGTCGAGAGGCGGCAGGTCATGCGTGTCGAGCTCGGCCTCAATCGTCGCCTCGTCGATGTTGGCAGGATCGATTGCACCGTCACGCGCTCGTTCCGCCAGTCGTCGTGCGGCAGTCACCAACTCGGCATGTGCACCGTAATTGAGTGCGATCGCGAGGATCGGGCCACTATTCCCTGCGGTCCGCGTGATGGCATCGTCGACCATCGCCACCAGATCAGGCGAAAAGCTGTGATAGTCGCCGATCACGCGCAGCCGGACGTTCTCGCGCGCGAGTTCGTCGAGATCGCTGCGGATGAAATGCCGCAGCAGACCCATCAGGTCGCTGACCTCCTCGGCCGGACGCCGCCAGTTCTCCGAAGAAAACGCGTACAACGTCAGCGCCTCGATCCCCATCGCCCGCGCCGCGCGCGTCACCTTGCGCACGGCCTCGACGCCGGCCTTGTGCCCGGCGAAGCGCGGCAGGAACCGCTTCTTCGCCCAGCGGCCATTGCCATCCATGATGATCGCGACATGACGCGGCACCGCCCCGCCTGCAGGAACGGCGCCCACAGGAACAGCAGCGAGCGGCGCGGCCGAGGAGGCCTGCAATCTCACTTGCCCAGGATTTCCTTTTCCTTGGCGGTCGCGGTCGCATCGAGTTCGGCGATGATGCCGTCGGTCAGCTTCTGCACTTCGGTCTCGTGACGCTTGCGCTCGTCCTCGCTGAACACGCCCTTCTTCTCGTCGACCTTGAGCGAATCCATCCCGTCGCGGCGGACGTTACGGACCGCGATGCGCGCCTTCTCGGCATACTGGCCGGCCAGCTTGGCGAGTTCCTTGCGGCGCTCCTCGGTCAGGTCGGGAATCGGCAGGCGCAGCGTCTGGCCGTCGACGATCGGGTTGAGCCCGAGGCCCGCCGAACGGATCGCCTTGTCGGTCGGGCCGACGTTCGACTTGTCCCAGACCTGCACCGACAGCATGCGCGGCTCGGGCGCCGACACGGTCGCGACCTGGTTCAGCGGCATCGACGAGCCGTACACCGTCACCATCACCGGATCGAGCAGCGCGGTCGACGCGCGGCCCGTGCGCAGGCCGGCGAGATCGCTCTTCAGCGCTTCGACGGCACCCGCCATGCGGCGTTCGAGGTCGGTCTTGTCGTATGCAGCCATCTTAAAGCTCCTGCTCGTTCTGGACGATCGTCGACACGCCATCACCCGCCAGGACCGCGGCGAGATTGCCGGGTTCACGGATGTTGAAGACGACGATCGGGATGTTGTTGTCGCGGCACAGCGCGATCGCGCTCGCGTCCATGACCTTGAGGTCGTCGGACAGCACGCGGCTGTACGTGACCGTTTCGTAGCGCACCGCGTCGGGGTGAGTCTTCGGGTCGGCGTTGTAGACGCCGTCGACCGAGGTGCCCTTGAACAGCGCGTCGCACTTCATCTCGGCAGCACGCAACGCGGCGCCCGAATCGGTGGTGAAATAAGGGCTGCCGACGCCGGCGGCGAAGATCACGACGCGACCCTTCTCCAGGTGACGCTCGGCGCGGCGGCGGATGAATGGCTCGCACACCGACGCCATCGGGATCGCCGACTGGACGCGCGTGTCGACGCCGATCTGCTCCAGCGCGTTCTGCACGGCCAGCGCGTTCATCACGGTCGCGAGCATGCCCATGTAATCGCCGGTCGCACGGTCCATGCCGCGTGCCGCCCCCGCCATGCCGCGGAAGATGTTGCCCCCGCCGACGACGATGCAGATCTCGTATCCCTTGGCCTTGATGTCCGCGATCTCCTGCGCGACCCGCGCGGTCACGGTCGGGTCAATCGATAGGCCGGACGGACCCATCAGGACTTCGCCCGACAGTTTCAGCAGGATACGTTTGTAGCGCGGAGGCGTCATAAATCTCGAATTGTGATTGGCGGGGCGGCGCGGACCTTAGGCGGCGAGGCCCGGGATGTGAAGCGCTGTGCGGCGCGTGCATCGAAACTGGGTGGAGATGAGACGGAAAATCGTCGTTCGCAGAAGCGCGCGTATCGGAGAATCACTGTCATTCCCGCGGAGGCGGGAACCCATATGGGCTGACGTCTCGGTAGACACCGGGTCCCGGAATGTATGGATCCCCGCCTGCGCGGGGATGACGGAGCAGCACCAAGGCTGCCCCGCTATCCTTCTCCCCTCGGGGAGAAGGTGGCCCGGCAGGGCCGGATGAGGGGGCGTGAGGTTCGAGACCGCACCACTCCCCTCACCCTTCCCCCCGCAAGCGCGGCGGGCCCCTTCCCTCTCCCCGGAGGGGCGAGGGAGGAAATCAGTTTACGCCTGTGGCACACCCGAAGCCGCAGCAACCTCGGCTGCGAAGTCGGACTGCTCCTTCTCGATGCCTTCGCCGAGCTGGAAGCGGACATAGTCCACCAGCTTGATCTCGGCGCCCGCATCCTTGCCGGCCTTGGCGACGACGTCGGAGATCTTGGTCTTGCCGTCCATTACGAACAGCTGGCTGACCAGAGCATGCTCCTTGCGGTACTTGGCGATGCCGCCCTCGACCATCTTGGCGATGATGTCGGCAGGCTTACCCGACTCGGCGGCCTTTTCGGTCGCGATCGCGCGCTCGCGCTCGATCTCGGACTCGTCGAGGTCCGCTTCGTTGAGCGCCTTCGGGAAGGCGGCTGCGATGTGCATCGCGAGCTGCTTGCCGAGCGTCTGGAGAACCTCGTCCGAAGCCTCCGACTCAAGTGCGACGAGAACGCCGATCTTGCCGAGGCCGGGTGCCGCCTGGTTGTGGATGTAGGGCACGACCGCACCCTTGCTGACTTCCAGCGTGCGCGAGCGGCGCAGCGACTGGTTCTCGCCGATCGTCGCGACGTTGTTCGTCAGGACTTCCTCGACGGTCTTGCCCGACGGCATCGCCTGCGACTTCAGCGCCTCGATGTCGCCACCCGTTGCGAGCGCGATCTGCGTGACGTCACGGACGAACGACTGGAACTGGTCGTTCTTGGCAACGAAATCGGTCTCCGAGTTGACTTCGACCGCTGCACCCTTGGTGCCCGAGACGGCAACGCCGACCAGGCCCTCGGCCGCGGTACGGCTGGACTTCTTGGCGGCGGCTGCGAGCCCCTTGGTGCGCAGCCAATCCATTGCCTGCTCCATGTCGCCGGCGTTCTCGCTCAGCGCCTTCTTGCAATCCATCATGCCCGCGCCGCTCTTCTCGCGCAGATCCTTGACCATCGCTGCCGTGATATCGGCCATGTCTCTAATCCTTTTTAGGTCTGAATATGGTTGCGGGCGAGGCAGAGCTTTCGCCCTACCCCGCCCGCATGACGGTTCGGCGACGACGCTTATGCGTCGATCTGGCGCTCACCCTCGGCTGCGAATTCTGCAGCGGTATCGGCATTCGCGGTTGCCTGCGCCGTGTCGGCCGTAGCTTCGACGGTCGGCTCTGCGATGGCCTCTTCCTTCGGCGGCTCGATCATCGCGCCGATGTCGGCACCGGTGCGGCGCTGCTGCTCCTGGCCGCCGCGCGTCGCTGCGATCGCGATCGCCTCGCAGTACAGGCGGATGGCGCGGGCTGCGTCGTCGTTCGCGGGAACCGGGAAGGCGATGCCGTCCGGCGACACGTTCGAATCGAGGATCGCGACGACGGGAATACCCAGCGTGTTCGCTTCCTTGATCGCCAGCTCTTCCTTGTTCGCGTCGATCACGAACATCACGTCGGGAATGCCGCCCATGTCGCGGATGCCGCCGAGCGAAAGCTCGAGCTTGTCCTTCTCGCGGGTGAGCTGAAGGACTTCCTTCTTGGTCAGGCCGACGGTGTCGCCCGACAGCATTTCCTCGAGCGTCTTGAGACGCTTGATCGAACCCGAGATGGTCTTCCAGTTGGTGAGCATGCCGCCCAGCCAGCGATGGTTGACGAAGTGCTGGCCCGAACGACGCGCTGCGTCCGCGACGGGCTCCTGCGCCTGGCGCTTGGTGCCCACGAACAGCACCTTGCCACCACCGGCAACCGCCGACGAGACGAATTCGAGCGCGCGCGCGAACAGCGGCACGGTCTGCGAAAGGTCGAGGATGTGGACGCCGTTACGATCACCGAAGATGTAAGGCTTCATCTTAGGGTTCCACCGATGAGTCTGGTGGCCGAAATGCGCGCCCGTTTCGATGAGCTGCTGCATGGAGACGACTGGAGCCGCCATAGGGATATATCCTTCCGGTTGTGCCTCTGGGAAGCGGATGACGTCGTGGCCGAATGACCGTGACGCACCGGGCTATGATGCCTCCCATGCGGGGTTAGAGGCGCGGCCCTTAACCGGGCGCTCGTAGAAAAGCAATCCTCAACGGACCGCTTGACTCATGGAACGCAATGAGAACATAAAGGGCTCAGAGGGGAACAGATGTTCGACTCGGCGCGGAATCACCCCGGCAGGACGGGATTCGAAATGCGACGAGTGGAACGATGTTTCTGACCAAGTGTTTGCGGATATTAGGATTTTGTTCGCAACTCATAGGAAGGCGGACGTGATGTTGGTTCTGAGCTTCATGGTTTTTGCTGGTGCATTCGCGGTCGCGGGCATGATGATCGTCTCGTCGATCGCGCCGCAGTGGGACCGTATCGTCCGCCTCGCGATGGGCAACGTCGAACCCGCGTTCCAGCCACTCCGCACGCTGGCCGTTGCGGAGCGCCGGATTGCGGTCAGGCGCTGGGCTTCGACGTCGGCTCCGGTGCCCGCCCGCCGCTGGAACGCTGCCGCCTAATCTTGGCGTAACTCGCGATGCTGAACGGCATCGAGAGCAGGTATAGCACGCAGATGATGCTGAGCGTATGCCACGGCGCGCTCACGATCGCGGCGCCGAGTAGTACGACGAGGGCAATCGCTTCGAACCGGATGTTGCTGCGGAGTTTGACCGAACTCCAGGAATAGGTTGCGATACTCGACACCATTAATAGCGCGACGAACGCGACCCAGGGCGCGACGAAATACGGCGACGCGAACTTGGGCTCGTCGGTCCAGAACCAGAAGAACATCGGCATCAGTGCCAAACCGGCGCCTGCGGGAGCGGGGACGCCGGTTAGGAAACCCGCGGATTTGTGCGGCTGGTGGCTCTCGTCGATCTTGGCGTTGAAACGTGCGAGACGCAGCGCGCAGAACACGGCCAGGATCAACGAGCAGATCCAGCCGACGCGCGGCAAGGCCGTCAATGACCAGAGATAGACGATCAGCGCAGGCGCGACGCCGAACGAGATCGCGTCGGACAGCGAATCGAGCTCGGCACCGAACCGGCTTTCGCCGTGCAGCATCCGGGCGATCCGACCATCGAGGCCGTCGAGCACGCCCGCGACCATGATCATCGCGACGGCGCTTTCCCATTGTCCACCGATCGCGAACCGCACGCCGCTTAGGCCTGAGCACAGGGCTAGCGCAGTAACAGCGTTAGGGGCAACGGCGCGCAATGGGAGCCCGCGCGGTGCCCGACGCGTGCGACCGAACCGCCCCCGGCCTCGCTCTTCGATCGAGTCGTCGTCGATCCCGTCGCGATCAATCACTGGGCGATACCACCCACCGGAACACCACCGACGCGACCGAGCACGGTCTCGCCCGCGATACTACGCTGGCCAAGACATACCTGAGGGACGACGTGATCGGGCAGGTACACGTCGACTCGGCTACCGAACCGGATCAGACCGATGCGCTGCCCGACCGCGACCATGTCACCGGCCTTCACGAAGCCGAGGATACGACGCGCGACCAGGCCGGCGATCTGCGTGAAGCCGATCCGCATGCCGTTGCGGTCCTCGACCACGAAATGCTGGCGCTCGTTTTCGTCGCTCGCCTTGTCGAGGTCCGCGTTGAGGAACTTGCCCGAGATATAGACCACTTGGCGGATCGTACCGGCGATCGGCGTGCGATTGATATGCACGTCGAACACCGACATGAAGATCGACACGCGCACCAGCGGCGCATCGCCGAGACCGTTCTCGCCGGCGAGCTCGCGCGGGATCGGCACGCGCTGGATCATCGTGATCAGGCCGTCGGCAGGGGCGACGATCAACCCTTCGCCCTGAGGGGTCGTGCGGATCGGATCGCGGAAGAACGTCGCGACCCAGATCACGACGCCGACCATCGGCCAGAACAGCACGTGGCTGACGATCGTCAGCAGCAGCGTGATGCCGGTCGCGATCGCGACGTATTTGTGGCCCTCCGGATGGACTGCGGGAAATCGCCATTTGACCGTGGAGGTCGTGACGGGCGGCTTGTCGAGCGATGCCATAACCTGCGGGTCTATCCGTGCACGACGCGCGATACAACGATGAACCGGCTTTTCCTTACAGGACCATATGGTTGATCGTGGCGGCTGGCTCCCCTAGACGCTCCCCAAACCCCTCCCCCGAAGGACGCGCACATGGCGAAGATCAAGGTAAAGAATCCGATCGTGGAGATCGACGGCGACGAAATGACCCGGATCATCTGGGAATGGATCCGTGAGCGCCTGATCAAGCCGTATCTCGACATCCAGCTCGATTACTACGACCTCGGCGTCGAGCATCGCGACGCGACCGACGACCAGGTCACGATCGACAGCGCGCTCGCCACGCAGAAGCACGGCGTCGCGGTGAAGTGCGCGACGATCACGCCCGACGAGCAGCGCGTGACCGAGTTCGGCCTGAAGAAGATGTGGAAGTCGCCGAACGGCACGATCCGCAACATCCTCGGCGGCACCATCTTCCGCGAGCCGATCGTGATCAAGAACGTCCCCCGCCTGATCCCGGGCTGGACGCACCCGATCGTCGTCGGCCGTCACGCATTCGGCGATCAGTACCGCGCGACCGACTATCTGGTTCCGGGTCCGGGCAAGCTGCGTCTCGTCTTCGAAGGCGACGACGGCACGGTCATCGACCGCGAGGTGTTCCAGTTCCCGTCGGCGGGCGTCGCGATGGCGATGTACAACCTCGACGATTCGATCCGCGATTTCGCCCGCGCCTCTATGCACTACGGCCTGAACCTGAAGTGGCCGGTGTACCTGTCGACCAAGAACACGATCCTCAAGGCCTATGACGGCCGCTTCAAGGACCTGTTCGCCGAGGTGTTCGAAGCGGAATTCAAGGACAAGTTCAAGGAAGCGGGCATCGTCTACGAGCATCGCCTGATCGACGACATGGTCGCATCGGCGCTGAAGTGGAACGGCGAGTTCGTCTGGGCCTGCAAGAACTATGACGGCGACGTCCAGTCGGACCAAGTCGCACAGGGCTTCGGGTCGCTCGGCCTGATGACCTCGATCCTGCTGACCCCGGACGGCAAGACCGTCGAGGCCGAGGCGGCGCACGGCACCGTCACGCGCCACTTCCGCATGCACGAGCAGGGCAAGGCAACCTCGACCAACCCGATCGCGTCGATCTTCGCATGGACCGGTGGCCTGAAGTATCGCGGCAAGTTCGACGATACGCCCGACGTCACGAAGTTCGCCGAGACGCTCGAACGCGTCTGCGTCCAGACGGTCGAGAACGGCCACATGACCAAGGATCTCGCGATCCTGATCGGCCCCGACCAGCCCTGGATGACGACCGAGCAGTTCTTCGAGCAGGTGCGCTCGAACCTCGAAGCAGAGATGGCCAACTGGGCCTGAACTACCCCCGTATCTGACCAGGTCTTGCTGGACTCCCGATACGACTGTGGCGATGCTGGACCCAGGGCGAGATGATCGCCCTGGGTTTTGCTTTGCGTTCGCTGTTTTCGGGGGACCATTTCATGCCGATCGACAAAAGCAACTATGCGTGGCTGGATAGCCTTGGCACGCTTCCCCGCATGATCGTCGAGGCGCGGGTGCTCGTCGGCACGCTGGAGACGCCGGGCTCCGCGAACAACGACGTCATCATGGGCTGGGCACGCGAGATCGGCGGACCGGTCAAAAACACATTTACCGCAGACGCGGTGCCCTGGTGCGGGCTGTTCATGGCGTTTGTCGCGCGAAAGGCTGGAAAGACACCCCCGGCCGAGCCGCTATGGGCGTTGAACTGGGGTAAATTCGGAGAGCCAGCCGGGCAACCGGTGCTGGGAGACGTCCTCACGTTCATCCGCCCCCATGGCGGGCATGTCGGATTATACGTCGGCGAGGATAGCGAAGCCTATCACGTGATCAGCGGCAACGTGTCCGACCAGGTCTGCTTCGCTCGAATTGAAAAGACGCGACTACGCGCGGCGCGGCGGCCTCCGTACATGACGCGGCCGCAGACTGCGAAGGCGTACGTGCTTGCTCAGAAAGGCGCGCTTTCCGCAAACGAGGGATGAGGCCCTTCTAACCCACGCCGACTGTGCCTAGGGTTCAGTCATGGCATTACGGCTCGACAATCAGGGTTTCAGCGACGCGCTCGTCATTCTTGGCGCGGCGGGGCTGGTCATTCCAGCGTTCGCGCGATTTCGGGTCAGCCCGGTCATCGGGTTCATCCTCGTCGGATTGCTCGTGGGTCCGGCGGGGCTTGGCTCGCTGACCGATTCGGCACCTTGGCTCTATTACCTGACGATCTCGAACCCGGAGGCGATCGAGCCTTTTGCCGAGTTCGGCATCATCCTGCTGTTGTTCTCGATCGGGCTAGAACTCTCGTTCAAGCGCCTGTGGTCGATGAAGCGGCTCGTGTTCGGAACCGGCGCGGCCGAATTGATCGGCTCGGCGCTGATCATCGGGACCGCGCTGCACTTCATCGGGCAGGAATGGGCGGGCGCAATCGGGCTTGGTTTTGCGCTCGCGCTCTCGTCGACCGCACTGGTACTGCCGCTCGTCGGGACTACCGGCGCGGTCGGCAGGGGCGCGTTCGCGATGCTGTTGTTCGAGGATCTTGCGCTCGTGCCGATCATCTTCGTGCTGGGCGCGCTGGCCCCGACCGCCAGCGCGGACGGTTGGTCCAACGTTGCCGGCGTCGCGTTGCGCGGCAGCCTTACAGTCATTGCAATGTATGTCGGGGGGCGGGTTGTCCTCCCCCGCCTGTTCGGGCAGGCCGCGCGGACCAAGAGCCCGGAGTTGTTCCTTGCCGCGTCGCTGCTGGTGGTGATCGTTGCAAGCGTCGCGACCACCGCTGCCGGGCTGTCGCCGATCGTCGGCGCGCTGCTGGCGGGGCTGCTGATCGCCGAGACAGAGTATCACAGCGAGGTCGAAGTGATCACCGCGCCATTCAAGGGGCTTGCGCTCGGCGTGTTCCTGATCACCGTCGGGATGAGCCTCGACCTGCGGCTGATCGCGCAGAACTGGCCGTCTCTGCTGCTCGCGGTGACCGGCGTGGTGGCTGTCAAAGCGATCGTGACGTTCCTGTTCCTGCGTGTCGCCAATTCGCGGCGCGGCGTCGCGGCGGAGACGGGGCTGTTGATGGGCAGTCCGTCCGAGACGACGCTGATCGTGCTCGCTACCGCCGCGCAGGCGCAGTTGATCCTGCCGTCGACCGCGTCGTTCTGGCAGACCGTGACTGCGATCGGGCTGACGATCACGCCGTTGCTGGCAAAGCTCGGCCGCACTGTCTCGCGCCAACTGGAGATCCGTTCCGTTGCCGATGCGGGCAACGTCGAGATCGACGACGATGGTCCCGGCACCGTCGTGATCGGCTTCGGCCGCGTCGGCCGGATGGTCGCGGACATGCTCGCCGTCCACGGACAGAAATACGTCGCAGTCGAGGCGGATATCGATGCGGTCGAGGCCGCGCGAACGCAGGGGCATCCGGTGCTGTTCGGCGACGTGGCGCGGGCGGAACTTGTGGATCGGCTGAAGCTGCATACCGCCAAGGCGCTCATCCTGACGATGGACGATCCGGTGCTGACGGTGCGGCTGGCGCGGCGGGTTCGGGCTCTGGCGCCGGATTTGCCGATCGTGGCGCGTGCGCGGGATACGGCGCATGCGGCGGAACTGTACCGGGCTGGTGTTACGGATGCGGTGCCGGAGACGCTGGAGAGTTCGTTGCAGCTGGCGGAGGCGGTGTTGGTTGATCTTGGGGTGGCGATGGGCCCGGTGATCGCCTCGATCCATGAGAAGCGGGATGAGCTTCGGCAGGAGATCAAGGCGGCGGCAGACATGATTGTCGAGCCGCGGATCAGGAAGGCGAAGCGGACGCCTCGAGCGGTTTGACGCTTACCGGTTCGTAAACAGGCTGTTCTCCCGCGAAGGCGGGAGTCCAGTCTGGGGCCCCGCCTTCGCGGGGGAACAAGCTTTGGTAGGTTCCTTGAGAGGTGGCATCCTCAGATGGAGGCAGGGCTTCGTAACCTCCTCGGCGGAGGCCGGGGTCCAAGTGGAAAGGTGGTCGTAACGGAGCGCTGCCCTCCATTATCTTCGTTCCCCAATTGGGCCCCGGCCTTCGCCGGGGTAGTGGTCGCGCGGTGATCGCTTCGTCACGCGCGCCCTCCTCTTGCCCTCACCCTTTCCACGGCGAGGATGCCACGGGGCACTTCCCTCTCCCGACGGGAGAGGGCGAGGCAAAAGAAGGTTGGGGCGGGTTAGGCCAGCAAGCGGCCACTTCAGCTTGGGACGACACCCACGCGGCTCTTCATCAGCGGCTGGATACGCGTCCCAAATGCTTCCACCCCCTCCAAGAAGTCGTCGAAGGTCAGGAGGACGCCACCGGTGTTGGGGACGGCCGCCATCTCGTCGAGCATCCGCGCGACGCTTTCGTACGAGCCGACCAGCGTGCCCATGTTGATGTTGACCGCGCCTTCGGGGGCGGCGAGCTGGCGGACGTTGGTGTCCGTGTTGTGCGTGTCCTTGGCACCCTGATCGATCAGCCAGGCGATCGCGTCGACGTCGACGCCAGCGTTATAGTGTTTCCACTTCGCCATCGCCTCGTCGTCGGTTTCGGCGGCGATGATCATGATCAGGACGAAGATCTGAACGTCGCGGCCGGTCTTCGCGGTCGCGACGGCCAGCCTGTCGTTGTTGAACGCGAATGCGGTCGGCGTGTTGACGCCCTTCCCCAGGCAGAACGCGTAGTCGGCCCACTTGGCGGAGAACGCCAAGCCGTCTTCAGACGATCCGGCGCAGATGATCTTCATGTCGCCGGTCGGCTTTGGCCAGACGCGGCAGTCGGTCATCTGGTAATAGTCGCCCTTGAAGTCAGACGTTCCATCCTCCCACAGTTCGCGGAGGATGTGCGCGTATTCGTCGAGCATCGTGTAGCGATTGCGGAAATGTTCGTCGCCGGGCCACATCCCCATCTGCGTATATTCGGGCGGCTGCCAGCCGGTGATGAGGTTGAGGCCGAACCGCCCGTGGCTGATCGAATCGATCGTGTTGCACATCCGCGCGGCGTAGGCGGGCGGGACGAGCAGCGTGGCGCAGGTCGCGTAGATCTTGATTTTCTCGGTGACGGCGGCGAGCCCGGCCATCAGCGTGAAGCTCTCCAGCCCGTAATCCCAGAACTTGGTCTTACCGCCGAACCCGCGCAGCTTGATCATCGAGAGCAGGAAATCGAGGCCGTGCTTCTCGGCGGCCTGCGCGATCGCCTTGTTGAGGTCGAAGCTCGGTTTGTATTGCGGCGCGTTTTCGCTGATCAGCCAGCCATTGTTGTTGATGGGCACGAAGACGCCGACCTGCATATGCCGCTCCTATTCGCCGTCGAGCCAGTCGAGCAGCCACATGTTGAAATGTTCCGCGCGCGTCACGTTGCACGCGTGCGCCCCTGCCGCCATCCGCGCAAGCTGGGCGCCCGGGATGCCGGCGGCGAGCTTTTCTGAGGCGGACGGCGGCACGAGCATGTCATCGTCAGACGCGACCAGTAGTGTCGGCACGCGGATCTCGTCGAGCCGGCCGGCGATGTTGAACCGCCGGACCGCGGCGACGCGTCGCTGAATCATCTCCGCGCCGGGGAAATGCGCGAGCATCGCCTCCTCCTCGTCCTGGATCCGGTCGTGATGGTCCGAAATCCATTGCGGCGGGTAGAGGAACAGCGGTTGTGCGTGGAGGTATGCGCGGGGGCCACTGTCTTTCAGCAGCGCGAGCCGGGTATCGAAGCAGCGCGCGGTATGCGGGTCGAGCTTGGCCCAGCCGTTGATGACGACGAGACGTTCGAGCCGTTCGGGTGCGGACAGCGCGAGCGCGAGGCCGATATGGCCGCCAAGCGCGTGGCCGATAAAGGTGCAGCTCTCGAGCCCGATCGCGTCCATGAGCGCGACGACGTCGGCGGCCATTGCGTCGACGGTCAGGTCGCCGGGGACGTGGGCGTCGGAGCGGCCGGTGCCGCGGTGGTCGTAGGTGATGACGCGGTGACCGGCGCCGAGGGCTGCGAGGTTCGGCTGCCAATAGCTACCCGAACCGCCGAGGCCGCTCGACAAGAGGATCGCGGGGCCGTCGGGCTGGCCGTGTTCCTCCCAATGGGTGCCGCCTGCGATCCCCATCAAGCGAGGTGGGCGATGCTGGCGATCTCGACGAGGCAGTCGGGCTTCACGAGGTCTGTCTTGATGCAGTAGCGCGCGGGCTTGGGGCCGGGGAAATACTCGGCGTAGACCGTGTTGAAGGCGGCGTAGTCGGCAAGGTCCTTCAGGAAGATGTGGTTGAAGGCGACGTCGGCCAGCGTCGCGCCGGCGGCCTCGAGCGTGGTCTTGATGGTGTCGAGGATGGCGCGGGTTTGGGCTGCGGCGTCGCCGACGTGGAGGACCGTGCCGCCTTCGCCCAGTGCCAGCACGCCCGAGACGTAGACCGTGTTGCCGGCCTTCGCGGCGGCCGAATAGGGGGCGATGGGGGTCGGGAACTGGGGCGGGTTGATGGCTTCGAACGGCATCTGCTTTCCTTTCAAGTCATCGCCGTTCCCCCGCGGAGGCGGGGGTCCAGGGTTGCGGGCGGTAGCGTTCGTGATTCCTGGGCTCCCGCGTTCGCGAGGGAACAAGGAAGGGTCACTTCGGCAACTGCCCGAACGAACCGCAGAAATCGCCGACGGTGCTGACCCAGCCGAAGAACTTCTCGACGTTGTAGACGGTCGCTTCCTGCATCTCGGGCGGGCCGAGGTGGTGCGTCGCGTCCTCCAGCATCACGCCGAAATATTCGAGGTGGAAGCCGTCGCGCAGCGTGCTCTCGACGCAGACGTTGGTGGCGATGCCGACGAAGACGATGTTGCGGATACCGCGACTGCGCAGGATGCTATCGAGCTGCGAATTGAAGAATGCGCTGTAGCGGGTTTTGTGGACGCGGATGTCGCCGGATTGGGGAGCGAGCGCGTCGACGATCTCATAGTCCCAGCCGCCGCGGGCAAGGAACTGGCCTTGGAGTTCGGGGCGCGCGCGCATTGTTTTCAGCGCGTTGGACTTGTGCCAGTTGGGCGAGCCGGGGCCGCCGGCCTCTACATAGTCGGGGTCCCAGCCGTTCTGGAGGAACACGACCGGCATTTTCGCCACGCGGGCGGTGTCGAGGACCTTGGCGATCCGGGCGATGGTGCCGGCCGAGCCGGCGATGTCGAAGCCCGCCGTGTCGACGTAGCCACCGGGGGAGGCGTAGGCGTTCTGCATGTCGATGACGACGACCGCGGTTTCCGCGGGGTCGAGACGGAGCGATTCCGGCCGTGCGGGCAGCGTGACGGCGTTCGCCTCGTTCGCGCCGCTACGGATGATCGGGGTGGCCTCGGTCATTGTGACAAGCTCGCTGGATCGCGGGAATTGTGCAAGTGCGAAATGGAGGGCGCCGCGTGGCGTATTCTCCACCCTCCCTGGAAGGGAGGGGGTTGGGGGTGGGTCGGGTTCCGTATCAGGAGACGTTGCACCACGAGCAGGCCGACCCACCCCCGGCCCCTCCCTTTCAGGGAGGGGGGAAGTCAGGCGGTCGCCAGCGCGAAATCCTTGAAGCGTTCGCGGAGGGCGGTCTTGAGCAGCTTGCCCGTCGCGGTGTGCGGCAGGTCTTCGACGAAGACGATCGCGTCGGGGAGCCACCATTTGGCGACGTGCTTGGCCAAGTGATCGAGGATAGCCTGTTCGGTGACCTCGCTGCCCGGCTTGCGGACGACCAGCAGCAGCGGGCGCTCGTCCCATTTGGGGTGATAGATGCCGATCGCCGCCGCCTCCGCGACGCCGGAGCAGCCTACCGCGGCGTTCTCCAGGTCGACCGAGCTGATCCATTCGCCGCCGGACTTGATGACGTCCTTCGAGCGGTCGGTGATCTGCATCGTGCCGTCTGCGTGCAGCATCGCGACGTCGCCGGTGTCGAACCAGCCTTCACCGTCGACTGCGTCCTCGTCGGCGCCGAAATAGCGTTGCACGACCCAGGGGCCCCTAACCTGCAACCGGCCGGCGATCGAGCCGTCGCGGGGGAGGACGACGCCCTCGTCGTCGATGATGCGGAGTTCTATGCCGAAGGGGACGCTGCCTTGCTTGCCGACGAGGTCGAGTTTTTCGTCATGCGTCATGTCTTCCCAGTGCGGCGGGTTGAAGCCCGCGGTGCCGATCGGCGAGGTCTCGGTCATTCCCCAGAGGTGTTTCACCGTGGCGCCCATGCCCATGATCCGCTCGATCATCGCGCGCGGCGCTGCCGAGCCGCCGATCGTGACCTGCCTCAGGTGGCGCGGCGCGTCGCCCGACGCGTCCATGTGGCCGAACATGGCGAGCCAGACGGTCGGCACGCCGGCGGAGTGCGTCACCTTCTCGTCGTTCATCAGCCGGCACAGCACGGCGGGATCGTTGACTGCGGAATAGACCACTTTCGCCCCCGACAGCGCGCAGGCGAACGGCAGGCCCCAGGCGGCGGCATGGAACATCGGCACGACCGGCAGCACCACGGCGTTCGGCGAGAGATCGAACACCCACGGCGCGACCTCGGCCATCGCGTGGATCAGCGTCGAGCGGTGCGTGTAGAGCACACCTTTCGGATTGCCCGTGGTGCCGCTGGTGTAGCAGAGCATGCATGGCTCGCGCTCGGGGCCTTCGACCCACTCGTAATCGCCGTCTTCCGCGTCGAGCATGGCCTGGAAACCGTCCGGACCGAGGTCATCGAAGCAGATATAGTGGCGGATGCTGGTCCACTGCGCGCGAAGGCGATCGACGAGCGGCTGGAACGCCTTGTCGTAGAGCATCACGCGGTCTTCGGCGTGATTGGCGATGTAGACGAGCTGCTCGTCGAACAGCCGCGGGTTGATCGTATGGATCACGCCGCCCATGCCGATCGTGCCGTACCAAGCGACGAGGTGGTGCGCGTGGTTCATGGCCAGCGTCGCGACCCGGTCACCGGGCGCTACGCCGAGCTTTTCGAGCGCTTGGGCCAGCTTGCGGGCGTCTCGGGAAATGCCGGCCCAGTTGGTGCGGGTCTCGCGACCGTCGGCCCAGTAGCTGACGAGTTCCCGGCGCCCGTGTTCGCGGGCCGCATGGTCGATCAGGCGGGGAACACGAAGCTCGAAATCCTGCATTCCACCCAGCATTCATGCTCTCCCAAGCTGTTAACCGACCAGAGCGAGCCTCGTTTCCGAGGTCTTCATCTCCACCTTGGCGACACCGTGCAACGACTCGATGTGCTCGACAAGCTCTCCGTCGAGCAGGAAGTCACGACCCAGCAGGATGCAGACCTCGCCGTCGGGCAGTTCCGCACGCACGCGAACCTCGCCGCGCGCGCCGCGGTGTTCGGCAAGCAGTGAGGCGAGGCCTGCGAACGCGGTCATCTCGGAGATCGTCACGACCACCTGGAAGCGCGCGAGGTTGGCGAGGCCTTCGAACGGCTGGATGCGCTTGATGCTGACGCGGGGCGTGTCCTCGCCGGGCTTGCGGTCGAGTTCGACGGTGATCAGCCCGCAGCCGCCGGCCTTTGCCGCCTCTTCGAGATCCTTCGAGACCTGGTCGTCGAAGCAGGTCGCCATGAACTGGCCGCTGGCGTCGGAGCATTGCGCCATCATGAAGCGCTTGCCACGCGCGGAGGTGCGGTAGCGTGCGTCCTCGACCAGCACCGCCATCGTCGCGCCGGCGCGGCTGCCGTCGTCGGGGATGTTGAGTTCGGACAGCGCGGTGTAGGCGCGGGCGCCGTGGCTGACCGCGATGTGGCGGTGGCGATCGACCGGGTGCGCGGAGAAATAGAAGCCGAACGCTTCCTTCTCCTGGTCCATGCGCTGGCTGAGCGTCCAGCGGACCGAGGGGGGAAGCTTGATCGCGTCGCCTGCGGGCTCGGCGTCACCGAACAGGCCGCCCTGCCCGCTGGTCTTCTGTTCGTGCGTGCGCGCGGCGATCGCGAGGATCGTCTCGGCGGTGGCGTGGATACCGGCGCGATTCTGGTCGAGGCCGTCGAACGCGCCGGCGGCGGCGAGCGTCTCGAGCTGGCGCTTGTTGAGGAGGCGCGGGTCGACGCGCTTGGCGAGGTCGTCGAGGCCGGCGAACGGGCCGTTCTGGACGCGCTCGACGATGAGCTTTTCCATCGCGCCTTCGCCAACGCTCTTCAAAGCCCCTAGTGCATATCGCACCGCTAGATTGTTTCCCCGCGAAGGCGGGGACCCAGTCTGGGCACCCGCCTTCGCGGGTGAGCAAGCTTCTGGTTCGGGCACGAGTTCGACGTCGGGCAGAACCTCGACGTCGAACTCCGCCTGACTCGCGTTGATGCAGGGCGGCAGCGCCGTGATTCCGAGACGGCGCATGTCGTCGGTGAAGATCGCGAGCTTATCGGTCTGGTGAAGGTCGTAGCACATCGACGCTGCGAAGAATTCGTGCGGGTGGTGCGCCTTCAGCCACGCGGTCTGGTACGCCAGCAGCGCATAGGCGGCCGCGTGGCTCTTGTTGAAACCATAGCCGGCGAACTTGTCGATCAAGTCGAACAGCGCGTTCGCCTCGGCCTTCTTGATGCCGTTGACGCTCAGGCAACCCTCGACGAACCCCGCGCGCTGCGCGTCCATCTCGGCCTTCACCTTCTTGCCCATCGCGCGACGCAACAGATCCGCGCCACCGAGCGAGAAGCCGGCCAGGACCTGCGCCGCCTGCATGACCTGTTCCTGGTAAACGAAGATCCCGTAGGTCTCCGACAGGATCGGTTCGAGCAGCGGGTGCGGGTAGTCGATCGCCTCGGTGCCGTTCTTGCGGCGGCCGAACGACGGGATGTTGTCCATCGGGCCCGGTCGGTACAGCGACACGAGCGCGATGATGTCGCCGAAATTGGATGGGCGTACCGCGGACAGCGTGCGGCGCATGCCCTCCGACTCGAGCTGGAACACGCCGACCGTGTCGCCCTTTTGCAGGAGCGCGTACACGCCGGTGTCGTCCCATTCGAGCGCATCGAGATCGACCGTCACGCCGCGCTTGGCGAGCAGTTGCACTGCCTTCTGGAGCACCGACAGCGTCTTCAGCCCGAGGAAATCGAACTTCACGAGGCCGGCACCCTCGACATATTTCATGTCGAACTGGGTGACGGGCATGTCGGACCGAGGGTCGCGATAGAGCGGGACGAGCTGCGCCAAGGGCCGATCACCGATTACCACGCCAGCGGCGTGCGTCGACGAGTGGCGCGGCAGGCCTTCCAGCTTCATCGCCAGATCGAGCAGTTTCCGGACGCCGTTGTCGTTGGCGTATTCCTTGGCCAGTTCGCCGACGCCGTTGAGCGCACGCTCCAGCGTCCAGGGGTCGGTCGGGTGGTTCGGGACCAGTTTCGCGAGACGATCGATCTGGCCGTAGCTCATCTGCAGCACGCGGCCGGTGTCCTTGAGCACGGCGCGCGCCTTCAGCTTCCCGAAGGTGATGATCTGCGCGACCTGATCGCGGCCGTATTTCTCCTGGACGTAGCGGATCACCTCGCCGCGGCGGGTTTCGCAGAAATCGATGTCGAAATCGGGCATCGAAACGCGTTCCGGATTCAGGAAGCGCTCGAACAGCAGGCCGAGCTTGATCGGATCCAAGTCCGTGATCGTCAGCGACCAGGCAACGACCGAGCCTGCGCCCGAGCCGCGGCCCGGGCCAACCGGGATGTCGTGGTCCTTCGCCCATTTGATGAAGTCCGCGACGATCAGGAAGTATCCGGGGAAGCCCATCTGGACGATCACGTCGACCTCGAACGCGAGGCGCTTGCGGTAGACTTCGCGCCAGCCGTCCTCTCCTTCACCGTGGAGTTCGGTGATGCGGGCGAGGCGTGCTTCGAGGCCGGCTTCGGCGTCGTCGCGGAGGAGCTTCGCCTCGCCCTCGATATCGCCGGCGAGGCTTGGGAGGATCGGTTTGCGGTACGGCGCCATCACCGCGCAGCGCTGTGCGACGACCAAGGTGTTCGCGATCGCCTCGGGCAGGTCGGCGAACATCTCGTGCATCACCGGCGCGGGCTTCATCCAGGCCTCGGGGCAGCTGCGGATGCGGTCCTCGGTCTCGACATAGGTCGAGTGCGCGATGCAGAGCATGGCGTCGTGCGCGTCTCCGAATGCGCTCTCGGTAAAGCAGCACGGGTTGGTCGCGACGAGCGGCAGGTTGCGCTCGTAGGCGATGTCGATGAGGTCGTTTTCGGCGGCCATCTCGGTGGCGTCGTTGCGACGGGACAGCTCGATGTAGAGGCGGTCGCCGAACAGGCCTTGCAAGCGGTCGAGATACGCGCGGGCACGGTCGGGCTGGCCTTCCGCGAACAGCCGGGCGAGACCGCCCTCGCCGCCTGCGGTTAACGCGATCAGGCCGTCGGTGTGGCGTTCGAGCGCGGCGAAATCGACGTGCGCGGGCATCTCGATCGGGCGATCGAGATGCGCCATCGAGACGAGTGCGCAGAGGTTGTCGTAGCCGGTCATGGTCTGCGCATAGAGCGCGAGCCAGTCGAACTGCGTCGCGACGCCGTCGGGCATGTCGGGGCGGCCGACGCCGAGCATGACGCCGATGATCGGCTGGACCCCGTCCTTCTTGGCGGCGTCAGAATACGCCATCGCCGCGTAGAGCCCGTTGCGATCGGTCAGCGCGGCGGCGGGGAAGCCCAAGGCGCGCGCTTGCTTGGCGATCGCTTTCGGATCGATGGCGCCGTCGAGCATGGTGTAGCAGGAGAAAACGCGAAGGGGGACGTAACCGGAATGCATCTACCAGAGGTAGGCGCTGCGGCGTGATTCGACCAGCCGGGATGAGTCCGATCGGAACCGCGGACACGACGAGCCGTTGCGGCGGGGACTTCTGGGAGCATTTCTTATGACCGATCCACGCGGGCGTTTTGCCGATACCGAAACCACAGCGGCGGGGACGCCGCGCGCGGGCGCCGGCTGGGGGTGGATCCTGGCGTATGGCGTGCTGTCGGTGGTGCTCGGGATCATGGCGTTCGCCTCTCCGTTTTCCGCAACCTATGCCGCGACTCTGGTGATCGGGGCGTTCTTCATTGCCGCCGGGATCGTGTCGATCGTGTCGGGGTTGGCCGGCAAGGGGCATGAGGGGCGCGGCTATGCGATCGGGTTCGGACTGGTGTCGCTCGTGATCGGGCTGATCATGGCGTTCGAACCGGCGACGGGGGCGATCTCGCTGACGTTGCTGATTGCGGTTTGGCTTTGTTTGCGTGGGGCGCTGGAGATCGGGCTAGGGGCGCGGTTTCGGCGTGGCAAGGGGCTCATGATTGCGCTGGGCGTGGTGAACATCGTGCTGGCGGTGATCGTGTTGGCAACGCTGCCTTGGTCGGCGTTGACGTTGCCGGGGTATGTTTTGGGGATCAGCTTCTTGTTTGGTGGGGTGACTTCGGTTGCGTCGGCACTTGCGCATAAGAAAGGCGCGCCGGCATTTTCGGTTTGAGCACATCGATACAGTGAGCGCCCGCCGTCGGTCCACCGCCCCCTCGGGATTGGTTCACGGCAACCTTGGCGGGTTGCCGAACAGGCCGGCGTTATAGTCCTCGATCGCGCGGACGATCTCTTCGCGGGTGTTCATGACGAAGGGGCCGTGGGAGACGACAGGTTCGCCGATCGGGTCAGCGTGACCGTAGAGAATCGTCGCGGGGGCTTCGGTCTCAACAGTGATGGTGTCGCCCTCGTTGCCGAATGTGGCGAGGTGGTGCGGCTTGATCGGGGTACCGTTGGCCGTGGGGGCGCCGGCGACGACGTAGAAGAAGACCGCGCGGCCGGTTGGGGCTGGCAGGTCGAGCTTGGCGCCGGCTTCGAGTTCGATCGTCATCATCGCGACGTCGGTCAGGGATTCGAACGGGCCCTGTCGTCCGGCAAATGTGCCGGAGATCAGGTTCACGGTGCCGCCATCGACCGGGATCGCGGGAATGTCCTCGCGCTGGAGGCCGGTATAGGCGGGCTTGGTCATCTTGAGGCGGCCGGGGAGATTGACCCAGAGTTGCAGGATCTCCAGCGGGCCGCCGTCGCGCTTGAACGACGCAGGCGATATTTCCGCGTGGATCAAGCCCGAGCCCGCGGTCATCCACTGGATGCCGCCCGCGCGGATGATGCTTTCGTGGCCGCCGCTGTCGAGATGCGCCATCTCGCCCTCGAGGATGAAGCTCACCGTCTCGAAGCCGCGGTGCGGGTGCGGGCCGAACGGGAGGCCGCTATTGCCGGGGCGATAGGTCTGGGGGCCGTGATGGTTGAGGAACAGGAACGGATCGACCTGCGGCAGGCCGGGGCCCGGTAGCGGGCGTCGTGTCACCAGGTCGGCGATGTCGTCGCGCTGGGCGGGATACTGGTTGAGGACGTGGCGCATGTCAGGAGGCCTCGCGGTCGGCGGTGGTGGGCCGCGCGATGTCGGCGAGCAGGTCGTCGATGCCGGCCACGAGGAAGTCGAGCGTGCGCTGGTCGGTGAGGCGACCATCGGCGATCTTGTCGTGGACCGCGCCGACGACGGCTTGGGGGCGCAGGACGGTGCGCGCGCCGATCGAGGCCAGCGTCTCGTTCAGTTGCGCGTGCGCACGCGCGCCGCCGACTGCGCCGGGCGACGCGGTGAGCGTGAAGACGGGCTTGCCCGTGAGCGTCGCCTTGCCGTGCGGGCGCGAGGCCCAGTCGAGCGCGTTCTTCAGGACGCCGGACATGCCGTGGTTGTATTCGGGGGAGGCGATGACGATCCCGTCGGCCGCGCCGATTGCCGCGCGGAGGGCTGCAACGGCGGCGGGGGGCGTGTCGGTGTCGGCGTCTTCGTCGTAGAGCGGGACGTCGTTCAGCGCGAAGACTGTCAGCGCGGCCTTGTCGGTGATCGCTTCGCCAAGCGTGGTCAGGATCGCCGTATTGTACGAGCCGCGGCGCAGGCTGCCTGAGATCGCGAGCAGGACGGGAAGGGCCATGGGAATTCCTTTGTAGCGAAATGGAAGTTCGGCGTTTGGGTAAAGCGATTTGAAAACAGCTCTGTCACCCCGGACTGGTTCCGGGGTCCACGGCCCCGCAAACCAAATTCCATCGAGCGTGCGGCACGGTGGATGCCGGAACGAGCCCGGCATGACGAAAAATTACGCTACACGGGTACACCAAAGATGATTTTCATCGGCCTTAGTTGAAGCGGTAGCCGGAGATTGCGGTTTGCAGGACGTGCTCGCTGTAGTTTTGCACGCCGGGCTGATCGGAAGCGCCGGCGGCGACCATCAGCGGGAGGAGATGCTCTTCGCGGGGGTGCGAGAGGCGGCCGGCGGGGGCTTCAGCCCAGCCGGCTAGCGCTGCCGCTCGGGCGGTCGGTTCGGACTCGACCGCGGCGGTCAGCCATTGGTCGAAGGCTTCGGACGGTGCGGTGAAGCGGGGGTCGCCGTAGCCGCGCATGTTGTGGAAGCTCATGCCCGAGCCGACGATCAGGACGCCTTGGTCCCGCAGCGGGGCGAGCGCGCGGCCGGCGGCGGCGTGCAACGTAGGGTCGAGATCGCGGTCGACCGACATCTCGACGACCGGGATGTCGGCGTCGGGGAACGCGACCTTCATCGGGATGAAGACGCCGTGGTCGAGACCGCGCGTCGGGTCCACGGTGGCGGTCAGGCCGGCTTCGCGGAGCAGGCCGGCGGCGCGGGTGGCCAAGGCTGGGTCACCGGGCGCATCGTAGCGCAACTCGTAGGTATGCGCCGGGAAGCCGCCGTAATCGTAGATAAGCGGCGGCGTCGCGGCGCCGGTGAACGCGAAGCCGCGCGTTTCCCAGTGGCTGGAGACGACGAGGATCGCCTTGGGCTTTTCGGGCAGCGAGGCGGCGATCGACCGGAGGTACGCGGCCATGCCGGTCCAGTTCCCTGCGGGGTCGTCCATAAAGAAACAAGGCCCGCCACCGTGCGGGATGAAGAGCGTGGGCTGGTGGATGTTTGTCATGGTTTCGAGGTAGGCGGCGGTGGCAGCGATCGGAAGGCCGCTAATGGCAACGCTACGTTGCCGGTTGGCGCGGCGGTCAGGTCCAGTACAGGATACGGGTCTGCGGAAGCTTGGCCGCGATCTCGTCCTGGAAGAAGCTGCGGAGCGCGCGCATCGTGTCGGCGTCGTAGACGTATTTCACCGAGCCGAACTTGGTACGTTTCTCGGTGCGGTTGGCCATGCTGAGGTCGAGCGACGAGCCGGGGTACCAGGTTTCGAGCACCGCCTTCGATCCGGGGGTGTAGCGGTGGGTGATCAGTTCGATCGTCACGTCGGGAACGTCGGCGAGCACCTTGCCTGCCTCTGCGAGCAGTTCGCCATACGCCTCGCGCCAGCCTTCGGCGGCGATGATCGGCGCGACCGTCAGGCCGATCTTGTAGCCCGCGTCCGCCATTTTCCGTAGCGCCACCAGCCGGGCGGCGACGGGGCTCGTGCCGCCCTCGAAGCGTGCATAGGCGGCGGGGTTGATCGAGGCACGCATGCGGGTGCGGCCGCGGTGGTCGAGACCCAGCAATGGCTCGACCGCGTCGAACTTGGTGGTGAAGCGCAGTTGCACGTCCGCCTCCCACGCGCCGAAATACGCGATCAGGGCGGAGAGCGATCCGGTGACGTGCTCGATGCCGAGCGGGTCGGTGTAGCAGGACGCCTCGAACGTCGTGCCTTCGTGCGCGCGGGCGGTCGAGCGCGACGTGACGGTGCCCTGGCCGAGGTGCGCGGGGAGTTCGGCGAGGATCTCGGGCAGGTTTGCGTAGATGCGCGTGATCGGCGGGCCTTTCAGCGAGCCGGCGAGGTAGCAATAGCCGCAATGCGCGGGGCAGCCTTCGGCGAGGTCGATCCGCCAGTCCGCGCTGGGGGCGATCGGCTGGAGCTTGCGCTTCGAGGGTGGCGCGACGACCAGCGCGAGCGTCGCCTTGGCTTCCGCATAGGCGCGGCGGGAGTCGTCGGGGAAGTCAAGCTTGAGGCGGTCGCTCGGTAGCGTCGTGACAGGTACGCCAAGCCCGGTTGCACGCGCGGCGATCTCGGCACCGTGCTCCCAGGTCAGCGCGGACGGGGTCGCGAGCAGGCGCTTCGGCTGCCAGAGACGCGAGGGTTTGGGCACTGGCATCGAACGACAACGCGCGCCTTCGGCGAAGCGTTGCGGCTATTTTACCGGGCGTTTCTCGAGCTTTCGCGCAAGCGTGCGGCGGTGCATGCCGAGGCGGCGTGCGGTCTCCGAAATGTTGAAGTCGGTTTCGGCGAGCGTGGTGTGGATGCGCTCCCATTCGAGCGTCTTGATCGAGGTCGGGCGCTCGGAGAGTTCGGTGTCGACGCTGCCCTCGGTGCGGTCGAACGCGGCTTCGATGTCGTCGGTGTTCGAGGGTTTGACGAGGTAGTGCGACGCGCCGAGCTTGATCGCCTCGACCGCGGTGGCGATGCTGGCGAAGCCGGTGAGGACGACGACGAGAATCTCGGGGTCGTGCGCGTGGAGCGTCTGAACGCAGACCAGGCCGGACGCGCCGCCCAGCTTGAGGTCGACGACCGCGTAACGGGGCGTGCGCTCGGCCAGTTGCTCGACGAGTTCTTCGTGGCTCGCGGCCTGCATCACCTCGTAGCCGCGACGTTCGAACGAGCGACGAAGCGTGCGGGCGAAGGTCTCGTCGTCCTCCACGATGGCGAGGAGTTTGGGTTCTGTCATTTGGGTCGCACCGATCCGACGCGCGTGTTTGGACAACGGTTGTCCCAAACCACTCCGTCACCCCGGACTGGTTCCGGGGTCCACGGTTCCGCAAACCGCAGTCTCTCGATTTTGCGGCACGGTGGATGCCGGAACAAGCCCGGCATGACGGAAGCCTTAGCTCGAACCGACTGTCGATCCGTACCTATCATGACAACGCGATCGCGGAGAGGGGCATGCGGATCGTGACTTCGGCGCCGCCGCCTTCGCAATTCACGACCGACACGCCGCCGCCGAGCTTGCGCATGACGTTGACGGCGAGGAACAGGCCTAGACCGTGGCCGGGTTCGCGCTTGCTCGATTGGTAGGGTTTGCCGAAACTGGCGAGGCGTTCGTCGCTGAAGCCGGGGCCGCGGTCGCGGACGATCAGTGCGAGGTCGCCGTCGGTGCGTTCGCCGCGGAAGGCGACCCAGTGCGGCGAGGCTTCGGCGGCGTTGTCGAGCACGTTGGCGATCACCTGTTTGAGCGCGGGGTCGGAGACGACCTGCGGATCGTCGCCGACTCGGGTGGTATAGTCGAATTCGACGCCGGCGTGGACCGCGCGCCATTCATCGACGATTCCGTCGAGGAACTGGTGGAGCGGCATGATCTCGGGTGCCTCGCCGCGCGCTTCGCCGGCCGAGAGCAGGATGCCGGTGACGATCGCCTTGCAGCGCTGGACCTCGGATTGCATCTCGACGATCTCCGCCTGGAGGTCAGCGTCCTGCGCGAGCGTTGGCATGCGGCGCCAGTCGGCTAGGATCACGGCTATCGATGCGAGTGGCGTGCCGAGTTCGTGCGCGGCGCCGGATGCCAGAAGTCCCATGCGAACGATGTGATCCTCCTCCGCAGCCTGCTGGCGAAGGTCGGCAAGGCGCGTGTCGCGGGCGCGCAAGTTTCCGGTGATGCGGGTCATGAACAGCATCAGCAGCGTCGCGATCAGCATGAAGCAGAGCAGCGAGCCGATCGTGTACAGAACGAAATACTCCCCGCTGTAGGCGGGGGGCAGGATCAGCGGACGGTAATAGAGCGTGAGCACGCCGAAACAGGCGGCGGTTACGACGACGATCGCCCAACTCGACCAGCGATCGAGCAGCACTGCGCCGAGCACGACGTGGAGCAGATAGAGCGAGATGAACGGGTTGGTCGCGCCGCCCGCCAGATAGAGCTGTGTAGTAAGCAGGCCGACGTCGAACAGGAGCGCGAGCAGGAGCTGGATGTTCGCGCCCTTGCGCCAGCCGTAGAGCGGCATGCTGACGAGGTTGAGGCCGACACCCGCCGCCAGCGCCGCGAGCATCGGCACCATCGGCAGGTCGAAGCCGAGCGCGAACCGAGCGAACAATATCGTGACGAACTGGCCGGCGACGGCGATCCAGCGCAGCGTGACGAGCTGGCGCATGTTGGCGTTGCCGGTCGCGTCGGTGCGGGCTGTGGCGAGCGCGAGCCAGCGCTGCCAGCTCTGTCGTGCCACCCCCTGCCCCGCCATTGACGACATCATGTGTCGATCGCCCCCCGCCGCTTGCGCGCATCCTGCCGCACGAACACGACGAACGCGACGATCGTCATCGCGGCGAGTGCGAACCAGGTCAGCATGTAGACGAGGTGGTTGTTCGGGAAGGCGATGATCGTCAGGCCGCCGACGGGGGCGGCGGTGCCGGACTTGTCCGCGTCGACGAAATAGGGTGCTACGTTCGAGAGGCCACGCGCGCTGGCGATCGCATCGACATCGCGCGAATACCATTTGCCGGTGGCGGGGTCGTTGTGGCGCAGGAAGCCGCCACCGGGCTCGGTGATGCGGAGATAGCCGGTGATCGTGACCGGGCCGTCGGGCTTGGTATGCGCGACGCGCTGCTCGGGCGAGACGTAGCCGCGGTTGACGAGGACGGTGAAGCCTTGGGCGGTCCGCAAGGGGGTCACGACCCAATAACCACTACCGAGCGCGGTTGCCGCGCGGACCAGCGTTTCGCGAGTATTGTCGAGGGTGCCGTCGAGGCGGATGCGACGATAGGCGTCGGTGGTGGCGGTGATCGCGCCCCAGGACGCTGGCCCCGGTGGGGCGACCGGCGCGGCGTGTGCACGCGCCGCGACCTGTTCGATCAGGTTGAGCTTCCAGTTGCGGCGCTCGACCTGCCAGATACCGAGCGCCATGAACCCGGCGAACAGCAGCAGCGCGACCAGGCCTGCGACGTAGACGGCAGGGCCCGGTCGCGTCTTCATCACATGTCTGCCGCGGCCTGCATCGGCATCATGTTCGTGTTCATATGGTACATCACCCAGATCGATCCGCTGAGGGTGATGACGACGAGGATGATCGTGAAGATCAGCGCCATCATCGTCCAGCCGCCCTCCGACTTGCCGCTCATGTGCAGGAAGTAGATCATGTGGACGACGATCTGCGCGACCGCGAACACCATCACGACGAGTGCGGCGGTCGACGGATCCTTGAACGCGCCGGTCATGACGGCCCAGAACGGGATCGCGGTCAGGATGACCGAGAGGAAGAACCCCTTGAGGTAGCTGCCACGCGTGCCGTGGGCAGCGTGGTCGTGATCCGCATGCGCGTCATGCGTGTTGGCGTGGGGGTCGCTCATCGTAGGGTGCCCATCAGATAGACGAAGGTGAAGACGCCGATCCAGATGACGTCGAGGAAATGCCAGAACATGCTGAGGCACATCAGGCGGCGCTTGTTCGCGGCGATCAGGCCGTGCTTCTGGACCTGCACCATCAGCGTGACGAGCCAGATCAGGCCCATCGTGACGTGGAGGCCGTGCGTGCCGACCAGCGTGAAGAACGACGACAGGAAAGCGCTGCGGGTTGGGCCCGCACCCTCATGGATGAGGTTGGCGAACTCGTACATTTCGATCGACAGGAACGCGAGGCCGAACAGGCCGGTGAAGACCAGCCACATCTGCATGACGCGCTGGCGACCTTCCTCCATCGACAGCATCGCGAAGCCGTAGGTGATCGACGAGAACAACAGCATCGCGGTGTTCACCGCCACCAGCGGCAGCTCGAAGATCTCCTTCGGGCTGGGACCGCCGGCATAGCTGTTGCCGAGCACGGCATAGGCCGCGAACAGCACCGCGAAGATGAGGCAATCGCTCATCAGGTACATCCAGAATCCCAGCATCGTGCTGCTGCCTTCCGGATGCTCGAGCTCGTCCAGCTCGTAGAACGAGACCTTCTCGGTCTCGTTCAGGCCGTCCTTCATGGGTATTGCGGACATCGCGTCAGGCTCCCTGGGTCGCGAGCTGGCGGGTGCGCGCGTCCTCGCTGGCGATCACGTCCTCGACCGGGATGTGGAAGTCGCGCTTGTAGTTGAAGGTATGGAAGATCGTCGTCGCGAAGATACCGACCAGCGTCAGCCCGGCGAGCCACCAGATGTACCAGATCATCGCGAACCCGAACGCCACGCTGAGGCCGGCGAGCACGACGCCCGTGCCGGTGCCGCTCGGCATGTGGATCGACTTGAAGCCGGTCACAGGCCGCTCGTGCTTGCGCTCCTTCATGTCGTACCAGGCGTCCAGGTCGTGGACGATCGGCGTGAACGCGAAGTTGTACTCCGGTGGCGGCGACGAGGTCGCCCACTCCAGCGTACGGCCACCCCAGGGATCGCCGCTGTGATCTGCCAGCGCTTCGCGGTTGCGGATGCTGACGAAGATCTGGAGCAGGAAGGCACCGATGCCGGCTGCGATCAGGGCTGCACCGAAGGCGGCGATGACGAACCAGATCTGCAGGTTCGGATCGTCGAAATAGCGCATCCGGCGGGTGACGCCCATCAGGCCGAGCACGTAGAGCGGCATGAACGCGAAGTAGAAGCCGACCACCCAGCACCAGAACGATACCGTGCCCCACTTCTTGTCCAGCTTGAAGCCGAACGCCTTCGGGAACCAGTAGTTGATGCCGGCGAACATGCCGAACAGCGTGCCGCCGATGATCACGTTATGGAAATGCGCGACCAGGAACAACGAGTTGTGCAGCACGAAGTCGGCTGGCGGCACCGCGAGCAGCACGCCGGTCATGCCGCCGATCGTGAAGGTCACCATGAAGGCGATCGTCCACATCATCGGCAGTTCGAACCGGATCCGGCCCTTGTACATCGTGAACAGCCAGTTGAAGATCTTTGCCCCTGTCGGGATCGAGATGATCATCGTGGTGATGCCAAAGAACGAGTTCACGCTCGCGCCAGAGCCCATCGTGAAGAAGTGGTGCAGCCAGACGAGGTAGGCGAGGATCGTGATGACGAGCGTCGCATAGACCATCGAGCTGTAGCCGAAGAGGCGCTTGCCCGAGAAGGTCGAGGTGACCTCCGAGAAGATGCCGAACGCCGGCAGGACCAGAATGTAGACCTCGGGGTGACCCCAGATCCAGATCAGGTTGACGTACATCATCGGGTTACCGCCCGAATCGTTCGTGAAGAACGCGGTGCCGATGTAGCGGTCGAGCGACAGCATCGCGAGCACCGCGGTCAGCACCGGGAAGGCGGCGACGATCAGGATGTTGGTGCAGAGCGACGTCCAGGTGAAGATCGGCATCTTCATCATGGTCATGCCGGGCGCGCGCATCTTGACGATGGTCGCGACCAGATTGACGCCCGATAGCAACGTCCCGATGCCCGCGATCTGCAAGGCCCAGATATAATAGTCGACACCGACGTCTGGCGAATACGCCAACCCTGAGAGGGGCGGCATTGCGAGCCAGCCGGTCCGCGCGAACTCACCGATGAACAGCGACATCATGACGATCACGGCACCGGCCGTGGTCATCCAGAAGCTGAAATTGTTGAGGAACGGGAACGACACGTCGCGCGCACCGATCTGGAGCGGGACGACATAGTTCATCAGACCCGTGACCATCGGCATCGCCACGAAGAAGATCATGATCACGCCGTGCGCGGTGAAGACCTGATCGTAGTGGTGCGCGGTCAGGTAGCCTTCGGACCCGTTGAACGCCATCGCCTGCTGCGCGCGCATCATGATCGCGTCGGAGAACCCGCGCAGCAGCATGACGATCGCGAGGATCATGTACATGATGCCGATCTTCTTGTGATCGACGCTCGTGAACCACTGGTTCCAGAGATAGCCCCAGACCTTGAAGTAAGTCAGCGCTGCGACGAGCCCGAGCCCGCCGATCGCCACCATCGCGAAGGTGGCGACGACGATCGGCTCGTGCAGCGGCAGCGACTCCAGGGTCAGGCGGCCGAAGATAGTCTTCAACAGTGTGTCGTTCATGATGGTTCTCTAGCCGTTCGCGACGGGGCGCGTGCCCGGCTGTGTGGAGGGGGTCAACATCGTGTGATTGCGGTTGGACTGCGAGCCGGGCGCGCTGTTGGCGCCGTCCTGTTTTATGTCGGCCGGCGCGGTCCAGTGGTTGCCGCTTCCCTTTTCGTTCGCGTCCTTCATCAAGGCGCCCTTGACGCGCTCGGACGAATCCTGCGGGCCCTTGCCACCGTTGACGCCCGGCATCGCCATGCCGGCGTGCGAGTCCCCCCCGCCTTTGCCGCCGTGCATCATCTGCGACATGCAGACCTTGCCGGGCTGGACGCACTGCTCAACGACGAGCTTGAACATGTTCGGCTCGACCGCATTGTAGTAGCGAACCGGGACCTTCTCGCTTGGCTTCTCCAGCTGGAGATAGCTTGCGCGGTTCAGACCGCCGCCACGCTGCTTGACCTGGTTGATCCAGGCATCGAAGCCAGCGTCGCTGACGCCGTGGAAGCGGAAGCGCATCCCCGAGAAGCCCGCGCCGCTATAGTTGGACGAGAAGCCCTCATAGTTGCCGGGCTTGTTGATCACCGCGTTCAGCGTCGTCTGCATACCGGGCATCGTGTAGATCATGCCGGCGAGCGCCGGGATGTAGAACGCGTTCATCACCGACGACGAGGTCATCGAGAACCGGATCGGACGATCGACCGGTGCAGCCAGTTCGTTGACCGTGGCGATGCCGTATTCCGGATAGATGAACAGCCACTTCCAATCGAGCGCGACGACCTGAACCTCGAGCGGCTTGCCGGCGCCGTTCGGACCGTTGCCCGCCTGCTGCTTGTCGACCAGATTGCCGACCGGCACGTTGTTCGCGAGCGTCGGGGAATCAGGCTTGATCCGGCCAAGCGGGCGATACGGATCGAGCAGATGCGTGCTGGTCCAGGTCAGCGCGCCGAGCGCGATGATAATCAGCAGCGGGATGCCCCAGATCAACAGCTCGAGCCCAACCGAGTGATCCCAGTTCGGTTCGTACTTGGCCGCCTTGTTCGACTGGCGATACCGGAACGCGAAGAACAGCGTGAGGCAGATCACCGGCACGATGATCAGCAGCATCAACCCGGTCGAGATCAACACCAGGTCGCGCTGCTGCACTGCGATATCGCCGGATGGCGACATCACTACCCAGTCGCAACCGCTGGTGAGCAGTGCCAAGGGCATGGCCACCAACCATTTTCGAGCCGAGATTTTGGTGCGGGAAAGCTGTGTCACGACGGTCATTCGGTCCCCCTACGCCTCGGTTGCGCTGCGCTACAGTGGACAATTTGTCCAATGGGCGCTGCACTGCAACATCGGCATGGTTTTATTGTCACCCTGGGTAGCATAGATCACCCCTGCCCGCATTGGGCGCGGGAGATCGGCGCGGAATATATCTGCCCGCATCCGCCGGAACAGCGTATCATCGGGTTCGCGCCCTGAAGAGCGAGTTGAAGAATGAGTGCAAATACAGTCCCCGAGACGAGCTTCGAAGCCGACGCTCGCAGTATCCACAGCGACGGCGAGCACGTCACGCCCGGCGTGATCGCGATCGGCGTGGTGATCGGCCGCACCTCGGAATTCTTCGACTTCTTCGTGTACGCGATCGCCTCGGTGCTCGTGTTCCCGACCTTGGTCTTCCCGTATGTCGACCGGTTGCAGGGCACGCTCTATTCGTTCGCCGTGTTCGCGTTGGCGTTCATCGCCCGCCCGATCGGTTCGATCATCTTCATCGCAGTCGACCGCGCCTATGGCCGCAGCGTCAAGCTGACGATCTCGCTGTTCCTGCTTGGCACCTCGACCGTCGCGATGGGGTTCATCCCGAGCTATGATTCGGTGGGCAACTGGTCGGTCGCGATCCTCGCGCTGCTCCGTATCGGCCAGGGCATCGCGCTTGGCGGTGCCTGGGATGGCCTTGCTTCGCTGCTGTCGCTGAACTCGCCCGAGAAGCATCGCGGCTGGTACGCGATGCTGCCGCAGCTGGGCGCGCCGATCGGCCTGCTGGTCGCGAGCGGCCTGTTCGCGTTCTTTGTGGCCGCGCTGCCGACCGAGGATTTCTTCGCCTGGGGCTGGCGCTATCCGTTCTTTGTCGCGTTCGCGATCAACGTCGTTGCGCTGTTCGCGCGCCTTCGCCTGGTGGTGACGCCCGAGTTCGAAGAGATGTACGCCAAGCGCGAGCTCGAGCCTGCACCGGTGATCGAGACCGTGCAGTCGCAGTGGAAGGCGATCTGGCTCGGCTCGTTCGTCCCGCTCGCGAGCTTCGCGCTGTTCCACATGGTCACGGTGTTCCCGTTGTCGTGGGTCGTGCTGTTCACGCGTGAATCTGCAGGTCGCTTCCTGGTGGTCGAGGTGATCGGTGCGGTGATCGGCATCGGCGCGATGTTGGTGTCAGGGCTGCTCGCAGACCGGTTCGGGCGTCGAACGATGCTGGGCACGATCGCGGTGCTGATCGCGCTGTTCGCGATCGCCGCACCGAAGCTGCTCGATGGCGGCGACGTCGGCGAGCGCCTGTTCATGGGCATCGGCTTCCTGCTGTTCGGCCTGTCGTTCGGTCAGTCCTCGGGCGCGATCGCCTCGAGCCTGTCGCCGCAGCATCGTTACACGGGCTCGGCGCTGACGACCGATCTGGCGTGGCTGTTCGGTGCCGGGTTTGCGCCGCTGGCGGCACTGTTGCTGACGAGCAAGCTGGGTCTGGCGGCGAGCGGCGCGTACCTGTTCTCGGGCGCGGTGTTCACGCTGATCGCGCTGGGTCTGAACAAGCAGCTCGCCAAGCGCGACATCGCGCGGTGATTGGTCGGGGCTGAGGGGCGGAGCGATCGGCCCCCCTCCGCACCCACGAACATCACACGAACTGAAGAGCACCACCCCGGCGAAGGCCGGGGCCCAATTGGCAAGGCTGCAGTAACGGAGCGCTGCCGCTAGTTAGCACCGTCCCCAATTGGGCCCCGGCCTCCGCCGGGGTGGTAGTGGTTAGGAGGGCGCGGGCGCCCTACCAGACCGTTCCCCCGCGAAGGCGGGGGTCCAGGAGCCACGAGCGCCGCCGCCTGTTACCCTGGGCTCCCGCTTTCGCGGGAGAACAGGGGGGGGACAGTTCAGACTTTCCGGCGATCCAGCCCCCAGGACACCGCCCAGATCACAAACCCGCCAAGAGCCAGCGCCGTCCCGACCCACCCGGTCGACGGCAACCCATACCCACCCGCGATCGCCAGCCCGCCAAGCCAAGGCCCAAGCGCATTGGCCGTATTGAACGCGGAATGATTGAGCGCCGCAGCCAAGGTCTGCGCCTCCTCCGCGACATCCATCAGCCGCGTCTGCAGGATCGTCGAGAGCCCGCCGCCGCACCCGATCAACACCACAACCGGCAACATCGCCCAAAGATGCTGCGTCGCCGGCGCGTAGAGCGCGAGCGCGCCTGCCCCGAACAGCAACGTGATCCCCGCCGCCGGCATCAGCGCGACGTCCGCCGCCTTCGCGCAGACCAAAGTGCCGATCGTCATCCCGACGCCGAACAGCGCGAACGCCACCGGAGTGAACGCCGATGAAACGCCGGTGACCTCGGTCAGCGTCGAGGCGAGATAGGTGTAGACGCAAAAGATCCCGCCGAACCCGACCGCACCGATCGCCAGCGTGAGCCAAACCTGCCCGTTGCGCAGTGCCGCGAGTTCCCCGAGCGGGCTTGCATCCTTGGCGGGGCGCAGGACCGGCGCGAACCGAAACAGCATCGCCACCGTGGCGGCCGCGATGATCGCGACGATCCCGAAGCCCCATCGCCAGCCGAACCACTGGCCGATGCCATTCGCCAACGGCACGCCCGCGATCGTCGCGATCGTCAGCCCGAGCATCATCCGCGACACCGCGCGCGACCGCTTCTCGCGCGGCACCATCGACGCCGCGACCAGCGATCCGACCCCGAAATACGCGCCATGCGGCAAGCCGCTCAGGAACCGGGCTAGCAGCATCAGGTGATAGGTCGGCGCGAGCGCGGACAGCCCGTTGGCGATTCCGAGGAACGTCATCAACCCGATCAGCAACACCCGCCGCTCGATCTTCGCCGCCAATACCGCGATCGTCGGCGCACCGACGACGACGCCAAGCGCATAGGCGCTGATGACATGCCCCGCGGTTGGCTCGTCGATCCCGAGCCCGCGTGCGAACTGCGGCAACAGGCTCATCGCCGCGAACTCGGTGGTTCCGATCGCGAAGCCGCCTACCGCGAGCGCGAGCAATGCGAGCCGCGCGTTGACCTGAGGAGCGGCGGAGTCGGCAACGGTTTGGTCGGTATCGATCATCGGGGTTATTTCGCAGGTGCAGCATAAAGCTTCAACCCGCGGGTGCCCGAGCAAATATCAGCCGCGCCCAAGCCTTCGTTCGCCGGCAACCCGCCCGATCAGACGGTGTCGACGATCGGCGCGGTCATGATCACGCGCAAGCCGGGCATGTTGTCGTCATGCTCGATCGTGCCGGACAGCCCGGCGACGATCGCGTTCATCATCCGGCTGCCGAACCCCTCGCGCGTCCCGACCTTGCCCGATCCATCGTCGGCGACGATCAGGCGGAGGCGGTTGCGATGCTGTTCGAGCGCGATCAGGATCGGCCCAGGCTGCCCGCCATAGGCATATTTGCTGGCGTTGATGACGAGTTCGGTGAGGACCAGCCCGATATTCACCGCGCGATCGGTCGGCACCAGGATCGGCGCGAGATCGAGTCGGATCTGCGCCGCCCAGTCCGCGCCGAGCGAGGTCTTCATGTCGCCCGCCAGTTCTTCGAGATAGCGCGAGAGATCGACCGACTCGACCTGATCGTCGCGGTAGAGCCGGCGATGCACCAGCGCGACCGCGGAAAGCCGTGCCTGCGCCTCGGCGAGATGCTCCTTCACCTTGGCATCGTCGGACGCCTTCGCCTGGAGCGCGAGGAACGCGGCGACCAGCTGGAGGCTGTTCTGGACGCGGTGATTGACCTCCTTCATCAGGATGTCCTTCTGCGCGATCAGCACGTCCTTGTCGGCGAGCGTGCGCTGCAGATCGGCGTTGAGCAGGCGCAGGCGCTGGTTGATGTGCGCGTCGTGGAATGCGCGACGCAGGCGATGCGCAGCCTCGATCTCCTCCAGCGTCCAGCGGCGCGACCGGCCCGACACGACCTGAGTCCAGGACTGGAACGAGGTGCGCGGGGTCAGCACCGCGGTCGGATCGAGCGACACCGCCTTGTGCGGATTGCCCGCCCATTCGACCTCCTCGGCCTGTTCGGCGCGGAACCAGAACAGCATCGCGCCATCGTCGATCAACGGCATCGCCAGCACCCCGCTGGCGCAGGCGCGATAGGCGTCCGCACGCGGCAGCAGCGAGGGGAGCTCGTGCGTCGCCAGCGGTTCGATCCCGCTGCGCGCGCAGACCCAAGCGACGAGATCGCGGATTTCGTCATGCGCGGGGCAGACTCCGTCGGTATCGACGATCGTCCCCTGCACGAACGCGAACCCATCGGCGTCGAGCATCCGCCGCAGGTCGTCGCGCAACGTGACGACGATACTGCGCGGCGCCGGTTCGGTCGCGAGCTTGGCGACCACCGCATCCTCGGCGCCGCGCAGCCGCAGCCGTTCGCGGTAGATCTCGGCCTCTTCCTTCGCGCGGATCTGGCGTGCGAGCCCGCTCGCCAACGTCGCCGATGCGGCGCGGACGTCGGGGCTCAGGCCGCGCGGCGTGGCGTTGTGGCAGGCGATCAGGCCCCAGAGCAGCCCGTCCTTGACGATCGAGATCGACGCGGAGGCCGCAACTTCCATGTTGGCGAGATAACGCAGGTGGATCGGCGACACGCTGCGTACCGTCACGTCGCTCAGGTCGAGCGTCTCGAATCCGGCGGGACGCAGCACGGCCGGCGCATAGGCGATCGTCGGGATCGTCCGCGTGCGGTTGCGGACGTACAGCGCGCGCGCCTGCTTCGGGATGTCCGATGCCGGGAAATGATGGTTGAGGAAGGTGCCGAGACCTACGGCCTTGTCCTCCGCCACGACGCGGCCAGCGTCGTCGTCGAGGAAGCGATAGATCATCACCCGGTCGAACCCGGTGAGCTGGCGGAACGCGATCGCGGCGCGGTCGCACAGCGTGCTCAGATCGGTCGCGCGCTCGAACATCGTGATCATCGGATTGAGCCGACCGAGCATCTGCGTGGCGGTCATCGGCGCGGCCTCGACCGGCTCGAGCTCGGCCAGCAGATAGTCGCCGCTGCGGTGGATCGTCACCTCGAAGCGTTCGGTCGATCCCATCACCGGATCGCCGACCATCCCCCCCGGCCCCACGTCGTCCGCCGGCACGGCCTGCGCCAACACCTGCGCAAGACCGGCACCGAGCCACCCTGCCGCCAGCCGACCCTCGATATCACCCGCGCCCGCAACGATCGTCAGCGAGATCGGATCGGCGACCAGCAACAGGCCGTGCGGCTGGATCGACCCCGGAATGTGGATCGGCTCGCGGTCGCACGCGGTCAGGTCCAGCCCGCTGTCCTGGGTCTGCGCCTGATCGAGCGCAGTAGCGTCTACATCGTTCCGCGCAGTCATCGGCCAAGGCCCCCCAGTCAGCAAGACTGCTGTGGCGGTCATTGCGGAACAAAGCAAATACCCTCGCAGTGAGCCTAACGATCAGGATCAGGACGGCGGCGCGGACTCGGCATAGCGGCGCGCGATCACCGCGCAGGCGATCAGCTGCAACTGGTGGAACAGCATGACGGGAAGCAGGATCACACCGACCTGCGCGGGCGGGAACAGCACGCCGGCCATTGGCACGCCCGACGCGAGGCTCTTCTTGGAACCACAGAATTGCAGCACGATCGCATCCTCGCGGGGCAGCTTCATCAGCCGGGCAACGGCAAACGTCAGCCCGAGTACGAAGGCGAGCAGCGCGGCACACAGCAGTCCGATCAGGATCAGGTCGCCGAGCGATAATTTGGTCCACAGCCCTTCCACCACCGCGGCACCGAACGCGCTGTAGACGACCAGCAGGATTGAGCCGCGATCGACCACCGTCAGCAGGCCCTTGTTGCGCGTCACCCACGCGCCGATCCACGGCCGCAGCAGATGCCCGGCGACGAACGGCACCAGCAGTTGCAGCACGATCGCCTCGATGCTCTCGATCGAGATCCCGCCGCTGCCCGAAATGTTCATCAGCAGTGCGACCAGCGCCGGCGTCACGAGGATGCCGAGCAGGTTCGAGAACGACGCGCTGCACACCGCGGCCGCGACATTGCCGCGCGCGATCGCGGTGAAGGCGATCGACGACTGCACGGTCGAGGGGAGCAGCGTCAGGAACAGCAACCCTGCCGCAAGCGGCCCGGTCACGAACGGCAGTGCGGTCAGCCCCAGCCCGAACAGCGGGAACGCGACGAAGGTGATGGCCAGCACCCCGAGATGCAGCTTCCAGTTGCGCAGGCCGGACAGAATCGCATCGCGCGACAGCTTGGCGCCGTGCAGGAAGAACAGCAGGACGATGCCGATATCGGCGGCATAGCCGACGATCGTCGCCATCTCGCCGCGTGCCGGCAGCAGGCTCGCCAGCACGACGGTGCCGAGCAGCATCAGGATGAACGGCTCGAAGACCGCCAGGAACCGCCCGATCACGGATGCGCCTTCACATAGGCGTCGAGCGTCGCGAGATGGCCGCTGAGCGCGTCGTCGTCGAGGAAACTGCCGAGGAAGCTGTTGCGCGCGAGCGTCACGACCTGCTCGCGCGACAAGGTCTTCGCCCGCGCCGTCTGCCGGAAATTCTCGCCGATATAGCCACCGAAATACGCCGGATCGTCCGAATGGATCGTCGCGCGCAGGCCGAGATCGAGCATCCGGTCGATCGGATGATTCTCCAGTTTGTCGACGTTGCGCAGCGCGACGTTCGACAACGGGCACACCGTCAGCGTCATCGCATCACGTGCGAGGCGGGCGACCAGCGCCGGATCCTCCAGCGCGCGATTGCCGTGGTCGATCCTGTCCACCTGGAGAATGTCCAGCGCCTCGTGGATGTACGCAGGCGGGCCCTCCTCGCCGGCATGCGCGCACAGCATCAGACCGGCATCCGCCGACGCCGCGAACACGCGCGCGAACTTCGAGGGCGGATGGCCGACCTCGGACGAATCGAGCCCGACGCCGATGAACTGGTCGAGCCACGGCTCCGCCTGCGCGAACGTCTTGAACGCATCCTCCTCGTCGAGATGGCGGAGGAAGCTCATGATGAGGCCGACCGACATGCCGTGCTTTTCCTGCGCCTCGTCGATCCCCGCGAACAGACCGCGCGCGACGACGTCGAAGGGTATGCCGCGATGGGTATGCGTCTGCGGATCGAAGAAGATCTCGGCATGGATCACGCCGTCCTGCGCAACCCGGTCGAAATAGGCGACGGCGAGATCGCGGAAATCCTCCTCGGTCTGGAGAACCGCAGCACCCGCATGATAGATATCGAGGAAGGTCTGGAGATTGGTGAAGCTGTAGGCCGCACGGACGTCCTCGACGCTCTTGAACGGGATCGCGACCTTGTTGCGTTCGGCCAGCGCGAACATGAGCTCCGGCTCCAGGCTGCCCTCGATGTGAAGGTGGAGTTCGGCCTTGGGCAGGTTCGTGATGAAGGCGTCGTTCATGGCTCGTCCTGTCGCTTGGGTCGCTTCGGCTGCAACCATTCCGCCCGCCGCGCACTACCGCAAGTGCGAAAGCCGTTGCATGACAATCCTGTCACGTTACCGAGCGGCGATACTTACGCGAAGGACACCATCGATGCCGACAGGATTGGTCGCACTGCTCGACGACATTGCCGGGATCACCAAGCTCGCCGCCGCCAGCCTCGACGATATCGCCGCGACCACCGGCAAGGCGGGCAGCAAGGCGATCGGCGTGGTGGTCGACGATGCGGCCGTGACGCCGCGCTACATGGTCGGGTTCGAGCCGAAGCGCGAACTGCCGATGATCGGCAAGATCGCGCTGGGATCGTTCCGCAACAAGCTGGTCTTCATCCTGCCCGCGGCGTTGGCGCTCAGCGCGTTCGCGCCGTGGCTGCTGACACCGTTGCTGATGATCGGCGGCACCTATCTGTGCTTCGAGGGCGCGGAGAAGATCCTCGAAGCGTTCGGCGGTGGCCATGCCGAGGAGGTCGTCGCCGAGCCGGTCGATGCCGCGACGCTCGAGGCGCAGAAGGTTTCGGGCGCGATCCGCACCGACTTCATCCTGTCCGCCGAGATCATGGTGATCGCGCTGTCGGATGTCGCGACCAAGCCGATCTGGGAGCAGGCGATCGTGCTCGCACTGGTCGGGATCGTCATCACGATCGGCGTCTACGGCGTGGTCGCGCTGATCGTGAAGATGGACGATATCGGGCTGCATCTCGCGCAGCGCAGCAGCGCGGTCGTGCAGGCGATCGGGCGTGGGCTGGTGAAGGGCATGCCCCTTGTCATGTCGGCACTGTCGGTGATCGGCACCGCGGCGATGGTCTGGGTCGGTGGGCAGATCATCGTTCACGGGATCGAAGAGTTCGGGTTCACGACCCTGCCGCACTGGATCCACGATACGGCTGAGGCGGCTTCGCATGCGGTGCCGTTCGCCAAGGGCGCGGTGAACTGGGTGATGAACGCGTTCTTCTCGGGGATCGTCGGGTTGATTCTAGGCGGCGCGATCGCGCTGGGCTTACATGCGGTGAAGAAGCCGAAGGCACACTGACCGGAAGAGCGTTGTCCGCCGTTCCTTGTTCTCCCGCGAAGGCGGGAGGCCAGTCTGGGTCCCCGCCTTTGCGGGGAAACACGTGAGAGGAAGAAGCCGAGGGTGGGACCTAGCGTCGTAAGCTGAATGCCCCCCGGGGGCGCCACCCCGGCGAAGGCCGGGGCCCAGTTGGGGAACGTGGCTAACTGAGGATGCGCTCCGTTACGGCAACCTTTCCAACTGGGCCCCGGCCTTCGCCGGGGTGGTAACTTATCGGGAAGGGATAATTCCCTACTTAGCCGTCCACTTCCCCATCCAGCCCAATACTTCCCCATACCATTGCCGCGAGTTCTTCGGCTTCAACACCCAGTGGTTCTCGCCCGGATTGACCAGCAACCGCGACGGAATCCCGCGCCGCTGCAACGCGGTGAACGTCGCCAGCCCCTGCGTGTACGGAATGCGGAAGTCCTTCTCGCCGGTGATCACCAGCATCGGCGTCTTCCATTTTGCGACGTAATTGACCGGGTTCCATTTCTCGAACGCCTGCGGGTCCTCGTAATAGGCTTTCCCGCCATGCTCCCACTCGTCGAACCAGAGCTCCTCGGTCTCGTACGCCATCGCGCGCGCGTCGAACACGCCGTCATGCTGGACGATGCACTTGAAGCGATCGGGCCACTGCCCCTCGATCCAGTTCATCATATAACCACCGTACGACGCACCGAGCGCACACGCATTGTCGGCATCGAGCCACGCGAACTTGTCGGTCGCGGCAGCCAGCCCCTTCTTCAGATCCTCAAGCGGCCAGCCGCCCCAGTTGTTGCTGATCGCGTCGGTGAAGCCCTGCCCGTAGCCGGTCGACCCATGGAAATCGACCGCGACCAGGCCGTAGCCCGCGCCCGCGAACACCGCGGGATTCCAGCGATACGACCAGCTGTTGTTGCTCGATCCCTGCGGCCCGCCGTGCACCATATACGCGATCGGCACCTTCCCGGTGGAACCGTACGGCTTGACCGCATAGCCCCAGACGATGTCGGCGTTCGCGCCCTTGAAGTTGAACCGCGTGACCGTCGGCATGTCGATCCCGGCAAGCTTCGTCGCGTTGACCTGCGTCAGCCGCTGCGGTGTGCCGGTGCCCGCGACACGGTAGAAATCGGCGGGTGCGGTGAGGCTGTCGATCGCCACCACAGGCCCCCGCGGCGTGATCGCGACCGCGCTGACGTGACCTTCCTGCGTCAGCCGCGTGACCGCACCGCTGGTCGCATCGACGCGGAACAGCGGCGTCTCCTGCGTGTCGTCCGCGGTCACGTAGAGCGACTTCGAGTCCGGCGCCCACGCGATCGAGCCAACCGACCGGTCCCAGCGCTCGGTCAGCGACACCGTCTTGCCGCTGGCGATATCGCGCAGCGTCAGCACCTGGCGATCCGCCTCGAACCCCGGCCGGCGCATCGCGAAATAGGCGAGCGTGCGGCCGTCGGGCGACACGGTCGGAAGGTTGTCGGTCGCTTTGTTCGCCGGAGTCAGGTTGACCGGTGCCGCCGAGCCGTCCGCGGGCACCGAGAAGATGTCGAGATTGGTCGACAGCGCTTCGATCCGGCCGGCCTCACGCAGTGCGAAATAGACGGTGCGGCCGTCCGGGCTCCACGAAATTTCCTCGCCGCCGCCGTTCGGCTTCGACGGGGTATCACCGACCAGCGCACCCTCGATCGCCGTCCCGTTGCCGGGCGCGCCCGCGGTGGTCAGCGGCAGGACGAACAGCTGCGAGCGCGTGCCGTCGGCCCACGTATCCCAATGCCGCACGAACAGTTGGTCGTACGTCCGCCCGGCGCCCGCGTTCGGGTCCTTCTTCACCATCGCCGGCTCGAGGCTCGGCGCGCCGGGCTTGCGATCCGCCCAGACGAGCAGCTTGTCGCCGGTCGGCGCGACCTTGAAACCACTGAACCCGCCCTTGAAGCTGGTCAGTTTGCGCGGTGTGCCGCCGGTGACGGGCACCGACCAGACCGCATCTTCACCCCCCTTGTCGGACGTGAAATACACCGCGTTACCGACGATCTGCGGGTCGTTCTCGTTGACCTGCGGATCGGCGAGCAGCTTCACCGGCTTCGCGCCAGGCGTGCTCAGATCGAGCCGCCAGAGATCGTAGCGCCCCTTGTCCGCCGCGAGATCGGTCTCGCGTTGCGCCCAGACGAGCCAATGCCCGTCCTGCGACGCGGTCGGCGCACCGACGCGGCTGAGCATCGTCACGTCGTCGATGGTGAGTTGCCGGGCGGCGGCAGGGGCACTCGCAAAGGCGAGCACGGCGAGGTTGGCGGAGAGCATGATCTTCATGCGCGTGTGATAGGACGCTTGCGGGATTGTACGCAATCACCGGGGTTTGGTGGCGGATTGATTTGCCGATGGCGATCGAAGACCGGAGGGACAGATGCGAGAGTGTTCCGCAGCGCTCAGCCCCGTCATCCTGACGAAAGTCAGGACCCAGCGTTACGAACGGTGACTTTCGCGGCTCTGGGTCCTGACTTTCGTCAGGAAGACGGATCGAGGTTGTCGAACTGAAAGCTATCCTCGCTAAAGACACCCCATGCCCCTCAAGCACTCCTTCCCCCCGATCGCCGCTCCGGACGCGCGTCTGCTTGTCCTCGGCAGCCTCCCCGGCGACCGCTCGCTCGCTGCGCAGCGTTATTATGCGCATCCGCAGAACCAGTTCTGGCAACTCATGTCGCCCGTCGTCGGTCGTGACCTCACCGCGCTGGACTATGACGACCGCCTTGCCGAGCTCCGCATGCGCCGAGTCGCCCTCTGGGACGTGATCGGATCGGCCCGCCGCGCGGGCAGCACCGATGCGGCGATCGCCGATATCGAGGGCAACGACATCGCCGGCCTCGTCGCCACCCTCCCTGATCTCCGTGCGATCGCGTTCAACGGCGGCACTGCGCTGAAGCAGGGCATGATGCTGTTAGGTCGGGACTTTATCGGCGCGGAGATCGTCGCGCTTCCGTCTAGCAGTCCGCTCCACACCGTCGGGCTCGCGGCCAAGCAACCCGCGTGGAGCGCACTGACCGCGTTCCTGCTCGACCCGCCGGAATAGCGCGCCTAGCCTGACCGCATGACCAGCCTCTACGACCTCACGGTCCCCGCCTTCCGCCGCGGCTTTGCCAGCCTCTCGACGATCCTGACCGCTGGCGAGAAATACGCCCGCGACCACGGCATCGCCGAGGCGGACATGCTCGACACCCGTCTGGTTGCCGACATGACACCGCTGACCGCGCAGGTGCAGCGCGCGAGCGACACTGCCAAGGGCGCGATGGTGCGGATCGGCGGGATCCCCAACCTCGCCATGACGGACGACGAGGCCAGCTTCGCCGCGCTCCAGCAGCGCATAGCCGCGACACTGGCGTTTCTCGACACCGTTCCCCGCGCCGCGATCGACGGCCAGGAAGAAGCCCCTGTCACGCTTGTCACGGCGGGTGGCAGCGTCGATTTCACCGGCCGAAGCTACGTGCTCGGCTTCGTGCTGCCCAATTTCTATTTCCACATTACAACGACCTACGCGCTGTTGCGGATGCGCGGCGTGCCGATCGGCAAGATGGATTATCTCGGCCGATAACCACGGCTGGCCAAACCCGGTGCGGTCCGGCAAGGGCGGCGGATGTCGATCGAAAGCTTCATTTCGCAGTACGGCCTCGCCGCGATCTTCCTCGGTGCGGCGTTCGAGGGCGAGACCAGCGTCGTCACCGGTGGGCTGCTCGCGCACCAGCATCTGCTGCCGCTGGTCGGCAGCGCGGTGGCGGCGGTGACCGGGTCGTTCTTTGCGGACCAGCTCTTCTTCTTCGCCGGCCGCCATTATCGCGACACCAAGCGGGTCCGCCGGATCGCCGAGAAACCCGCCTTCGCCAAGGCACTCGAAACGCTCGACCGGCATCCGACGATCTTCATTCTCAGCTTTCGATTCCTGTATGGCCTGCGCACGATCAGCCCGATCGCGATCGGCACCTCCCACATCCCCGCACGCACCTTTGTCATGCTCAATGCGATCTCCGCACTTGTGTGGGGCGTGGTCTTCACCGCGATTGGCTATGTGTTCGGCGATGGCCTGATCGAACTGGTCGACAAGGTCATGCCCAAGCAGAAGCTGGCGGGGGTGGCGATCCTCGTGGTGGTCGCAGCGCTGGCGATTGCCGGCGTGCGCTATTGGCGCCGCCGCCACGCAAGCAGGACGGGCGCCTCTCAGCCGCGCGCGAACGCCGCCGCCGCCTCGACGACGGACGGATCGGGGCGCACGCCGGTGTAGAGCACGAACTGCTCCAGCGCCTGCAACGTCGCCACTTCCGCCCCGGTGACGACCCGCTTGCCCGCCGCGCGCGCCGCCGCGAGAAACGGCGTCTCGGCGGGGAGCGCGACGACATCGAACGCGACCCGACACCGCGCGATCGCCGCCGCGTCGAACGCCAGCGCCCCGGCATCCGCACCGGCCATGCCGAGCGGAGTCACGTTCACGAGCAAGGGTGCACCTGCCGCATCGGCCTCCGCGGTCCAGCCATAGCCATGGACCTCCGCCAGGGCCCGTCCCGCCGCCTCGTTGCGTGCGACGATCGTCCCGTCGGCGAACCCGGCATCGTGCAGCGCGGTCGCGACCGCCTTCGCCATGCCACCAGAGCCGCGGAGCAGGAACGGCATCGCCGGATCGACGTCGTGCGAGGCGAGCAGCAGGCGCACGGCCGTGTAGTCGGTGTTGAACCCCGTCAGCACGCCGTCATCGTTGACGACCGTGTTGACGCTGTCGATCGCGCGCGCTGACGGATCGAGCGCGTCGAGCATCGGGATCACGGCTTCCTTGAACGGCATCGACACCGCACAGCCGCGAATGCCGAGCGCCCGGATCCCGCCGACCGCGCCCGCCAGGTCGTGTGTCGTGAACGCCTTGTAGACATAGTCCAGCCCGAGGATCTCATAGAGCCGGTTGTGGAACCGCGATCCGAAATTGCCGGGGCGCGCCGCAAGCGACATGCACAAGCGCGTATCGCGGCCGATCGGGGGCTTCATTCACGTCTCCAGCATGAGGATTCACGTCGTCATACCGGGGCGGTCGGCGCACGTCACGGCCCCTTGCCAACCCGCAAGATAGATTGAAAACGAACCCATCCCGCGCGGGCGTCCGCTCGCTATCGACGTCTCGCCGCTCTAGGCTCGCGGCAGGGCGAAGACCGCGACGTTCGATACGCGGATCGTGCCGGAGGACACGCGGGTGGCAGGCACGGAACTGGACGAACGCGACGCCTCGATCGTGCGCCGATCCTGGCGGTCGCGCGCACTGCGCATCGGTGTCGGATCGATCCTTCTGCTCGGTGTGGCGGGGTGCGCCCACCGTGGTGGGGACATCGCGTACAACCCCAGCAATTTCGGCAAGCCGGATATCGCCGCCGTCCCCGTCGTCACCGCCGATCGCCGGCTGGGCACGGGCGATATCGTCACGATCCACGTATTCAAGGTGGACAGCCTGTCCGGGGACCAGGCGATCGACAGCGCCGGACGCATCAACCTGCCGCTGGTCGGCCATGTCCAGGCGGCCGGGCGAACCACCGCCGAGCTCGAGAGCGCGCTGGTCGAGCAACTCGGCACGCGCTATCTCGCCGATCCCAAGATTGCCGTCACATTGAAGACGGCGGTCACGCCGACCGTGACGGTGGACGGTTCGGTCCAGCAACCGGGCCTCTATCCGGTGCAGACCAACACGTCGCTGATCCAGACGATCGCGATGGCGCACGGCACTGCGGACGGCGCGAATCCGAAGCGGGTGGTCGTGTTTCGCAAGATCAACGGACAGCGCATGGCGGCGGCATTCGACCTGACGACGATCCGCGGTGGCCACGACCCCGACCCCCCGATCTACGCCGACGACGTCGTCGTGGTCGATGGGTCCGCAACGAGCCAGGCGTTCAAGTCGGTCCTGCAATCGCTGCCGGTGGTATCGCTGTTCCGTCCATTCTGAATGCGGTTGCTGCGCAAGTATAGTTGCAAGCTTTCCGACAAGGGTATAAAATTCGTTGTTGTGGGAGTCGATCCCATGCTCCGCGAGCGCAATAATCGCCGTTCCGGATGAAATACGGCCGATGTTCGCGGCCAATGTTCGGGCAGACGATTTCGTTACAACAAGCGGCCAGGAGGCAGGGATGATCGGCAAGACACTCACGATCACTATCGCGGCATTCGCGATGATGACCCAAGCGAGCATGGCGGTCGCGGCGGCCCCGTCTCCCGTCGGTTTGGCGAGCAACCAGGCGGCGCTCGGCATGCCGGTCACCGCGGTCGAGACGTGCGTGCCAACCGACGGCGTCCGGGTCGCCTGCGCGGCCGGTGCAGGTTCGAGTGCGCTGGCGGGTCATGGCGCGGGAATTGCCGTCCTGCTCGCCGCCCTCGCCGCGATCGGTCTCGGTATCGCCGCCGCTTCGGGAGGCCATAGCTCCCCTACGAGCCCTTGAGCGATTGCGAGTCGCGCCAGGGGGCGGGGGCGCCGTAGTCAGGGACGTCTGACGTCGTTACGCGCGTATTGGACGCGGTAGCACCAAACACGGCAAGCCTTTGAATGCGGTGCCGGAGAGCCCGGCCCGCTAGCCGAAGCGTCGTATCGTCGCGCCTCCAAGCAATGCGCCCCATCGTTGAGCTGACCCGGTGGATTTCGATATAGGCCCGGAACTGCGGCTGACGGAGTTGGCGGCCTGGATCGTCAAGCAGGCGGTTCGTACGCTTTTATCGGGGCAGCGAAAATGGCAGCACGATCATCGTCGCGGAAGTGTAGCGAACTCGGAAGGGTACACCGCGATCGGAGGACGTAGCTGGCCGACTTCCAGCCTGTAGCTGGATCTCCGTTGTCCCTTCGACGAATTTGCCGAAGTGTGCAGAACATCGGCGGACCACGGAATGTCCAGCAGGCAAAGGCGTTGCAACGGGGGGGGCCGACGTGACGGCACAGGTGCGGCACGCCGACACGGTTACAAGTACGATGCGAGATGCGGGGCGTAGTTTGATTGGCCACGCTGGCGAAACGCGGTCACCGCCGCGGTCGAGTGCGGCAGCGGCAAGAGCAATGCAGCGGCAGCGGCAGCGGCAGCGGCAGCGGCAGCGGCAGCGGCAGCGGCAGCGGCAGCGGTTCATTAGGCGATGTCGGCAGACCGATACGCACTTCTTACGGGCATTTTTCGCAATCGAACGGGGGGAGAGCGGCAATATCTACGCTTATCCGGCGCCACGGCGCGCCGTTCTATCTGCTGCTGTGCCTTGCGCTCGGTGGCGCCAGCGCCGCGGGCGTCGTGGCCAATGCCGTCCTGCAACTGGCGGCGATCATCCTGATCGGTGGGTTCGCGATCGGCAGCCTTACGGTCGAACGCGGGCCCGCCGATGCCTTCGGTATCGAAGCCTTCGACAGGCGTGCTCCGGAACAGCGCTACCCGGACCCAAGCCGATCCGCCTTCATGCCGTCCACCACCAGACGTTCCGGGATTTCGTTCGCTAATTCGCCACCCGCCGACGCACGTGTCGCCCCGAATCCGACCGAACGTCTGGACGGCGTAAGGGACAACCAGAAACGGCACGGCCGGGACGACGATGGTTCGAGCGTCCCACACGCAGCACTCCCGTCGTCGCAGTCGATGTCCTGGCGCAGCAACCTGCTGTTTTGGCCGGTCGCGCTCGCCGGGACGATGATCGCACTCCAACTGGTGCCGCTTCCCCCTGCTTTGTGGACCGGACTGCCGGGACGCGCGTCGATCGCGCACGACCTGGACTTGGCGGCGGTCGAAACGCACTGGCTGCCGGTCTCGCTAACGCCGGAAGCGACGATCGCCGCGTTGCTGTCGTTGTTGCCCCCGCTGGCGATGATCGTCGCAATCGCGGGTGGTCCTGCGGGCAGCCGGCGCGATGCCGTCCTGATACTGGTCAGTTTCGCGATCCTGTCGGTCGGGCTCGGCATACTGCAACGTGTGGGCGGTGAGGATTCCGCGCTCTATGCCTATGCGATCACCAATCGCGGCAGCGCGACCGGCCTGTTCGCCAATCGCAACCATCTCGGGAGCCTGATGCTGTGCGCGCTGCCGTTCGTCGCCGCAGTCGCGCGCGGCGGTACGGCCGCGACACCGCATCCCCCATACCGGCCTCGCTGGATGCTGGCAGCCGCAGGCGCCGCGATCCTTGCGGCAGGTGCTGTGCTGACCGGGTCGAGGGCAGCGATCGGCCTGCTCGTACCGACCGCGGCGGGATGCGCCGCGATCCTGTTTCACGGCCGCCGTGTCGATTTCCGCCTTCATGTATTCGGGCGTCGATCAGCAGTGCTGGTGGTGATCATGGTCGGCGTGCTGATCGGCGGCGTCCTCGCGGTAGCCGACCTGGGCAGCGATCTCGAACGCGAAAGCCCCGCCCAATCACAACACCGATCGGCGATCGCAGCAACGACGATGCGTGCCGCGATCGACCATCTCCCGTTCGGATCGGGTGGCGGGAGCTTTCGCACGATCTATGCAGGCTACGAGGATCCGTCCGCCGTGACGCCCGAATATGTCAACCACGCGCACGACGACTATCTCGAGACGGTGCTGGAATACGGCATCCCCGGCGGGGTCGCGATCGTCGCCGCCGTCATCGCCTGGCTGCTGCGGACGCGCGCGATCTGGCGGTTCCCAGGCGTGGAGGGCGACAGGGCGCGAGCGGGTGCGGTCGCGCTCGGCGTCCTGCTATTGCACAGCGCAGTGGATTATCCCCTGCGTACCGCGGCGATGGCGGCGGTGGCAGGACTTGCCGCGGCGTTGCTGGCGATCCCCCTGCCCGATCGCCCCGTGCCCGATCGCCCCGTGCCCGATCGCCCCGTGCCCGCGCGCGCGGGCCGCAAAGCCTATCCCGACACACAAGGCGCCACCCCATGATCGACTCCGAGAGCATCCCCGCCGGTCCATCGACGCGACGGCTGGGACCGGTTCGACGGACGATGCTCGACACGGCGGAGCATGGCCTCGTGCCCTTCGGTCGACCGGCCTCGCAGCAGCGCGATCGCAGCCTGCCGCAGATCGACATCGACGACCTGATCAGGGTCCTGCTGAAATGGAAGTGGCTGATCCTGGCGGCGGTTCTGGTCGGCGCGGCTGCTGCGATCGCGGTGACGATGCTGTCGCCGCGGCTCTACCGCGCGACGACGACGATCGAGATCAACACGACGCCGGTCGAGATCATGGGCAATACGCGCAGCGTGCAACCCAAGATGCGCAGCGAGGACCAGTTCCTGCAGACCCAATACGGCCTGCTGAAGAGTCGGTCGCTCGCCGACCGCGTGCAGAAGACGCTGGCGCTCGGCGATGATGGCGGGTTCGTCGGCAAGGGCCGGCAACCGGCGCGGCGTGACCTGTCGGCGACGATCAAGCTGGCCGGCAATCTGGACGTCCTGCCGGTGCGCGGCAGCAACCTCGTCACGCTCGCCTATACGGACGCCGATGCGGCGCGGGCAACGCGGATCGTCAACGCGTTCGCGACCGGCTTCATCGCCTCGACCGCGGAGCAGCGCTATGGCGCGACCGCCTATGCGCGCCAGTTCCTGGAGACGCGGCTGAACGCCACGCGGCAACGCCTCGAAACGAGCGAGCGACAACTCGTCAACTACGCGCAGCATCAGGGAATCGTCGAACTCGATGGCGGCGGTGGCGGGCGGGGCGGCGGCGGGCGCGGCAATGGCGGCAACGACGACGGCCCGACCGGCAGTTCGGGCGACTCGCTGTCGACGCAGTCGCTCACCGCGCTGAACGGCGCCCTGTCGCTGGCGATCGGCGAGCGGATCGCCGCGGAACAACGATACCGTCAGGGCAGCGCCAATCGCGCGTCGCCGGACGTGTTGCAGAATCCGACGATCCAGGCGTTGCGGGCCGAGCGCGCGAAGCTTGCCGCCGACTATCGCGAGCGATCGTCGACGTTCAAGCCGGACTATCCGGAAATGGTGGCGTTGCGCGGCCGGATTGCCGAGATCGACGTGTCGATGGCGCGCGAGTCGGGCGACGTGTCGTCGTCGCTGCGCTCCGCCTATCTCGCCGCGGTCGGGCGCGAGACCGAACTGCGCAGCCAGGTCGCGGCGTTGCGTGTCAACGTGCTCGATCTGCGCGGTCGCGGCATCGGCTACACCATCCTGCAGCGCGAGGTGGAAACCAACCGCACGCTCTACGATGCGCTGTTGCAACGCTACAAGGAGATCGGCGTCGCCGGCGGGCTCGGTGAAAGCCAGGCGACGATCATCGATCCCGCGCTGCCGCCGTCGCGGCCGTTCGCACCCCGGCCGATCCGCAACCTGATCGCAGGGCTGGTCGCCGGACTGGCGATCGGCCTGGGAATCGCGTTCGGCATCGAATTCGTCGACGATACGATCAAGTCGGCGGAAGACGCATCCAACAAGCTCAAGCTGCCGATCCTCGGCGTGATTCCGCGCATGCCGAAAGCGCGGTCGATGATCGAGGAACTGGCGACGCCGCGATCGGATGTCGCCGAGGCCTATTATTCGGTGATGACAGCGCTCCAGTTCACGACCGCTAACGGCTATCCCAAATCGCTGCTGATCACGAGTTCGCGGTCGGGCGAGGGCAAGTCGAGCACGTCGCTGGCGCTCGCGCAGAACTTCGCACGGGTCGGCGCGACCGTGTTGTTGATCGATGGAGATCTGCGCAAGCCGTCGTTCAAGGCCGGTGGCCGGCGCGATATCGGCCTGTCGAAGCTGCTCGTGAGCGGCGACCCTATCGCGGGGCACGTCGTGGCGACCAATACGCAGGGCCTGTCGCTGCTGCCGAGCGGCCCGGTGCCGCCCAACCCCGCCGAACTGCTCGCGACGATGCGGATTCACGCGATCGTCGAGGAGGCCATGCGCCAGTTCGAGGTCGTCGTGGTCGATGCGCCCCCCGTGCTTGGCCTAGCCGACGCGCCGGTGTTCGGATCGATCTGCGAAGCGACTCTGATGGTCGTCGAATCGGGGTCGGTGCGGCGGACGATCGTCTTGAGCGCGCTGGATCGGCTGTTCGGCGCGCATGCCCGCGTGGCCGGCGCGATCCTCACCAAGTACAATCCGAAGACCGCGGGCTACGGCTATGGTTATGGCCAGCCCTACGGCGAGGATTCCGCCAACGCTCCGATGCTGAACATCACCTCGTGACCGCGATCGCGCCATCGCGACGGCCGCGGATCGCGCTCGGAGCGATGCTGCTGGTCGGCCTGTTGCTGGCGTGGCTGAGTATCCGCAATGCCGCGCAGGCGCTGTTCGCTACGGTGCATCCTGCCTATGCCGAAGCATTCTGGCCGGCGAGCGGCGATGCGTTGGCCGGCGATGCCCACGCCCGCATCGTCCTGGCTGGCGGGCGGGTCGACGATACCGCGCGAGCCCTGATCCGTCGCGCGCTGGTGCGTGCGCCCGATACCGATGCGCCGCTCGTTCTGGCCGGTTTTGCCGCGAGCGAGGACGGGGACCTGGGACGGGCCAGTGCCTTGATGACCGCCGCGGTCGCGCGCAATCCGCGCAACGATACCGCGCGCTACTGGCTGCTCGATCATGACATCCGCACCGGGCGCTATGCTGCCGGGCTTGCCCAGGTCGGCCCTGCGTTGCGACTGCGCGAGGGTACTCGCGATTCGATCTTCGCGCTGGTCGCCGGGTTGCTCGACATACCCGCCGCCGCGCCCGCCGTCCGCGCGGCGCTCGCGACCAGTCCCGATTGGCGAGCGGACTTCTTCCGGGTCCGCGCCGCGGCGGGAACCGATCCGGCAACGCTTGCGGCACTGCTGCGCGCGTTGCCGCTGGCCGATGCGGAGACGACGCGCATCGAACGCCGTGCCGTCCTGTACGCGGCGGTCGACCGCGGTCGCTTCGCGCTGGCGCATGATCTCTGGCTGGCACTGCTGCCCGCCGGCCACCGCCCGACCACGGCAATCTACGATCCCGACTTTGGCTTGCTACCGGGAGCGCCGCCGTTCGCCTGGAATCTGCAACCACCCGAAGGCGCGTCCGCGAAAATGATCGGCATCGGCGGTGCTGAGCCACGGACCGCGCTCGCCATGACGTATCCCGGCTCCGTGCCTGCGTTGATCGCCGAGCAATATGCGATGATCGCGCCCGGTCCGCATCGGCTGTCGTTGCAGAGCCGCCGAATCGGCGAGGCCGACGGGGCGGACGGGGCGGAGGTGGTCGCGCGCGTGCGGTGTGCGAACGACGATGCGATCCTTGCGGAACTGCCGCTTGCGGATCGACCGGCATGGACGGGTCGGTCGATCCCGGTCTCCGCGCCGGCCGGATGCGGTGCGGTTCGCGTCCAGTTCGCCGGAATGCCCGGTGCGCAGTTGAGTGTCGCCCGCGTTCAGGTCACCGCCGTACGGCTGGAGCCGCGCTGAACGATGGTCGACACCTGCCCCCCGCTCGATCCGAACACGCTCGATCCGAACACGCCCGATCCGGACACGGCCGATTCCAAAACGCCCGACGCGTGGAATGCCGCGCGCCGCATCTATCGCCACCTGACGCCGCAGCGCCGACGTCAGTTCGCGGGCACGATCGGCTTGATGCTCGCCGGCGCGTTTGCGGAACTCGCGACGATCGGCGCTGTCTTGCCGTTCCTCGCGCTAGTCGCCGGTGTCGCGGGCGGCCGCTATGCCGGCATCGTCGCAGTGGTGGCGCGGCTCGGGCAGGTGTTCGGTCTTGGCACGCTCGCCATCTCGGCGGCGATCCTTATCCTGATCGCGATCCTGTCGGCGGTCCTGCGGCTGGTGCTGATCTGGTCGAGCCAGAATTTGGTGTTCGCGATCGCGCATGATTTCGCGACGCAGATCTGCGATCGCACACTGCATCAGCCTTACGGGTTCCATGTCATGCGCAATTCCAGCAGGACGATCTCGGGCATCGACAAGGTCCAGCATGTGCTTGGCAACGTGCTGCTGCCGGCGATGGCGGGCGCGACGGCGGCGGTTGTCGCGGTGTTCATCCTGGCTGCGCTCGTCGCGGTCGATCCCGCGACATCGATGATCGCAGCGCTGAGCTTCGTCGTGCTTTACGCGCTGGTCAGCCTGATGACGCGGCGGCGGCTGTACCGCAATGCCGATATCATCGCATCTTCGCTGCAGGCGCGCGTCCAGACGCTGCAGGAGGGGCTAGGCGGTATCCGCGACGTGCTGCTCGATCGGACGCAAGCGATCTTCGTCGCCAAGTTCGAACGGCTCGACAGCCAGTTCCGCCATGCCCAGGCCGCCAACCAGTTCATCGGCGCGGCGCCCCGATATCTGGTCGAAGCGGGCGGCATCGTGCTGATCGCGGTGCTTGCGCTCTACGTCGGCAACCGGCCGGGCGGCGTGGTCGCGGCCTTGCCGATGCTCGGTGCGCTGGCGCTCGGTGCGCAACGCCTGCTCCCGCTCATCCAGCAGGTGTATTTCAGCTGGTCGCAGATCCACGGCAATCGCGCCGCGCTGGCCGATGTCGCCGGCCTGCTCGACATGCCCAAACCGCAGCCCCCTGCCCGCATTCCCGTGCCGCCGCTGGCCGAGGCACTGACGTTCGACCGGGTGACCTATGTGTATCCGGCCGGGGGGCGACCCGCGCTGGAGGATGTCACGCTGATCATACCGAAGGGGATCCGGCTCGGGCTGGTCGGCAAATCGGGCAGCGGCAAGAGCACGCTGGCGGATCTCGTCATGGGGCTGCTCGACCCGACCGAGGGCGGCATTCGCGTCGATGGCCGACCGCTCGACGACGCCGCCAAACCTTCGTGGCAAGCGCAGATCGCACACGTCCCGCAGGCGATCTTCCTGGCCGACACCAGCATTTGCGCCAATATCGCGTTCGGCCGCGATCTTGATACGCTCGACCCGGCGCTGGTTCGCGACGCGGCGCGCGGTGCGGACCTGCACGATTTTATCCAAAGCCTGCCGAACGGCTACGACACGATGGTCGGCGAGCGCGGCGTGCGGCTGTCGGGCGGCCAGCGCCAGCGCATCGGCATCGCCCGCGCACTCTACAAGCGCGCGACGATCCTGGTCCTCGACGAGGCGACCAGCGCGCTCGACGACGAGACGGAAACGTCGGTGATGGTGGCGATCGGCCGGCTGTCGCGCGACCTGACCGTCATCTCGATCGCGCATCGCGTCTCGACACTGAGACTGTGCGACCGGATCCTGCGATTGCACGAGGGCCGGATCGTCGCCAGCGGCTCCTATGACAGTATCGTCACGGACTGGCGCGCAGAGACGTGACCAAGACGGTGCAGGACACGCACCGGTGGCGCGCCGATATTCAGATCCTGCGCGGTATCGCCGTCTGCGCAGTGATCCTGTTTCATTCCGGGCTCAGGCTCGCGCCATCAGGCTATCTGGGCGTCGACATCTTCTTCGTCGTCTCGGGCTATCTGATCGGCGGTATCGTGATGCGCGACCGGGCAGCGAACCGCTTCGCGTTCGGCATGTTCTACCTCCGCAGGATCCGACGGCTGGCCCCCGCCGCGTTCGTCACGCTGGGTGCGACGATCATTGCCGCCGCGTGGCTGACGACGCCTAGCGGCTACGCCCGGTTCTGGCCGCAACTGACCGGCGCGCTCACCTTCTCGAGCAACATCGTGCTGTGGCGGCAGATCAATTATTTCAACGATTCGGCGCAGACCGAGGCGTTGCTGCATTTCTGGTCGCTGGCGGTGGAGGAGCAATTCTACCTGCTGTTCCCGATCGCGCTGATGCTGTGCCCCAAGCGCTGGTGGATGCCCGCGATCGCGGCCGCGACGCTCGCCAGCCTGGCCGCGTATCTGATCCTGTACCCGCGATCGCCGGGGGCGACCTTTTATCTGCTTCCGACACGGGGCTGGGAGCTCGGCCTCGGTGTGCTCGCCGCCGGGCTGGACGAACGCTGGCGGACCTGGACGCCGCGCGCGCGTCCGATCGCCGTGCTGACCATCGCGCTCATCGTGTTCGCGCCGACTTTCCCCGAAGCCCAATGGCTTGCGCTTCCGGCGTGCCTCGCCACCATGATCATCGTAGCCGCGCCTCCCGGGCGTGCCGAACAGCATGCGCTTGCCTCGCGGCTGGGCACGGCGATCGGCGACCGGTCCTATTCATTGTATCTGGTGCATTGGCCGCTGTTCGCGTTCGCCAATGCGGTCCACCTCTCCGCCCCGCTGCCGCCGATGCTGTCGGTTCTGCTGGTGGTAGCGACGTTCGCGATCGGCGAACTGCTGTTCCGAGGCGTCGAGCGCCCGGTGCGGCGACGGCGCGACCGTCCTGCCGTCGTGTGGTCGATGTTTGCGGCAACGACGCTCGCGCTCGCGCTTACCGGCGGCTGGGTGCTCCACACCAAGCGGAGCGCCACGACGAGGCTCGATCTTGGGGGCGTAACCGGGCTCGACCTACCGGGCTGCGATCCGGATGCCGCGCGGTTCGATGGCCGGTGTACGCAGTCGCCGACGCCCGCGATGCTCGTCTGGGGCGATTCATTCTCACAGGCACTCATCCCCGCGCTGGTCGCCAGTTCGTCGCGACCGATCGCGCAAGCCAGTCATGGCGGCTGTGCGCCCCTCCCCGGCTTTGCGCCGATCGACCTCGACGCCTCCCGCGCGGTCGCCCGCCAATGCCTGCGCTTCAACGCCAGCGTCCTCGCCTATCTCGCGCGGACGCCGAGTATCGAAGTGGTCGTCCTGTCCGGCCGGTATCTCCGCTATGCCTTGCCCGCCACGCGGGCGCTCCATTACGGGGCAGACGGCAGCGAGGTCGTCACGACACCCGATCCCGCCGCGTTCGCAGCCACACAGGCGCGTACCAGTGCGGCGATTCGCGCAATGGGCAAGCGCGTAGTCGTCGTTTCGGGTCCGCCACAGGCCGCGTTCGACGTCGGCCAATGCTGGGAGCGCACGCTGGCCGGCCTGCCTTTGGTCGATCAATCGCCAGGCTGCGCGATCGTGGCGGCGAACACGCACCCGAGCGCGCGATGGGCCGATCGACTGCTGAGGGACTTCGCGCGCGACGGTACGCCGGTGCTTTGGCTGGACGCCGCCTTATGCCACGCCGGACAGTGCGTTACCGTGGTCGACGGCGTTCCGCTCTACCGCGACACCGGGCATTTCAGCCGGACCGGATCGGTGCTCGTTGGGCGACGCCTGCAACTCGGCAAGCGGGTATGGACAGCCGCCCGTTAGCCATCCTTCTCGACGGCTACAGCAGCTTCTCGATGTCCTTGCGGATGTCGTCGGGCTTCGTTGTCGGCGCGTAGCGATCGAGGACAGTGCCGTCGCGATCGACCAGGAACTTGGTGAAGTTCCACTTGATCGCCTTCGACCCGAGCACGCCGGGAGCGTCGGATTTCAACCGCTCGAACAGCGGGTCCGCCCCCGCCCCATTGACGTCGACTTTCGCAAAGACGGGGAACGTCACGTCGTAGGTCAGCGTGCAGAAATTGGCGATTTCCGCCGCATCTCCCGGTTCCTGCGCGCCGAACTGGTTGCACGGAAACGCCAGCACCTCGAACCCGCGCTCTGCATAGTCGCGGTGCAGCGCCTCCAGACCCTCGTACTGCGGCGTGAAGCCGCACTTCTACGCGGTGTTGACGATCAGCAGCACCTTGCCACGATACGGCTCCAGCGACGCGGCGGAACCGTCGGCGGTCTTCACGGTGAAGTCGGTGATCGCGGTCATGGGCGGTCCTCGTTTCGGGCCAGCAGGTACGCCAGGTTCTGACGCACGCCTGGCCATTCGTGGCGCAGGATGCTGTAGACCACCGTGTCGCGCAAGCGGCCGTCCGCCATCACCTGATGCCCGCGCAACACGCCGTCGCGCTTGGCACCAAGCCGTTCGATCGCGCGCTGCGAATTCTTGTTGAGCGAGTCGGTGCGGATCTGCACGCATTCGCAGCCTAGCGCCTCGAAGGCGTGGGCGAGCAGCATCAGCTTGGCCTCGGTGTTGACGCCGGTGCGCTGCACGGCCTTCGCGTAGAAGGTGCCGCCGATCTCCAGCCGCTTGTTCGCCTGATTCATCCGCATGAACCGGGTGGTGCCGACGACGGTCCCGTCAGCCACCACCGCAAATAGTCGCGCCCGCCCAAAGTCCTGTTCGCGCAATGCGGCAGCGAGCCAGCGGTCAGGTGCCTTCATCATCGAGACGTTGGCATAGAATGTGTCCCAGAGGTTGTCCGCTGACGCCGACGCGACCAGCGCCTCGATGTCGTCGGCGACCAAAGCGCGGAGCGTGACGTGACGCCCGACCAGCGTCGGCGTCTCGCCCCAGGTCACGCCAGCCGCCCCTCGTGCAACCGCATCACGCGGTCCATCCGCGCCGCGAGCCGCTCGTTGTGAGTCGCGACAACGGCCGCGGTGCCCTGTTCGCGGACCAGACGGATGAACTCGGCGAAGACGATGTCGGCGGTATGCTCGTCGAGGTTGCCGGTCGGTTCGTCCGCCAGCACCAGTGCGGGCTTGTTGGCGAGCGCGCGGGCGACCGCGACGCGCTGTTGCTCGCCGCCGGAGAGTTGGCTGGGGCGGTGCGTGAGGCGGTGACCGAGCCCGAGCTGGGTCAGCAACTCTGCGGCGCGTCGATCGGCATCGGCGCGCGAGGCACCCTGGACCAGTTGCGGCAGGACGACGTTCTCGGTCGCGTTGAAATCGGGGAGAAGGTGGTGGAACTGGTACACGAAGCCGAGGCTGTCGCGGCGTACGACGGTTCGTTCGTGCGCGTTCAGCTTCGACGCCTCGGTACCCGCGATCCGGATCGATCCCTCGAACCCGCCCTCGAGCAGCCCGACGGCCTGCAACAGCGTCGACTTGCCCGACCCCGACGGCCCGAGCAGCGCGACGATTTCACCCGGTGCAATCGCCAGATCGACGCCGCGCAACACATCGATCGTCTGATCGCCCTGCGTGAAGCTCTTGGTCAGCCCACTGGTCTGGAGAACGTAATCGTCGAACTTCTCGATCTGGCGGTCGATTCTGAGGCCATTATTCATAACGCAGCACCTGCACGGGATCGGTACTCGCCGCCTTCCAGGCCGGATAGAGCGTGGCGAGGAAGCTGAAGACGAGCGCCATCATCGCGATCACGATGATCTCGACGGGGTCGGTCTTCGACGGGAGTTCGGTGAGATAGCGGATCGACGGATCCCACAGATTCTGGCCGGTGACGAGCTGGACGAAGTTCACCACGCCCTGCCGGTAGAACAGGAAGATAAAGCCGAGCCCGAGCCCGGCGATCGTGCCGAGCGCACCGATCGTGGTACCCACCACGATGAAGATCCGCATCATCCCGCCACGCGTTGCGCCCATCGTCCGCAGGATCGCGATATCGCGGGTCTTGGCGCGGACCAGCATGATCAGCGACGACAGGATGTTGAACACCGCGACCAGGATGATGATCGACAGCACGGTGAACATCGCGACGCGCTCGACCGCCAACGCCTGGAACAGCTGCGCGTTCATCATCCGCCAGTCCTGGATCACGGACTGCCCGCCGATCTTGTCGGCCAGTGGCTTGAGGATCTCGCCGACGCGATCGGGATCGACCGTGTTGATCTCGATCATGCCCGCGGCATCGCCCATCAGGAGCAGCGTCTGCGCATCCTCGATCGGCATGAGAATATATTGCTTGTCGTAATCGTAGATCCCGATCTCGAAGATCGCGCCGACCGTGTAGCTGACGATCCGCGGCACGGTGCCGAACGGCGTCGTCTGCCCCTGCGGGCTGAACAGCGAGACTTCGGAGCCGACCTGCGCACCGAGCGACTCGGCAAGCCGCGAGCCGATCGCGATCCGCTGGCTACCGGTCGTGATGCTCGACAGGTTCCCCATCACGATCTTGTTGCTGATCGTGGAATTGCGGCGGATGTCGTCGACGCGCATGCCGCGCACCAGCACCGCCTCCGCGCGACCGTTATAGGTGGCGGCGAGCGGCTGTTCGATGAGCGGCACCGCGCTCGTCACGCCGGGGGTCGCCTTGGCTTGGGCGACGATCTCGCGCCAGTCGGGCATGCGTCCACCGATCGGCTGAACCACCGCATGGCCGTTGAGCCCCACGATCTTGTCGAACAGCTCGGCGCGAAAGCCGTTCATCACGCTCATCACGATCACCAGTGCGGCGACGCCGAGCATGACCGCGACCAGGCTGATCGAGGCGACGAGGAAGATGAACGCCTCGCCCTTTCCCGGCAGCAGATAGCGGCGGGCTATCATCCGTTCGTAGCGGGACAGGATCATGGGCGGCCGGGTTCGATCTGTGAGTGGACGGTGCGAACCGGCTCTACGGCGCAGCCCATTGCGAGGCAACCGTCGCGGCTCTTCCAGCGAGGCGGCGCGGCGCCAGGTCCGGGCGCCGATTAGTCCCGATCCGGCAGTGTCTAGATTGGTCTGTTGCGCAACCGCCACAGGGGCTGTCCAATCGTGAAGCGCCTTGTGCAAACACCGTGACAAAGCCCGCTTACATAACTAGCAAAAAACTCGCTGAGACACAGGCAACGGCCGTGGTTCGGGGACTGCTTTTACGCCGCGCCGCAAGGTGCAGAGCGAAAGCGAAAAATGGGGGCTGACGAGCGATCGTCACGCAGGCGCCCGGATCGGCAACGGTCCGGGCGTTTGCTTGTCCGGCGCAGTTTCATCCGCCGATAGACTGTTTAGCTACATCGAGGAGTGCCGGCTTTACTTCATCGATCAGTATAATTGCGCGTTGTGCGACTGCGTGTACGCGCGACGACTGGCGATGCGCGAGACTCGGGGCACCAACCGTCAGCGAGACCGCCGCTTAGGATAACGCGGCGCGGCACCGTTTTCCTCCACGGTCAGCTTGCGCCAGCGATCGAAGCGCTCGCGGTCGAGATCGCCCGCCGCGATCGCGGCCTGGATCGCGCAGCCCGGCTCCACCCCGTGCGAACAGTCCGCGAACCGGCACGTCTGCGCCAGCAGGGCGATATCGTCGAACACCTCGGCGAGGCCCGCCGCCGCCTCGGACAGCTGAAGTTCGCGCATGCCCGGGAGATCGAGCAGCCATCCCCCCTGGTCGAGGCGGTGCATCTCGCGCACCGTCGTCGTGTGGCGGCCGGTCCCATCGTTGGTGCGAACCGGTTGCGTTGCGATACTGTCCGAACGCCGCAACGCGTTGACGAGCGTGGATTTGCCGACGCCGGACGAGCCGAGAAACGCGACCGTCTTGCCGATCCCGCACCATGCCGCGAGACCGGCGACACTGGCGGGATCGCGGCCGTTGACCGTTTCGACCAGCAGGCCGGGCTCGATCGCGCGGGCCGCGTCGGCGAAGACTTCGGGGGTTTCGGTCAGGTCGGCCTTGGTGAGGACGACGACCGGGTGCACGCCGATCTCGCGCGCCATCACGAGATAGCGCTCCAGGCGCGCGACGCTGAAATCCTGGTTGCACGACGCGACGATGAACACGGTGTCGACATTGGCCGCGATCATCTGATCCTTCCGCGGATCGGCGGGGGACCGTCGCTTGAACAGGTTGATACGGCCAAGAACGCGGGTCGCCAGCTGCGTGCGGTCATCGACCAGCAACCAGTCGCCGACGGTCGGGTGGTCATCGGACGGCAGTGCGCCGGCGATATACGGACTGATGACATCGTCGGACCCGGCCCCCGACACGGCGATCTTGCCGCGATGAACCGACATCACCCTGACCGGCCGGCAAAAGCGGCGCTCGTCACCGGAAAGCTGGTCGGCGAAATGGGTCGTCCAGCCAAGGTCCGCCAAAGTCTGATCGGTCGATGTCATAGGCCTGGAACAGCATCTTTCCTGGCGACGCGCCTGCGGCCGCCCGGTCGCCGGTCTATCGCGCGAACGGTGCCGTGGCCACCGCCTGCCGCACTAGGCCCACCGCGGCGTTCGATCCGATAGCTGTAAATGGCGGAGAGGGTGGGATTCGAACCCACGGTACCCTCGCGGGTACGCCGCATTTCGAGTGCGGTACATTCGACCACTCTGCCACCTCTCCGCAGGTCATCCAAGGCGCTGCGAACAGTCCCTCCGATCGGTCGAAGCGCGGCCTCTAATGAAGAGACCTGGGGGAGGCAAGCGGATTTCGAGCTTTGGGGCACCGTCCGGCGCGTTTTCCTTGTGCGGCGCAAAACAAACCCTAAATTGCCGGACATGCCCCGACACGACAGTATTGCTCACGACATCACCCGCCCGATCGTGCCCGCCGAGGTGGTCGCGCCACCGGTATCGCATGCGAATTTCTCGATCGGCGACGTCGTGCGGCACCGGCTGTTCGACTTTCGCGGGGTGATCTTCGATGTCGACCCCGTGTTTGCGAACAGCGACGAATGGTATGCGGCGATTCCCGAAGACATTCGTCCGCGCAAGGACCAGCCGTTCTATCACTTGCTCGCGGAGAATATGGAGTCGAGCTACGTCGCCTATGTCAGCCAGCAGAACCTTGTGCCCGACGATAGCGACGAGCCGGTCGACCATCCGGCGATCGATGGGTTGTTCAGTGAATATGCCGATGGTCGGTACGCGCTTCGGCAGGTTCACCGGCACTAGAGGCGAATCGCTTATCTTGTAAAAAGCTTGTTCTCCCGCGAAGGCGGGAGCCCAGACTGGGTCCCCGCCTTCGCGGGGAAACAATCCTCTGCCTCGCCTGCGGGCAGCACCTCGCGCTAAACCACCCTTTCCCGCCCCTTCGCGGTTGACAACTCTCCCCCCCTCGCTTAGCTGCCCGGCTTCTTCCGGCGGACCCTGCGTTCGTGGGATACACGTATTTGGAAAGTGACAAGGGCCATGTTCGCAGTCGTGCGCACGGGCGGCAAGCAGTATCGCGTCGCCGCCGGAGATAAGATCGTCATCGAGAAGATCGAGGGCGATGCAGGTGCGTCGGTGACGCTTGGTGACGTTCTGCTGGCGGGCGAAGGCTCGGAGCTGCGGTCCGTCGAGGGCTTCGTCGTCGCTGCAGAGATCATCGCGCAGGCGAAGGCGGACAAGGTCATCGTCTTCAAGAAGCGTCGTCGTCATAACTATCGTCGTAAGAACGGCCATCGCCAGCAGCATACGATCCTGAAGATCGTGTCGGTCGGCGGCCAGACTGCAAAGAGCAACGAGGGCGACACCGCCCCGGCCGCTCAGGCATAAGGAGTAGCTTCAGATGGCACATAAGAAAGCAGGCGGCTCTTCGCGCAACGGTCGCGATTCGGCCGGTCGTCGCCTCGGCGTCAAGAAGTTCGGTGGCCAGGCGTGCGTCGCCGGCAACATCCTCGTGCGTCAGCGCGGGACGAAGTTCTACCCGGGCACCAACGTCGGCATCGGTACCGACCATACGCTGTTCGCGCTGGTCGATGGCCGCGTTGTGTTCAGCCAGGGCAAACTTGGGCGCAAGTTCTGCTCGGTCGAGCTGGCAGCGAACGACACTGCCGACATGGCAGCAGCAGCCGAATAACATCGGGTAACCATCCGGGTTGCCCACCAGGGTGACCCGGGTCGCGAAAGCGAACCTGAACAAGGGAGACGGGTCACCCCGGCTCCCTTTTTTATTGCTCCCTCCACGCGGCTGTCGCGGTCCCGTCATCCCGACGTGGCATGCGCGCAGCCAATGACGCGATAGGAGAGAGCCGTGTTCGCGCGCACCAAGAGACTGACGTTGCGGCCGGGTTGGCCTGAAGATGCGCCTGCATTGGCGCGGGCGATCGGCCATGAGTCGGTGGTCGCCAAGCTGGGCCGCGTGCCTTGGCCGTATGCGCTGGGGGATGCCGAGGCGTTCCTGTCGCAGCCGCGTGGCGGACATGAGCCGCGGTTCTTGATCGAGATGATGGAATCGGGTGCGCCGCGACTCGTCGGCGGGATCGGCGTCAGTGACGTTCAGGAGAATTCGGCGAACCTCGGCTATTGGCTGACGCCCGATGCTTGGGGTCGTGGCTATGCGACGGAGGCAGGCCACGCGGTGATCGCGATGGCGCGACACGCGCTTGGGATACGCCGGCTGACGGCCTCGCATTTTGTCGACAACCCGGCGTCGGGGCGCGTGCTGGCGAAACTTGGGTTTCGGCCTACGGGGCGGGTTGAGGCTCGGACGTCGCGTGGGCGGGGTGGCGAGGTACCGGCGGTGATGTTCGAGCTGGATCTGGATGACGATCGATGCGCGCCGATGCCGTTGGCGGCGTGAGTCGCGCGACCATTTTTGGATCGGCACCACCCCGGCGAAGGCCGGGGCCCAGTTGGGGAGCATCGCTAACTGAGGACATCGTTCCGTTACTGCGACCTTTCCAACTGGGCCCCGGCCTTCGCCGGGGTGGCGTCTTTAGCTATGGTTGGTACTTTGCAGAAGTCGGCCATCACTACCCGTTCCCCCGCGAAGGCGGGGGTCCAGGAGTCACGGGCGGTGTCGTTTGGTATCCTGGGCTCCCGCCTTCGCGGGAGAACTAGGAGGGGAGGTGGAAGCCGGGAGCCCGAGGCTCAGGCTACCGCCACCGCCCGTTTCGCCACCGGCAGCACCGCCGCTTCATACTCGCTCGCCGCCAAGCCGATCAGCGCGCGGTCGTCGTGCTTCCATGGGTGGAAGCCCGGCAGGAAATAGGCCGCCCACACGCCCGCGACTTTCCGCGCCATCCCCGGATTGCCGAACGCGTACCACGCCATCCGCGCCCAAACGCGCGGCCCGGTCAGTCCGTCCTGCCGCAGCAGTTCCGCCATGCCCCGCGCTCGCCCCGTAAAGAAGCGCCACGTCGTGATCAGCATCACCTTCGACTTGATCCGCCACCGCAGCAGCCTCGGCCAGTCACGCGTGGCGTGCAGCCAGGTGTCGTAGGCGACGCCCTTGTGCTCGATCTCCTCCGCCGCGTGCCACAGCCACAACGCCGCCGCCTGCTCGTCGCCGCCGGCGAGATGCTTCGGGTTGGCGATCAGTTCGTGCGCCAGCATCGCGGTGAAATGCTCGAGCGCGGTGGTCGCGGCGAGGCTCGCGATCTCTGGCTTGTCCTTGGTGATCGCCAACTGCGCATCGACGTCGGCCATCAGCGGCGCGACGTCGTAGCCCTGGTCGGTGACGTGACGGTTGAACGCGACGTGCTCGCGGGTGTGGATTACCTCCTGCTTGATGAAGGCGTTGATCTCGGCGTGGAGTTTCGGCGGCGTGCCTTCGCGGAACTTCCGGACGCTGTCGACGAAATAGCCCTCGCCCTTCGGAAACGTCACCGACAGCGCGTTGTAAAACGCGGTCGCGACGGGATCGTCGTTCAGCCACCAGCGACGGATATCGGCGCCGCGGCCAAAGCGGCGGTCGCGCGGGGTGATCGTCAGATCGGCAGGCGTGGTTGCTTTCGCCACGGAAACCTCCAAACAGGAATGAACACTCGTTACTTACATTGATGTAAATAGGTTTCCCGGTCCGTGACGTCAACTCCGCGCAAGCGACTCTCCCCCACCGAATCGCGTGAAGCCGCCGTCGAGGCTGCGCGAGCTCTGCTCGTGGAGAGCGGCCCCAGCGCAGTGACGTTGAAGGCTGTAGCAGGCCGGGTCGGGCGCACGCACGCCAACCTGCTCCACCATTTTGGCTCGGCGGAGGCCCTGCATACCGCACTGATCACGCGGATGGCGGCGGACATCGTCGGCACGATCGGCGCGGCCGTTCTGCGCGTGCGGGCGGGCGAACTCGACCCGCGCGAGGTGGTGGAGATGACCTTCGACGCGTTCGGCAAGGGCGGCGCGGGGGCACTGGCGAGCTGGATGATCCTGTCGGGCAATACCAACGCGCTCGATCCGATTCTCACCGCGATCCATGATCTCGTCGACGAGCTGGCGGAGGGCGACATGCCTGGCGACCAGCCGATCCAGGAACAGACTCTGACGTTGGTGCTGATGGCGCTCGGCGATGCGTTGATGGGAGCACCGATGGCGCGCGCGCTCGGGCTGCCGGTCGGCAAGGCGCGCGAACTCGCGCTCGATGCGCTGCTTGCCAGCAAGGACGCCGCCGCCCCCGCGCGCTGCTGACCGCACCGGATCGGGGGGCGAATCGCGAGGCGAATCGCAGAGGGTGGCGATTTTCACCAATTTCGCTATGGGGCGGCGATGCATTTTCTAGACCAAGCCAAGATCTACGTACGTTCGGGTGAGGGCGGCCCCGGTGCCGTCAGCTTCCGCCGCGAGAAATATATCGAATATGGCGGCCCCGACGGCGGCAATGGCGGCAAGGGCGGCGACATCGTGTTCGAATGCATCGCCGGCCTGAACACGCTGATCGACTTCCGCTACACGCAGCATTTCCGCGCGCCCCGCGGCTCGGGCGGGTCGGGCTCGAACCGCACCGGCGCTGGCGGCAAGGACCTCGTCATTCGCGTTCCGCTCGGCACGCAGGTGCTGTCGGAGGACAAGGAAGAGGTGCTGATCGACTTCACCGAGGTCGGCCAGCGCGAAGTGCTGTTCCGCGGCGGCGACGGCGGACGCGGTAACGCGAGCTACAAGACCTCTACCAACCGCACCCCGCGCCAGCATGGCACGGGCTGGCCGTTCGGCGAGGCGTGGGTCTGGCTGCGGCTGAAGCTGCTCGCCGATGCGGGGCTCGTCGGGCTGCCGAATGCGGGCAAGTCGACCTTCATCAACCAAGTGACAAACGCACAGGCCAAGGTCGGCGAATACGCCTTCACGACGACGCGGCCGCAGCTGGGCGTGGTGCGCCACAAGCAGCGCGAATTCGTGGTCGCGGATATTCCGGGGCTGATCCAGGGCGCGGCCGAAGGTGCGGGGATCGGCGACCGGTTCCTTGGCCATATCGAGCGGTGCCGGGTGCTGCTGCATCTGGTCGATGCGAACGACGCGGATGTCGGCGAATCGTACCGGATCGTGCGCGACGAGCTGGAGAATTACGGCGAGGGGCTGACCGACAAGAACGTCATCGTCGCGCTGAACAAGATCGACATGCTCGACGCCGAGTTGGTCGCGGCGCTGTCGGCCGAACTGACCGAAGCCAGCGGCGCGGAGGTCATGGCGATTTCGGGCGTGAGCGGCGCAGGGATCGAAGCGGTGCTCGACAAGCTGATCGGCGCGATCGGGCCGGCGCCGGGCGCGCCGAAGGAACTGGCAGAGGGCGAAGAGCCAGTCGCATGGTCGCCGCTGTAGCGGCCTACTTGACCCTCTCCCCTGCCGGGAGAGGGTCTGCTCCAGATCTCTCCCCTCCCGCGTGCGGGAGGGGTCGGGGGAGGGCTTTCTCGATGACAGGTCACGCCCTCCCCTCCCCTAACCCCTCCCGCAAGCGGGAGGGGAACGCTTGATGTTTCCGCCGTCTTCGTGCCCCCGGCTGATCGTGAAGATTGGCTCGGCCCTGCTCGTCGATCCAGACGGAAGCGTTCGGCGGGAGTGGCTCACCGGTCTGGTGAGCGACATCGCCGCACGCACGAGCGCTAGCCAGCAGGTCGCGATCGTCTCATCCGGCGCAATCGCCTTGGGCGCGCGCAGGCTCGGTCTCGCCAAGGGTGGCCGCGCCAGCCTCGAAGACGCACAGGCGGCCGCCGCGACCGGCCAGATCGCGCTCAGCCAGGTCTGGGCCGAACTGCTCGCCGCGCAGAACCTTAACGCCGCGCAGATGCTCGTCACGCTCGACGATCTCGAAGACCGCCGCCGCTATCTTAACGCCGCCGCAACGCTCAACCGCCTGCTGTCGCTAAAGGTCGTGCCGGTCATCAACGAGAACGATAGCGTCGCGACCGAGGAAATCCGCTTCGGCGACAACGACCGTCTCGCCGCGCGCGTCGCGCAGGCGGCGGGCGCGCAGGGGGTGATCCTGCTCTCCGATGTCGACGGGCTCTACACCGCCAACCCGCATACCGACTCGACCGCTACGCACATAGCCAGCGTCCCGCGAATCGATGCGGTCGCGGGGATGGCGGACGACGGGTCGGGCTCGGGGATGGGCTCGGGCGGCATGGCGTCGAAGATCGCCGCGGCGCGGATCGCGACCGGTGCGGGCATTCCGCTCGCGATCGCGTCAGGCCGGATCGAGCATCCGCTGTCCACCCACGCCCGCCACACGATCTTCACCGCCGAGCGGACCGCATCGGCGCGGAAGGCTTGGCTGGCGGGTGGGCTGACCGCGAAGGGCGCGATCCATGTCGATGCGGGCGCTGCGGCGGCGCTTGGACAGGGTCGGAGCCTGCTCGCCACCGGCGCGACCCGGATCGATGGCGGTTTCACGCGCGGCGATCTCGTGACGATCGAAGGGCCGAGCGGGACTGTCGCTCGAGGGCTCGCCGAGTATGACGCGGCGGACACAGCACGCCTGCTTGGTCGACATAGTGACGATCATGCGGCCATCCTTGGCTACGCTCCAAGATCGGCGCTGGTGCACCGCAATCATCTGGCGCTCGTATGATCGGCCAAGCATTGTTCACCCGCGAAGGCGGGTGCCCAGTCTGGGCACCCGCCTTCGCGGGTGAACACGCTTCTGTCTGGGGAATGGGCTCATGATTCTCGCCATCACGGGCGGCACCGGGTTCGTCGGCAGCCACCTGATCGACCACGCGCTGGAGACCGGGCACACCGTCCGTGCGCTCGCGCGGAAGCCGCAGGCCAAGCGCATCGGCGTGGCCTGGATCGAAGGTGCGCTTGATCGCCCGAAGAGCCTTGCGACTCTGGTCGAAGGCGCGGACGTGGTCATTCACGTCGCCGGTGTCGTCAACGCACCCGACCGGGCGGGCTTCGGCAAGGGCAACGTCGCCGGAACCGAAGGCATCCTTCAGGCGACGCAGGCGGCCGGCATCCGCCGTTTCGTCCACGTCTCCTCGCTCGCCGCTCGCGAGCCGACGCTGTCGAATTATGGCTGGTCGAAGGCCGAGGCGGAGACGCGTGTGCAGACGTCGGGGCTGGACTGGACGATCGTGCGCCCGCCCGCGATCTTCGGGCCGCGCGATCATGAACTGCTCGACGTTTTTAAGGCGGCACGGTCCGGCTACATCCCGATGCCCCCCGCCGGCACGCGCGTCTCGCTGCTGTACGTCGAGGACCTGACCGCGCTGCTGCTCGCGCTCGTCGAGAGTGCCGATGCGCCGTCGATCATGGAGCCCGACGACGGCGTGCCGAACGGCTGGGACAACCGCGATTTCGCGCGCGCGATCGGCACGGCGGTCGGCAAGCCGGTCAAGGTGTTCTCGACACCCCGCGCGCTCCTGAAGCTTGCGTCCGCCGCCGACCGGCTCGTCCGCCGCGGCAAGGCCAAGCTGACGCGCGACCGGGTGAGCTATTTCTGCCATCCCGACTGGGTCTCTCACAAGCCGCCGCCGCCCACGCTGTGGACGCCGTCCGTTCCGACTCCGCAGGCGCTCGCGCAAACCGCGGCGTGGTATCGCGCCGCCGGGCTGCTATAGCGCCGAAAAGCCGCCGCAATTCCCTGTCAGGAGTGCCGCGACACCGAAGGGATTATCATGAGTGACCGCCAGCAGATCTACGACACCGTCACCGCGCAGATCGAGCCGTTCAACAAGAAGGGCGTCGCGCTCACCGATACGACGACGTTCCAGGGCGACCTCGAGTGGGACAGCCTGACCGTCATGGATTTCGTCGCCGCGATCGAGGACGAATTCGACATCATCATCACGATGAACATGCAGGCCGAGATCGAGACGGTCGGCCAGCTGGTCGACGCGGTCGCGAAACTGAAGGCTGCCTGAGCAATCCCTTCGCCCCTCCCCCGTTTGGGCTGAGCGAAGTCGAAGCCGCGCCCCAGGGGCCACCCTTCGACTTCGCTCAGGGCGAACGGGGTGGTTGGGGGACCGGGATACATTCCAACCTGTGGAATCGATAGAATGACCGAAGCCGCCACCACCGCCCACGCCCTCCCCGCCGACGCTCCGGAGGTCGCCCCCGAACGCGACCTCATGTCGAAATTCGACGCGCTGATCGCCGAACGCGAGGCGCTGATCGCCAGTGGCGTGCGCAATCCGTTCGCGATCGTGATGGACGAGGTGAAGGGCCCGACCCAGGCGGTGATCCGCGGCAAGGACACGATCCTGCTCGGCACGTACAATTACATGGGCATGACGTTCGATCCCGACGTCATCCAGGCGGGCAAGGACGCGCTCGACGCGTTCGGCTCGGGCACCAACGGCAGCCGGATGCTCAACGGCACGTTCCACGATCATATCGACGTCGAGCAGGCGCTCCGCGAATTCTACGACATGACCGGCGCGATCGTGTTCTCGACCGGCTACATGGCCAATCTCGGTATCATCTCGACCCTCGCCGGCAAGGGTGAGTACGTCATCCTCGACGCCGACAGCCATGCCTCGATCTATGATGGCTGCAAGCAGGGCAATGCCGAGATCGTCCGCTTCCGCCACAACGACGTGACCGATCTCGACAAGCGGCTCGGCCGTTTGCCGAAGGAAGCGGGCAAGCTGGTCGTGCTCGAAGGCGTCTATTCGATGCTCGGCGACATCGCGCCGCTGAAGGAAATGGTCGCGGTCGCCAAGAAGCATGGCTGCATGGTGCTGGTCGACGAGGCGCATTCGATGGGGTTCTTCGGCCCCAACGGGCGCGGCGTGTACGAGGAGATGGGGCTGACCGACGAGGTCGATTTCGTCGTCGGCACCTTCTCGAAGTCGGTCGGCACGGTCGGCGGGTTCGTCGTGTCGAACCACCCGAAGTTCGAGATGGTGCGGTTCGCCTGCCGTCCGTACATCTTCACCGCATCGCTGCCGCCGTCGGTGGTCGCGACCGCCGCGACCTCGATCCGCAAGCTGATGACAGCACACGACAAGCGGGCGCAGCTTTGGAAGAACGCGCGCCGGCTGCACGGCGGTCTGAAGGCGATGGGTTTCAAGCTCGGCACCGAGACCTCCGACTCGGCGATCATCGCGGTGATCCTCACCGACCAGGAACAGGCGATCGCGATCTGGCAGTCGCTGCTGGAAGGCGGGCTGTACGTCAACATGGCACGCCCGCCCGCGACGCCCGCGGGGACGTTCCTGCTGCGCTGCTCGCTGTGCGCGGAGCATACCGACGAGCAGATCACGACGATCCTCGGGATGTTCGAGACCGCCGGGCGTGCCGTGGGTGTGATCGGCTGAATCTCGATCCTCCCCCGTCAGGGGGAGGTGGCTGGCGTTTGCCAGACGGAGGGGAAGGTAAGGGTCAACCGTTGTTCCGTGTCCTCCCCCTCCGTCACCTTCGGTGCCACCTCCCCCTTGCGGGGGAGGATCGCAAGGGTGCCATTACCCTCTTCCCCAAAAACCGAAATCATTGCGCCAAGGCAACGACGCGCTAGGATGTCGCCCGTGACGCACGACCAGGTCGAGACCGCGGCCCACGGGGGCGGAGCGAGATGGCGCATCGCCATGCTGGTCGTGATGGGCCTGCTCGGCGCGGCGGTGCTCGTCGCCCTCATCGTGACGCTCGGCAACGCCAACCGCCAGCGCGACCAAGCGCTCGAATTGCAGGCGCACAGCTACGACGTGATGATCCTCGCCCGCACGCTGTCGGGCACGATCGCGCGCTCGGAGGCGTCGCTGGGTCGCTATGTGATCAGCGGCGACCGGCAGCTCGGGCAGCTTTATTTCGACGAATGGCTGCTCGCCGGAACGCAGATCGACCGGCTCGACCAGATCACCAACGACAATGTCGAACAGCAACCGCGGATCGATCGGCTCCGTGCCGCCTATGACGCGCGCGGCCGTGAGCTGTCGCTGACCGCGTTGAACACCAGCTACGGCAAAAACGGCCAGGCTCTCGCGCGGTATTACCAGGCGCGCAAAGCGCCGACGCTCATCGAGATCAACACGACGCTGGATACGCTGATCGCACGGGAGCGCGCGCTGCTCGACCAACGGACAGCGATCGCGATGGGGTCGGTCGAGCGCTCGAGCTGGGTCGCGGGCGTGCTGGCGGTGTTCGGCGTGCTGATCGTGCTGGGGGCGATCCTGCTCGGCTGGTTTACGATCCGCGCGGTCGGCGATCGAGCGGTCGCGCAGGCCGATGCAGACCTCGAACGCGAGCGTGCGGAAACGCTGACCGCGGCGGTTGCGACCGCCACTGCCGAACTGCGCGTGCAGGAGGCCAAGCTGCGCCAGATCCAGAAGATGGAGGCGGTCGGCCAGCTTACCGGCGGGATCGCGCACGACTTCAACAACATGCTCGCGGTCGTACTGGGCGGTCTTGAACTGGCGAAGCGCAGCGTCGCGAGCGATCCCTCCACTGCGCGCCGCCATATCGAGAGCGCGACCGAAGGCGCCAACCGTGCCGCCGCGCTCACTCGCCGCCTGCTCGCGTTCAGCCGCGAGGACTCGCTGAAACCCGAGACGATCGACGTCGCCGCGCTGGTCGCCGGGATGTCCGACCTGCTCGACAGGACTCTGGGCGACGCGATCACGATCGTCGCGCACGAGCGGGACACGGGCTGCTGCATTCGCGGCGACCGCGTCCAGCTCGAGAACGCGATCCTCAACCTCGCGGTCAACGCGCGCGACGCGATGAACGGGCGCGGGACGCTGACGATCGTCACCGGGGCGGCGGTGCTCGCGGCGAACGAGGTCGGCCAGTGCGCGGCGGGCGATTACGTGGCGATCAGCGTCGCGGACGATGGCTGCGGCATGACCGCGGATATCGCCGAGCGCGTGTTCGAGCCGTTCTTCACCACCAAGGAGGTCGGCAAGGGCACCGGCCTCGGCCTCAGCCAGATCTTTGCACTGGTCCAGCAGCTCGGTGGCCAGGTCGGCCTGGTGTCCGCCCCCGGCAGCGGCACCGCGATCACGCTGTATCTCCCGCGTACGGCGGACGCGGCGGCCAGTCCGATAGCGCCCGCGCCGATCGCCGCTGTCGTACCGGCACCCGCTGCCTCGCCCGAAGCCTTGCAGGTGCTGGTGGTCGAGGACGATCCGCGCGTACTGGCGGCGACGACCGGCGCGCTAGAGGAAATCGGCTATGATGCGATCGCGTGCGACGATCCGCTGGCTGCCCCTGCCATGCTCGCCGCGCACCCGGCGATCGGGCTCATCATCTCCGACGTACTGATGCCGCGCCAGACCGGGCCCGAGATGATCGCTGCGCTGAGCCCACTCTATCCGCAGGTCGCCGTGCTGTTCGTGACCGGGTTCGCGGGCGAGGTGAACGCCAGCCAGTTCGGTGGGCACGAAGTGTTGCGCAAACCATTCACGCTCAACGGGCTCGAACGCGCCGTGGCGACCGCACTGGCCGCGGCACGGCCGATCGCAAGCGACCGTATCGCCGCGGAATAAACGCGCCGCAAGACGGTGGACGACGTCGTTCAAACGCGGTGCGATTGAGGATGACGCTTCGCCCCGGCGCCCCTATACCTCCACGACCCAGCATACCGAGCCCAGCCCCGCATGAAATCCATCGACCGCTATATGGCCCGGCTGATCGCAGTGCCGCTCCTGTCGACATTGCTGATCGCCGTCATGCTGTTCGTACTCGATCGCATGCTCGGGCTGTTCAACTTCGTCGCGACGCAAGGGGGGCCGATCAGCGTCGTCTGGCGGATGCTCGCCAACCTGCTGCCCGAATATCTTGGCCTCGGCATCCCGATCGGGCTGCTGCTCGGCATCCTCCTCGCTTTCCGCCGCCTGTCGACCTCGTCCGAGCTCGACGTGCTGCGCGGCGTAGGCATGAGTTACAACCGGCTGTTGCGCGTGCCGTACATGTACACGATCGCACTCGCGCTGCTGAACCTGGCGATCGTCGGCTACGTCCAGCCGATCGCCCGCTATTATTACGAAGGGCTGCGGTTCGAACTGCGCACCGGAGCGCTCGGCGCGTCGATCAAGGTCGGCGAGTTCACCAATCTGGGCTCGCGGATGACGCTGCGGATCGAGCAGAGCAAGGACAAGGGCCGCGAGCTGTCCGGGATCTTCGTCCACGCGTCGAGCCAGAATGGCGACTGGCTGGGGGTGACCGCGGAGAAGGGCAAGTTCCTGGCGACCGACGATCCCAACGTCATCATCTTCCGGCTTGCGAACGGCACGCTCGTCCACAACCGGCCCGAGTTCAAGACGCCGCGCGTGCTGACCTTCACCAGCCATGACCTGCCGATCAACCTGCCCAAGTTCGAGAGCTTCCGCGTCCGCGGTGGGCGCAATCTCGAATACACGTTGCCCGAACTGGCCAAACAGGGTCAGCGCGGCGCGACGCTCGTGCAACGCGACGGCAGCCGTTCCGAATTCCACTTCCGCCTCGCCGAAGTCGCGACGATGTTCCTGTTGCCGCTGCTCGCGCTCGCGCTTGGCGTGCCGCCCAAGCGATCCTCGTCCGCGCTCGGCGTGTTCCTGTCGATCGTGATGATCGTCACCTATCACAAGGTGAACCAGTACGCCGCCGATGTCGGCGAGCTCGGCCGGATCGATCCGATCATCGCGCTGTGGGTGCCGTTCACGATCTTCGCCGGGCTGATCCTGTGGATGTACTACACGATCGCCTACGTTCCAGGCGGGCAGCCGATCGGCGCGCTCGAGCGCGTCTTTTCCAAGTCGTTCAAGGCGATCGCCAGGCGCCTGCCCGGACGTCGCAAGGCGGATGCCGCATGAAACTCGTGAGCTTTTTCCCGTCGCGCACCGTCGCGATCTACATGGGCCGGATGTTCCTGGTCCGCACGTTCGCCGTGCTCGCGGCGCTCGTCCTGGTGCTTCAGGCGCTCGATCTGCTGAGCAATTCGGGCGACATCCTCGCCTTTCCGGGCAATGGCGATGCGCAGGTCTGGCATTACGTGTCGCTGCGCGCGCCGCAGATCATTTCGCGCTTCCTCCCGTTCTCGGTCCTGCTGGGTACGATCCTGACGCTGATCACGATGAACCAGAACAGCGAGATCGTCGCGCTGAAGGGGTCCGGCCTGTCCGCGCACCAGGTGCTCGCGCCGTTGCTGGTCGCCAGCCTCGGCGTCGCGGTGATCAGTTTCGTATTCAACGACCGGGTCGTGGCGCGTTCCACGGCGACGCTCAACCAGTGGCAGAAAGTGAATTACGGCAAGCTGCCGATCGACCGCGGCGATCGCGCCAACGTCTGGGTCCGCGACGGCGACGACTTGATCGAGGTCGCGCAGATCCGCGGCCGCGGCAATGAAACCCGGCTCGGCGGCATCACATTGTACGATCGGACCGGCGGCAATCTCGTCGCGATCCTGCGCGCGGATCACGGCCGGCGTGTCGCAAATGGCTGGCAGGTAGGCCCGGCGACGCGGTTCGAAGTCGCGCGCGGCACGGTCACTGCGCTTCCCTCGCTGGTGATCGCCAAGGACGTGCGACCCGACCAGTTCACGTTGGCGAGTGTCGATGCGGATGGCTTGTCGTTCGGCGCGCTGAAGGCGGCGATCGGCGATCTCTCCGATGCGGGACGGCCGACCAAGGCGCTCGAGGGCTCGCTGTGGCACAAGCTGTCCGGGCCGCTGTCATCGGTGCTGATGCCGCTGCTGGGCGCGGTCGCCGCGTTCGGGATCGCGCGCTCGGGCAAGCTGTTCGTCCGCGCCGTCATCGGTATGGGACTGGGTTTCGCGTTCTTCGTCGCGGACAATTTCGCGTTGGCGATGGGTAATTTGGGGGCTTACCCCCCGTTCCTCGCCGCCTGGGCGCCGTTCCTTTTGTTCTTCCTGATCGGCGAAGCGGTGCTGATCCGGTCCGAGGAATAGCGCTACCCCATAGTCGTCATTCCCGCAAAGGCGGGAACCCATATACTCTAGCGCTTATGAACCCGTCGCGACGCTAGCCAGTATGGGTTCCCGCCTTCGCGGGAATGACTGACAAGGTAGCTTTAGCGCCTAACCATCGTGCTGCGGGCGATCTTGCTGACCAGACCCGGCAACCCCGGATAGCTCGCCTTGTGATACGGCGACATCGCATCCAACTCCGCCGAGATGCGGCGGTGCGCCTCGCCCAGCGCATGATAGGGCAGCCCCGGCAGCAGATGATGCAGCGCATGATAGCGTAGCCCGACCGGCGCCCACAAAGCGGGCAGCAAAGCCGGCGGCGGCACGTTGACCGTGTCGAGATACTGCGCGGTAACGGTCATCACTTCGCCGTCATTCTCCCAAAGATGCGCGACCAGCGTACGGACCTGGTTGAGTACCGCGAACGCCGACGCGATCCCGAGGAAGGTCAGGAACGCACGCAGCGGCAACACGCCCGTCACGGTGATCGCGATAAGCGTGATGGCCCAAAGGCTCGCGGCGAGTTCGAGGCGGTTCCAGTATGTTTTCGCGTCACCCTCAGGCGCACGACGACGGAACTGTGGGTTGATCGCCAACGCCGAATAACGCTCGACCACCATCGTCCGCAACTTCGACGACAGCAGCGAAACCGGCGACAGGATCGCGAACCGGATCAGCAACGCGATCGGCGCCAGCGCGGACACGACGATGAACAGCGGCAGCGTCCACGGCTTCATCAGCGCAAGCGGCAGGTATTCGGGATCCTCGACCGTGCCGTAGCGCGTCTTCGCGTGATGGAGATTGTGCACGCCCTCGTACATGAACGACGGCGTCAGCATCGGCACGCCGACCAGGATGTTCCAGCCGAGCCGGAAGTGCGGCACCGCAGCATGCTTCATGTGGCTGACTTCGTGGATGAAGCTCAGTCCGCGATACAGCCCGAGCACGGACGCGATCGCGGCGATCACGACGACCCCGGTGGAATCGCTCGTCGCGGCGATTGCCAGCGCGCCATAGCCCAACACGACCGACGCGATCAGGTCGCCCCAATACACGACAGGCCGCGGCTTCACGAGATCGCGCGTCAGGTCCGCTGCGGCGCGCAGCATCGCCTTGTCGTCGGCGATACGGACCATGCCCGCGCCCGTGACGGGTGCACCTGGTATTGGAGCGGCCGTGCCGCGAGCGAGGCTGAGCGAGGTATCCATGGGCATATCCATTGCCATGAGATAATGGCTGCAGCGTGGCATTTACAGGTTGCCCGCCTGGCGCCGCGTCAGGAATCGCGATCACTCTGACCGTCTCCGGCGATGACGCAGGTGTCACTCGCCTTTGCACGCAGCGCTGGCTAGATACGCTCGACGGCGCATTCGGGAACGACACATGGCTAATCTCATCATTCGACCGGTCGAGACCAAGAAGGATCGCAAAGTCTTCATCGACCTGCCCTTCCGTCTTTACGCCGACGATCCGCATTGGGTGCCGCCGCTGAAGTCCGAAGCGCTGGGGCTCATCACGCCGGAGAAGAACGGCTGGTTCAGCCATGCGAAGGCGCAATTGTTCCTCGCCGAGGAGGACGACCGAGTCGTCGGACGAATCTCCGCACATATCGATACGCTGGCGCTGACGATGCCGCCCGAGCAAGGGTTCGGCCCCGGTGTCGGCCAGTGGGGGCTGATAGAGGCGGAGCGGCAGGACATCTTCCAGGCGCTGCTGGCGCGTGCCGAGGCGTGGCTGCGCGAGCAGGGCATGACGCGCGCACTCGGGCCGATCAGCATGTCGATCTGGGAGGAGCCGGGCCTGCTGATCGACGGCTATGATCATCCGCCGACGATCATGATGGGCCACGCCAAGCGGGAATATCGCGGCTGGATCGAATGGGCGCAGTACCGCCCGATCAAGCAGCTGATGACCTACGAGGTCGACGTCACCAAGCAATTCCCGCCGATCGTCCAGCGCATCATCAAGTCGGGCGAGAAGAACGCACGGATCACCGTCCGCAACGTCGACAAGACGAAGTTCGAGGAGGAAGCGGCGATCATCCTGACGATCCTCAACGACGCGTGGCGCGACAATTGGGGGTTCGTCCCGCTTACGCCGCCGGAAATCAAGGACGTGGGCGTGAAGCTGAAGCCGATCGTCTTCAACGACCTGATCCGCATCGCCGAACTGGACGGCAAGCCGGTCGCGTTCATGATCACGCTCCCCGACCTGAACGAGGCGATCAAGCCACTGAACGGCAGCCTGTTCCCGTTCGGCTGGGCAAAGCTGTTGTGGTGGCTGCGCAAGCCGAAGGTCCGGACGGTGCGGGTGCCGTTGATGGGCGTGGTGAAGGAACTCCAGGCGTCGCGGATGGCGAGCCAGCTGGCCTTTATGATGATCGAATATATCCGCCGCGCGTCGGTCGAGAATTACGGCGCCAAGCGCGCCGAGATCGGCTGGATCCTCGACGACAACCAGGGAATGCGCTCGATCGCCGAAACGATCGAGAGCCGGGTGAACAAGGTGTACCAGGTGTACGAGCGGACGCTGTAGGCGCGGCCTCTCGCTTCCGTCATCCTGACGAAAGTCAGGACCCAGGGTACCGAACGCTGCCCTGTTTGGGTCTCGATCCTGACTTTCGTCAGGATGACGGGGGTGGGCGGCCTATTCCCGCTTACCCTTCCCGAACGGGATCTTGAGCGTCACCGCAGCACCCTGCCCGCTCCCACCGGGCAGTTCGGTGCGGATCGCGTGGACATTGCCCTTGCCGCCGCCAGGGAGGCGAAACGAGAGCAGATCATCAAGCGGCGGGGCGACGGACTGGGGTAGCGTTTCGAGACGCTGATCCGTCGGTTTGGCGCAGATCACGATCTCGCCCCCTCCGGGCTCGGACGGACACGGCGTCGAAATTCGCGGCACGCGCTTGCGCAGTTCGGGCGGAAGCGGCGGCCCGGCTACCGCTTGCAGCAGGAGCAGGCCGACCAGCATCTAGAACCGCCGCGATACGCCCGCGTAGAGCCGTGCGTCGGGCGCCGCGTCGTTCAGTCCCGCCGCGCCGAGCACGTCGAATTGAAGATCGTCGGACGCCGACCATGCGAGCGACAGCGCCGCGACCGCCTGGGTCGCATGCTCCTCGGGGTCGTCATCGCGCAACGCCTGCAACTCGCCCGTCAGCGTGAAATCCTTGTCGAGCTTCAAGGCCAAGCCGGCAGCGGCGCTGTAGGCGAGATGCCGGCCGTTGCCGTCCTGATCGACTGCGGCGTCGATCTCGGGACTGAGGTCGAGCGAAACCGTGTCCGACAGTTCGTAGGTGACGGGGATCAGGAACCCGGCGCCCCAGTCGCCCGCGCCGATCGAGGATCGCCCGACCGGCAGCGTGACATAGGGGAGGACCGCGAGGGAGAACCCCGAGCCGTCGGGGTTGTAGAGATTGGCCTTGAGCCCGAGCGACACGTCGCCGACGCCGTCGACCGTATCGACTCCGGTCGAGCCGCGCATCCGGTCATGCCCGAACGGCGTCCAGCCGACACGCGCCTCTATCGTATCGGTGACGCCGACGCGAACCAGCGTATCGCCGATGAGGATGTTGTCGTCGCGCGAGCCGGGCTGATCGTCGCGTGTCCAGTCGGCGATCGATGTCTCGACCGAGATGCGGCCCTTCGCCATCGTGCAGGCGGGCGTATCGATCCCCGGTCGCTCGGGGCAATATTCACGCTCCTGGGCGCTGGCACTCGCAGCATGCATCGCCGCCAGCGAAACCAGGACCACCGCCAAACTCTTCATCGCAGCCTCACCCAGGTCGGAGCATGATCGCTCGCCTTTTCACGGCCGCGATACGCCTTGTCGACACCGGCGTCGATCATCCGATCGGCGGCTTGCGGACTGAGCAGGAGATGATCGATGCGGAACCCCGCATCGCGCTGCCAGGCGCCCGCCTGATAATCCCAGAACGTCCAGACGCCGCCCTTGGGGAATTGCGTGCGGAGCGCGTCGGTCCAGCCCTGAGCGACGAGCGCGCGGTAATGCTCGCGGCTTTCGGGCTGCATCAGCGCGTCGTCCTGCATCGCGCGGACCGAGAAGGTATCGTCGTCGTTGGCGATGACGTTGTAGTCGCCGGCCAGGATCGCCGGTTTTTCCTCCGCAAGCAGAACGCGCGCGCGGGCCGCGAGGCGGTCCATCCAGCGGAGTTTATAGTCGAACTTCGGACCCGGCTGCGGGTTGCCGTTGGGCAAATAGAGCGCCGCGACGACTAGCCCGTCAATGTCCGCTTCGATGTAACGGCTGTGTTCGTCCTCGGGTTCGCCGTCGAGGCCGCGTTGCCGCACTTCGGGTACGCGCCCCTTGGCGAGGATCGCGACGCCGTTCCATGCCTTCTGACCATGCCAGACCGCGCCGTAGCCGGCGGCCTCGATATCGGCGACCGGGAAGGTGTCGTCGCTCGACTTCAGCTCCTGGAGGCAGACGATGTCGGGCTGGTCTTCGGTCAGATATTCGATCAACCGCGGCAACCGCGCCTTGATGCCGTTGACGTTATACGTGACGATTTTCATCTGATGATCAGACCGAGAAGCTGGAGCCGCAGCCGCATCCCGATGCGGCGTTGGGGTTCTCGACCTTGAACGCGGCGCCGGCGAGCGATTCGACGTAGTCGACCGCGCAGCCGCGGACGAGGTCGATGCTGACGCTGTCGACGACGAGCTTCACGCCGTCATGCTCGGCGATCACGTCGTCGGACTCGACCGAATCGGCGAACCCGAACTTGTACTGGAAACCGGAACACCCGCCACCATCGACTGAGAGACGCAGGATCGCCGGCTTCCCCTGCTTGACGGCGATCGCCGCGACGCGTGCCGCAGCGGAGGGGGTGAGAATGATTTCGGGTGCCAGCGTTGCCATACGCTGGAGATAGGCGGTCGCGCTATCCGCGGCAACCTTGGGGTTTGGTGGGAGTTAGTCCGAACCGGCGCGCGGGGGCGTTCCCGCTTCTTCTCCCATCCCTGGAAGGGAGGGGGCGGGGGTGGGTCGGCTTCCGCATGTTGGCACGACAGTGGCTCAAACTGGCCTATCCACCCGCAGCCCCCCCCTTTCAGGGATGGGAGCATACAGTATCAGTCGGATCAGTCCTGTGCGGCGGGGCCGCTGGTCGAGACGGGGATTGCGTTCACGGCGCGGTCCTGCGCGGCGAGGAGGTAATCGGCGGTCGTCAGGAACGGTACCGGGTTTACCGCGTGGCCGTCGATGCGAACTTCATAGTGAAGATGCGAACCGGTCGAGCGGCCGGTCGATCCCATCAGCGCAATCAGCTGCCCGCGCGTGACGCGGGCGTTGTCGGCGACGAGGATTTTCGAAAGATGGCCGTAGCGGGTCGCGATGCCCTTGCCGTGGCTGATCTCGACCATGTTGCCGTAGCCGCCCTGGCGACCAGCGTGCGCGATGATGCCGTCGGCGGTCGCGTAGATCGGCGTGCCGATCGGGCCGGGAATATCGACGCCGGCGTGCATCGCCGCGGTGCCACGGAACGGATCGGAGCGGATCCCGAAATTGCTGGTGAACGAGAGCGAGTGGACCGGCTGCACCGACGGGATCGCGATCACCCCCTGCTGCAACGTATCGAGCTTCTTCCAGGTCTGGAACAGCGTGCGGAACTGCGCATCGGCGCGCAGATCGGCGCTGGCCTCCTCGCTGTTGGCGGCGATCAGCGGACCACCCATCGCCGCGCTGGTCATGGCCGAGCTCCGCGAGCGCTTGGCGACGCGCTCGGGGCGCAGGCCGAGCTGCCGGACGGTCGCAGTGGTCTCGGCATAACGCTGATCGAGCAGCTTCTGCGCGACGCCGGCGAGCTGAACCTGATGCCCCTCGACCTTGACGAGTGGCTTCACGACATCGGCCGCAAGACGATCGGCGGCAGGGTCGATCGCCGGGGTCGCAACCGCCAGAGCCTTGGCGTCGCCGGTACCAGTCAATGCGGCGGCGATCAGCGCCTGGCGGTGATCGACGCGCTGGGCGTGCGCCTCGGCGGTGTCCCGGATGGTCGCGACACGGGCGCGCATCTGGCCGATCTGGTGCTGCATCTGAGCGATCTGCGCATCGGTGTCGGCAGGCTTGACCGCACCGGCTGCGGCAACCGCGCCGTAACCAGAGAAGCCGAGAGTGACCGCGCCGATCGCCGCCATCGCGGCCTGTCGGCCTGCACCAAGGCTGACGCGGCGAACCGAACTGCCGTCATGAAAGAGAAAATCGCGCGTCGCGAACACCGCCTTGAGGCGCGTCACGATGGCTGCTGCGGTAAAATCGACCATTGGTCCCCGACACAAAAATACAGGGCCGTTCGCCCCCAAGCGGACGGCTCCGAAACTCTGTCCTGACTCGCAGCCCCTCCGCGCACCAGACAGGGTCGGTTAGGCCGGATCCGGCCGTATCCGGCAATAGCGCGGGTACGATCGCGCGGCGGAGCGGCAGGTTGCTGCGGCGAACCGAAGCGAGTCCGGGGGCCGGCGCCGGAACGATCGCCGCACCTTCCAAAATGTCCGCGAATCTCCGTCCGTTACAACGGCGTCTTCAGAGCGCCTTCGCAGCCGCCAATACGGCCTCGGCATGGCCCGCCACGCGGACCTTGCGCCACGCTCGGGCAAGCGTCCCGTCGGCGCCGAACAGGAAGGTCGCGCGCTCGATTCCCATGTATTTCCTGCCGTACATCGCCTTCTCGACCCAGACGCCGAATGCCTCGCACGCGACGCCGTCGACATCGCTTGCGAGGCTCACCGTCAGACCGTGTTTCGCAGTGAATTTCGCGTGCGAGGCGGGCGTGTCCTTCGAGATCCCGACGACACCAACTCCCGCGGCCGCGAACGCATCGGCGAGCGTGGAAAAGTCCTTCGCTTCGGTGGTGCAGCCGGTCGTGTCGTCCTTCGGGTAGAAATACACCACGAGCGGCGCGCCGAGGCTGGCCAGCGGCACCGCCTTGGCATCGATCGTCACCGTCACATCGGGGATCGTCGCGCCATCATCCATCTTGCTCTCCCGTCACGTGCGCCCAGAATTGCGCGACTTCCTGCCGCGTCGCCTCGAACGTGGCAACCACCGCCGACCAATCCGCCACGCCGATCGCGCGCGCAATCAGGTCTTCCGTCGCGTGGCCCGGCGGCGCGGCATCCGGCGCGACGAGGCGCAACGTGACGAGCAGGCGTGTCAGTACGTCATGCGCGGCGCGCAACGTCGAGGGTGCGAGGTTCCGCGCTGTCAGCAGGTCGACCGCGGTACCGAGATTGGCGTCGAGACCGGTGCGGTTGATCAACTGCACAACATGCACCGCGAACTCCAGATCGACGAGGCCACCAGGCAGAAGCTTGGCGTCGAGCGGCCCCTTGGGTGGTTTGTGCGCGGCCATCTCCGCGCGCATCGTCCGCGCATCGGCGACGATATCACGGCTCGGGCGATCACCCTCGAGTACGGCACGAACGATCCCGGCGACGGCGCCGCGCGCATCCGCCGAGCCGAACACCGGCCGGGCGCGGGTAAGTGCCATATGCTCCCACGTCCATGCGTCCTCGCGCTGGTAGCGTGCGAAACTGTCGAGCGTCACGACCAGCGGTCCCTGCCCGCCCGACGGTCGCAGCCGCGTATCGATCTGGTAGAGTGGACCCGCCGCGGTCGCGACCGACAGCGCCGCGGTCACGCGTTGTGCCAGGCGGTTGTAGTAGAGCGTGGCGCCTAGCGGCTTTGCGCCGTCCGATTCGGCGGTGAAGTCGCCGGTAAAGAGATAGATCAGGTCGAGATCGGAGGCGTGCGTGAGCATCGCACCACCCATTCGGCCGAGCGCCAGGATGATGAGTTCACTGCCGGCTATGCGGCCGTGCGACTTGGCGAATTCCTCGATCGTCGCGTCGGCGAGGACGCCGATCGCCGCCTCCGCGACCCGGGCATAACCGGCGGCGACCGCGAGAGGGTCGGACGCGCCGGCAACGATCTGCGCGCCAAGCGCGAACCGCAACTCGCCGACGATCCGGCGGACGTAGTCAAGTTGCGCCTGATAATCGCCCCCCGCCTCTCCCCCGCGCATCAGAGCTTCAAGTGCCGCGATGTCGCCGACCGGTTCGAACGCGGTCGCGTCGATCAGTCCGTCGAGCAGGTTGGGCCGTCGCCCGAGGTCGTCGGCGAGCGTCGGCGCATGACTGAGAATCGCCGCGAGCAAAATCGCCAACCCCGGACGTGCCTCCAGCAGGCGGAAGATGTTGATCGCGCTCGGCAGCCGTTCGAGCAGCGCGTCGAGCCGCAGCAGCGCAGCTTGCGGGACGGGCGCGGTCGCAAACGCAGAAACCAGCGTCGGCAGCACCGCCTCCAATGCCTCGCGCGCCGCCGGGCTGCGCAGTGCCGGGTACGTGCCGCTGCGCCACGCCTCGATCCGTTGCCGAGCCGGCTCGGGTACGTCGAACCCGGCAGCGGCGAGATCGGTCTCCAGCGTCACCGCGTCGCGCGAGAAAGCGGGCCGCACCGTGTCGTCGAGCGCGTCGTAGATCCGGCCCGTTGCGGCCACGCGCGGGGCGAGCAACGCCAGCAGTGCACCGCCATCGTCGAGCCCGTGCAGCCTGGCGACGCGGTCGAGCGCCTCGCCGGTCGGCAGCGCATGCGTCTGGCGATCGTCGATCATCTGCACGCGGTGCTCGATCGTCCGCAGCAGCGTGTAGCCGTCGATCAGAGCGCGCGAGTTGTCGGTGTTGATCCATCCTGCCTCGGCGAGTCGCGCGAGCGCGTCCCGAGTGTCGGGTGCCCGCACCGCGGGGTCGCGACCGCCGTGGATCAGCTGGTGGATCTGCGCGAAAAACTCCGCCTCGCGAATCCCGCCGCGCCCGCGCTTTAGGTCGTAACCGGGACCGAACGCCTGCCCCTGCGCGTGATGATCACGGATCCGCGCGGAGATGCCGCGGATCTCGCGGATCGCGCCGAAATCGAGCGCACGCCGCCAGACGAACGGCCGGATCGCATCGAGAAACCGCGCGCCGAGCGCGAGGTCGCCCGCCGCCGCGCGCGCCTTGATGAACGCAGCGCGCTCCCACGGCAGCGCCTGCGACTCGTAATAGCCGATCGCGGCATCGACCGGCAGCACGATCGGCGTGATCTCGGGCGATGGCCGCAACCGCAGGTCGACGCGCAGGACGTACCCGTCGCCGTCGCGCGCCTGCAACAGCTCGACCACTCGCTTGCCGATTCGCACCGCCGCCTCTTCGGGCTCCTCGCGCGGTCGGCGGGGTAGCGTGGCGGGATCGAACAGCAGGATCGGATCGATGTCCGACGAATAATTGAGCTCGCCGCTGCCCTGCTTGCCGAGTGCAATCCCGGTGAAGCCGAGCGGTTCGGCGCCGGGCGTGCGCTCCTCGATCGCGGCACGGATCGCCGTGTCGAGCGCGTAGTCGGCAAACCCGGTCAGCGCGCCGGTCACCGCCGTTAGATCGAGCACGCCCGACAGATCGCCGATCGCAACATTCAGTGCCAACGCACGTCGTTCGATTCGCAAACGCCGCGCGACCGGCATGTCCGGCATCGCACTGGACGCGGTGAGATCGAGCCGCCCCTCGGACAGCGACCGCGCAAGCTCGGGCTCCCGATCGAGAACCATCGTGAGGAAGGGCGACCAGAGACGCGCCCGCACTGTCGCCTCGTTTACCGCTTGTTCAGCATTCGTCTCAGCCATCGGACGACACTATAGAAGCGGCATCTAACCCACCACGACAAAGCAACAAAATCGATGTCGGTTCGTTGTGACTTCCATGACCTACGCATTTCTCACGATCAAACGCGAAGGGAACGGCCATCACGTCGTGGGCCGCCCGCGCGTTACCGATGTCATCGGGCATACGCTTCGTGGCGCCTTTGAAGATCCACACCAGCTGCCCGAAGACATGGCGCGAATGCTTCGTCAACTTGACCAAGCTGGAAATCGGTTAAACTAAGCTAAGGCAACGATGGGCAACCGCGTCGGCTGCCAACGAATGTATGATCTAACGTCCGCGGCTAAGCTCTTCGACGTCACCCATGATCGAATCGAGTGCCGTCTTGCTGGTGTCGGTTTCGTGATCACGCCTTGACGGTAATGAGCCGTCGGTCAGGATCGTCTCCAGCGCGACCCGTCCACGCGCAACCCGGCTCTTGATCGTGCCGACCGCGACATTGCAGATTTCGGCCGCTTCCTCATAAGCGAAACCACCGGCACCGACCAAGATCAACGCCTCACGCTGTGGCTGCGGCAGATGCATCAGCGCACGCTGCATGTCGCCCAGCTCGACATGACGATCCTGACTCGCCGGTGCGGCCAGAATACGGTCAGCCACCAGATCGTCCCACTCGCCCTTGAAGCGCGCACGACGCATCTGCGACAGATACAGGTTGCGCAGGATGATGAAGGTCCACGCCCGCATATTCGTTCCCGCCTGAAACCGCAGCCGCGCGGCCCACGCCTTCAGCAACGTCTCCTGAACGAGATCGTCGGCGAGATCACGGCTACCCGACAGCGAGCGCCCGAACGCACGGAGATGCGGGATCACCTGCGCAAGCTGCACCTTGAACTCGGCATCGGACAGCGAGACGTGCTCGACGGGTTCGGTGACCTCGTCGATATCGTCCTCGGCGTCCGTCCGCGGGGCAGGCTGCGTCATGGTAATCCAATCAATCCCGATAGAAAGCGGCCGTTTACGAACGACGAACATACGCATGCGCCGCCAGCAATGCCAGCGGTCACACTGTAAAACAGATCAGCGAATAACGAGGAAAGCAAATATGGCGATCACAAGAACCAGCGAAATCGCCAGTATGTATCGTGTCATATGCGGCGTGGCGCCCGCCCTTGCGTCGTCGGCGTCGATATGGATCGGTTCGTTTGGATCAGCCATGGTTCAGTAAACCTCCGAGAACCGTTTTGGGTCCGTAACCTTTTACGACAACGGACCCGGTAGCGCTTCGGATCAAGCGGTCGGAACCGTTGCCTGATCGAAGAACAGCGCCTGGCTGATCGCCGCCTTGACGGTCGAACGCTGGAACGGCTTGGTGATCAGGAACGTCGGCTCGGGACGCTCGCCGGTCAGCAGGCGTTCGGGGAATGCGGTGATGAAGATCACCGGAACCTCGAACTCGGCCAGGATATCCTTGACCGCGTCGATACCCGAACTGTCGTCAGCCAATTGGATATCCGCGAGCACGAGGCCCGGACGCATTTCCATCGCCAGCGCGACCGCCTCGTCGCGGGTGACGGCGACGCCGGTGACATCGTGGCCAAGATCGCGAACGATCGTCTCGATATCCATCGCGATGATCGGTTCGTCCTCGATGATGAGCACCTTGGCGCGCGTCTGATTTTCGATTTCAGACAGAGCGTCGGCGACAAGCTCGTCGACCTCGCTCGGATCCACCTCGATCAGATACGCGGCATCCTCGGGCGTGAACCCTTCCATCGCGGTCAGCAACAGCGCCTGACGCGACAGCGGCGTCATCCGGGCAAGACGCGCGCGCGCCACCGCTTCGTGACCCTCGGCATCGCTGCCGCCCTCGTCGGCGACCTCGTCGAAATTGGCCGAGTTCCAGATCGCCTGGAACATCCGGTACAGGCCGAGACGGGGATCGACATCGCGGGGGAATTCATCCGGCGCGGCGACGATCGCCTCGAGTGTGGCGCGTACATATTTGTCGCCATGCATCTGGCTGCCGGTCAGGGCCCGGCCATAGCGTCGCAGAAATGGGAGATGCGGTGCGAGTTGCTGTCCTAGCGACATGGGTAACGAATACTCCCTGATCCTATGCGGCCCCTCATGTGTCGGGCGGCTCGCATCATTGCAATGGTACGGGTCAAAAATGCTGCATCGCCGATACGCCTCGCCGTTCGTGCGAGACGCTGGCATGCGGAGATGCGGATTTTTCGCTCGAACGTGGAACTATCGAGATGCTATTTGGTTTCACGAGCATCTTTTCACGAGTGTGGTCAGGCGCCCAAGGGCAGATATACTCGTTCGTCATCACAAGATCGGTTTGCGTCGTGCAGGGGGAAATTTTGAGTTTGGGCCACGACACGGATGAAACAGTGCCTGCCGCAACGCCGATCAAGGTCCAGAACAAGGACCAGCAGATGGGATCAGCACTGCGCTCGGTTTATCAGAAAACCGTGGACGAGGCGATCCCGGACGATTTGCTCGATCTCCTCGGCAAGCTAGACTGACGGCGGGCCGGATGGCCTCGCCCACCAACCAAGCCTTGGACACGCCGGCCGCCACCGACGCCGTATCGCCGCAGCGTAGCGAGATGCGGTTCGTAGCTGCGATGCGCCGCATGCCCACCGGCGCCAAACTATTCCTTATCCTGAACGCCGCGCTGTTGCCGCTGGCGTTGATTGCGGTGTTCGCGACGTTGCAGACGACGCGCCTCACCGATGCGGAAGCGCGCGCCCGGCTGCGCGTAACATCGAACGAAAGCGCGCGCGCGATCGCCATCGAGCTGGTGGGCGATATGACGGCCTTGCGCGTGGCGGTAAACGCGCTGGGATCCGACCCCGCCGACGCACCCAGCTGCGCGCGGGCCCAGGGCGTGTTCGCACAGCAATCTTCGGCCGGTACGCGCTTCATCATCACCGATCGCGCCGGCCACGTCTTGTGTGGTGCCGCCCTGCCCAATCCAGTCGCGTTGCGTCAGGAAGACATGCCGGTCACCGCCGCGATCCTGCCCGATCAAGGGCTCGTCCTCGCGATCTCGGGTCCTGGCGGCAATACGTCAGCCCGCGCGTATTTTCCACGCCCGTTCCTGGAAAAGATCGGTCGTCCTTCGACTCGCGCTTCGGCCTTCAGCAGCGCGATCGTGCTCGATGAGGACGCCCTTCACCTCGAGACGATCGCCGACGAACGCCCGCTCGACCGGATGGAAACGATGCGCACCGATCTCGGCGTCGCCGGACTGGCGCTGAGCACCAGCATTCGTAGCGCCCCCGTCACCTCGTCTCTGATCGTCGCCATGCTGTTGCCGCTGGTAATGTGGATCGCGGCTGCAAGCATCGCCTGGTTCGTCGTCGACCGGCTGTTGATACGGCCCCTGAGACGGCTGCGTAGCGCGGTTGCGGCCTTCACGCCCGGCGAGGAGCTCGAACTCGATACCGTCCGGACGCTTCCGGCCCAAGAAATTCGTGAACTGGGCGAGACCTTCCAGGCGATCAGTCGGACCGTTGCGCTGCACGAGGCCGGGCTGGCCGACGGGCTCGTCCGGCAGACCAAGCTGACGCGCGAGGTGCATCACCGCGTGAAGAACAATCTGCAGGTCATTTCGAGCCTCATCAATTTCCACGCGCGCAGCGCGCCAAGCGCGGACGCGACGGCGGCCTATTCCTCGATCCAGCGCCGCGTCGACGCGCTTGCCGTCGTCCACCGCAATCACTTCGCAGAACTCGAGGAAAATCGCGGGCTCAACCTGCGAACGATGGTCGGAGAGCTTTCCGCCAACATCCGCGCGACCGCGTCGGACCGGTCCCACGGGCTCGGTATCACGCTGGATATCGACCCCTATCTGGTAAACCAGGACGTCGCGGTGGCACTGGCCTTCCTGATTACCGAAACGATCGAACTCGCGATGACCTGCGATCCGGTCGCGCAGATCCGCATCGTCGTGAAGCCTGCCGACAAACCGGAGCGAGCGCTGCTCCGGGTGGTATCGCGGGCACTGGTGGAGAGCGATGCGTTGCGCGAGGCTGCGTCGCGCTATGGCCGCGTCATGGAGGGCCTGTCGCGCCAGCTTCGTGCACCGCTGCATCACGATCCGCTGGTCGGCGCGTACGAGATCGCGTTCGCCGTCGTCGGTCGCGACTGAGCCACTTGACACACATCAAACTGCGTTTTTTTCGTATCGAAAGCGAAAAATTGGGGAACCGACCCAGGCTCGCGCCGTTCTACACTTCGGATAGCGAATTTATGCCCCCCCGCTCTCGCTATCCAGAACACAGGCCCGGAAGCATCACCCTCCCCCCCCGGTGATGTTGCCGGGCCTTTATTTTTTCCGTTCGATATCCTGGGGTTCCGCGCCGACATGGTCGGAACGAATATACCTCTCAACCATTTGACCTCCGGTGGCATTCAAGCCGTTCATGGAGGACGTATCATGCGTAAATTGGTTGGATTGGCGATCGTGGCGAGCGCTCTGTTGGTTTCGGCCTGCAACACGGTCGAAGGCGCTGGCAAGGACGTGGCGTCGGCCGGCAAGACTGTCGCGAAGACCGCGGACAGCGCCAAGTAAGCCTTTGCGCTTTGACGATGGGACGGGGTCCGGCGCACACGCGTTGGGCCCCGTTTTCGTTCCTGGGGGTTGGGCGGGCTCGCCAGTCAGCGTTTGGCTATAGGTCTGTCCAAGTTCGCACCGCCAGCCGAGGCTCGCTCCGGCCCCCCGTTCCGCAGGTTACGTTCTCGCTCTTTTGCGGGACCGTGGATGCGGAACGAGCTGAGCCTGACGAACAACAGCGTTGATTTGAGACGCTCGCCCTGATTGGCGATCGGTCTTAGCTTTCGACGATCTCGGTAGCGTCGGACTCGTCTTCGACGGCTTTTGCCTTGGCACGGCTCCGTTCGGTGAACCAGATGCCGATGAGCGCCAGTTCGTACAGGATGACCAGCGGGATCGCGAGCAGCAGCTGCGAGCCGATATCCGGCGGCGTCAGCACCGCGGCGATCGCAAACGCCGCGACGATCGCATAGCGACGTGCACCGATCAGCTGTTTGCGGGTGACGATCCCGGCCCGTTCGAGCAGCATCAGCAGCACCGGCAGCAGGAACGAGATGCCGAAGCCGAACAGGAACTGCATCACGAACGAGAGATAGTTGCCGATCGCCGGCAGCGCCTCGCGGTGGATGCCGCCGACCATGCCGTCGAACCCGAGCAGGAAATGCAACGCCATCGGGATCGCGACATAATAGGCCATCGACGCGCCGGTCAGGAACAGCACCGGCGTCGCAAGGATGAACGGCAGCAGCGCGCGCTTTTCCTTCTTGTACAAACCCGGCGCGACGAACTGCCATAGCTGGTTCGCAATCACCGGAAACGACAGCATCATCGCAGCAAAGAACGCGACCTTGATCTGGACGAAGAACGCCTCGAAGATCTCGGTATAGATGACCTTGTTCTGGCCCGCCGCGAGCAACGGGTGAACCAGGACGGCAAAGATATCCTCCGCGAAATACATCGAGATCGCGAACGTCACGACGAGCGCGGCAATGCAATATAGCAACCGACGGCGCAGTTCGATCAGATGATCGAGCAACGGCGCCCGGCTTGCGTCGATCTCGCTCATGCTGTGCCTTCGGCGTTTGGGGAGGCGTTCACGACATAACTCTCACGATGACAGCGCTCACGATGACGCTATGTCGGATTTGCCGGTCTTGTCGTCGGGATGGGCCGCAGTCGCCGCAGGGGTATCGAACAGGTCCGGTCCACGGTCCGCGACCGGCTTCGCGTCATGGTCGACCGGAACCCCGGCCGCGGCGGGCGTAGCGGCGTCTGACGGAGCGGCAGCGACCACCGGCTTCTCGACCATCACCGCCTCGCCCGTATGATCGTCCGCATGATCGACGGACCGGTAGTCGCGGCGATACTCCTCGGTTTCGGGCGAGTGCACCACCTGCGTGGTATCGGCGGTAGCGTCCGTACCCGTCTGCGGATGCTCGCGCATGATGCGTTCGTTCTCCGACGCCCAGCGCTTTTCCATTTCTTCGAGTTCGGCCTCGCGGACCATCGAGTCGAAGCCCGAGCGGAACTGCCGCGCGACACCCCGAGCCTTGCCGACCCAATAGCCGACGACACGCATCGCCTTGGGCAAGTCCTTGGGACCGATCACGATGAGCGCAACGAAGGCCACGAGCAAAAACTCGGAGGCATCGATATTGAACATTCAGCAGTGCCTAACCGGGGACCTGTACTCGACCGGCTTCAAGCGGGGCGGTCGTCGCGGACGCGATTGCCGTCGCGATCGAACGCGGGGTCGGCCGTCTTCTGCGCTTCGATCCGCGCCGATGGCTTGGCCGGCGTCTCGTCGTCGTTCTCGGACATGCCCTTCTTGAAGTTCTTCACGCCCTTGGCGACGTCGCCCATCAGGTTCGAGAATCGGCCGCCGCCGAGAAGGAGGATCGCGACGACCGCGAGAACGAGCAAGTGAATCGGGCTAAAACCGCCCATGGCAATTCTCCTGGAAACTGAACCCTATCTAAGCCTCATCCTGCCGCTTTGCCAGCCACCTCGCCATCCCCACCGTCATCTTCGCTATCTTCGAGGCGATCGAAGGCGAGATCGACCGGATCGAGCAGCCCGGCGGCGCGCAGATCGTCGATTCCGGGCAGGTCGCGGCGGCTCTGGAGGCCGAAATGGACAAGGAATGCCGGCGTGGTTGCGAACATCAGCGGGCGTCCCGGCACTTCGCGTCGTCCAGAGGGCTTCACCCAGCCCGCTCCCATCAGGACGTCGAGCGTCCCCTTCGAGATCTGCACGCCGCGAATCGCTTCGATTTCCGCGCGGGTGACGGGCTCGTGGTAGGCGATGATCGCGAGCGTCTCGATCCCTGCGCGGCTGAGGCGGCGCGGTTCCTCGCGGTCGCGGCGGAGCATGTGCGCCATGTCGGGCGCGGTCTGGAACTGCCAGCGCTCGCCGCGTCGGACGATGGCGATGCCGCGGCCGGCATAGTCGGCCGTTAACTGATCGAGCGCGGCACGAACGTCGCCGGTGCCGACATGCGCGCGAATCGCGTCGAGCGTCAGCGGTGTCTCGGCCGCGAACAGCACCGCCTCGACGGCGCGCGTGAAGTCGTCCGGTGGGGTCACGCGCGGGCCCTCAGATACAGCGGCGCGAAGGGTGACGCCTGGCGCAATTCGATCTTGCCCTGCCGCGCGAGTTCGAGCGCCGCGACGAAGCTGGACGCGAGCGCCGACCGCCGCAACCGCTCACCCGCCTCGGGGAGGAAGCTCTCGATCACGCTCCAGTCGATCCGCTCGCCGACCAGCATCGACACGCGCTCCAGCGCCGCCTCCAGCGTCATCACTTCGCGGTCGGCAACCACGTGCATCACGGGCCGCGTCCGCGCGGAAATGCGGCCGTATGCGGCGATCAGGTCGAAGATCTCCGCCTGCCATGCGGCCTTGCGCACCGTCCGCAGCCCCTCGGGGGCGCCGCGCAGGAACACGTCGCGCCCGGTCCGGTCCCGCGCCATCAGTCGCGCACCGGCCTCGCGCATCGCACTCAGGCGTTCGAGCCTCAGTTGGAGCCGCAGCGCGAGTTCCTCCGGGTCGGGCTCGGCGAGCGGGTCGCGGGGCAGGAGCAACGCCGACTTCAGATACGCCAGCCACGCGGCCATCACGAGATAGTCGGCGGCGAGTTCGAGCTTCAGCGCGCGCGCGGAGTCGACATAGGCAAGGTATTGCTCGACAAGCTCTAGGATCGAGATCTTCCGCAGATCGACCTTCTGCCCACGTGCGAGCGAGAGCAGCAGATCGAGCGGCCCCTCCCATCCGTCGAGATCCAGGGTCAGTTGCGCGTCGTCCATCGCCGGACGCTACAGCGCGCGCTGCCGGGCATCCACCCTCCACGTTTGACGACCGACCATATGAACCGTACACGTTTCTTATGGTCGGAGTGAGTGTGAGGCTTGAATGGGTATCGTGAAGATCGACGACGCGCTGCACGAGGACGCGCGGCGGGCGAGCCAGGTGCTGTGCCGGTCGATCAATGCGCAGGCGGAGTTCTGGATGAAGATCGGCATGTTCGCCGAGGCGAACCCGACTCTGTCCTTCAACGATATCGTCACCGCGCAACTCGCGGCGGCCTCGGTGCGGGTCGCCGACAAAACGGCAGCCTGAGATGGTGAAGACGCCGGCCGAACTGGCGCTGATGCGCGTGTCGGGCGCGTTGCTGGCGTCGGTGTTCGAGATGCTCGACGTGCAGGAGCTGGCGGGGCTGTCGACGTTGCAGGTCAACGACATGGTCGACCGCTTCATCACCGACGACCTCGCCGCCCGGCCCGCGAGCAAGGGGCAATATGGCTTCGAATATGTCCTGAACAGCTCCATCAACCATGTCGTCTGCCACGGCGTGCCGAACGTTCGCGACGTCATCCGCGACGGCGACATCGTCAATCTCGATATCACGCTGGAGAAGAACGGCTTCATCGCCGATTCGAGCAAGACGTATATGGTCGGCACCGTTCCGCCCGCTGCGAAGCGTCTCGTGCGGATCGCGCAGGAGGCGATGTGGCAAGGTATTCGGCAGGTCCGGGCGGGCGCGCATCTCGGTGATATCGGCTTCGCGATCGAGCGGCATGCGAAGAAGCACGGCTATGCAGTGGTGCGCGACTATTGCGGGCACGGCATCGGTCGGGAGATGCACGAGGAACCGCAAGTGCTCAATTTCGGGCGCGCGGGGACCGGCATGATGCTGCGCGAGGGGATGGTGTTCACGATCGAGCCGATGATCAACCAGGGGACGCGCAAGGTTTCAACCGAGGATGACGGGTGGACCGTGGTGACCGACGACGGCAAGCTTTCGGCGCAGTTCGAGCATACGGTGGCGGTGACGCGCGGCGGGGTCGAGGTGCTGACGTCGCGCGGGGATGAGCGGGCTCGGGGGTTGGGGTGATTTGGGGTGAGCGTGATTGGGGCGGTCGCAACCGTTCAATCCATTCCGTTCGTGCTGAGTAGTGCCTGAGTAGGCTCGCAGAGCCGTACTGAAGGCGCGTATCGAAGCACAGGTTCCGCGCGCCAACCTGTCCTTCGATACGCCGCTTCGACAAGCTCAGCAGCTACTCAGGACGAACGGGGGTTCGGGCATCGGGAGTTAAGCGCTGGCGAGTAGCGCATCGCGAATTGCGATCAGTTCCGCGAAATCACCCTTGGCCGCGCCGACCGACTTCATCGCCCGATCAAGCCTCACGCGCGACGCGTCCGAAATCTCCCCCAGCCGCCCGGCGATCTCGACCATCTCATCCATGCGTGCCCAGCAGTCGAGCACCAAATCGCACCCAGCGGCGATCGCGCCCGCCGCCTTGTCGCCGGCGGTGCCTGACAGCGCCTTCATGTCGATGTCGTCGGTCATCAGCAGGCCGTCGAAGCCGATCCGCCCGCGGATGATCTCGTCGATCACGATCGGCGAGAGCGTCGCGGGGCGGTCGGCATCCCAAGCGTCGAAGACGATGTGCGAGGTCATGCCCATCGGCGCCTGGTTGAGCGTGCGGAACGGTTCGATGTCGATCTCGAGGTCGGCGTCGGTCGCGGTAACGGTCGGGAGGTGGTGGTGCGTGTCGACCTTGGCGCGGCCGTGGCCGGGCATGTGCTTGACGACACCGACCACGCCGCCTTCGGCCAGCCCTTCGAGCGTCGCGCGGCCGACGGCTGCGACGCGCATCGGGTCGGAGCCGAACGTGCGCGAGGCGACGGCTTCCGTAGTGTCGGGCTGCGACACGTCGAGCAGCGGGAGACAGTCGACGGTGATGCCGACCTCGCTGAGCATGACGCCCAGCGCCTGCGCGTTAGCGCGTGCCGCCTGGATCGCGGTCATCGGCGCGCGTTCGTAGGCTGCATCGAACACCGGGCCGGCGGGAAATGCGGGCCATTCGGGCGGTCCCATTCGCGCGACGCGGCCGCCCTCCTGGTCGATCAGGATCGCAAGATTTTCGCGTCCGGCTAGCGCGCGGAGCGAGTCCGTCAGCGCACGGACTTGGTGGCGATCGACGATGTTGCGCTTGAACAGAATGTAGCCGGCGGGCTCGCACTCGGCGAAGAACGCGTGTTCGGCGGGGGTGAGGACGGGGCCGGACAGGCCGAAGATGACGGGCTTCATGACTGGATCCTAAACCGAAAGCCCCCCTTACCGTGCAGCCGGGCAAGGGTCACCTCCCCGGCGGAGGCCGGGGCCCAGTTGGGGGACGGTAGTGGCTGAAGGCAACTCTTCGTTACTGCGACCTCGCCAACTGGGCCCCGGCCTTCGCCGGGGAGGTGCCTGCTCACAGCCTCGGGACCCGTGCGATCAATAATCCTTCGACACGCGGACGTTGGCGCTCTGGCGACCGAGCGTGGAGATGCTCGACAGCAATGACAGCCAACGGGTGACCTGGAACTCGACCTGCGTGGCGGAATAGCCCTGACCGTCGGTGACGATCTCCGCGTAGAGGCGTCGGGTGACGTATTTGCCTGCCGCGATCGAGGTGCCCTGCCCGGTCTGCGGATCGGCGGGGAGGATGCGGAGGCGGTCGAGCCCGGCGGCGCGGCGCACCGCGTTGATCGGGTTGAGGCCGCTGCCGCCGCCCTGCAACGCCGCGACTGCTGCTGCCAACTGAAGGGCTTCGGGCGCGGACAGATTGGTGATCGAGGTGCCGAACAGCAGGCGCGAGAGGAGTTCGTCCTCGGGTAGCGCTGGCGTACTGGTGAAGCCGATCTCGGGTTTCAGCGCGTAGCCGGTGACGCGGATCGATGCGCTCAGGCCCGTCGAGTCCGCGTTCGCCTCGATATCCAAAGCGGGGTTAGCCGGGACTTGCCCATCGAAGCGGATCACGCCGCGCGCCAACTCGAACTGCCGCCCGGCAAACTCGTAGTCGCCGCGGATCAGCGTCGCGCGGCCGGTGATCGCGGGGTTCTCGGGCTGGCCGGCGATCTGAAGGTTGGCGGACCATTCGCTGGTGAGGCCGAGGCCGCTGACCATGACCTGGTTCGGCGCACGCGCCTTGATCGCCAGCGTCCAGGGCTTGGTCGGGGTCGCGACTTCCTCGCCGCCGTCGGGCAGGTTGATTTCGCGGATGTTGAGTTGGGGGACGGCGCTGGCAGCGGTGGCCTGGCCGAGGCGGTAGCGGCTCTTGTCGAGCACGACATCGCCCGCGATCGTGCCGCCCGAACCGTTCGACTTGAACGTCAGCGGCCCGGAGACGGTCGCGCCGATGTCGTCGCGGTTGATCATCACCGCCTTGTCGGCCTGCAATTTGAGGTCGAGACCCACTCCCGCAGCGGCGGCGAATTCGAACTGGCCGGTGCCGGTGACGCGCCCGCCCTTGCCCGCGTCCGCGCCGAACCGGTCGATCACAAGCCGCGAGCCGCCGAAGCGCCCGGTCGCCTGGACGTTGGTTAGGACAGTGCCGGTGGTCGCACTCTCGATCCGCGCGCCGTTCGCCTGGACGATACCGCGCAGCGTCGGGTTGGCGAGCGTGCCGACGACGTCCGCACCGATCGCGACAGGGCCCGACAGGTCGAACAACTCGACCCCGGTGAGCCGCCAGAGCGTATCGGCCGGACCGCTGTACCGAAGCTGACCGAACAGGCGGGCGTTACTGATCCGGGATGCCAAGTCCCCCTGCCCCAGCGGCGCAAGCTGGGCCTGAGCGCGGCCGATCGTCTTGCCGGCGGACGCGATCACCGCGCGCAGGCCGAGCTTGTCGGGGGACAACACCGCTGCGACACCGACATCGATCGGTCGCGACGACAGGACGAGCCCGGCGCGGCTGAGCCCGCGGATCGTGAGATCGGCCTTGCCGGTCGGCGCGGCGCCGTTCGCGGTGGCGACGTTGAAACGCCCTGATGCCGAACCGCTGAGACCCAGCCCGGGATAGCCGATATCGAGCAGCGCGAGCGGCATCCGCGTCAGGCTGGCGTCGACCGCGGTGCTGTTGCCGGTGAAATGGCCACCGACCTGTGCCTCGCCGCCGCCGAAGCTGAGCTTGGTGGGCGCGAGGTGCCAGCCGTCCTCGGCCTGTGTCAGCACCGCGGGCGTGAGCAGTTTCAGCGGGCGGCCGTCGAGCGTGCCTTGCGCGGAGATCGCGTAGCTGTTGGCGGTCACCTGCGTGACGCTCTGGATATCGAACGCCCGTCCGCGCGAGCCGGCGATCGATGCCTTGATCGTCCCGACGCCGCCGCGCAGCGATGCGGAACCGTTGAACCGCGCGAGGCTGAGCGTGCCGCGACGCAGGCCCAGGCCGGTCGCGGTCGCTTCGATCGAGGTGCCCGCCGGGTCGAGCAGCGTGACGAAATCGAGCTTGCCCGCACGCAGCGCAACGGTGTCGAGCGTCGCAGCCTTGGCGGCGAGATGGCCTTCGATGCGCTGAACGGTCCCGACCGGACGGAACAGAAGTTCGCCCGAGATACCGCCGGCAACCGCGAGCTGCCCGTTGAAGCCGCCATCGACCACCGCGAGATTGCCGCTCGCCCGCGTGCCGGCGACGTTGAGCGCGGCGACCTGAATCGTCGCGTCAGCACCCGGCGGCAACAGGATGGCGCCGTTGGTCGTGAACGGCCCGAGCCGCGATCCGCCGGCTGCGGTGAACGCGAACCCCTGCGGCGTCGGATCGAGATGCGCGCGGACGTTCGACAGGCCGAGCGTCGCATTGGGGCTCGCGAAGACGAGGTCTAGCGTCGGCTTGTCGATCTGGCCGTCGAGTTTCAGCGTCACCGGGCCGTAGGTCTGCTGGCGCCCGCCGCCCTCGAAATGGAAGGTGCCGTCGCGCCGACGATAGCCGTTGCCGGTCAGCCGGATCTGCGGCGCGGTCAGCACCAGGTTGGTGAAGTGCAGGATGCCGTCAGTGGTGCGTTCGAGGTTGGTGGTGATCCGCGGCAGACCGCCTGCGAGGCTGCGGAAGAAGGCATTGTCGAGCCGCACCATCTGCGCGCTGCCCTGGCCGATCACGCGCGTACCGTGGCGGTTCGGGCCGGGGACAACGCGCAACGTGGACTTGACGTCGACGATGCCGAGGCCGGGGATCAGATAGCGACCGAGCCCGCCGTTGATGCCGACCTCGAACTGGCCGTTGCGCAGGTCGACCGCGAGATTGATGCTGCCGGTGAGCTTGTCCGAGCGCAGCCTCAGCGCGTCGCCGGTGAGCAATGTCGGCGTCACCCGGAGCAGGCCGTCGACTGTCAGATTGCGCAGGATCCCGCCCGCGACGGTGCCTACGCCGGTGACGCGCGCCGCGGTGAAACGGATCGGGACAGTTACCGGCGCCGCGGACAGGCGGCCCTTGCCGGCGGCGTGGGCGTTCTCGAACCCGGTCTGGTCGAACGCGAACCGGCTCGCGTCGAGACGATAGTCGAACGCCGCGGTCGCGAACGGGCCGTCGAGGATCGCACGGAGCTCGACCATGTTGCCGGTCATGTTGTCGAACAGCGCGGGCGGTCGGAGCAGCCGCGCCTTGATCCGCACGTCGCGGTAGGCGTTGGCGGCGAGATCGATGATCCCGGTCGTGTCGATCGCCAGCGCGGGCGTTCGGAGCGAAAGCTGCCCGTCCAGTCGGCGGTTGGCGAACTCCGCACTGCCGTTGACGAGAATGCGCGGCGCCGTCAGCCGTTGCAGCCGCCCCTTGAGCAGCGACGACGGCGCGAGCGTGCCCGACAGCGTGTAGCGCCCGGCGACTTGCGCGAGCGCGAGATCGACGACGCGCGTCGAGCCGACGATGCCGTTGGCGCGACCGTTCCACTTCGCCCAGCTGCCTTCGCCGGTGACCGCGAGCGCGACCGGCCCCTTTGCCTTCACCATCCGCGCGAGCACGCCGCCCGCGGCCCCCTTCGCGGCGACGTCGAGATCGAAGCGGTCGCGGGCGGGCTCGGCGTCGATCCGGAGCTTCAGATCGTCGCTGCCGGCGACGCGCGCCTTGAGATCGACCAGCGCTCGGCCGGAGCGAATGTCGGCGCGGCCTTCGAGTGTGCCGATCCGCTGCGTTCCCAGCACGCGCTTGGCGAGCGTCAGCCGACCGACCGAGAGCTTGCCGATATGGATATCGAAATCAGGTAGGATCGGGCCACGCGTCCGGGACGGTTTGGTGCGCGGTGTGTGCGTCAGGATCGCGCGATCGACGATCAGCCGCTGGATCTCCAGTCGGTTCGAGAACCAGTCGAACGGCGACCATTCGAGCGTCACGTTGGGCGCCTGGAAGACCAGCCCTTCCAGATCGTACACGCGCAGGTCGACCAGTCGCGTATCGCCGTACAGCGATCCTTCGATCCGCCCGACCGTGAAGCGCAGCCCGTTGGCAGTCCTGATCGCGGCGATGCGGTCCGCAACGAAGCGGTGGCCGATCCCCGTGTCGACGATCAGCAAAGCCGTGCCGACGATCACGAGCAGCGCCATGACCGCGCTGGCGATCCAGCGCCACCACGCGATCCGGCGCTTTGGAAGAGGAGCGGCCTCGCTCAAAACGCCTGTCCCAGCGACACGTACACCGCAACGCGGCTGTCGCCCGGTTGCGGGTTGATCGGCGTGCCGACGTCGAGGCGGATCGGGCCGAAGTTCGAATAATAGCGCACGCCGATGCCGGTGCCGTATTGCAGCCCGGTGAACTTGGGCAATGGCGAGGTGTAGATGTTGCCCGCGTCGAGGAACGGCACGATGCCGAAATTGCCGAACGCCTTCACCCGCGCCTCGATCGAGAATTCGGTGAGGCTGCGGCCGCCGATCGGGTCGTTGTTGGGGTCGCGCGGGCCGATCGACTGATAGCCGTAGCCGCGCACCGACGCGCCGCCGCCGGCGTAGAAGCGCCGTGATGGCGCCACCTGATCGCGTGGCGCACCAACGATCGTACCGAGCCGGGTTCGCGCGGCGAGCACCACCCGATCGCCGAACGGTTGGTACACGCTGCCGTCGAACTGGGTGCGCGCATAGCCGAATACCGAGCCCTGCAACGAGACTTCGGGGCTGACCCGGCCACCGAGGCGGAAGCCCCTGGTCGGGTTGAGCAGATCGTCCGAGCCGTCGTAATTGAGACTGGTCGGCAGCGCGCCGATGAAGAAGGTGCGTCGTCGCGGGGCGCCGGTCGAGAGGATCACGTCGCGCTCGTCCGACGCGATCAGCTCGGCACCCAGGGACCATGTCCAGGTCTTCTGGAAGAAGATGTTGGTCTGGCGCTCCAGCGTACCCGCCAGCGTAAAGGTCTTGGCGTCATATGCATCGCGGTTGGTATGCGCGGCAGACGCCTGGAGCGTCAGCACCCGGTCTCGTGCCTTGAAATTATTGCGCCGGAACACGATCGAGCCGAGCTGTTCCTGCGTCCCTAGCACGCTGCGCAAGGTCAGCGCTCCCTCGGGCGGGAACAGGTTGCGGTGCGTCCAACTGAGTTCCGCGCGCGCGCCCTCACCCGTGCCGTAGCCGAGTTCGCCCGCGACGGTGCGCGGCGGTGCCGGGTCGAGCTTCACCGCGACGTCGACGGTGTCGGGCGTTGCCCCTCGCACCGGCTTGAGGTCGACCGCGGACACGAGGCTGGTCTGGATCAACGCGCGGCGCAGATCGTCGAGCTTGGCCGCGTCGTACAGATCGCCCGGCGAGAAGCGCGCGATCTCGGCGACATGATCCGCGCCGAACACGCGGTTGCCGGGCAGCGCGCGGATCGCGCCGAATTTGCGCGCGCCGCCGGGTTGCACCGACAGGTCGAGCGTCGCGGTGCGGGTGGCATGATCGACGACGATCGCGGGATCGCCGACCTTGGCGAACGGAAAGCCTTCGCGACCGATCTGCGTCGTCAGCTTGGCCTGGCCTGCAACGATAGCATCCGAATTGACGGGGTCGTCGGGCTTCACGCCGAATGCGGTCGTCAGCCCCGGCGCCTTGTCGCCTGCCGCGGCGAGGCCGTCGATCGTCACCCCCTTGAACTTGTAAAGTGTGCCGGGGGTAGCCGACAACACGACCATCGGCTTGGTGCCCGGCTCGACCCGCGTGACGACGTTGGCGTCGTAATAGCCCTCGGCACGGAGCAGGCTGTTGAGCAGGTCGGCATCTTCGCGCGCGCGTCTATCGAGTTGCGCGGCGTTGGCGGCCTGATGATCGTTCGCGTCGAGCGTCGAAAGTGCCGCGAACCGCTGCCGCAGCAGCGTGTCGTCGATCCCATCGATACCGTCGATCCGCCAGGCGTAGCGGCTTTCGGTATTGGCATCGACCGCGGCGACCGTGGCGGCCGGGTCGATCGGCGAGTTCGCGAGATCGGGCCACGCGACGCCGATATCGGGCAGCGCGGCGAGCGGCGAATTGGGGTCGAGCGACATCGGCGTGTCCGCGGTCGGCGGGGCCGGTATCTGTGCAGGCGCGGGCGCTGGTGCGGTTTGGGCACGCGCGGCGGATACGCCGGCACCGGAAACCGCCCCCGCTGTCGTCAGAACGAAAAAGGCGGCGGCCGGCCCGGCTCGCCCGACGCGGAACACCATGTCAGGCTCCTAGCCGGGCTTGTCGTTGCGGAACAGTATCTAACGCCGCATTTCCGCCACGTTTCATCCGGGCCGGGGATTGCGCTGGTGCGGCGCGTCGGAACGCGAGTGATCCGGGCAGGCGGGCGAACGTATGCCGCGCGCGGCTGGCATCCCGGCGCGGTGCGTGGCAGAACTGCGCGATGGCCGACCCCACTTCCCGCGACACCCTCCCTCCCCACAAGGACCCCAGCGCCGCGGGCGGGTTCCTCGTGGCGCTCGGCATGCTCGGCGGCGCGGGGGTCGGCTTTGCCATCGGGCAGGCGACTCCGGGGTTCCTGATCGGGACCGGGGTGGGCGTGCTGGCGGCGGTGCTGGTGTGGGTGCGGGACCGGCGGTAGGGTTCGACAAGCATCGCGCAGTCGTTCCCGCGCAGACGGGAACCCATACGGGCAAACCTCGCAATCTATTCGATACCCCTTGAGCATATGGGTCCCCGTCTCCGCGGGGATGACGACAAGGTATGGAGTCTGGTCCAGGAGCGGCGGTAGAGGGCCCGTTCTGCTCGTCTGCCCTTCTTCCGTTCGTCCCGAGTAGCCGTCGAGTAGTCGCCGCAGGCGGCGTATCGAGACGGCGTATCGAAGGACAGGGTGGCGCGCGGAACCGATGCTTCGATACGCGCCCTCGATACGCTCCTGAAGGAGCTACTCGGTCGCTACTCAGCACGAACGGACGAACGGCCTGGACGGATCAAATGTTTGCTCCTCCCCCGCCAGGGGGAGGTGTCGCCGAAGGAGACGGAGGGGGAGGATACGGAACGGAGGTTGCTCCTTCCTCCCCCTCCGTCTGGCAAGAGCCAGCCACCTCCCCCTGGCGGGGGAGGATCGTGCTTCACTGCCTCAACGCGGCTCGCGCATCTGCCACACCACGCGGCCGATCACGACGATCCGCCCCGGCGGGATCGGTCCCGCCGCCGGGTTGTCGCTCGTCGCCACCAGCGCTTCGCCGGCCAGCGCGACGCGCTTCACCATCACCGCGTCGTCGATCCGGATGACGTACACCCCGCCTTTCGCGCGCGGCGTCCGGTCGGCGGTGTCGACCACGATGTGATCGCCGTCGAACAGCCCCGGCTCCATCGAGCTGCCTCGCACGCGGATGATCGCTGCCTGCCCATCCCGTAACCCGAGTTTCCGCGCGAGACCGGGGTCTAGCGTGTCGGTGCCGAGAACGATCTCGCCGTCGACCTGCGCGCCAGGCCCTGCCGACGCGGCGATGTCGAGCTTGCGGATGCGGAAGCCCGTCACACGTTCGGGCGGTGCGCCGAGCACGGTCTCACTCACGCCCAGATAGGCGGACAACAATCGCCGGTCTCGTTCACCCAGGATGCGCGGCGATCCACGCCGGACATATTGCTGGAGATACGCCGCGTTGCGCCCGAGCATCGCCGACAGCGCCGCCAGACTGTCGCCCCGCGCCGCCGCCAGCGTCGCCAGCGCGGTCCTCGGATCGGGATCGGATGCGGTTTTCGCCATCACGCGACCCTAGCGCAGGAAATTTCCTAGACAAGTAGGATTTGACGGAACAGATCAAGAACAGCGCAAGGGACTCGGGAGGAACGACGGTGACGATTCTGATGAAAATCGATCGATATCTGCGGCAGACGGGCATGCCGATGACCAAGTTCGGACGGCTGGCGGTCGGCGATCCGCGGCTTGTCCATGACCTGCGCCGTGGTCGTCAGGCGCGCGAACCGATGGTGGCGCGGATCGAGTCGTTCATCGCGCGGAACGGATCGTGAGGATGGACGCGATCCGTGGCCCCGATGCGGGCACGCTGCTGATACGCGCGCTACGCGGCCATGCGGGGGCGGCAGGCCTGACGATGCACGTCGAGTCGATCGCGTGCACGCCGTGGGCGAGCGCTACGTTCGTCGGCACGCTGCACCGGCTGACGATCGCGGCGATGCCCGTACCCGGTCTTCGAGACTGGATCGAGGCGTTGCCCGAAGCGGAGTTCGCGATGCGCGGGCATATCGTCGCCGATCTGGTGGTCGACCGCATCGAGTCGATCGGCGACCGCGAGCATGTGACGATCGCGGTACTGACGCTGATCGACGCGTAAACGTCTCGTCAGGGGTGGACTTTCGCTGGCCGAACCACGAAGTCGGCGGTCAACGAAGGAGATTCATATGGCCGGGATGGGCAAGTTCGACTGGGCGGATCCGTTCCTGCTCGACGATCAGTTGAGCGAGGACGAGCGGATGATCCGCGACAGCGCGAAGGCCTATGCCGACGACAAGCTCGCGCCGCGGATCATCGACGCGTTCCAGCACGAGCATACCGATCCCGCGATTTTCCGCGAGATGGGAGCGCTCGGGTTGCTCGGGCCGACGATTCCCGAGGAATATGGCGGCGTCGGCGCATCCTATGTCGCCTACGGACTGGTCGCGCGCGAGGTCGAACGGATCGACTCGGGCTATCGCTCGATGATGTCGGTGCAGTCGAGCCTGGTGATGTACCCGATCAACGCGTTCGGGTCCGAGGAGCAGAAGCGCAAATACCTGCCCAAGCTCGCGACCGGCGAATGGATCGGCTGCTTCGGGCTGACCGAGCCCGATGCGGGGTCGGATCCCGGCGGGATGACGACGCGCGCGAAGAAGACGGCGAACGGCTATGTGATCTCGGGTGCGAAGACGTGGATTTCCAATTCGCCGATCGCCGACGTGTTCGTGATCTGGGCAAAGTCCGACGAGCATGGCGGCGGCATCCGCGGCTTTATCCTCGAGCGCGGGATGAAGGGGCTGGAGACGCCCAAGATCGAGGGCAAGCTGTCGTTGCGTGCGTCGATCACGGGCATGGTGATGATGGACGAGGTCGAGGTCGGCGACGACGCGCTGCTGCCCGACGTGCAGGGGTTGAAGGGGCCGTTCGGGTGTCTCAACCGCGCGCGCTACGGGATTTCATGGGGTGCACTGGGCGCGGCGGAGTTCTGTTTCCACGCGGCGCGGCAGTACGGGCTGGATCGCAACCAGTTCGGGACGCCTTTGGCGGGGCGGCAGCTTTTCCAGAAGAAGCTGGCGGACATGGAAACCGAGATCGCGCTCGGGTTGCAGGCGTCGTTGCGCGTCGGGCGGCTGATGGACGAGGGCCGGTTCGCGCCGGAAATGGTCTCGATCGTGAAGCGCAACAACGTCGGCAAGGCGCTCGATATCGCGCGGATGTCGCGCGACATGCACGGCGGGAATGGGATTTCTGGCGAGTATCAGGTGATGCGTCACCTGATGAACCTGGAGACCGTGAATACGTATGAGGGTGCGCATGACGTGCATGCGCTGATCCTCGGGCGGGCGATCACGGGTATCGCTGCGTTTTGAGTTCAACCCCTACGTCCTACCACCCCGGCGAAGGCCGGGGCCCAGTTGGGGGACGCGCCTTGGCTGATGCTGCGCGCTGTTACTCCGACCTCTCCAACTGGGCCCCGGCCTTCGCCGGGGTGGTGTTCTAACGTGGAAAGCAAACCCTCCCCCCTCGCCGGGTTGAAGGTGGTCGAACTGGCGCGAATCCTTGCGGGTCCTTGGGCTGGGCAGGTGCTGGCCGATCTCGGGGCCGACGTAGTCAAAGTAGAGAGTCCCGCTGGCGACGACACGCGCACCTGGGGGCCGCCGTTTATCGACAACCCGGACGGCACGCGTGACGCCGCGTATTTCCATGCCGCCAACCGCGGGAAGCGATCGGTGGTGGCCGACTTTACCACGCCTGAAGGACAAGCTGTCGTCCGTAACCTGATCGCCGATGCCGACGTCGTGATTGAGAATTTCAAGGTCGGCGGGCTTGCGAAATACGGGCTCGACTACGCCACGCTATCCTCGATCAACCCACGGCTGGTGTATTGCTCGATCACAGGCTTCGGCCAGAACGGGCCCTACGCCCCGCGCGCGGGGTACGACTTCATCGTCCAGGGCATGAGCGGGATCATGGACCTGACCGGCGAGCCCGACGGCGCGCCGCAGAAGATCGGTGTCGCGTTCGCCGACATCATGACCGGGCTGTATGCGGTAATCGCGATCCAGGCGGCGCTGGCGATGCGGACGCGGACCGGCAAGGGTCAGCAGATCGACATGGCATTGCTCGATACAATGACCGGCGTGCTGGCGAACCAGGCGATGAACTGGTTTGCGAGCGGCGTGTCACCGACGCGGGTCGGGAATGCGCATATGAATGTGTGTCCGTATGCGGTGTTTTCGTGTGCCGATGGGTGGTTCATCCTGGCGGTCGGGAATGACGGGCAGTTCCGGCGGTTCTGCGATGCGATGGGCTTGCCCGAGATGCGCGACGATCCGCGGTTCGCGACCAATGCCGGGCGGTTGGCGTTCAAGGACATCTTGTTCGCGGGGATCGAGGCGGCGACGTCTCTGGTGCCTAAGCTTGAGTTGCTGGCGAGGTTGGAGGCGGTCGGGGTGCCAGCCGGGCCGATTAATACGGTGGCGCAGGCGTTCGATGATCCGCAGGTTGTCGCGCGGGGGATGGCGATCGAAGTCGCGCGACCGGATGGGTCTCTGGTCCCGGGGCTGCGTACGCCGATTCGGTTCTCCGATGCCGATCTCGCGACCGGGCGGGCGGCGCCGATGCTCGGGTCTACCGACTAAGCATGTTCCCACGCGAAGGCGGGGACACAGTCTGGGCCCCCGCCTTCGCGGGGGAACAATCTTATCTTAAGCCGCGACCTCCGCGACCGGCTTCCGGGCATACAAGCCATAAGCCAGGATCAGCGCGTAGCAGATCGCCGGGAGCAGCAGCGCGAAGTGCAGGCTGCCCGACTTGTCCGCGAGCATACCCGTCAGATACGGGATGATCGCGCCGCCGACGATCGCCGTGGCGATCACGCCCGAGCCTTCCGCCGCACGCTTGCCGAGACCTTCCGACGCCAGCGAGAAGATCGTCGGGAACATCACCGCGTTCATCAGGCCGATCGCCAGCAGCGCCCAGCCCGACAGCGCGCCCTCGGTGTTGGCCGAGATCAGGATCAGCGCCAGCGTGCCGGTCGCGACGCCCGCGAGAACCTTGCCCGGCGACACCTTGTTCAGCACGTACGCGCCGATGAACCGGCCGACCAGCGCGCCGCCCCAGTAGAACGGCACGTGCTTGCCCGCGGCGACGTCGCTCAGGCCCATCACGCTCGGCTGCATCAGGTAATTGACGATCAGCGAGCCGACCGCGACTTCGGCGCCGACGTACAGGAAGATGCACGCCGTCCCCATCGCGAAGCGCGGGCGCTTCAACAAGGTGAAGGCGTGGAAGATGCTGCCGGTCTGGTCCTGCTCCTCGTTGAGCCGGTTGCGACGGGTCCACACGACAGCGGCGACGATCAGCAGCGCGATCGCGAGGCCGATATAGGTGTGCACGACGGTCCGCGATGATTCCGTCCGGTAGGCGTCGAGCCCGGCGCCGGTGAGCTTGGAAGAGTCGACCGTCGCCAGCCCGCCGAGGATCAGCGCGGAGCCGACATACGGGAAGATCGTGGTGCCGAGCGAGTTGAACGCCTGTGCGAAGGTCAGCCGGCTCGATGCGGACTTGGGATGGCCGAGCGCCGAGATCAGCGGGTTGGCGACGACCTGCACCACGGTGATGCCTGCGCCGAGCACGAACAGCGCGAACAGGAACATGCCGAAGCTCGCCTGCCCTGCGGCGGGAATGAACAACAGGCAGCCCGCGGTCATCGTCACGAGGCCGATCGACGCGGTGCGCATATAGCCGGCTTTGCGCACGATCGCGGCGGCGGGGATCGAGAACAGCGCATAGGCGAGGAAGAACGCAGACTGGACCAGCATCGCGGTCGCATGGTCGAGCGTGAAGAGCTCCTTCATCTTGGGGATGATGATGTCGTTCAGCGAGGTGATGCCGCCGAAGATGAAGAACAGCGCGAACACGAACACGCGCAGATCGGGCGCGTCGTAGCCGTGGCTGGCATCGCCTCCGGCTGCTGCTGTGGATTTGGTATCGACGTGCATCGTGGTGCGCCCCCTCGCGGTATTATCTGCGCGACATAAGCCGGGGCGACGGCGCGTGGCAATGCCGCGTGGTGCGATCCGTCCCGGCGAGCTAGGACGGCAGGCATGAGCCGCTTCACCGTCAACAACGAGCCGATCGAATACAAGCTCGCGTCCGAGACGCCGCTGCTGTGGGCATTGCGCGATGCGTCGAACCTGACGGGGACGAAATATGGCTGCGGCACGGGGCATTGCGGCGCGTGCACGGTCGATATCGACGGACGGGCGATGCGGAGTTGCCGCGTGCCGATCGGTTCGATCGAAGGCGCGTACGTCACGACGATCGAGGGGCTGTCGCGTGAGCGTAACCACCCGGTGCAGCTGGCGTTTATCGCGGAGTCGGTCTCGCAATGCGGGTTCTGCATTCCGGGGATGATCATGGCCGCCGCAGCGTTGCTGAAGCGCAATGCCGACCCGAGCGAAGCGCTGATCCGCGAGCAGATCACGAACCTGTGCCGATGCGGGGTGTATCCGCGCGTGGTCGAGGCGATCCAGCGGGCTGGGCGCGCGACGCGGGGCGAAGAGGTTATTCCGGCAGGTCCGCGGCCGGGGATCGATCCCGCGGACTCGGCGCGGCTGGTGCCGGCGTTGGTGCCGCCGCCGGCACGGTAGGCGATCCCCAGAGCCAAGCTTGTTCTCCCGCGAAGGCGGGAGTCCAGTCTGGGCTCCCGCCTTCGCGGGAGAACAAGTACGCGCGAGCTGTGTGCGGTGGCTGTGCCGCCCACCAAACCGTCGCCAGCATAACCGCCGCCCCCCTCCTGCACCACCTCGGCGGAGGCCGGCGCCCAATTGGAACGGCCAAGGTAATGGTCGCGCGCCGCGTCACTCTCCGCCCCCAATTGGGCCCCGGCCTTCGCCGGGGTGGATGCTTCAGAGACGTAGCGGCGTGTCCGACCTAAACCTGTCTGATCGCTGACGAACCCATTCAGCCTCACCACACCCCGCAACGTCTAGACCCGACACATCATAGGAGCCGGCTCGTGCGCCGGCAGTCGAGGACGACGGCAATGACGGGCAAGTTTCTCAAACTCTTGATGGCGGCTTCCGCATTGGTGCCGGCAACCATGATGGCAACAACCGCGACCGCGCAACAGGTCGACCAGGACCGTGGTGATCGTGGCCAGCGTCCCGACCGCGGCCAGCGTCAGGATCGCGGCGATCGGGGCCCACGTCCGGACGGACAACCCTTCCAGCAGCAGCGCCCCGACCGCCCCGCCGCGCCCGACCAAGGCCAGCGCCCGCAACGTGCCGATCTCGGCACGCAGCCGCAAGTCCGCGGCGACCGTCCCGATGGTCAAGGCCGTCCCGATTGGAACGGTCAGCGCGGCGGACAAGGCGGAGACCGTCAGGCTTGGAACGGCCAGCGCGGCAACGGTCAGGGCTGGAACGGCCAGAACCGTCCCGACCCGCAGGCCGGCCAGAACCGCCCCGACTGGAACCGCGGCCAGGGACGCCCCGGCTTCGATCGCGGCAACCAGCAAGCGGATCGCGGCCAGTTCGACCGCAACGGTGGACGCGACGATTGGCGCAACGATGGGCGCAATGACAACCGCGGCGACTGGCGCAACGGCGGCCGCGACGGCTATCAGAACCGCCAGCCCAACCGCGCCTACGGCAACGTCCAGGGCTATGGTCGCGGCGGCTACAACCAGGGCCATTACAACCAGGGCGGCGCATGGAACCGTGGCTGGCGTAACGACAACCGCTACGCCTGGAGCAATTACCGCGCATCCAACAGCGGCGCGTACCGCCTGCCACGCTACTACGCGCCAAGCGGCTGGGGGTCGGGCTATCGTCGCTTCGGCGTCGGCTTTTCGCCGAACAGCATCCTCTACAACCAGAATTACTGGATCCAGGACCCGTACACCTACCGCCTGCCGGAGGCGTACGGCCCGTATCGCTGGGTGCGCTATTACAACGACGCGCTGCTGGTCGATCTCGACAGCGGCCGCGTGGTCGACACGGTGTACGACATCTTCTGGTAGGCGCCCGCCTACCCGTCACGTAGTAACAGGGGGGAGCCCCGTGGTGGTCCGGATCACCGCGGGGGCTCTTGCGTTTACCCCTCTTGCCTTTCGGGGCGAGTTCGCCAAATCCTGCGGCGTGGGTATCTTTTCAAAAGCCAAGAAGGTCGATCCGGCCGCGGCACTCCGCCGAGCCTTCGGATCGCAGGTCGCGGCGCGCCTCGACGCCAATCCGGCGGTGCAGCGCATCGCGATGGACACGGTGCAATTCTATTACCAGGACAAGTTCCTCGATCCCGCGACGTGCAAGCGGCTGATCGCGGTGATCGATTCGAAGCGACGGCCGTCGACGCTGCTCTCCGATCGCCCGAACAGCAATTTCCGGACCAGCGAGAGCTGCGACATGGATCGCTGGTCGCCCGAGGTGCAACCGACCGACGAAGCGATCGCAACGTTGCTAGGAATCGACCTGCTCCACGGCGAGACGATGCAGGGCCAGCGCTATGCCCCCGGCCAGCAATTTCGCGCGCACCATGATTATTTCCACGAATCCGAAAGCTATTGGGCGAAGATGCAGGAGCAAGGCGGCCAGCGCACCTGGACCGCGATGGTGTTCCTCAACGACGTCCCCGAGGGCGGCGCGACCTGGTTCCCGCAGGCCGGCGTGAAGATCGCGCCGAAGCGCGGCATGCTGCTGGCTTGGAACAACATGAACCCGAATGGGACGCCGAACGGGCTGACGCTGCACGAGGGCATGCCGGTGGTCGAGGGCGTAAAGTATATCGTAACGAAGTGGTTTCGCGAGCGACCGTGGATCAAGTGAGGGGGCGAAACGACTGCCAGATGGCTCGGCCCCCTTTCACCGTAGCGGAGTCCTCTCTCCAAATCCCGTCGCCTCCCCCCCCGTTCGTCCTGAGTAGCCGTCGAGTAGCTGCGTCAGCAGCGTATCGAGACGGCGTATCGAAGGACAGGTTGGTCAGCGGGACGCATGCTTCGATACGCACCGTCGATACGCTTCTGCGAAGCTACTCGGTCGCTACTCAGCACGAACGGGGGGGACTTCGCCCTCGTTGAGCCTCCGCCCTTCCGACGAAACACCCGTCCCCCCTCACGTCATCCTGACGAAAGTCACGATCAAGAGCCATGAGCGCTTGCCGCCGTAATACTGGATCCTGACTTTCGTCAGGATGACGGTACGAGCAACCGCCCTGCCCCTCCCCGCTCGACAATCCCCCCACAGCCACTACGTCCAAGACATGACAGTTCTCGGCGTAACCTCTTCCATCCTCGGCCAACCCTGGCGCTGGCGCGCGCTCGCCGCCGACGGACGAGACGGCTTTGGCGTCGGCGGTTCGGGCGACGACCTCGTCACCCAGCTCCTGCTCGCCCGAGGCTGCCCCCGCGACGCGCTAGACGCGCATCGCACCCCCTCGATTCGCACATTCATGCCCGACCCGTCGATCTTCCGCGACATGGACCGCGCCGCCGAACGCCTCGCCGACGCGGTACAGGCGCACGAACAAGTCGCGATCTTCGGCGATTACGACGTCGACGGCGCCACCTCCGCCGCGTTGATGGTGCTCGTCCTGCGCGATCTCGGCATCGAAGCGCGCCCGTACATCCCCGACCGCCTGCTCGAAGGCTATGGCCCGTCGGGCGAAGCGCTCGTCCGCCTCGCCGGCGACGGCGCCACGCTGATCGTCACGGTCGATTGCGGCGCACAGGCGTTCGACGCGCTCGACGCCGCCCGCGACGCGGCAGTCGACGTGATCGTCATCGACCACCACAAATGCTCGACCGCGCTCCCGCACGCGCTCGCACTGGTTAACCCCAACCGCCTCGACGAGACCGAAGGCGCCGCACACGGCCATCTCGCCGCGGTCGGCATGTGCTTCCTCGCCGCCGCGGCGCTAGTCCGCACGCTCCGCGTCCGCGGCTTCTTCAGGGACCGCGCCGAGCCGAAACTGATCGACCTGCTCGACATCGTCGCGCTCGGCACCGTCGCCGACGTCGCGCAACTCCGCGGCCTCAACCGGGCGTTCGTCTCGCAGGGTCTTAAGGTCATGGGCGCGCGCAGAAACATCGGCGTAGCCGCGCTGATCGAGGCCTCGCGCCTGACGCGCAACCCGACCTGCACCGACCTCGGCTTCGCACTGGGACCGCGCATCAACGCCGGCGGCCGCGTCGGTCGCGCTGACCTCGGCGTCCGCCTACTCACCACGCAGGACCCCGACGAAGCCCGCCAGATCGCCACCGAACTCGACCGCCTCAACGAAGAACGCCGCGCAATCGAGACCGCCGTACAGGAAGCCGCCGACCTGCTCTCCAGCCGCGACCGTGCCGTCGCGGTCGTCGCTGGCCACGGCTGGCACGCCGGCGTGATCGGCATCGTCGCCGGCCGCCTCAAGGAAAAGCTCGGCCGCCCCGCGATCGTCATCGCGATCGACGAGCACGGCATCGGCAAGGGCTCCGGCCGCTCGATCCCCGGCGTAGACCTCGGCGCAGCTGTGATGGCAGCCCGCGAACACGGACTGCTGGTGGCGGGCGGAGGCCACGCGATGGCCGCCGGCCTGACGATCAGCGAGGCCGCGATTCCCGCCTTTACCGACTTCCTCGAAGAACGCCTCACCGCTGCCGTCGAACGCTCGAACGGTGACCGCGCGCTGCTGCTCGACGCAGTGCTGGCAGCGGGCGGCGTCAACCCCGGCCTCGTCGAATCGATGGAAGCCGGCGGCCCCTACGGCATGGGCTGGCCCGCCCCGCGCGTCGCAATGGGCCCGGTACGCGTGATAAAGGCGGACGTCGTCGGCAACGGCCATGTCCGCACGATCGTAGCCGGAGACGACGGCCGCAGCATCAAGGCGATGGCGTTCCGCGCCGCCGAGAGCGCGCTAGGCCAGGCGCTGCTTGGCGCCGCCCCCCACCGCAAGCTCTGGCTCGCCGGCCGCGCGAAGATCGACGACTGGTCCTCGCGGCCGTCGGCGGAATTGCACGTCGAAGACGCCGCCTGGGCGGATTGAGGGGTTGACGCATCAGCGGCTTCCTTTTAGGCGCCTCCAACCACGCAGGCCCCTTCGTCTAGCGGTTAGGACGCGGCCCTTTCACGGCTGAAGCACGGGTTCGATTCCCGTAGGGGTCACCATTGGCGCTGCATGGCGCACAAATGCGTGAATTAGCCATTCTTAGATAGTTTCTGGTACAGCGCCTTGGCACAGAGAGCGCGAGAATGGCACACATGGCTCAACCGTGGAAACACCCGAGCACGGGCTTCTATTACCTACGTCGTGAGATCCCGACAAAGCTGCGCCCTGCTTTCGAGGGGAAGGCGATGTGGAAAGTATCTTTGCGAACAAGGGACTTTTCGCGGGCAGCCGTCCTTTTCGCCGGCGCGAACGCGGAGTTGGAAGAGAGGTTCGAGGAAGCCCGCAAACGCTTCGCCGAGAGCGGCGACCCACGCCCGTCAAAACGCGACCAGGCAGTCGAACTCGTGAGTTCCTATTTTCAAGGACCTCCCTTGGACGAAGGTGGGCTCGACGGGCCAGAACGGTTGCTCTTATGCAGGCTAGAGGTCGACCGCGGGCTGTGGAACGCCACTCCAGGCGGATGTAGCCAAGTGAATATATCCGATGACGAGGAGTGGTGGCGGTTATCAGGTAACGCAGCCCTATTCCGTGGTCATCGCGGAACCCTCCGCCATCTTACCGACCGGGCGCCTGGTGAGATCTGGCGCTATCCGGACCACAGGTTCAGCACCGGCGCTCGCGACATCGAGATAAAACGGATCTTGACCCAAGTTGCTCGTCATCATGGCCGTGCGATCGATGACCTGCCCGACGGCACGGTGGAGTATATTAGCGAATATCTCGATCGGCTGCCCGTCGGCCCCTCGCAAGCCCGCAAGCCGCAGAGTGCGCAATCCCGCCTCAAACCCGAGATGCGGCTTCTGGAACTGTTCGAGGCATGGAAGGAGGATACTGCCCCCAAGGCTCAGACAGCACACGAATATGAGCGGGCAGCCCTCGACTTCATCGATTTCGTTGGCGACATCCCGGTGTCGGAGATCGTCAAGAACGACCTTCTGAACTACCGCGACGAAGCTCTCAAGCTGCCGAAATCAATGCCGAGGAAGGACCGCGAATTACCATTCACCGAGCGTGTGGCCAAGCATGCGTCGGTCACCGACGGCCGAGTCAGCGCGCCAACGCTGAAAAAAAGGGTTGGAGGCATCCAAGCGTTGCTAAGCCATGCCGCAGAGCAACGTTGGATCAAGAGCAACGAGGGACGCGACGTCGCGATCAGCGGGTATTCCAAGAGTATCCGCAAGCGCCGCCCTTTCGAGGAGGACGAACTAAAGCAGCTTCTGTCCAGCACCCTCTTTTTGGCACCCGCAAGCTGGCGCATGAAAAACCATGTCAGCGACCTGACGCTTTACTGGCTGTTCCTGATAGCCCTCACCACTGGCGCCCGATTGGAAGAGGTCGGTCAAGCGGCCCTCGCCGACGTGAGGATCAGCGGGAGCGTGACATACATTGATATCGATGATTACACGCTTGAGCCTGGGCACGATGACGCAAAAGCAATAAAAACGGAGGGTTCCCGCAGGTTGGTGCCCATTCACGATCGATTAGTAGACCTAGGGTTCAACACATATCGTGTCGCTCTTGCGAAACTGGGTCATACACGTCTCTTCCCAGATCTAACCTTAAATCAATTCGAAAAGCGAACAAAAGAGGCATCGCGCGCCGCAAACCGCTACATCGACGCGCACGTTTCCAGGGATGAACGGCTCACTTTTCACAGCCTTAGACATGGCTTCAAAGATTTTGCATTGGAAGCCGGTATTACAGAAAGGATAGTAGACCAGATTTGTGGACATGCCCCGACCAGCGTCGGTGGAAAGTATGGAAATGGCGTCAGGCTGCCAGTTTTATATGCAACTTTGCATCGGATCGACTGGACATTTATTGATTGGACCGCGCTCACCGCCGCCACCGCCGATCAAGACTGGGAAAAGTCTCTTACTCTATCTCATGTTGTAGGCGTTCAACGACCAAGTTCAACGTAGCCGCAGGAGGGCCGCGACGAGCGAACGCTCATTTCTGCGGTAGAAAGTTCAAATTATAATAAGGATCAGGAGTTTGGAGAGGGGCTGATTGAGCCCTGAAGACGAATGAAAAAGTCTGAAGGAGCTTGTCCGGACCGATCGGTCCGCGACCCACCAAGCTCTGGAATACCCTCGTGATTAAATCCAAGATGAACCGCTCTCGCTCCGTCGCTAGCGTGCTGTGCAACTACTTTCTGGCCGAGTTCGGCCCGCTGCCGAGCGTCATGCGGCAGGTTGGTGGCGGAATGCCCGCTGACACGGTGAGCGTCGAAAGCTCCGACGTCGTCCTTTCGTTCACTTGTTTGGATGCTCCCCACTTCCGCTCCCGCACGCGTGCGATGGCGCAGGTGCAGTCACGCGACGTGGTGCTGGTTCGCTCCTGCCGCTCGGCCGACGTGTTTCCCATCACCGTTGAAGTGACGCTTGCCGGCGGCGGTCTTGCCCTGTTCGATCTCGTCGATCTCGATCTTTATCGACACGTCGACGGCGCGCTCTGGCTGGTGCCCGAGCTGTTCGGGGCAGCAATCCGCCTGACGGCGGACGGACTGATCCTCGAAATGGTGCCGCCCTATTCAACTGTCCGCGAGCGCGGCGCCGGCATTTACCGCGCTACTGCCGAGATCGCCGCAGAAATCTTTCCGCAGGTGGACTGCTGATGCGTACGAAAGGTTCCGCGAGCGTGACGCGTGCCAGCGTCACGCTCAACCAGGACTGTGTCCCTAATTCTGCCAACCCTCATACGCATCTGATGCTGGTCGGCGACGCTGCGGATGCGCCGTATCCGCGCGTGATGTTCGGTTGCCTGCGCCCGGAGTTCCGCGGCCACATTAACAGCGCGACAGCGTTCGCTCAGGCCAAGGTGATGGTAGCTGCATCGGTTGGCACACCGCCATGGGTGCCGACCGCGGCTTGGACGGAAGTCCTCCTGCCCGCGCCAGCGTGCGATCGATTCAGCGATCCGGAGACCCTCATGCGGGCAGTCGACCTGGAACGGCCGGAAAAGGTCAACGCGCTCTTGTCGTACTTCACCGTCACATATCCGGTCGCGAGGCTACATGTGATGCTCGACGAGGTGCGCGGCTTTGTCCGCGAGCATATCGTTGAAGCATTCGACGTCGCAGCTCTCATTGTCCTTCATGATCCCGGACGGGCTGCATCCGCCAACCTGCCGCATGTGCACGTGCTTGTGGTGCCGCGGCGGCTAACCTCGATTGGTCTCGCCGAACAGGTCGGCGCGCTGACTACAGACAAAGCGCATCCGCTCATCCGCGACCTCTTCCTCACTCACTGGAGCGCGCGCCGCTGAACGCGGGTGCCTTCCCAACCGGGAAATCTACATGATCGAAAACCCGAACTGGCCGCTGCTCGGCCGGGCCGCTGCATCACGCGTCGCACAGATACTCGCCCGTCACGCCGGATGGTCGCTCAAGCAAGTGCCGCACGACTATAGCTTGCCGCTTGCGGCATGCATGGAAAACAAGGCCACCGACCTTCTCGTTACCGTCGCAGGCGGTAGCCTGGCGCTGTGCGCGGCGGCGATGCAGCGCACGCTGAAAGATACACGTTCCGACGCGTTGATCATCGCCGATGAGAGCGAGCCTTGGTCCCCTCCAACCTTCGCCATCGGCAGATGGAGAAGCGGCAAGGTGAACTGGCACGTTCCGCTTCTGCCTTGGTCAAGCGACGGTCGGACGGTCTGGTTAGTGCCGGCTGCGAATACCGCGAAAGCGGATCATGCATCAGCATTCCGGCTCGCTGCTCATTACCTTGTGGCGGAACCTGTCCCTTGGTTGGACGAAACCCAGCGCCTGGCGGGGCTGGACCGCGCGGCGAGGCTGATTCGGCGGGGGTCAGCATGATGCGAAGCTATTCGACCCGGCAGATACTACGGATTAATAACTGCGTTGCCGGAGCGTTCATTCTGCTGATACTTGCAGGGCAATCGGGGCGTGACTTGCCCAGCAGTTGGATGACCTACCGGATCGCTGGCTTGACCGGGCGATCTGCTCGCACAAGACGCAACCCGCTGACAGGCCGATGACCGTCGCGAGCAGCGCGCGCTCGATGCGCGGCACTCCAGAGGATCAAAGGCATGATGCTGCGCACGACCAAATGCTTGCCACGTCGAATACCGTAATTCGCGGAGTGACCGAATGATCAGCGTATCGCTCAATCTCTGGCGAACGGATGACGACGCGATCGACTATGCAGAGAACCAATCGCATCAGCTATCAACGACCGCATATTCAGTCACTGATATTGGACTGATATCCGGACCGCTTGTTTCAGGAACCTCCGACAGGATCGGCCAGGGTCATCCAGCGCCCGGGAATCAGACCTGCTAAAGACGCCTTGTTCTCGATAGACGCCCCCAATGTCAAAATCATGAGTGAAAACGGAGTATGCTGACCTTTGCCTTCCGCATTAAGAAATCGCACGCGGCCCTTCAATAAATAGATCTCCGCGTCAGAAACCAACGTTTCCTGAAACCAAGAAGAATCCGTTCTGACCGGAACGAGGCAGACAACCGTCTTGACGTTCCCAGCGCACCATTGGTCATGAGCGCGACGCAGCCATTTGAGTAACGCTGAGAATGGCGGATTAACGAACACAACGTCGCCCGACCATTCGTCGACAAGCCCGTCCCCACCTTCGCTCAGCAGGATGCAGCGTCGGGCAACGACTGGACTGAGCAAGTTGGCGCAGGGGTCCAGATCAATCGCACCAAACGCTGCATAAATGCTGTCCATGAAGTCTGACGGTGTAAAGCGGCTATCCCGGGCGTCCTTTTCGCCCTGCCCCCAGTATGACCGCTCGGGTGCGCGGCGGCGGGCGTTGGGCGCCAACACCGCCAGCAATCGCAAAGCGCTGGCGATTGACCCGTTACCCCGTTCCAGACTGACAATTGTCTTGCGGGACAACCCCGCCTTGGTTGCAGTCTTTTCAAGCGACAAGCACCGTTCATGCCGACGGGCGCCCAATTGTTCTGGCAGGCTCTTTCCAGGCCCCACGCCCGTCAGGCGAAAATCTAATGCTGACATCGCCGCAACCAACGTTGCTAACGAACCAACGCCATTTTCCATCCGCTTGATTGTCTGGGCATCGACGCCAAGGCGATTGGCCAAAGTTCTCTGCGACCAGCCAGACGACCGCCTCGCATCCCGCAATTCTTCGAGCAATATCTGATCTCCTTTGAGGTCATATATTCCCCATGGTTATCATAGTTGTGTGCTCTAGCGATCGGTTTTTTTGCAGACGCATCGAAATGGCGCGATTTATCCCGAACGCCCGGGGGCGCTAAGACCCAATAGTCGACACTGGCGGGCTCTTTCCGGCTTCCCAACTTCGGCCGTTGGTTCATACCGGTCGAACGGCTTGAGTTGGGACAAAGCGGTCATCGGATGTGCCCGCCGGGAACGGCAGCTCCCGACGAAAGCAGACGCTTGCGGTAGAAGCTCTGGTAGAGCGGCAATGCGCATGTTCGCCCGGTCCAGTTAAGAAGACACAAAGGCGCAGAGCGGTCGGTCCGTCTGGCGGCGTGCGCCGATGGCTTGTTGGCGGGCATCTCTCCTCAAGAGCTGACATCCGTTCACAAAACTGCCGTTTGTTGAACACCTGTTGCACTAAGCGACTGTAAACACGCTTTTATAAGAAGCACGGCCAACGGCTGCCTCTGTCCAGAAAACGTCCGTTTGTTGAACATATGCGGACGATGCTGCTGAGGGTGTTGTGTACATCAGCACCCGGCTTCAGGTTTGGGTATAGACGTCACCCCATATCTGCCCAAGAGCGATCGGAGCTTTCCCAGTTTGCCGTAAAAATTCGCAATTTTGAGAATTTCAAATTGGGAACAGATTTTGAGAAAGCGCACCCGTCTGCGGCTGTCAGTCGGATCGACGGTTCAGGTTTCCCGGTCAACGTTCGTTTTCGAGAAGCCCGCTCCCCCCACCGGAGGTCGCCGGGGTCAGTTTTCCACGCCAAATCGAGTTGCCCGCGGCGACAGTTCCGTCCCCCAACTCTCCGCAAGCGGTCCGTAAAGATCGG
>NZ_JAPZPR010000012.1:0-98885 GCF_040407565.1 Sphingomonas faeni
CCGATCTTTACGGACCGCTTGCGGAGAGTTGGGGGACGGAACTGTCGCCGCGGGCAACTCGATTTGGCGTGGAAAACTGACCCCGGCGACCTCCGGTGGGGGGAGCGGGCTTCTCGAAAACGAACGTAGAGCGAGAAAGCTGGACAGAACCATTTCGTGACGCGCCCAGGGTGCTATTTTCTCGAAATCTGTTCCCGATTTAGTTTTCTCAAAATAGCCTGTCGGACATGGGAAAGCGGGAATATTTCGGGACGGCAGATGGCCGGTTACAAGACACCGACCCGATTTATTGAACTACAGAATTTTAGGCCGTTCCCACCGTTAGGCGTCAACCATCGGTATCTCGGCCAGTGTCAATTGTCGGGAGCTTACCGTTTTGATGATTTACTGGAGACCTCGGTAGGTAACCGGTTTGGGGGCACGTTCTGTGCTCTTCTAGCGCAACCAGAAATTACTCTCGCGTTGTGACTCCTTTCAGGACGCGGCCGAGCACCGTCTCGGCATCGGTTGCCGGCACGAAGACGCGGGTCCGGTAGGCGATAATCTCGGTGAAGCAGCCGAGCGATTTCAGCCAAGGCAACTGCGAGGCGGGTGCGTCCACGATCTCCACCCTCGGGTTGCCGTTCACGATCGATCGCCGGAGCGTCATCGGGAACGGCCGCACGACGTCGACGCTGCGCCCTGAGAGAACGGAACGTGCGATCGCGTCGACCGGCAGATCGTCGGTCTTGGCGATCCCGAGCTTGGTGTAAAGCTGGACGACATGCTGGTCGAACACGAGACGGCCTAGCCACGAATTGCCATGGGCGTCCGCAATCCGGTTGACCGCGAGGTGGTCCGACGGCAGCGCAGACCAGATTGGTAGCAGCAGGCCGGTTGCAAGACGGATCGTCTCGGTATCGACCTGACCCGCCGCCTCGGTGACCTCCGCGCTCCATTTGGCCTCGAAGGTCTTCCGGTCGACAACGTCCCACGCCGTTTCCAGCAGATCGGCCTCGCGCAGATACTCACGTCGGCAGGGACGCTGCAGTTCGATGCGCGCGATCGGCTGGCCATCGTCGTCCATCCACGACCGTGCCCGGGTCCGGAGCGCGACGCGCCCCGACCGGGCGTTGACCACGAACGCGACGTCGTCCTGCCATTTTGCGAGGTCGAGGATACGTTCGAGCGAGATGGGGTTCTTGCGGCGGGCGATCTCGATCGTGAGAAGGTGCGACGTCGCGCCCGACAGGGGATCGGTGCGCAGCAGCGTGTCGTCGAGGACCATCGCGGTATCCGCGGTGATCGTCTCGACGCCGACATCGAGCGTGCCGGCTTCGCGGGCTGCGGCGACGCGGGTTTCGACGAGTGCCAGGAATTCATCGAAGATCAGGTTCTGAAGCCCGATCGGCAGGGCCAGCAAACGGTTAAGCCAGCGCTGGATGGGCGGCAGCTCTTCCTTCAGGACGCCGTCATTGTCGTGGAGCTCAAGGCCGGTGCGCGAGCAGAAGTCATCCATCGTCGTGCTGGTCAGCTTGCCGCCATCGAGGAGCGCGAACCATGTCAGGAGTGCATCCTTGGCATACTCACTTTCGAGATTGTCGGCCGGATCGAACAGGTTTTGCCCGCCGGTCTGCCGCTGGCCGCGCGTGAGGGCGCCAAGGCTGTCGAGGCGCCGCGCGATCGTCGAGGTGAAGCGCAGCTCGCCCTTGCAGTCGGTGGTTACCGGCCGGAACAGCGGTGTCGTCGCCTGATGGGTACGGTGCGTGCGACCAAGCCCCTGGATCGCGCGATCGGCACGCCAGCCGGGTTCGAGCAGGAAGTGGGCGCGCTGCTGCTGGTTCTTCGCATCGAGGCTGGCATGGTACGAGCGCCCGGTGCCGCCAGCATCAGAGAACACCAGCACCCGCTTCGTGCCGGCCATGAACGCCGCGGCCTCAACCTGGGAGGACCGCCCCGAGCGGGTCTCGATCTTCTGGCGACCGTCCGACGTCGGTACGAGACGCCGCGAGCGCCCCGTCACCTCGGCCACCATGTCGGTGCCGAAATGCTCGATCAGCGCGGCGAGAGCGGATTTGATCGGAGGCAGCGCGCAGATGTGCTCGAGCATCTGGTCTCGGGCGGCGAGCGCGTCAGGATTATGGACGGGATTGCCGAACTCATCGCTCATCGGCGCCGAGCGCGCGGTGCCGGTGTCGTCCGTATAGGTCTGCATCTGCCGCGTCGGGAACGCCCGCATCAGATAGTCCGCAATATACTCGGTCGGTGACAAATCTATCGTGGGATCCGCACGCTCGTCGGCCGACATCTGAGCCAGGCGACGATCGAGGATCGCCTCGGCGGTCGTGACCAGCTGCAGCACCACCGACTGGTCAGCCTTCAGATGCTGTTCGACCGCGGCGATGACCGTCGGCAGCTTCATCGAGAGCAGGACCTGCCCGAAGAAGCGCTGCTTGGTCGATTCCAGCCGCGAGCGTGCCGAGGCCTTGGCACCGCTGTTGAGCGTCGTCTTTTCGAACCCGTCGACGACGCCGGTCAGTTCCAGCGCCTCTTCCATGTTCTGATGAATGACGCTCCAGGCCTTGGCATAGGTGTCGTAGATCTCGATCTGCGCCGGCGTCAGTGCGTGCCGCAGCACGTCGTACTCGACGCCGGCGAAGCTCAGCGCGCGCGAGGTATAGAGACCGAGCGCCTTCAGGTCGCGCGCCACCAGTTCCATCGCTGCGATCCCGCCCTTGCGAATTTCGGCAATGAACGCCTCGCGGTCGGCGAACGCGGTGTCGGGTCCCCACAGGCCAAGCCGCACCGCGTAGGCGAGGTTGTTCACATCGGATGCGCCGGTTGCCGAGGCGTAGAGGACGCGGGCACCTGGCAGGTTGTTCTGAAGCAGCACGCCGCAGATGCCCTGCTGCGAACCTTCCTTCTTTCCCATGGCACCCTCGCCACCGGCGACGCCGCCCATCTCGTGCGCCTCGTCGAAGGCGATGACCCCGTCGAAATCGGAACCTGCCCAATCGAGGATCTGCTGCAGGCGGCTATGGTCGGAACGCATCGAGCGTAGCGTCGGGTAGGTGACGAAGAGCACACCCTCGTCCAGTTTAATCGGCTGGTCGATCTTCCAGTTTGAGACCGGCTGTACGTCCCCGGACATGCCACCGAGCGCGGTCCAGTCGCGACGCGCGTCTTCGAGCAGCGGTTCGTTCTTCGACACCCAGATATGCCGGCGACGACCCTGTAGCCAGTTATCGAGAATGCACGCCGCGACCTGTCGGCCCTTACCCGCCCCAGTGCCGTCCCCCAGAAAGAAGCCCTTCCGGTAACGGCTGCCCTCGGGATCGATGGTGAGCCCGACGCCCTCCTTGGCGGGCTTGAACGCCCCGGGGAGCAGCTGACCCCAGGCATGGCCCGCATAGACCACGGTCTCGAGCTGCGATGAGGACAGCATCCGCTCCGTCACCGTGCGCTCCGGAAGGTGGGCAATGTGCGTCGGAATGGGTGCGGGTATCGAACCCATCGCCACGGATTCCACCAGCGCGGTCGTGTGGTCGCCGGCGACGTCGAACACGATCCGGCTTGGCCGGTAGGGCAGATAGCAACCAACCTGATCGGCCAGAGGTGCGGCCGTAGCTAGCGTTCTGTAGCTGACCGGCAGTACGTTGTTGCGCACCGGTGCATGATACGTGCGGGCAACCATAGCCTTGGCTTGCCGCGCCGCGCCGAACAGGCTGGGTTTGGGCACCGGTAGTGCCGCTATCGGGGTATCAGCCACAAGCGAGGCCCGCGGCGGGATGGTCACGGCGTCGAGGAAACCCGCGACCGAGCTGCGCTGGATAACAGTGTGCGAGGTGCCGCCTGCCACCTTGTCGATGACGTAGAGCCGCACCGCGATATCGGTGCCGTGCTTACGGTAGCAATGCTCAAGCCGCAGCGAGGTGCGAACCGTGCAGCCGGTCAGCACCGCCTCATAGGCCGCTTTCAGCCGTGCGCTTGGCGCGAACCAGTCGGGCATGATCGCTACCACCCGACCGCCCTTTGCGACGCGGCGGATCGCTGCCTGGAGATGGCGAAGCGCAGCGAGATCGTCGGCGCCGCGACCGACGCTGCGCGAGAAGGGTGGATTCATCACCACTACGGTCGGCTTCGGCAGTCGCGCGTGCAGACTGACCAGCGCCGCGCCGTCGTGACCGGTGACGATCGCATCCGGGAAAATCCCGGCGAGCCGTTCGCGGCGTTTCGTGTCGATTTCGTTCAGCTGCAGGCTGGCGCACGCCGGTGCCTGGACGATCAGCAAGCCGTTGCCGGCGCTGGGTTCGAGGACGATGTCGTGCGGACCGATCGCGGCCATCAAAACAGCGATCGCCGCAATATCGACCGGCGTCGAGAATTGCTGGAGGTCGATCTGTTCCTCGCTGCGGACCGTCTGGGTCGGCAGCATCGCCATGATCGCCGACGCCTGTGCCACGTCCGACATGCCAGTGAGCTGGTACGGCTGCGACGCGAGATGGAGCGCAATGCCGTGTTCGAGCATCTCGAAGCTGTCGCGCTGCGTCCAATGACCGTCGGCGTCCGAGCCGCCAAAGGCCGCTGTCATCGCCTGATTGAGATCGCGGCGGGCGATCGGCGTGCCCGATGCCAGCAACCCGGCAATGCGTGCCGCGGCACTGTGATCGGTGACGGGCGGAAGATCGAGCAAATCGAACATGGCAGGTTCCCTCAGGTTGCACTGCCAATCCGACAGCTCACCGCCTCCCTCCCTCTCCTCTCTCTGCCGCTTCGAGCGCCTCGGCCCAGTCCTTGTAGCCCACTGGGTAGTCGACCTCGATGACACGACTGTCGGATGCGAAGCGGGCAATGCTTCGCGCGACCGCACGGCGTCCGGCGAGATCATTATCGCCCGCGAGGATCAGCTTTGTAACGCTGTCAGGGATCGTCACGAGATCGAGCCGGCGCGAGCCAAGCGTTGCCCAGCAAGGCATTCCGCGGATCCGGGACCAGGCGCGCGCCGTCTCGAATCCTTCGGCCAGGCCAATGGTCGCACTAAGGCCACCGCCCCGCCATGCCCCGGTACCAAGCGTGCCGAGCGTCGTCTTCTGGAAATAGCCTCCATCGGGCTTCAGGAAGATGCGTTGAAAGGCGACCAGGCGCTGCGCTTCACGGACCCCGATCAGCAGTGCCGGCTTGAAGACAGTCATGGGTTTGGGACCTAGCGGACAGCGCGGATGGAAGCGGACGTCGGTTGGCACCGGCAACAGCCCCCTCGACGCGAGGTAGCGCTCGGCCAGGTTACCGGAGACACTGACGGCCTCGTTCCACAGCCGGTCGATGTTGGCCGTACCCTTTGCCTGGGCCGGAACCGGCGGTTCATATCGGCGCCCGACTGGTATCCGGTCCAGCTCACGCAGGATGTCGCCGGCGTCGCACCCAGCAAAGCAGGTCACCAGCAGGCCGCGGTCACCCTGCCTGATCGAGAGGCTTGGCGTACCGTCGGCATGCGCGGGGCACCGACACATCGCGCTGTTCCCGTGCCAGGTGCCGCCAAGCGCGCCGACCAGATCGACGAGGTGCTGGGATGGTCGATTGGCGATGATAGCCATGTCCCATACCCCTTAGTGCGCACCGGCGGGGACGCCGGCGATCGCGTAGAAGGTTTTGTCACGATCGAAGTAGTTGGCGATCTCCTCGACAGCCGCTTCCGGGTCGGATGGCAGATCGCGCCCTGTCTTCTTCGTCACATAGGCGGCCAGAGCCTTTTTGGCGGACATCTCGCTCGGATGGAAATCTAGGACGTCCTTGGCGCCGTGGTCCCTTATGAAAAGGACGTACTTGGTCATGGCTACAGGCCTCGTGCTGAAGGCTGCCTTTTCCGGCCGCCCTGGGGTGGAAGGTTAAGGCCGCTTTCCGCGACCCCTTTCTTACCCTCCCTCTCCACTCCATTTTTTTGACGGACCAAGTGGCGCACCGTCTCATTTACCAGCTGCTAAAATCTCGCCGCTAAGCTGCTCTTGGAACTAGAATCATTCTGCGCAGGTTTGTCGACCGCGCCCTTTTTCATTCGAGGTGTCGATGAACCAGTTTTCGCAGGTCGAGATTGCCAACTGGATCGCCATTTATCTGGCAGCGGCTATGTGCTGCGCAATCGCCATGGCTATGTCAGTCTCCGTGACGGTCCACGGTTTGTACCGGGACAAGGCCTGGGAATATGTTCGAAGTGTTCGTGGCGCCGTGCTTTTCCTGCCAAAGGCGTGGTGGCGCTGGCAAAAGCTGTATCTACTGTCGACACCGGTAACGCTTGGAATCGTTAGTTATTTTGCTGCGACGATGACTTGGAGCTGATCGCTCAAATATCCAGAACCCGAAGCAGTTTGGTCGACGCAGAATCCTGATCCATTTCGGACCTATCTAGCGTCACGAGATCACCCAGGACCGCCATGCGAGGGTGCGTCACCGCCTTGGCAGCTTCGTACTCGTCGCTGTCAAATCCCATCGCCTCCACCACAACCGTCCGCAATTCCCCCGTCATTCGCGACCTCGCCTCAAGGATGAAGTCGGGCCGGCAGGGGCCGTTTGGTGTCATTGAATCGAAGAGCGGCTTGCTGATGGCCATGTCGACACCGCGGGCATGTAACACGCGCTGGGTATCGAGGATTGCGCGTAGCGCCTTGCGCTCGAAGTCGGATTCCACAGGCACGAACATGCGTCCATTGTAGATCGGCTGCGCATAGGCGCGCAGGGGCGCATAACCGCGCGCCTCGGGATATTCTCCAGCAACGACAAGGACGATGTACGGTCCGCTGATGTGGTTACCCCGGATCGAGGGCGATTGGACGCGCGTCGCGATGGTGACCGGTTCACCGTCAGGCACATGGATTTCATTGCCTTTGATCGCCTTTGCATAGAGCGCCACGAAGCCTTGCGGAGCATGCGTCTTGGGCCACTTCGGCGCCAGTGCGCGTAGCGTGCCATAGACCGTGTTCGTCTCGAGGGGACGCGCGTGTGTCCAGAATGCCCTGGCCAGCTCGACGCCCGGCGCGATCTCGATCTTGGCGGCCGCACGGCCGAGCGATGCAAACTCTTCCCTGATCGACCATTCGTAGCCCATACCCAACGGGGCAATCGTATTGCAGCCGGCGCTGTCGAGCAGGCGCCATAGGAGCCGCGCGAGCCGCGGGGTCGAGGCGTTGCGGGTCCGATCGTCGAGACTGTCGTCCTCAGGCCGCTGTGCGAGCTTCTCCGGCGCTGGTCGCAAGACTTCGAAAAAGCCTGACGGTGGATCGGTCGGGGTGTTGTGGGACCTGACTTCCGTGATGCGATTGGTGGCCTGGTCGCGGAAGAAGGGGCAATCGGTGCGGTGCTCCGGCCGCTTGGTGCTGGTCAACCGGCGCAAATAGTAGGTTTCGGCCTCGGAGAGGTAAGCCGGCGTCAGGATGGGCGGGGCCTTACCCGGTCCCAGACAGTCGCAGGCGATCCAGCGGTGTCCGATCCGGGCATTCTGGACGAGCGTCACGCCAGCTTGTTCGTCGTGGAACGAGCCGTCGCCGACATACCAGCGCACCAGCGCGTCATGCAGGGGTGACGGCAGCGGGATCCGATCCCCGCTGTTTCCGTCGGTATCGCGGTGGATCAACCACATGTTCGAGTGACCTTCAGGCGCTGATTGGGACCAGTTTCGGCAGGTCTGGTGGTCTTGACAAGCACAAACCGCTTGACCTCAACTCTTGGATATCAAGGCCAATGGGGGTTTTCCGTGCGTTATCCACTCGCTGCTGCTGGCCTTTGCGCCGCTCTGATCGTCGGTTCGCAAGCCGGTGCCGCTCCAAAGGGCTCAGCCTTCCGGAAGGTTCAGCTGATCTCGATGACGGGGAGTCTGCCCACCGATGCCACGAGCTCTTTGCCCGGGATCCCTCCATCAGCGGCAATAGCCGAGCCGTCGCCGTTGCCGGACGCCTTTCAGGTCCATGATCTTAGTCGCCGCTACGTTCAGTTCCGCATGCAGCAGGAAATCGCTGCAGCGGCGGTAACCCCGGTGGGTGCTCCTATTATGAGTGGCGAGCCCACGGGTGTTGCGGCGTTTTCATCTATTCAGGTTCCGGGCTGGCTACGCGGGGGGAGCACCGTCCAGCCCGTCTCTTTCAAACCCGGTTGTGCTCCGCTGTCCTATCGTCCGTCAGGGTTTCTCGCACGGAGTGCGGAGGCGCGTCGTGCCGCCTACTATGGGATGATGAGCGCGGTGGCCTGCGAGCATGGTATCCCGACCGGTTTGTTCGATGCGATGATTATCCGCGAGAGCGGGTACAATCCAATCGCGACATCTACGGCGAACGCCTACGGCCTCGCGCAGCTAATGCCGGGGACGGCGGTTGGCCTCGGCGTCGATCGGTATGATCCGCTGCAGAACATGCGTGGTGGTGCCCGTTATCTTCGCCAACAGCTTGATCGTTTCGGCCAAGTTCACTTGGCGCTGGCCGCCTATAACGCAGGTCCAGGTCGCGTGCACGGCGGCATGGTCCCGCGCATCACCGAAACACAGGCTTACGTCTCAGCCATTATCGCGAACTGGTCGCGGCTGACGTCGCCAGCTCGCTCGCCTTCCCCGATCTATAATCGGTCAGCGGGCTATACCAAGGTCGCCGCGATGCAGCGCTTCTAAGCAGAAATTGACCTCTGCCTAGGCTTCATGCGAACCGATGTAGTGACGGATTTACGGCGACGACCAAGCGAGTCTGTTCGTTCGCCGGATACGACCTCGATCAAGCTGACGTCATACTCTGGTAGCCGGTTTTCTGCTTCAATGCTCTTGAGAAGCTGCTTTAGCCGTTTCATTGGACCCATAGAACCAATTTTGTGATGAAGCTCCTCAAGATTGATGTCGATTGGACCAGCTTCGCAGTAACAATGGGCAATTTCGTAAAGACGACGTTCGATTGCACCCAAACGAAAATAGTCATGGTGATAATGGTAGATCCGCTGATCACGTTTGATTGCGCGGTATAGCCAATTGCATGGGCGGACGCGCACATAGCGAAGGACTTCGTCCCCGTTCGCCATTTTCTCGTACTCGACCTGCGCCTCGGACAGCCACGAGAACCAGCCCCGGTCGATTTTTGATCCGGTCTCGATATTCGTCTTTATCTGAGTGCCTTGAAGGCGTTCCAGCGCTTCACCAAACCGCCGGTAATCGCGTACCGACGGTCGCTCGACTCCGGTGATGCGAAAGAAGTCATGAGCTGAAAAAGTCACGTCCTCATCTGAGATCTGGCCATCAGCTATCGCCTGCGCAACGAGGGAGGCAACATACAGAAGGATTTCCTTGTCCCACATTGTCGCAACACCGGTTGCGCTTGGCCGGATTTGAATGGTCACCTGGTCATGCTTGTACTCGATAGGCTCAAGGTGCGCATTCTTCGAAAGCACGAAGAACGGGTAGTCCATGATGCTCCGCTCGCCGCGGACTTTTCCGTGAAGCGGGCTGTCCATGTCGAACAGTGAAATCTGCCGCGCTATCGCTGGTGATTTCGCCATCATCGATCCCCTTTGCAATACACCCCCTTCTTATCATTCTATCGTCTAGAATCACCCCTAGTCGAACATAGGGTAACTGAAAGCACGAGCTTTGGCGGTTCAATCGGTCGCGATCGCCGGATCTCGTCAGGGTACAACGAAAGGAGACGCTAGGCCTCGTGCTTTCGGTTACCCTATCCTCACTCACAGCAATGCCGGCCCGACCCGACTTTCAGACCTCAGCGCTGTCGCCAAAAGCTGGCCTATGGATCGAAGGTCTGAGCTGCTCGATAGCGATCGGACTGGTTGCCTTTTGGCGTGGTCCTTCAGGCCATGAAAAGTCCGCCCCAAGTTCAGTTTTCCCGAGGCGGCGTTCTTATTCATGCCGCGAAGATACGCTCCGGGGCGATCGACATCGCCTCGAACGTGTTTATGGGCCGTCGCGATAACCGAGGCTGCCGCGCCTTTCTGACCCATTAGTCGACAAGCCTCATACCAAACATTGGCTGGGATTGCAGCTTGGGCAATGAGCCTCTCGGCGTCACCGATGATAATACCCCATGTCATTTGCTCGGGAGGACACGAAATGAACTCGGGAGCCACGGCGGCAATAAAGCTCGGATCAACGCCGTGATGGGCTAGGTCCGCCTCAACTTCACTTTGCGGCTCGTTGTTACGGACGTCGTAGCCTCGCTCACTACTGCTTCTCGCCAAGCCTCTACAGTATGTTGCTTTAGCAATGGGTGGTTGTTTTGTAGTTGTATAGTGGGTGTCGTTTAAGACGCCCGAGGGTGAATCTTTTACCAATTCCCGTTCCTCGTTATCCCTCGCCGAAACCGCCCTAATGCGCTCATCGAGCGCTGCCGCATGACCTTCCAGCTTTGAAACACACGCCTGGAGCAAACGTTCATCCCGAACCTTCCGCATCTGATGAGTAGCCAACTGAGTGCTTTCGATGATGCCGGTTGCATCGACACCTCCGATCTCCTCGTCGATGATAAGCTGCACCAGGCTGCTGATGCGGCGGCGGGCTGCGGTAAGACGCTTTCGAAGAACATTTATGCGCAAGTCCGCCTCTGTCCCCTCGTCAGCTATGCGGACGAATTCATCGTAGCGCACGCCAAGCGGGCTAAGATCTATCCCGTAAGCATAGATCAGCCGGCCGTCTTTTCCCCTTGCTCCGATACGCTTGCCATTGGCGCTGTCGCGGTGTGCAACCAGCCCCCACCGCGTTGCACTGTTCAGCAGCTTTTGAAGCTGCCGAATACCAATTCCAAGCTTTTGACTGAGCGTTTCGTTAGAAGGAAAGACAATCGGGCGCTGTCCCTCACTCCAGTCTACCTCCCGCGACCAACTCATCAGTGTGTCAACCGCATGCACAAGGCGAGATGGTACACCAATATAGGGAGCCGCACGTTTAAAAGCTGTTAGAACATGCCGATGACTTACGCGTTCGGGAAGCCCGGAAAAGCCTTCAGCGATCCGTCCAGTCGATGCTGTGCGTTCGTCTACTCGCCGATGGCCAGCCCCTGGAGCGAAGGTAATAGAATTCATTCGGAGAACCCCCTTTGGATTTCCGTGCGGACGCAGAAGTCCGTGGCGCGCTAGGCACGCATTCCCGCTGCATCATCGTAATTTGGCTATGCCGCTGTTGTTACGCAGCACTTCCGAAATTCCGAAAGCTCCGACCTATTGCCGGGCTTTTCTTCTTTGCACGGCATTCCCTCAATTAGGTTTCGCGAGGCCAAGCGACCTCGAGATCGCCTCCCGTGATTCCGGACTCGGCGATAGCGACAGCCTAAACGGCAGCGGCATGGGAAGTCGCTCGCATTGGCTCGTGCTTTCGGTTTCTTTGACGAGGAAATTCTCGTGCTTTCAGTTTCCGTATCTCGGACGCACCAAAAAAAGGGCTTCATTAGATAGAGTAACTGAAAGCACGAGAGGCACGTCGTCACGCGACGCGTCCCTCCCTCGCCGAGAGTAGCAGCTTAGAGTATCGCTCGTGCTTTCAGTTACCCTATCTCACTGAGTCCGCGAGAGGGGGGAAACGGTACCATCCCGGTATAACCAAACGAGCCGTTCGGGACCCGTTATTCCGCCCCAAACTCGTCGAGCCGTTTGGACCGGCGCATACCGATTTTTTGGTATTCCACCTCTATAGCTCGTACTATCAGCTCTTGAGCAGCTTCGCCGTGCTCAGGTCGAACATCGTCAAAACCGAGACCGTCAACATGCCTTACAACGGTAATGATCTGCTCAGGAAGGCCGGTCACGACGCCGAGTACCATTGATATGACCTTCAGGAGGTCTCTTAGTTCGACTCCCGCCTCGTTTTTTTGGAGCAGATCCTGAGCATACATTGCTTCGATTTTGCTGATGCCCAATGCCTCGAGGATAGCTGCTATCTCAGGCATCTTGAGAGCGACACGCTTTTCGACCTTACGGTGAAGCCCGTCATGGAGACGGCTCCGACCGATTTTTGTCAATGTCGCCAGTTCCCTGACGCTTACCCGTGCAAGGTCCATCCTGGCTAGGATGTAATCCTCTAATTCGAAACTCGGAATTGCCCCCGCTGGGTTTTCCGCCCAACTTCGCGTCGCTTCGCCCATCGCCATTCTCCCGGCTGATGGCTTATGGGTAGACTCACCAAATCGTAAAAGGCAACCCTAAAGCTGGTTCGAAACAAGTGGTTATGGTCGTTTAGGTCGCAACGGGATGACGTTCGCATCTTTCTTTTTCAGGGAAACGCGATAATTTTCGGCCTCAGAAGCGGAAAGCCCAAGCTTTGTGAGAACCTCCGTAGCATTCCGTTCAACAATGAGGTCAAAAAGTACCAGCGACACAGCGTCAGCTAAGAGAACCTCTTGCCCGAGTGCCTCACCAAGCGAGAGTGCAGCTGCCTCGATCGTGCTGGCGCTGGTCTCTAAGATAGAGAAGTCGATCTCGACCTCCCCCTCGCTCGAGATTATGCGAAGATGGTTTCGCATGTCCTCAGCGTCATAGCTATTTACCAAGTCGGAAGCACGCTCGGCGCGTTCGTCTATGACCATAGGCAAAGAATAATACGAGCGATGCTTGTTCGACAAAAGTCTGACACCTTCGGTGGTCAGCCGGAAATAGTGATCCGAGACGGAAATATAAAACGCCTTTTCAGCCGTCACTTTGGTCAACCTTCAATCCCGGGTCCAATCCGGACCCTTGCATACTCATAAAAGGCGAAAACCGCATTCTGCAGCGTAACAGCTAAACCAGTTACGATCTGGATGCCAAACTAGATGACCGGGTATCCCAAAACAGGCCGCCCGCGTCTCTCGGGCAGGTGCCCTGAAATTCCGGGCGGGCGCCCGGCCCAGTCGGGCAAGGTGATTCGAAAAAGGCAAGATCGGCTCGGAATGTTAAGAAATGCATAAGCGTTAGCAATGTTCCGACGATTTCCATTTGCGACTGAAGATTGCTGCCGGCCAATCTCCTCTTGGGCGCGCTGAACAGCGCTCGATCGAAGGAGACTCCTTATCATGAAGACCACGTTCAAGATCGGCTGTCGCGCCGAGACGACCGCCCTGGCGGTCATTGGTGCGGCAGCAGCAGCCGCTGTTCTCGCTTCGCCGGCATTCGCCGGTGCAGACGCTACGTTCAACACGGCACTCAATGCCTTCACCGGCTTCCTCGAAGGTTCGGGCGGCAAGATCATCACCGTCCTGTCGCTCGCTGGCGGCGTCGTCGGCCTGGCCTCGGGCCGCTTCTCGCTCGGCCAGGTCGCGATCCCGGTCGGTGTGGGCGTCGGCGCCGGTACCGGCATTCCGATCGTCACCTCGACCGTCACCGCCACCATCTGAACCGACCCGGTGCCGGCGTTGATAGCAGCTTCGCCGGCACCGTTTTTGAAGGTGGCGTGATGTCAGCCGATAAGTACGTGATCCCATCGCACCTCGACGATCCTGAGCTGATCGGGTTCTGGACGCTCGACGAGTTCCTCGCGATGGTTATCCCCTTTACTTGGGGGATCCTGTCCCAACACATCGTCATCGGGATCGGCTTAGCCGTCCTAGGCTGGTGGGCCCTTAGGAGGGCAAAGGCGGGACGGGCAACGTCGTGGCTGATTCATCTGGCGTATTGGCATCTGCCAGGCGGCTTCCCGTCGCTGCGCGCCACGCCACCTTCCTACCTCCGACTAATGGTGGGCTGACATGGATTTTTCCTACCAGCACGCGCAAAGCCAGCGCGTCCTTCGCCAGCGTAATGTCCTCGGTATAGCCGCACTGGTTCTTGCCGGTTTTGTTGCGCTCCTGCTCCTGATGTCGGCGACACGTAGCCGCGAAATCGTGCTGCAGCCTGTTCTTGGCTCGCCGGTCACGCTGTCCACGTCGGGTGTCTCGCGCGAGTATCTGGAGCTTGTGACCCGCGACACGGCCGTGCTGACGCTTAACCGCACGCCGAGCAGCCTCGATTACTGGATGAAGTCGGTTCTCGCGATCGTCTCGCCCAAGTCGCAGGGCAAGATCAAAGCCGACCTCCTCAAGATCGTCGATGAGCAGCGCGGCTCCAGCATGTCGCAGTATTTTGCGCTCGAGGGCATGGAGATCGACCCCAAGGCGCTCCAGTCCACCGTGTCGGGCAAGCTCAACACGGTCATCGGCCAGAAAATCGTGTCATCCGAGCAGCGGACCTTTGTCTACGACTGGGAATATGCCGGCATGACCCTGAAGCTCGTCGGCTTCAGCATGGTCCAACCCAAGACCCGTCCGGGAGCTGCGATGTGACCGCAATCTACGCTTTTGGCAGTGCTGCGCTCGGCACTGCCCTCTCCAGCCGCAACTTTTGCTGGCTGAGCCGCATCGCCGGTGCCGCTCTAATTGCCGTGGCGATCTTCGTCTTTGCGGCCCCTGCCTTCGCTGCTGGCGACCAGACGCTGATGGCCGACGACGGTGCGCAGGTATCCTGCAACGCGTCCGCCAAGGATCTCACCCGGATCAGCCTCGTCGGCGACGAGTTCGCTGGTGTGTCCAAGATCAATACGGGCAACCCCTCGGACGACTTCTCCGTCGTCAACGAGCCGGTCCGCGGCGACATTTACCTATCGGTCCCGGAGGGCTTCGGCCGCCAGCTCCTGTCGTTCTTCGGCACCAGCAAGCGCGGCTACGTCTACAAGTTCCAGTGCCGGATAAGCGGCGATCAGGCCGTGCAAGTGTTCGTCTCGAACCCCGCGATTGCCAAGGCCGACGCTGCGGAAGCCGTTACGACTACCAAGGTTGCACAAACCTCCTCGCCGGAAGAGGCCGCTGTAACGCTGGTGCAGGCGATGTACGCCAACAAGACGGTCGACGGCTTCGAGATGCGTCAGCGCTCGCTCAAGCCCGTCTATGTCGGCGACCTCAAGGTTCAGATGATCGCTGAATATCACGGCGACGCTCTCACCGGCCGCGTCCTGCGCATCGAAAACAAGGGCACCAAGGAAACGGTGCTGACCGAGGCCAGTGTGGCGCCGTCGAGCGCGCTCGCGGTCTCGATCGCCGAACCCAAGCTCGCGCCGGGTCGGGTCACGACCGCTTACCTCGTCTCGCGGAACGGAAACTAAGCCATGGGCATCAAAGATATCTTCTCTCGCGAGCGTAAGCCGCTCGACGCTCCTGAAGTCGTTGACGGCGACGGTGTATCCCCGATCGCGTCGGAACTGGATGGCAACGTAGAGACCCGCAAGAAGCAGCAGATGAAGCTCGCTGTCGGGTGCGGCGTGGTCCTCGTCGCCTCCTCCTTCTGGATCTTCGGTGGTGACGACGCGGCCAAAAAGATCGATCCCGATAGCGCGGACAGGAAGACGGTCTCGGTCAGCGACATGACCAACAAGACCAAGTCCGAGCAGGAGTGGATGGCGCAGTCCGAAAACCGCTTCCAGTCCAACGAGAACCAGCTGAAGGGTGTCGAAGGTACGAACGCCCGCGTCGCGCAGCTTGCCGAACAACTCGATGCGATGCGCGCGCAGAACCAGTCGATGTCGAGCGATGGCCAGCGCGTCGTATCCGCCTATCAGGCCGAAAACGATCAGTTGCGTCGCCAGGTCAACGAGCGTGCCGCAGCGCCTGCCCCGATGCCCGGGCCGCAGGCAATGTACGGTCCTGGTAGCGCCGCCCTCTACGGTCGCTCCGGCGCGGCAGGCGCTACTCCCGGTCCGGACCTTCCACCTACGCGCATAAGTGAAGTAAAGATGGTCTCGTTTGGCTCCGCCGAGGCCGGTAATGCCTCGAAGGTTTCAAAGGGCAGCACGGTCTACACCGACAGTCCGAACTACCTTCCACCCAACAGCTTTGCCAGCGCCAAGGTCATCGTCGGTGTCGATGCCGCAGCCGGCACCAACAGCCAGACTGATCCTTTGCCTGTCGTCCTTCGCGTCACCGGCCCCGCGCGGTCGGTGCTGCAGAATGGCAAGCTGCTCACGACGAAAATCCAGGGCTGTCTCATCAACGGTGCGGCGCGCGCAGAACTTTCGAGCGAGAAGGTCTACGTAAAGCTGCAGAAGATGACCTGCCCGCAACCGGGCGGTCGCTATGCCGTATCTGAGGTAAAGGGTTTCATCGCGTTCGGCGGCAAGACTGGCGTTCGTGGCCGCGTCGTCAGCCGAGAGGGCTCACTGGCGATGCAAGCCTTCTTCGCCGGCCTGGTCGGCGGGGCGGGCTCAGCGCTCAACTCGGCCTTTAGCATGCCGGTCATCAACACCGCTGCCGGAAACGGCAGTATCAACCAGACGCCTAATCTCGGCAACGTCGGGCTTCGTGCCCTTGGCGGCGGTGCGTCAGAGACAGGCAAGGACGTCTCGAAGTACCTGATCGAGCGTGCCGAGCAGTACCAGCCGGTCATCGAAATGCCGACCGGCGTCGACGTCGAGATCGTCTTCCTGGAGGGTGTTTATGTTCGGAACTGATAGCACCGCCGACAGGCGTCTGACCGTTGGTCGGGTGCTGGTCCTTCTTTTGGTCATTGCAGCGTTCGTTGCTGCCGCGATCGGCGCGAAGGCCGCCTATGCCGCGCTTCGTCCGGCAGACGCATCGGTGATCGCCCTTCTGAAGGCCCGCCTGCCCAAAACGCAGGTCAGCAAGGTCGATTGTGCGATCGTCGATGGCCTCTGCGAAGTGACGGCCGGCAACAACCTGTTCTACGTCGATCGCTCGGGACGCTACCTCGTCATCGGTCGTGTCTACGATATGGAGACGCGGCAGGATCTGACCGCAACTCGCCTCCTCGAGATCAACCCGGACATGCTGATTGGCGGCGCAGCCAAGGCCAACAACGCACCCGAAGGCGGCGAGCCCCCCATCGCCAAGGCTGCCGGCGCTGCTTCGCCGACAACCCCTTCACGCATTTCGCTCGACGGTCTCCCCAAGGATGGCGCGATCGTGTGGGGCAATCAGTTGGGCAAGACGGTTACGGTCTTCAGCGACTTCCGCTGTGGCTATTGCCGGGCACTCTCGAACACGTTGCGGTCGATGAACGTGCGTGTCGTCGAACGTCCGATCTCTGTTCTCGGAAGTCGTGACCTCGCCAATCAGGTGTATTGCGCCAAGAACCGCGAGACCGCGCTGCATCAGGCCTATGCCGGCGAGACTCTGCGCAACGCCGCAACCTGCGACACCTCAGGCCTCGATGCCAATGAGCGCTTCGCTCGCTCGCACGGCCTGAACGGAACACCCGTCATCGTCCGCGCCGATGGCGCGATGATCGAGGGCTATCGTCCCAAGGAGGCGCTCGCCTCCTTCGTCGCTGGAGGCCAATCGTGAATAAGGTCCATGTTTGTCTCGCCGTCGCCCTCGCCTCCGGCACCATGATGACCGGCTGCACGACAATGGGCGGTAACATCAAGGGCAGCTTCACCTGCGTCGCACCCGACGGCATCTGCGCGCCTAGCTCCACGATCGATGATCGCGCGCTGGCGATGATTGCGGGCGAGGATGGCGATCGCATGATTACGCCAGCTGGCCCGTACAGCGCGCCGCAAAGCGCCGGCCGCGGTTTCGATACCGCTGCCGCTGCGCCTGCGCGTAGCCAGGAACGCGTGCTTCGCATCGTCTTCCCGGCGCAGATCGACGGTGCCGGTCGCCTCCACGAACAGACCGCGGTCCATGCCGTCGTCGAGCGCGGCGAATGGCAGCGCGCGCTGGCGAGCAACGCTGTCGCGACGACGCCAGCACAGGTTCAGGCGGCAACGGGCGGCGACACGCTGCTTGCAGCTGTCGACCGTGCCGATCCTCCCTTCATGGAGGATTCCGCGACTGCTGATCCGGATATGCCAAGCGCAGCTGCCGTTGCTGCCGCTCGCGTTCAGGCGGATCCTGTCGGTGACATCAAGGATCAGGTCGTGCGTCGGCTCTCGAAAGCGCCGCGCCGCCTTTCGGTGTCGCCATCGGCAATCCGCACCCCGACCGCTGTGACCTATGGCTCGAAGTCTGCGTCCCCCACGCCAAACTTGCCGGTCGCGGTTGGCATGACCACAGCCTCCAAGCCCCTTTCCTCACCCGCGCCTGTCCGTCCGGCCGTCACCACCACCTCGGCAGTAATTGCGCCGAAGTACGTAACCCCGGCCGGTCGCACCGCGATCGCCGCGGTCGGCGCCAACCCGGCCGTCCGCGCGGGCCTTGCCCGCGCCGAACCTGAAGCGCGGGAGGCGGTAAAGACGGCGAACCCGCTGCCGGTGCTTCGCGCGTCCTCGTTCCCCGGAGTTGTCCAGTGAGCATCTTCAAAGGCCTGCTTGCCACGCTCCTCGGCGACTCCGCCAAGCCTGAGAACGGCCGTCCGGACTCGGTTGTCCCGCGGCTTGTCCATTGGCTGCCCTACCGCAGCTACGATCCGAAGACGCAAATCTACTACAATAGCGCCTCACGCGGTTTCTTCCTCGAAGCGACCCCGATGATCGGCGCAACCGAGCAGAGCCACGAAATGCTGGCCCAGCTGCTGTCCGAAGGAATTCCGACGCCGGGTGCCCTGCAGGTCCATGGCTGGATGAGCCCGCGCATCAGCGAGAAGCTCTCGCAGTGGTACATGCCGCGCTATTCGGCATCGGGCATTTACGAACGCATGGCGCGACACCGTACCGAGTATTTGATGGGCGGCGTATGGAACTCGTTGTCGGCATCGGCTCCCTTTTGCCTGCGCAATCACCGTCTCGGCCTGTCCTACTCCACCCCGGAATCGAGCCGCGTCTCGAACGAGCAAATTACCTCAGTCATGGAAGGGCTGATCTCGGCTCTGGAGTCGCTCGGCGTCCATGCGCGCGCAGTCGACCCCAAGGGCCTCATCTCGTGGATCGATGACATCACCTCGCCCACGACGGCACCCGGTGACGACACGATCACCTACAATCCGTTCGACCCGATCGCAGACCAGGCCGTGCGTCACGACCTCGAAATGAGGATCGAGCCTGACCGCATCCTCCTACGCACCGAGCGGTTCCGTCCGACTGGCAAGACCGTCGACCATGCCCCGGAGATCGGCGAGATCTACCCGGACACGTTTGACGTGCGCTCCTTCTCGGTGCGCAACCTGCCGCAACGCTGGGCGCCCTGGGACATGGCCAAGCTCATCGGCGACATGTTCGCCGACAAGCTGCGCATGCCCTGCCCGGTCTCGACCAACCTGTGCCTCGACTTCCCCGACGCGGAGGCCTCCGGGCAACGCGCCGGCCGCAAGTTCATGCGTACCACCAGCCTCGCCGACAGCAAGTCCGCGCGCATGTTGCCACAGCTGAAGGACCAGTCCGAGGAGTGGCGTTTCGTGAAGGACGAGCTGCGCCAGGGCCGCAAGCTGGTGCAGGCTTTCTACTCGGTCACCTCGTTCAGCCCGAAGGGCAAGGGCGACGCCAATGAGCGCATCCTGAAGTCGGTGTACCGCGCGGCAGGCTGGGATCTGCTCGATGATCGCTATCTGCAGATCCAGGGCCTGCTCGCGGCGATGCCCATGACGATGGCCAATGGTCTGTCGTTCGACCTCAAGAACATGAAGCGGCTGCGCACTGTACTGACCACGACCGCTGCCAGCCTGATGCCGCTGCAAGGCGAATATCTTGGCGGCAACAACCCGCACCTGATGCTGATCGGCAGGCGCGGCCAGCCCTTCTTCTGGTCGCCATTCGAAAACACGGCGGGCAACCATAACGTGGCCGTCTTCGGCAAGTCGGGCTCGGGCAAGTCGGTGGCCCTTCAGGAGTTGTGCGCCTCGATGGTCGGCGCCGGTGCCAAGGTCGTTGTGATCGACGACGGCCGTTCGTTCGAGCACTCCTGCAAACTGCAGGGCGGCGCGTTCGTCGAGTTCACGATGTCGTCGGGCTTCTGCATCAATCCGTTCTCGATGATCGATCCAGTGCTGGCGGAGACCGATGAGGATTACCTCATGGACTGCTTCGCGATGCTGAAATCAATCGTGAACCAGATGGCGCGGCACATCGACAAGCTCGACGATACCGAGCGCGGCCTGATCGATGGCGCGATCAACAAGGTCTGGACGGAGAAAGGTCGGCAGGGCTCGGTCAACGACGTCATTGCCGCGCTCGACGAGACCAAGAACCCGCTCGCCATCAATCTCGCGATCGCGATGCGGCCCTTCTCGACTAACGGCACCTATGGCCGCTTCTTCGAGGGCGAGGTGTCCTTCAAGCTCAAGAACAACCTGACGGTGTTCGAGCTGTCGGATCTGTCGTCGCGCGAGGAGCTTCGTTCCGTCGCCCTGACGGCAATCATGTTCATGGCGTCACAGGCCATGCGTCGCGAGGACCGCTCTGTCCCCAAGGCGCTGCTGCTCGATGAGGCGTGGCAGATGCTCAAGGGCGGCTCGATGGCCGACTTCATCGAAGCCTATGCACGTACTTGCCGCAAATACGGCGCGTCGCTGGTGACCGCCACGCAGAGCCTCAACGACTATTACAAGTCGGACGGGTCGAAGGCGGCACTCGAGAACAGCGACTGGTTCGTCATCCTCCAGCAAAAGGCTGAGACGATCGCCGACTTCAAGAAGCACGATCGCTTCGAGATGGATGACTACACCGACGCGCTGCTCCGCTCGTTGAAGCGCAACGGCTCCGAATATTCCGACGTGATGATCAAGGGTCCAGAGACGCTGGCGGTCGGCCGGCTCGTCCTCGATCCCTATTCTGCGACGGTTTACTCGTCATCGCCCCGCACCTTCGCGGCGATCCATGACCTGCTCGCGCAGGGTCTGACGATGGAAGAGGCGATCGAACGGGTCGCCTACCCCGACAACCCCGAGAAATGGACCGATCCGAGCGCCGATGACGCGCTGGCGATCGCAGCGGAGTGACCACCATGGCAACCGTTATTCAGCCTTTCAATGCGACACGCAAAGTCGACTACGGCTACCTCCTCTATTTCGGACTGCACTTCGCGGGCTTCCTGGCCACGACGCTGCTGATGACGTGGGGCGTGTTCGTCCTCTTCTTCTTGGCGCTCGGCAGCTTCTCGCTCGATGGCATGATGAACCATCTGCAGAACCTGACCAGCCGCTACCTCGCCGCGGACATTGGCCGGCTCGACCAGTTCAAGATGATCGTCGGTATCGTTCATATGGTCATCTCCGGCGCGATCATGTTCTTCCGCCGTCACGCTATTTTGCCGCGTGGTGCCGCCCACTTGGAGCACGGCGCATGACCGAGGCCGTTGACACCCCCACGGCCGAACCCGCTGTGACTGCTCCTGCCGCGATCACTGTCCGGCGCAAGACGGTGTTCGCAGGCTACACCGCCGCGCAGCTGCTGATCGCTGCCGGCCTCGTCCTAGCGCTGGTATGGGCCATGTGGGTCACCAAGTTGGTGATAGCTGAAGAGCCGCAGCACATCGTCAAGGCAGACCTGTCCCGGATCGTTGGCGAGTACGTGCAGGCGCAGGCCCGCAGCGCGACCCCGCCCGGCCAGGTCCAGGCGCAGATGCGCACGTTCATGGCATCGCTCGATACGGAGCTGCAGCGTCGCGGTGCGGCTGGCCAGGTCGTGCTCGTCGGCGAGGCAGTCCTGTCCAAGAGCGTGCCTGATATCACCGCGGACGTCGCGAGAGCCGTCTATGCCTCCGGGGTGAGGGCACCGATGCCGGCGACGCCCGCGCAGATGGGCTCGATGATGCAGGGTCAGGTGCCTGCCGCGCCGGCGATCGCGCCTGTCGAAATGGCGCAGGTCGCACCCGTTCCCGCCGCGCCGAACCCCTTTGCCGCAGTGCCTGCCCCCGCCACTGCGCAGGACGTCGCGCCGGTTGATCCGTCGGTTGCCGGCGCCATGGTCTCAAGCTTTGGTGGTCCCGGTGGCCAGTAAGGCAATTGCGGCGCCAGCAGCGGCCGAGGGCTTCCGTCCCCGCAAACACCTCTGGGCAGCGCTTGGCTTGTTCGTCGCCGGTGGGATCTCGCTGAACGCGATCGCCGAGTGGCGCGACACGCACGGACTGCTCATCAACGCGTCGGAATCGCTGCCGAACTGGGCATTCGTCATCCACAAGACGGCAGTGCCCAAGCTTGGCGAATACGTCTTTTTCGCGCCGCCTGCCGTGCCGCTCGTCATCAAGCATTTCGGTGCGAAGAAGCAGATGTTCGGCAAGATCGTCTACGGCATGCCGGGTGATACCGTCGTGCACCGCGGCGCGGATGTGTTCGTCGTCGGCAAGCTCGTCAGCCACATGAAGCCTTTCACCAAACTGGGTGAGCCGCTGGTGGCCGGCCCGACGGGCGTGATCCCGCAGGGCTGCTACTATGTCGGCAGCCCGCACAAGGACGGTTTCGACAGCCGCTATGCCGCGATCGGCTACGCCTGCTCGAACAAGATCGTTGGCGTCGGGGACCCAATCCTGTGAGGACCGCCCCCGATCTCTGTGTGATGTTCGCGGTCAGCGCGCTGCTGACCTCCTCCGTTGCGATCGCCAGTGACCACGGCGTCGTCGGCCAGGCCTTTCCGATCATCGAGCCAGATTTGCTGACGACGATCGAGGCCCGCCTGCAGCGTCTCCAAGCCACCGGCGGGATGGACCGCATGAACGCGGAGTTCGCCAAGCGGTCCGAGGCGCGCGTGCGTCGGCCGAAGCCCGTCGCCGGTATTACCGCGGCAACGGAGCCACGCAGCTGGGCCTATGATCCAACGATCGTCATCGAGCGCGACGTTCAGGACCAGCAGGGCAACTACATCGCCCGTGCCGGCCAGACGGTGAACCCGCTCGACTTCGTAGCGGTCCATCAGGCCCTCGTGTTCGTCGACGGCGATGACGCCGCACAAATGGAATGGGCCACGTCGCAGTACAGCGACATGAAAGCCAAGATCATCCTCGTGAACGGCTCGCCGATCGAGGAGATGACCAACCGCAAGCGGCGCTTCTATTTCGATCAGGAAGGTCGCCTCACCGGCAAACTCGGCATTCGGCACACCCCGGCCGTTGCTGTGCAGAATGGCCGCGTCCTGAAGCTCTCGGAAATCAAGCTGAAGGGAATAAGTTGATGCCGTTGTGGCTCGACCTCCTGCGCACGCCGATGGCTGCACCTGAAACCGACGACCTGCGCACCATGCGCCGGACCTTCCAGGTGCTCTGCGTGCTGTCGGGTATCGGTGTGATCGCAATCTCGCCGCTTGTTGCCCTGTTCGGCCGTCCCGCCTCGTTCGTCGTAGCGGCGATCCTGGCCACGACCGCGTTGCATACCGCGCTTTACGTTTTCCGTAAGAACCGCGCCGACAATGCGTTCCTCGACGCCGCACAGTCGTCGGAAGAGCACGCATGAAGCTCTTGCGCTTCCTGACGCTGTTGCTGGGTACGTTCGTGCTTTCGACGACACTCAGCCCGCGCGCGGAGGCGCAATCGAAGTGCTCGGGCAAATTCGTGAACCCGATCACCGACGTCTGCTGGTCGTGCCTGTTCCCGCTTTCGGTGGGCGGTCTCAAGATCTGGCCGAGCAATCGCGCCGACACGGAAAACCCGTCCCTCCCCGTCTGCGCATGTGGCAGTCCGGTGCCGCGCATCGGCATTTCGGCCGGCTTCTGGGAGCCCGTTCGTCTTGCCGACGTCACCACCAAGCCGTGGTGCTTCGTCAATCTGGGTGGCACAAAGATCGCGCCCGGCTTCGACATCGGTCAGGGCCAGTTGTCTGGACCATCGCAGACCGGCGGAAACGGCCAGAACACGTCCAAGTGGCACGTCCACTGGTACGTCTACCCGCTCCTGTACTGGATGGAGATCCTGACCGATTTCCTGTGCTTCGAGCAGGCGTCGTTCGACATCGCCTACATGACCGAGGTCGACCCGCTCTGGCAGGATGACTCGCTTACCGCGCTTATCAACCCGGAAGCCGTGCTGTTTTCGTCGCCGATCGCACAGGCTGCGTGCGCCGGCGACTGCATCGCGGCAACCGCCAAGCTGCCGCTCGATGCGACCTTCTGGTGTGCTGGGTGTCAGGGTCCAATGTATCCGGTCAACGGCAACATCGCCGCCTCGATCGGCCATGTGCAGGCGTCGCGTCTCGCGCTTGCCCGCTTCGCGTTCAAGATCCACCGCGAAGGTCTAGCCTGGGGCACGATGGGCTCGAAGGGCCTCTGCAACAAGTATCCGATGCCGGTTCTGCGCAAGCAGCAATACCGCGTCCAGATGGTCAACCCGATCCCGATGGTCAGCGGCAAGATGGCCTGCTCGCCGCTTGGGGCCTCCACCATGCCACCACAGGCAGGCCGGTCCTTCCCCGTGAAGGGTGAGGACATGGGCTACCTCGTCTGGCGCAAACGCAACTGTTGCGTGCTCTGAGGAGAGACGATCATGCGCCGCATCACCATCGTCATCGCTGCACTCGTCGGTCTCGCCGGCATCCAGGCGATCGCACAGACCGTCGACGGGCTCGACCTTGAGGCGATCAAACGCCGCTCGGCCGCCATGCAGGGTGACGCCGACATCTTTGCCGAACACGTCCGTAACCGCGGCGATGCCTTTCGCGGGGAAGCCGTGGCCATCCAGGCGAAAAGCGGCGCAAATCTCGCATCGCTCGCAAATGCGGATCTACGGGTGAACGGTGACGGCGCGTTCGATTTCGACGAAATCATCAAGGGCGCAAGCCAGAATGTCGCTGGCACCAGGGGTGACGCGCCGCAGTTCATCGCCTTTGCCAGCCTGTCGATGCCGCCAGCAGCCTTGCGTCAGCTCATTGCCGACACGGCCAAGGCGGGCGGTGTGGTTGTCTTCCGGGGCTTCCCGAACAACTCGATGAAGGCCTTCAGTGCCATGCTGGGCAAGGTCGTCACCGACAAAGATCAGCTGTCCAATGTCGGCATCGACCCGCGGCTCTTTCGTGCATTCAACGTCGAGGCGGTCCCGACCTATGTTGCCGTCTCGACCGACTTCGATCTCTGCTCCGGCCTGAATTGCACCACCTCGGTGCCGACACACGACAAGATCACCGGCAACGTCTCGGTTCGCTACGTGCTCGACACCTTCGTCGCGGCGCACGGCCCCGGTGCCGGTGTGGCATCCGTCGCATTGCGTAACCTCAGCAAGAGCGTCTGAGTGAAGCGCGTCGCTTTCTCTTTGCTACTGAGCATCCTGGCGGGCGCCACCAGCGGCGTCGTCGCACAGACGACGATCGAGGAAGCACGCAAGCAGGGCGCTGATCTTGGAAAGTCGATGCGTGCTGACGAAAGCTTTGGCCCGAACGATGCCAAGCTCGCGCAGCTGCCGGGATATGGCGGCACCGATCTGGCCGAGAAGGTCTATTTCGACGATCCCGACCGCTTGGTAGTCGACGGTGGCTCGAAGGCTGGCACCGACGAGGCGTTCGGCACGGTAACCAATCGCGCACGCACGCGGGCGACTTTCAGCAATGCCGAGATCCTGGCGGCGACCTCGCGCGGCACCGCGATCGAGAAGGACCCTGACACCTATCTGGGCGGTCAAAGCCTTGGCGGTGCGGAGGGAACATGCACGGCCCTTCCTCCTTCCGTCGGCTCAAAGGGCTATTACGAGGCTACCTGCAACAAGGGGTCGAAAGTTACGGACACGGTCGAGGCCTGCCGCGGAAACGTCGTGCCTACCGTCGTCAACACCGCGCGCTGGTTCTACTATGCCGTTCTCGACAAAAACGAGGGCTACGGGTTCGCCAAAAACAGCGTCATGCAGGCGAAGGTCAATGCGGGGGTTTGCCGGGCAGAACCGGTCTCCAAGCACATCTGCGACGCGCAGATCGATCTTGGCGGTGGCGCTAATGACGTCGAAGGCTACCGCAAATACTGCAAGAAGAATGTCAGCGGCACGGCGCAGCTGTATTCCTGCAATGCCGAATTGTCGGCCGCTGAAATCGCCAGCCACCACAACTTTGCGACTGGTACGGCCTATCTGAAGAAGGAAGGGACGGTCAGCGTTACCGTCGCCCGCAACGAAGGCACCTGCCCGGCGCTGGCGGCCGACACGACCTGCGTTCCGCAAGCGGCCGAAGTCTGCACCGAAGGCCCTGAAACCCGGATTATCGACGGTGTGTCGGTGACGCAGGCGTGCTGGGCGTGGTCGCGCTCCTTCACCTGTCAGCGCCTCACGCTGGCCAGCGATTGCAGCGCGCTCGACGACAACAAGCTGTGCAAATTCCTCCGCGACGAGTGCCTCGACGATCCGCAAAGCGGCGCCTGCAAGGTATCGCAGCGCGTCTACAGCTGCCCCCTGCCCGACGATAAAGCACCGACTGACAAGCAGTATGTCTGTGGCGGTGACGTCTATTGCCTGAATGGCAGCTGCGAGACGATCGAGCGCGAGGCTTCAACCGAGTTCAAGGATGCGCTCGTCGCACTCCATTCGATCGGCGATGCCGGCAAGCAGTTCGACCCAGCCAATCTGACCGTGTTTTCGGGCGAGCGGGGCACCTGCAATAAGAAGATTTTCGGTGCGTCGAATTGCTGTTCAGGGAGCGGCGTCCCGCTTCTGACGCCGTGGCTGTGTAGCTCGGCCGAAAAGCAGCTCGACGAGAAGGACGACAAGGGACTCTGCCACAAGGTTGGATCCTACTGTTCGGACAAGGTGCTTGGCATCTGTGTCACGTCGAAGGACGCCTATTGCTGCTTCGGTAGCAAGCTCTCGCGCATCCTCCAGGAACAGGGTCGCCAGCAGATTGGCAAGGCTTGGGGCAAACCCAAAGACGAGACCTGCAAGGGCTTCTCGATCGAGGAGTTTCAACGCCTCGACTTGTCCCAGATGAATTTTTCCGAGGTCTATGCGGAGTTCATGGACGCAGCAAAGCTACCCAGTGAGGTCTCCGTGATGGCCGACATTCAAACCAAAATTCAGGGGTACTATGACCTTCACGGGAGCAAATGATGCAAGCGGTCCGGGGGGGCCATGTTCGATCGACATGTCGGTGCTCGATCTTGCCATTTTCCTCCGCATCCACCGGTCCGGCCGGGGCACCTCGGCTGGCGAGGTCGCGCAAACCATCTCGCATTGGTTTCAGTGCGACATTGATCCGCATGAGGTCGAGCAGGCTTTTCCCCGGATGGCCGACAAGGGCTGGCTTGTCCGCCGGGAGACCGGAATGCGCGCGACCATCAAGGGGCGAAAGCACGGCCGCAGCCACCTTCGCGGCATCGTCCGGATGCTCGATCAGGGCACCAGGATGCTCGACGTTGCCGCGATGATGTCAGTTCTCAAACTCGCAATGATTGAGCTCGACGGGGAGCATGATGATGACGACGATCAAGACTAAGCGTGACGGGCGGCTGACCGCTATCGTTCTTATGCTGCTGGCCGCGACCGCACCTGTCGCAACCCCTGCGCTCGCACAGGCCGTGGACCTGCAGAGCGCGTCGATGTCGGAGGCGATCGATGACGAAGATGCGCAGGCCAGCAACGTGGTGGTCGAGTCCCAATTTGATCGTACGTCTGACACCGCGGAGCAGCAGCAAACAGGCGACTTCTACTGTGGCGAGCGGAAGCTCGGCCAGTGGTTCTACTGCGAGCGGCACAAGGCCAAACCGGCCGGCCCGCAGGCGTCCACGCAACCGCAGCAGTCATCGACGGCACAGCTTAAAGCGATCACCAAACAGCTGGACGAGTTAAAAGCCCGCGCCATCCTGGAGCCGAGTGAGGCGAATGTGATCGCCTACGTCCGCTACCAGCGCGAGCAGCTCGATCGGGCGTCTACCTTCTCCGACACCTGGCAGCGGGCGCTCTGGCAGAACCCGGACATCGACTACACGCTGCAGCGGCCGGTCTCGACCGTCGGCAAGCGGGCGTGGACGGACAACCGCGCCGCGACGCGTGACCAGGTCCTTTCGCGCCTTGGTCAGCGCTACGGCATGTTCTATTTCTTCGCGCAGTCCTGCGCTGCCTGTGAGGTCTTCTCGCCGATCCTGCGCTCGGTTGCCGAAAGCCACCGCATCACAGTGATGGCGGTATCGACGGACGGTGGTCCAAGCCGCCAGTTCCCCAACTACGTCGTCGACAGCGGCCAGCGTCAGCGCATGGGCGTGCCGCTCGCAACGCCGGCACTGGTGCTGTTCGATACCGTCACCCGCAAGACCGTCCCAATCGGCTTTGGCATCATGTCGGCCGACGAAGTGATGGAGCGGATCTTCATGCTCATCAACGCCAAGGTCGGGAGTGACTTCTGATGTCGAACGCCCCTTCGCCTCGCCCCTCCCCCTTCCGCGCCCTCCTTTGCCGGACCGCGGCCGTCGGTATGAGCCTTGGTGCCGCAAGCATGATCCCCGTTGGGATGGCGCGCGCGGATGTCGCGGGGCAGATGGACAGCTTCTTCCAGGACGCGGGCGGTGCCGCGAACGTGACCGGACCGAGCGCTTATCAGGGGCAGACCGCCGGCTATTATTCGATGGGCAACGTCTGGACGCGCTTCCCGCAAAAGAGCGTGCAGCCGTTCAATCTGCAGATGCCTAAGGTATCCGCCGGCTGCGGTGGCATCGATCTGTTCACCGGCTCCTTCAGCTTCATCAATGGCGCCGAGATGGTCGCCATGCTGAAGGCGACTGCCAACAACGCGTTGGGTTTTGCCTTCCAGCTCGCGATCGACAGCGTCTCGCCTGAGATCGGCAAGGTCATGGATACCATGGCCAACAAGGCGCAGCAGATGAACCAGATGAACATCTCGTCGTGCGAGGCGGCGCAAGGGCTGGTTGGATCGGTCTGGCCGAAGATGGCCGGTGCACGATCTACGGTTTGCGCGGCAGTTGGTAACAGCCAAGGCAAGTTCTCCGACTGGGCGCGCTCCCGGCAGGGCTGCGGTGCCGGTGGGGAGCAGGACGCTACGCTCGACGCCAACACCGATCCGGCGATGGCCGACAAGATTCCCGGCAACCCACGGAATTACACCTGGGATGCGATCAAAAAGTCGAACAAGTTCGCCGGCACCGACAAGGAGTTTTCCGAGTTCCTGATGACGCTGGTCGGGACAATCGTCATCAATCCCAAGGCGGCAGAGGGTGCGATCGTCGGCTTCGTCGGGCCTGCCGAGGATGCGGTGGTTACGGCTCTTCTCGATGGCGCTGGCACCGGCACACCCGTCAAGATCCTGCACTGCGACGACGACGAAAAGTGCCTGAACATGACTGAACAGACGCTGCGGCCCGGGCCGGGTCTGCGCACGAAGATCAAGGCGATGATCGACTCGATCAACGGCAAGATCCGTACCGATGCAGCGCTCGACGCTCAGGAACAGCAGCTGCTCAACATGACGACGCTGCCGCTCTACAAGATGCTCGCGGTACAGGCGATGGCGCACCAAAACTTTGCCGACGGCGAGACCAGCGCTCTTGCCGAGATCGTCTCGGTCAACCTTCTGTCGTCCATGATCGAGAACATGCTCGACCGGATCAGCCAGTCGACCGTTCAAGTCCAGCCTGCCGACGCGGAAATGGGCAAGATGTGGCGTGACCAGCTTGCGGAGGCACGCATTCGGTATGCTCAGCGCAACGTCGAACTGAAGGCCACGCTCAATCAGACGATCGCGCTTATCAATAAGTCGGTGATGCTCGAATCCACGCTTCAGAACAGCATGTCGCCGGCGATGTCCGCATCGCTGAATTTCTCGCGGGGCCTGAGTGCTCAAGGCCTCAACTAGGACGGGTGACGGAGCATGGTTGAGGTCTTCACGATTGGCGGTGGCGAATACATCGTCAACACCTTCAACGCGGTAGCAGCTTGGACAGGCGGAGGCGGCTACCGTTCCCTCCTACAGGTGGTGATGGTCCTTGGCCTGATCTACTCGCTTCTTGCCGTCGCTTTCACCATGAACGTGCGCGTCTGGCTCAACTGGTTCCTTGGCTCATCGCTCATCTACATGTGCCTTATGGTCCCGACCGTCACGGTTAAGGTGACGGACCGGATTAACCCGTCACTGGCTCCCGCCGTTGTCGGCAACGTACCCCTCGGCTTGGGGGTAATCGCCAGCTTTACCAGTCAGGTCGGTGACTGGCTGACCCGGACGGCCGAAACCGTTTTCACGATGCCGAGCCAGCTTAGCTATTCGTCGAACGGCATGGTCTATGGTGCCCGTCTGCTCGATGCGACGCGCAATTTTCAGATCCGCGACGCCGAGTTCGCGACCAACCTGTCGTCGCATTTCAAAAACTGCGTGTTCGGCGACGTCATGCTCGGTCAGAAGTCGATGACCGATCTTGCCTCCGCGAAAGACCTCTGGGCAACGATGGGGCCCGGCTCTGCTGCGCGGTCCCAACCTTGGGTGGAACGCTCCGGCGCGACAACGTCCAGCAGCATCGTCAGCTGCCGGCAGGCCTACGGCATGCTTGATGGTCTTTGGCATACCATGATCGACGCCCAGACATTGCTCTGGGCCAAGGAAAGCTATCCAAAGCTCTCGACCGCCGTCGCCTCCGCGAAGCTGCGGGCCGATGTTCCGATCGTCAATCAGGCGTTCACGGCGTCCAGCGCCGGCTACGAAAACATCGTTCGGCAGAATACGGCGATCAATGCATTCATGCAGGCGCGTGACGGCATGGCCGGTGGTCCTGGTGCGGCCTCGATCGATACGTTCGCCACGACGCGGGCTGATATCCAGGCGCGCAACACGTACAACTCGATCGCGCAGCAGGCGATGAGCTGGGTGCCGATCCTGAACATCGTTCTGACGGTAGTCTTCTATGCGATGTTCCCGGTTATCTTCCCGCTGTTCCTGATGCCGCAGACCGGGGTCGGCGCGCTCAAGGGCTACCTGACCGGGTTCTTCTATCTGGCCGCGTGGGGGCCGCTTTATGTCATCCTCCACATGATCTGCATGACGCGTGCGACAGCCGCGGCTCAGGGTGTAGCGGATGGCGGCATGTCGTTGGGGTCCTATGCAGGTATTGGCGCGGTAAACGCCGAAACCGCGACGATCGCCGGCTTCATGTTGATGAGCGTGCCGTTCCTCGCCGCGGGTCTAGCCAAGGGCGCTATGAGTATCTCGGGCCAGGCGACATCGGTGCTATCGCCCGCGCAGAACGCTGCGGAGGCTGCAGCCGCTGAGCAGACCACAGGCAATTACTCCTATGGTAATGCCAGCTTCTCGAACTCGACGTCCAACATGCGTCAGAGCAACCAGTGGTCGGATGCGCCTGCATTCTCGACCGGTGCATTTGCATCCAGCTTCCGGCACGACAACGGCGCGACGACGAACGGTTTTGGCGACGGCCAGAATGTTTATGACAACTCGCGCGCCATGTCGAATATCGGGTTCAAGCCGCAATTTAGCCAAGGCTCTGTTGCCACTGAAAGCCAGCAGGCGACGATGGCAGCGCGCGTCGCTGACGGGTTCGAGCAGGCAAGCCGTCGCGAGGTCTCGCACCTTAATGCGCTTCGGAACGGCCATTCTTGGTCGAGCGAGAACTCGTCTGGTTTCGACTCAAGCTCCGGTGTTCGTAGCGGGAGTAACACCGAAGTCAGTGATCGGAATACGATCACCGGGAGCGACGGCGTCCAGAATAGCCAGAGTGTCGGCAACGGAACGCGTAAGCAGTCCGAGACCGGCAAGGGCACTAGCTGGTCAGATGCCGTCACCGGAGGTGTTACTGCTGGCGTTGGAGTTGGGGGCAAGGGCGGCGGAGGAGGCTTGCTTGGCAAGGCAGCCAGCGCTCTTGGTGTCCAGGCAAGTGCGACCGTTGGCTATAATCAAAATTATACGCGGTCGGATACAACCAACGATAGCGATAGCGCATCGAGTAGCCGCGATAATGCAGTGTCGGCGACGAATGGCATCAATCGCGACCATTCGACTGGTGCAACCGTTAGCACAAACGAAGGTACTTTCAGTCAATCTGGTGAGTTTTCCCGGTCCTCGCAAAGCGAAACCCGAACCAAAGCTATCGAGGAATCGCTCAGCCGCATTGAGTCCTACAACGAGCAAGCCCGTCATTATCGGGAACTTTCCCAGTCGCTGGAGCAGCACGCCAGCTTCGCCGAAAGCTCAGGGTTTAACCTTACGCAGGATCTCAGCCAAGATCTTGCCCGGTATTATGACAAGGAGGTGGCAAACGCACCTTCCGGTGTCCTGCCCGGCCTGTGGGAAACGAACCTTAGTTCGACGCAAGAGGGTATGCGCAACGCCGCTATCGGGAAGTGGGCTAATCAGCGATCGGAAGCGATCGAACGCGACATTCAGAGCGCCCTCAGCAATCCAGCGCTAGAAGGCATGGAACTGCCTGGTGTGGCTTCCGAGGGGAGCATCGTAGGTCGCTATTCCGGAGGTAGCGGGGTCGCATCCCCCCATCCTGTTTCGAGCGGCAAACCTTCGACGGATCGTGAGGTAGGCCTCATCACCGCTGGAACGTCTGAACTCCTTGGCGAGAAACATCGGCGTGATGTTGACGCACGGTTTTCCCTAGCGACCGGCCCCACAGGTCCGGAGCGGTGAGATTACCTTATCACCATGTCGAGCGCGCCGATCGCGATCACTCCAAGGACCACCGCGAAGAAGAGACGTTGAACGAACCGTCCAACCCATGTCTTTTCGGCGGCAGACGCGTAGTCGCCCTCCGAGGTCTCACTCCAGTCAAACTCAGGCGGCGGGTTAAGCTGCCAAAAACCACGACCGGTTCCGGCCTTGATGTCGGTATCAAAGTAGATGGGCTGGGTCGGGTCAATTTTCACGGCGCACCTCTCTAACAAATGGTACAGCGAAATGAGCACGACGGCAACGCACGAGCGTAAGGCTTTTCAGTCTGTTCAGCACCGCCCCCCGGCACTCGGTGACATGTCTGGCGCCCTGACATTTGGGTTTTCTTGGCTGCTGGTTATGGCGATTGGATTGGCACCGCTTGCCGAAGCCTCCCTATCCCGGTCTCCCTCGATCACCATGCCTACGACGGTCGCATTCTTCGTCGCCGTTGGCAGCGCCGTCCTGTTGCGCCGTCGTTACTCTTGGACGGGGTTGGTGCTGCATATCTTTGGCCAGATCGCGATCTGGCTTTCTCTGTTCGTCATGTCGCTCGCGATTGTGCTCGTCGCGGTCTCGCGAGGATGGTCCTGAAAAAACTGCCATAACCGATGATCGCGCAGCCTTGATAACGAGAGCGCCTCATCTGACTGAGTGATCTGCTCCACCATACATTTCCGTATCGGCGCTTCGATAGCTGTCACTTAGTGGCACTGATGGGCGACCCAGCCTGAATGCCGAAGCCAACTCAGGCAGTGAAATTAGGCGTCGTCTGCAGGAAACGCCCGGCAGGCCAAGCGTTTTCGCATCAGAACGTATTGGAGACACGCAGTGGCAGACGACAAGAGCAAGACCGACGGCCGTGATCGCAGCCGTGTTTCGGGTAGCGAACCTTACGAGGTCGAGTATTTCGCGCAGAAGCATGGATTGAGTGCGCAGCAGGCGCGTGAACTGATTGCCGAGGTCGGAAACGACCGAGAGAAGCTCGATGCTGCAGCTGGCAAGGTAAACGGTCAGCGCGGTAGCGCCTGACTACCGGCAAGGTCAGCCGCATCACGTCAAAATGCGCAGACGTCACCGGCGCGGCAATAGCCTGAGCGCGATGATCGAGTTCATGAGGGATGGCGACCTGCGCCTACAAGTTGGAGCGGCGTTGGATGGGCTGCCTAAGCGACGCATATGTAGTATACAGTGTGATGATCGCTTGCGTCGGCCCGACAATCAGGTTGCGGAACGCTTCCGTCTCGCGGCCTTCAGTTTGATCCAGACAGGGGCATGGTCGCTGGACTTCTCCCAGCCCCGGACGTGATGATCGACCTGCGCATCCGCCAGACGTGCTGCCGCAGGGGCGTTCAGCAGAAGATGATCGAGCCTAAGCCCGGCATTGCGGCCATACGCGTCCCGGAAGTAATCCCAGAACGTGTAGATCGTTTCGTCCGGGTGTTTTGCCCGTAGCGCATCCAGCCAACCTTGGTCGATCAAACGAAAGAACGCGGCTCGGACTTCTGGCGCAAACAGCGCATCCTTGATCCATCGTTCCGGCTTGTAGACGTCCATCTCGGTCGGCATCACATTGTAGTCGCCGGCCAGCACGACCGGCGCATCGGTGTCGAACAGCGTGGCCGCATGAGCAATCAGGCGCTCCATCCAGGCGAGCTTGTAGTCGAACTTCGGGCCCGGCCGCGGGTTGCCATTGGGCAGATAGAACCCGGCTATCAGGATACCGCCAACGGCCGCTTCGAGATAGCGGCTCTGCACGTCGTCCGGGTCGCCCGGCAACCCGCGCCGCGTCTCGACGGGTTCTACGCCACGAGCGAGAATAGCGACGCCGTTCCAGCTCTTCTGGCCCTGCCAGATCGCGCCATAGCCAGCCGCCTCGATTGCACTCAATGGGAACTTCTCGTCCGGCGCCTTCAGTTCCTGCAGGCAGACGACGTCGGGCTGTGCTTCTTCCAGCCAGCGCAGAAGCACCGGCAGGCGACCGTTGATGCCATTCACGTTGTAGGTTGCGATCTTCATCGAAGCACCAGGCGAACAGAGTCGATCATAGGTCGGGCAAAATTTGGTCAGCGCGTCCCCAACCGACGAGATCCTTTGACGCTGCGCGCTTCAGCAGCGCACCCGCATCGCCGATGTGCCAGCCCGATGCGCGGTCGAGTTTCCCCAACTCCTTCCACGTGATGGGGACGGCAACGGGAGCGCCCTCGCGAGCACGAGCACTATACGGCATGACAGCCGTCGCCCCGCGCTGATTGCGAAGATAGTCGATGAAGATGCGTCCGGTTCGCTTGGCCTTTGCAAGGGCTGCGGTAAATCGATCGGGTTCGGACTGGGCCAGGACAATCGCCAAGCGGTGCGCGAAATCCTTCACAGCCGGCCACTCGGCTTTCGGTGTCAGCGGCGCGATGACGTGGACACCCTTTCCGCCCGTCACCATTGGAAAAGTCTCAAGGCCCATCTGGGCCAGCACGTCGCGGACATGAAGGGCCGCGGAAATGACGTCCTTGAAATCGAGGCCTTCATCGGGATCGAGATCGAACACCAGCCGGTCAGCCTTCTCGACATCTTCGATCCGCGCACCCCAGCCGTGGAACTCGATCGTACCCATCTGGACACAGGTGACGAGACCCTCGGCATCGTCAACGAACAAATAGGGTTCGTCATGTCCGTCCTTCTCGGCGATCCCGACATGGTGGACATGATCGCCAAAGCTTCCGGCGTCATGCTTTTGGAAAAAGCATTTCTTCCCCCTGCCCTGCGGACACCGAACCAGGCTTATCGGGCGACTTCCGCACCAGGGTAGCATGATACCGGAGACGGCTTGATAGTAGTCGGCAAGCTGGCCTTTGGTAATCGCAGACTCTGGAAAGATCACCCGTTCCCGATTGGTCACTCGGACGACGGACGGCTCGGGTGCCTCGAGCTTGGCAACGGGCGCAGGCTTCTCGACGACGACCGCCTCGGGTCTCTTGTCCTGGCGCAAGCCAAGGTAGCTGGAATGGCGCAACACCCCGTCGCTCGTCACTTCCATGAACGCCACTTCGGCCACCAGCTGCGGCTTGATCCAGCGTGCGCCGCGCACGGCTGTGCGTGGTGCGGCGACGGTCGGCTTCGTGACGGCCAGCGGCGTCATCAGATCCATCAGCTTGTCGATCTCCTCGCCCGTATACCCTGTTCCGACCTTGCCGGCATAGCGGAGATGACCGTCCTCGTTGACGCCCAAGAGGAGCGACTTGAACCCTCGCTGCTTGTCGGACGGCAACCAGCCGACGATGACGAACTCCTGTCTCTGGATACACTTCGTCTTCAGCCAGCTGCCGGACCGCGAGCCGGCGTAGCGCGCGTCCGCGCGCTTCGAGATGACACCCTCGAGACCTTCGGCGCAAAACGTCTCGAACAGCTCCTCGCCGCGGCCGGCGATATGATCCGAGTAGCGGATCCGGTCGGTGCCGCCCGCGAGCAGAGCCGCAAGCTTCGCCTTGCGCTCCGATAGCGGTAGTCCGGTCAGATCCTCACCGTCGAGTGCCAGCAGGTCAAACGCGTAGTACAGGATCGCGTCCGGGTCTCCTTTGAGCGCAGCTTGCAACGCCTGGAAGTTGGTCTTGCCGTCGGCATCGACGACCACGGCCTCACCATCGATAAGAGCAGACGACGCATCCAGTTTTGCGGCGTCGGCGACAATGCCGGCGAACTTGTCCGTCCAGTCCAACCCGGACCGCGTATAGGCCCTGCCCGTCCCCCCGCCGACCGCCACCAGCGTTCGATACCCGTCATATTTCATCTCGTGCAGCCAGGCGTTGCCGGCGGGCACATGATCGACGAGCGTCGCGAGCTGGACAGGTTGGAATGGCGGGGGTGAGCCTGCCTTCTTACGGCTTGTCGCTCGTGCTTTTGCAGCTTTCGTCGCAGGCTTTGCGGTGGGCGTTGCCGGCGCCCTCGACTTGCCTCCCTCGCCTGCGGCGATCTGTTCCATAGTAAGTCCGCTGACCACCCCCGTAAGGTGTGTTCCGACAAGATCCTCCGATCCGCCGACCTGGTCGTCGGTGACCTTGCGCAGGATCCAGTTCTCGCCTTTTTCCTTCCCGCGGGGCTTTAATCTGAAGAGCATCCATTCGCCTTTGAGGCGATGCCCATGCAGGAAGAAGTGGAGATGTCCCTCAGGCAGCGTCTTGCTCGGGTCCTTGCCAGCGAGCGGCTCCCACGTTCCTGTGTCCCACAACATCATGGTCCCGCCGCCATATTCCGACTTCGGGATCGTGCCCTCGAACGTGGCGTACTCGACCGGATGATCCTCCGTGCGGACTGCGAGCCGTTTGTCGTCGGGATTGATGCTGGGTCCTCGCGTAACGGCCCAGCTCTTGAGAACGCCGTCGAGTTCGAGCCGCAAGTCATAGTGCAGGCGAGACGCGGCATGCTTCTGCACGACGAAGCGATTGCCTCCCGCCTTGGCGATCCTGCCCTCAGGTTCGGCGGTTTTGGCGAAATCCCGCTTTTCCCGGTATTTCGCCAGGGGATCGCTGGAGGAGGAACCGGTCATGACGCTATACCCAGTTCAGCAGGGCGAAGCTCATGCTCCAGCTGATCCATCGTGCACGCCTCAGGTGCCTTATCGGGACGCCAGCGCAGGATGCGCGTACCGTGCCGGAACCGGTTCCCGGTCACCTGATCGTACAGGACTTCGACGACGAGTTCTGGCCGCAAGGGGACCCACTCGCTCTCACGACCGTCGTTCCAGCGACTGGGACCGCCGGGAGCTTTACCAGTGAAGCCCGGTGCTTCGATCAGTGGCTCGAGCTTCGCGGTAAGCGCCGCGCGATCGACCGCGGCTATACCTGAGGTGAAGCCGACATGGTTGAGCTTGCCGTTATCATCGTAAAGCTCGAGCAGAAGCGATGCTACCTCGCTACCCTCCTTCACCCGTCTGAAGCCGCCTACGACGCAATCCGCGCTCCGATGTTGCTTCACCTTCAGCATGGCGCGTTCCCCGCCACGGTAAGGCTCGTCCAGCCGTTTCGCGACGACGCCGTCCAGCGCCCCGCCGCTCGTCGCCAGCCAGGCCGCAGCGTCGTCGATCTCGTCGCTACAGGGCGACAGCAGGAGACCAGCGCGAGCATGTCGCGCATGGAACGACTCCAACGCTTTCCGGCGAGCCGAGAGCGGCGCACTGCTGAGGTCGGCATCATCGACGCCCAGGCAATCGAATAGCATCAGCTGCGCAGGCGTCTCCTTCGCCAGACGATCGATCCGGCTTTGCGCCGGATGCAGCCGTGCCTGAAGCGCATCGAACGAGAGGATGTCCGCGATCGGCAGGATGATCTCGCCATCGAGCACGAAACGCTCCTGCGGGACCGATGCGACGAGTGCGACGATCTCAGGGAAGTAGCGCCCGAGCGGCTTTCCCGATTTGGAAAGGATGTCGACGGCCTCGCCATCACGGAAGACCAGCGCTCTGAAACCGTCCCATTTGGGCTCATATTGCCAGCCCGGTTCGACCGGCAGCTCATTTACGAGCTTGGCTTCCATTGGCGAAGGCCGGTCTGCGACCATCAGTTCTGGTCCGGGGCGCAGCACGCACAGTGTTTGGGAGCCAGTCGTTTTGCCTTTGCTGCCTCGCGACGTCGTTCCTGCCGACTTGGCAGCGGAGCAACGCCAACCGAACTGGGAAAACCGTGAAGCTCAATCGATTTGATCACGGCATTTTTGAACATAAGATCACTCCAGACGGCTTTCAGTTATAAAGCCCCCCAGTCGCCATCTGTTCCTGCTTACTCCGACGCGGCGATCGGTGGTCCTGATCAGAACAGCAAACCTGTGCCCCTACCCCTGACAAGGGACGTAATCGCTGGCCTGGTAGGGGCGGATTCAATGCTCGTTGGAGTGCCGGTCTTCGACCGGCGTGTAGTAGCGCGCTATATCCGCTTCGGTGAGCGCATGACCGCTCGATTCTTTGACAAGCGCGGCGATTTCGCCATCGGTCCTGCCAGCGTCGCGCAGCTGCTCGATCTCGTCGCTTACCATGTTGATGAAGGCGGGCACCGGGAACCGTTCCTCGCCCAGGCCTAGCGCATCGCGCATGTGCTTTTGCGCACGCAAGGCTTCGGGAAGCGTGAATGCGATATCGTCGGCCATCGAACGTGCCTTTCATGAAAAGCTGGAAACTGGTCGGGGGGCATCGGCCCCCCGACACTGAAACGCTTATGCGGTAACTGCTTCCGCCTTTGCGTTCACGCTCGACGTCGCCATCGCCGCCAGCTTGTCGTCGGTCGCATATTCCTCGTCGAGCGTCTCTTTCAGGATCGCTGCGATATCGGCGCGGCCGAGCTGGTTCGCCCAGGCGATCAGCGTACCGTACCGCGTGATCTCGTAATGCTCGACCGCCTGTGCCGACGCGATCAGCGCAGCGTCGAGCACCGCCTTGTCCTCGATCTCGCCAGCGACTTCGTTGGCTTCCTTGATGATGCCGTCGATCGCCGGACAGGTCACGGCCTTTGCCTTCTCACCAAGCAGGTCGAAGATGCTCTCGAGGCGCGTGATCTGCCCTTCCGTCTCAAGCAGATGGGTTTCGAAACCCTGCTTCAGGGCTGGTGCCGTCGCCTTGTCGACCATCTTCGGCAAGGCCTTGGTGATCTGGTTTTCCGCGTAATAAACGTCCTGCAGCTGATGCAGGAACAGGTCGTCGAACGTCACGATGTCTTTGGAAAACAGGCCCATGATAGTGTCCTCGCTGAGCGGATAGCCGCGAAGCAAACTGCTCCGGCACCACCGCAACGCGCCGACTCAGGGGTAAGTTTCGTTCGGTTTAGCGCCGCCTCAGCACGCTATAGATTTGCCTGCTCGTCGACTGGTAGCTCAGCGTCGGGACCATAATAGAGCTTGGCGCAGTCGTCGCGAAGGCACCCTCCCTCGATGACGATATCGTCGCGGTAGGCGTCGCCGATGAATGCCAGCGTGTCGACGTGCTGCGCTTCGAAATACATCACATGAACATCATCGCGGCCCGCCCCGTAAACGACGCGGCCGACCTTCGACCAGATCGACGCCATCGTGCACATGCCGCAGGGCTGCAGCGTGGAGTAGAGCGTCGCACCGCGCAGTTCCAATTCCCCCGTGCTTTCACACGCCCGTCGGATCGCCATCATCTCGGCATGCGCGGTCGCGTCCGGCAATTCCTTCGTCTGGTTGCGCTCGCCCGCGATAACCTTGCCGTCGAGGACGATCACGCACCCCAGCGGCGACGTCGAGGGATCGGAACCCTTCGATCGCGCGATCGCGATCGCTTCACGCATCCAACGTTCGTCATCCTGCGTCATCGTTTCGGCTCCCTGTTACCGTCGCACAACGCGTAGCGGACACAATGGATCGTTCGGCGCAGTCCTGTTTGCTTGCCGAGGATGGCCGAACGCTACCGTTCCTTGCTGCGGGTTGCGAAGACAGGCTCTCAGACGGTCATTTTGGCAGGGTCATAGGGTTTGTGCAGGCTAACGATATCGTCATAGGATCCGCGCAGCCAGGTATCGATGTCTGCCGGATCCAGAATCGTGATGATGGCTTTCGGGTGGATTGCCGCACCAGCATGGTGGGATCGCACATGACGCGGGGTACGCCGGGCCGCTTACCCGAACGTTGCCATAGAAACGATCGAAGCAGCCCCCCATCTAACGGCTCATGACCAATAGCATTCTTCATCTCGGGCTGATGGAAGACGGCGAAATTGAGCTCGATCTGGCTGCGCTCGAACTCGCAGCGCTCGATCATCCCGGTATCCATCTTGATGAATATCTCGACGAGCTCACCGACATAGAAATAGCCCTGCGCGCTGCTGACGGCGACGCAGTAGGTAGTATCGCTCAGGCCCAAGCCCTGAGCAGCGTGATGGTGGAAGAGTTCGGGTTCTCCGGCGACCGGACGCACTACGACGACCCTCAGAATGCGGACCTGATCGCGGTCGTCGATCGCCGGCTCGGTCTGCCGATCAGCCTTTCGATCCTCTATGTGGCGATGGCACGACGTCTCGGATGGTCGGCGATGCCGCTCAATACCCCCGGCCACGTCCTGGTCCGCCTCGGCGACGCATCGGATGCGCTGATCATCGATCCCTTCAACGATGGTCGCATCGTCGCCCCTGAACAGGTGGAAGCCTTGTTGGAGCAGATGACGGGCCAGGCCCGGTTTTCCGACGGGATGCTTCCCCTGTCGAACCGGTCGGCGCTCGTCCGCCTGCTGCTCAACCAGGCGACCCGTGCCGAGCAGACCGGGGATTCCGCACGCGCGCTGGTCCTGTACGACCGTATGACGATCGTGGCGCCCACGCACGCCCATGGTTGGTGGGAGCGAGCCAGACTTCAGCTGGTCGCTGGTGATGTGGCCGGCGCACGCAGCAGCCTGAGCGCGATGCTGGAGATCACCCGCGACGAGGATCTGCGCCTGCAGGTATCGGCAGCGCTCGATACTCTTCCCCGGCCAATGCCGTCTTGAACATCGCGGTGGACTGGCTCTCGCCGTGACGGCCTATTCCAAACGCGTCCACCGTCGCTCATGCCACGCCCGGGACTGAACGATGTCGCCGAACCGCCAGAACCGGGTTTCCCGCGTGTGGGGACCTGCACGAACGAGCGTCCAGCATTCGCTTGTTGGCAGCTCGACGATGCGGTGAATGTGCGCAGCGTCGACGTGGTAGGTTTCGCCGGATAGCCGACGAACGAGTTTGCTGTGCCAACCGCCACTTGGATCCAGGTGAAACACCTCTTCGACATAGCCACCATCGAGGATATCGGTGTCGAAACTCCAGGGGTGGTCATGCGGCGTGGCGTGCGGCTCTTCCATCTTGAACCGGTGCAGCGCGCGTCCGTCATCCAGATGGTATTTGGTGAACGCCCGCGACATGCGCTCCACGCTGACGATACGCGTGCCTTCCGGAACGCGAGCAACGGCCGCTCGCGGTAGTCTCATACTCACGGTTCAGACACCTCTTCATAACAGCCTGCGCGGCGCAGCTGGCGGACAATACCGTTGAACGCCGCGGTGACGCCCTGGGCGCGACCGATCTCGTTCGTCTGCGATCCAGAGTCCCAGTAGAGAGCGAGTGGCCATTTCTCGGGGCAATGCGGCAGCAGGCATCTGAGGGCCAGCCTGATCTCCGGAACATCGACCCGGGCTTCGGAACAGCGCGACACGCCACAGCGCAGAATGTGAACGGACAGCGCGATCACGACACGCTGATGCCTTGGCAGCGTGGACACGGGATCAGTGGAAGTCATGCGACTTGAACCGCACGACCTCCTCCGGATCCATGCCTTCCGCGTGCGGTGGCCAGTAGCTGTTGCGCGGTTCCGGCTTCCAGCCCTTGTCACCGCGATCGGGTGAGCCTGGATGCTGGCCAGCATCACCGCGGCCAGTCCTATGCGGAAACGACATGTCGCCAACCCGGTGCAGCAGGTCGCCGTGATCGATGATCCGGTCGCAGATCACGTGGATGATCTCGCCTTCCTTCTGGATCCTGCCTTTCAGGCCGACCATCGAGGCGGACATGATCGTGCGGCGTTGGGCCTCGAAGCGATCAGGCCAGAGGATGCCGTTGGCGATCCCGGTCTCATCCTCGATCGTGATGAAGAGAACACCCTTGGCGGACCCCGGCTTCTGCCGGACCAGGACGATGCCCGCGACCTCGACGTGGCGGCCGTCGCGGATGTTGGCGAGGTCGACGCACCTTGTGACGCCGCGCCTGACCAACTCGTCACGCACGAACGTCAGCGGGTGAGCACGAAGCGACAGCTGCAGCGCGCGGTAGTCCTCGATGACCTCACGGCCATCGGTCAGCGGTCTCAGCGCGACGTCTGGCTCAATGCCTTCTGCGCTGAAGGTTTCGGCCACGCGGTCGGCCGCGGCGAATAGCGGGAGCGGTGCGTCGCCAAGGCCCCTCACCTTCCACAGGCCTTGCCGGCGATCGACGCTGAAGCTGTGGAAGGCGTCGCCATCGGCCAGCTTTTCGATCGCGGCGCGCGGTACCCCCGATCGCCGCCAAACGTCCTCGACGCTTTCGAAGGCCGTAAGCTCACGCGCACCGACGATCTTTGCGCCATCGGCGTTCGACAGCCCGCGGATCTGCCGCAGTCCAAGCCGTACCGCGAGATAGCGCCCGCCGTTCTTCTCCAGTGTGCAGTCCCACCGGCTAGCGTTGACGCATGGCGGCCGAACCTCGACACCGTGCGCGCGTGCATCGCCGACGATCTGCGCCGGCGCGTAGAACCCCATGGGTTGCGCGTTCATCAGGCTTGCACAGAACACGTCGGGGTGATGATGCTTCATCCACGACGACGCGTAGGAGATCTTGGCGAAGGAGGCGGCATGGCTCTCCGGGAAGCCGTAGGAACCAAAGCCCTCGAGCTGGCGGAAGGTGCGCTCAGCGAAATCACGCGGGTAACCGCGCTCGACCATGCCCTCGACCAGCTTCTCGCTGAAATGGGATACTCCGCCGGTCACCTTAAAGGTCGCCATGGCCCGACGCAGCTGGTCCGCCTCAGCCGGGGTGAATCCGGCACCGACGATCGCGACTTTCATCGCCTGCTCCTGAAAGAGCGGCACGCCAAGCGTCTTCTCCAGCACCGCGCGCAGTTCCGGCCGCGGATACTCCGGCTTTTCCAGTCCCTCGCGTCGGCGCAGATACGGGTGGACCATGTCGCCCTGGATCGGTCCCGGCCGCACGATCGCGACCTGAATGACGAGATCGTAGAAGCGGCGCGGTTTCATCCGCGGCAACATCGACATCTGCGCCCGGCTCTCGATCTGGAAGGTGCCGAGCGTGTCGGCCTTCGAGATCATGGCGTAGACGTCGGGATCATCGTCCTGCAGGTCGGCAAGCCCTACCCGCAGCCCTTTGTCCGCCTCGAGCATGTTGAAAGCGCGGTTCATGCAGCCCAGCATGCCGAGACCTAGCACGTCGACCTTCATGAACTTCAGCGCATCGATGTCGTCTTTGTCCCATTCGATGATCTGGCGGTCTTCCATCGCCGCGGGCTCGATCGGGACAAGATCATCGAGGCGGTCATGCGTCAGGACGAACCCGCCTGGGTGCTGCGACATGTGCCGCGGCACGCTGATAAGCTTGCGCGCCAGTTCCAGCGTGAGCCGGAGGCGGCGGTTGCCGATGTCGAGGTTGAGCTCTTCGACCTGCTTCTCGCCAACACCGTCGGCCGACCAGCCCCACACCAAACCCGCCAGCGATGACGTCAGGTCTTCAGGCAGTCCAAGCGCCTTGCCAACGTCGCGTACCGCGCCACGCGCCCGGTAGCGCGTGACGACGGCGGTCAGCGCAGAGTGATTGCGACCATAGGTCTCGTAGATCCACTGGATGATCTCTTCGCGGCGCTCATGCTCGAAGTCGACGTCGATATCGGGTGGCTCGCGGCGCTCGCCGGAGACGAAGCGCTCGAACAGGAGCTCGTGTTTGATCGGGTCGATCGAGGTGACGCCGAGGACGAAGCAGACGCAGGAATTGGCAGCCGAGCCCCGCCCCTGACACAGGATCCCGCGTCGGCGCGCTTCGCGGACGATCGCGTAAACGGTCAAAAAATAGGGCGCATAGCCAAGCTCGCCAATCAACCGCATCTCGTGCGTGATCTGGTCGGTATAGGCTTGCGGAACGTCGCCATCGAACATCCGCTCGACCGCTTCGGTGGCCAGCTTCTGAAGCGCTTCTTGCGCCGTCAGTCCGTCGATCAGCTTCTCATGCGGGTATTGATACTGAAGCTCGCCAAGGTCGAAGGTGCAGATGCGCGAAATGTCGACGCTGGCCTGCAGCGCGTCGGGGTAGGCGCGGAAGCGACGGACCATCTCGTCGGGTGATTTCAGCGCGCGATCGGCGTTGACCTCGCGGCGATAGCCAAGCTCGTCGACGGTGCATTTCTCGCGCACCGCGGTCACCACGTCCTGCAGCAGCCGTGCGTCGGGTGCATGGTAAAGCACGTCGCCGGTCACGACGGCGCGCACGCCCGCACCGCCCGCCTGTCGAGCAAGCGCATCGATGCGGACCGCGTCTCCCGGTCGGCGCCGCTGGAACAGCGCCAAGTAGCCACGACGGCCGTAGACTGCCTTCAGATCGGCCAGTGCCGCAAGGTTCTCCTCGTTCGCCTCGTTCGGCAGCAGGATTGCAACGACGCCTTCTGACCATGGCTCGAGGTCGTGCCAGTGCAGCAGGCAACCGCCCTTCCCTGCCCGCTTCTTGCCGACGGTCAGCAGCCGGGTGATCCGCGACCAGGCCGAGCGATCGATTGGGTACAGCAGCAGTCGCCGGCCGCACGACAGGTCAACGCGCGTGCCGGCAATCGAGCGGACGCCGGTTGCTTTCTGGGCCTCCCATGCTCGCACAACGCCGGCAACGGTGCCGATGTCGCTCACCCCAATCGATGGATAGCCAAGCACGGCCGCGGCCGCGAACAGCTCGTCCGGACTGGATGCACCCCGCAGCAGCGAGAAGTGCGTCAGCACCTGAAGCTCGACATAATGGGTCATCCGAAGACCCCGTGCATCCACCAGGACAGATCACCCGTGTCATCCTCGAAGCCATCCCCGCGGCGGAAGACCCAGTAGCGGCCGCCACCCTCGTCCTCGACGCGGTAATAGTCGCGGACAGCCCAGACCTCGGCATCGCGGCGCCACCATTCGCCGTGGACCCGCTCAGGTCCGTCGCCCGCGACGACCTTGTATGTCTTGCCGCGCCACTCGAACCGACGCGGTGGCTGGTCGGGCATCAGCGCCATGACTCGGTGCAGAGGCTCCGGATGCGCGAAGAGACGGATCGGGCGTTGCCAACTCGGCCAGCTTCCTGGCATCAGGTTTGGGTCGGAGCGGACAACGGCCCGCTCGGGTACATGGCTTTCGACGGGCGCTATGCGGAAGACGGCATGCCCCCCGATCCGTCCGGCGATCAGGTCAACCAGGCGCGACGGATCGCGCACCATTGTCTCACCGGCGAGGACAGCGCCAAGGTCGACCGCGTCGAGCGGCTCGGTGTGCGGGGCTACCAGCCAAAACTGCTCGAGGCCCATGCCCGGGTCGATGCGCTCGATGCGCAGCTTCAGCAGCCGCAGAAGATGCTTCACCTCGCGCGTCGGCCGAGATGTACCAACCGCCACGATCTGCTCACTGCCGTCGACACACAGGCCGGTCAGGCGCAATGACCTGGCGCCAAGCCCCTTGGCCTGCAGCAGCTCCGCGAGGTCGCGCAGGAGGTCGCCCATAACCTGCTCGATCGCCTCGGCGGTGCTGATCGGCTCCAGCAAGCGCCGCTCGACGGCCGGCACCTCGGCATCCTCGCGCGGCGTTAGCGGCTCTGCCATTCCGCCCAGGGCCTGATCGAGCCGCGTTATCGCTGGTAGGCCAAGTCGCCGTGCCAGCGGTCCGCGTGCGACCGGCAGGAGGTCCGCAATCCGCTCGAAGCCGAATTTACGCGCCGCAGTTAATGCCGTGGGCGTCAGGCGCAGCGCGGCGATCGGTAACGGGCTGAGCGCCTCGACGGTGCCACGCGGTTCGACGCGCGTCAGATCGTCCCGGCCGAAGCGAGCCATTGCATGCGCGGCACCCGGCGTGTCGGCAACCGCCACGCGGGCGGTGAAGCCTGCGCGACGGCAGAAGGCGATCAGACGACGACAGAACCGCTCTTCCCCTCCGTGCAGGTGTTCGCAGCCGGCAAGGTCGATCCAAAGCCCATCGGCTGGCGTCACCGCCGCGATCGGCGACCAGCGACGGACCGCCAGTAGCGCTAAGCGATCGAGTAGCGCCGCGTCGGCTTCAGGCTCTGCTGGCCGGAAGTCGAGATCCGACACCAGCGCGCGTGCATGGGTGGCGGCCATGCCGGGGTGGATGCCGAGCGCTTGAGCACCGGTGCAGGCGTGCACGACCTCTTCGCGCCGGCCAACCTTGCCGACTAGCGCAAGCGGCGCGTGCTCAATTGGAGGCGCTACAGGCGCGATGAAATGCATGGCGGGCGCCGGGGCCTTGTACGGGTGGCTCGCCGCCTCTGATCGGCGGCCAAGCTCGCGCATGGGCGGCTGCGCATGAATTGGTAACGCGGCGATCTGTGCCTTAACATCCCCGCGTGATTGTGCACCCTCGCGTGCCCAGCGGGCGCCAGGGCGCCACCCGCCGCCCCGCGGCACCGAACAGGCACCCGGATCGTCGTCGACCGGTAATTGCAAGGCTGGCCGTTCAGGCAGCCGCGTAGCGGGCCGTTCCAACCGTCTCAGCCGCTCGATGGCCAAGTTCGGCAGGAACAGCGAGACGACCCGTCTCATCGCTGCCCTCCACTATCAGGGAAAACCCTTCACCGCCGCGTTGCCGCGCCAGTTCGACCGTCCATCTTGCTCGTCCTACACCCGCGACCTCCAGCCGCGCCGAAGGCGCGGAGCCGATCCGCCAGCGTGTCCACGCGGCGGATGGTTCCGAGAAAGGATCCTGGTCACGGCCGCGTCGACGCCGCAGCAACAGCACTGGCATGTCGGCCTCCGCTGCCACCAGCTGCAGACGACGGGTTGCAACCATGGACACTTTGCTTGCTTCCGCGATGATCGCCGATGGCGTCCCGTCGCGAACCGCGTCCTCGATTACCGCGAGCAACGCTGCGTCATCATAGGGCTGAGCATAGATAACATCAGACGAGGAAAGGCCTGCCTGAGCCAAAGCCGGTGCGTAGAGGTCGGTGCGGCACGTGGCCCACAAAACAGGACCGCTCGCATTGGCCGCCTCGCGCGCCGCAATACCGGCAAGGAACAGTGTCGTTGCGGCATCATCCACCAGTGATCCGCTACGCGCCGTCGCCTCGTGAAGCGCGCCGGCACGCAAGCCTCCAGCCCCAAGTCTGCTATCGATCGCAGCCACGCCGAACGGCAGCACCCGGTAGTCGGTGACCGGCGTGGCGATCATCCGCAAGTGGGCAAGGCTGGTTGCAAGGGACGCGGGGACGGGGGACATCATGGTCTAAGACTCTACTCGTTCCCTTTATGTTCCGTTACTAGGTCCTACATTGCAAGCGGTTTGATCGTCCCGATCCGGGCTGATGACCCGACTTCCTCCTCGGCGTACGAAGAGGAACGAAAAAAATACGAAGCGGCAACAAATGGCGAATTATTCGCTTTCGTTTGCCCAGTGGGTGACTCATAGAATCGTCATGCCGATCCGCCCCGAGAACCGCTGGCTCTACCCGATCGACTGGCGGCAGCTGTCGCAGACGGTCCGGTTCGATCGTGCCGGAGCCAAATGCGAGGGATGCGGTCGACCACACCTGCGCCGTGTGGTCCATCTTGGCGACGGACGCTGGTGGGATGCCGATGTCCGGTGCTGGCGGTCGGACCGCGGCAAGCGTATTTCCATGAAAGCCGGGTTTGTGCTGGCGTCGGTCCGCGTGACCTATGTCGTCCTGGCTTGCGCGCATCTCGATCATGATCCGGGCAACAGCGCGCCTTCGAACCTCAAGGCGCTCTGTCAGCGCTGCCATATGATCCACGATGCAGCCGAGCATCGCTGGCAACGATGGTGGAATGTCTTTCGGCTCCGCGCGATCCGCGATCTCTATGAGGATCCTCGCGTCACGCGCGAGCGTGTCGCTGGCCGTTAGAGATCGATGTTTCGGGCACGCATTGCCTCGGGCGCCAGATCTGCGATCGGCCCTCGCCCTGCGGCCGCCTCAAAGATTTCGGCGACGTGATGACCCGCGAGCGTGCTCAGCGTGAGGCGAACCGCCGCGACGCTCGACTCGTCCAGTACGGTCTTTGTCTCGTCGTTCGCCATGGCTAAGGTCCCGCCGGTCTTTCCAATGGAGTACGAATAGCATGAACGTAAGTGACCTGGCCAAGGGCGTCGCTGAGGCGACCGGTTCGAACGAAGCTGACGCGAAGAAGGCGATCACCGCCGTCTTCGACCAGATCGCGGCCGCAGCCGTGAAGGGCGAGGAGGTTTCGATCCCAGGGTTTGGCAAGTTTACCGTCAAGGACCGCCCGGAGCGCGAAGGCCGTAACCCCGGGACCGGCGAGACGATCACGATCGCCGCTTCCAAGAAGGTTGCGTTCACGGCCGCCAAGGGGCTGAAAGACAAGATGTAAGACGCGTGCGCCGACGGGATCATCTCGTCGGCGCCAACCCTAGGAATACGCTTCGTGTGCAACCGGTATCGTATGACGGCGAAGGATGCCGACCTTGGGGTCACCTTCGGTATCCGGCCTCCTTATGAGAGGGACGAGGAATACCCCGTCGGTGACATTTTCCCGACTGGCAAGAAGACACCGTTCTACGGCAAGGTGATCGTACAGGACGGTGCTGAGCGGAAGCTCGAGCGGATGGAATGGGGCGTGCCGACGCAGGTGCCCAGCGCGCGCGACCCCTCGGTCAAACTTACCAAGTACGTGACGAACGTGCGGAACCTGAACTCCAGCTTCTGGCGATCGATGCTGACGACGCCGGCGCGACGCTGTCTCGTCCCGGTCAGCGCTTTTTCTGAATATGGGTTGGCGCTTGGCGAAGACGGCAAGAAGCCCTTGCACTGGTTTGACGTGCCCAGCCGCCCAATTTTCGCCTTTGCAGGGATCTGGCGTCCGACCGCGCGCGACAATGCCTATGGTTTCCTGACGACGGAGCCGAACGCGATCGTGGCCCCCATCCACCCCAAGGCCATGCCGGTCATCCTACACGACGAGGATTACGACCGTTGGCTGACCGCCCCCTGGGACGATCTGAAGGACTTGGTTGCGCCCTACCCCTCGCAGCTGATGCGGGTTGAAGGCTTGGTCACAGTGGACGCGGACCATGCCCGATCGCCTGTGCTATTCTAGCCGTTGAACCCTGTAAGGTGACTGACAATGACAGAAGCGACATGGGGCAAAAGCGCCAAGACTCCGGACATCAACTGGCGGATGAGTGCGTCATTGGAAAACGTGGCCCGCGGTGACACCGATATTGCCGAAGTGACGAACCTAGAGCGAGCCGTGCGGGATTGGGTCAGGCTGGACCCTGAACATAGGGAAGCGGCGACCTTGACCACGGATCATGCCGTTCAGATCGAAGGGGTTTCCAGTACGACGTTCACTGGCGAAGCGATCGCAGGCCTAGCCGAGCATTTGCCGTCCACTCCAACCGTAGAGGAGTAATAACTATGGTGAAGTCCAGCGTCCGGTTCGAGCGCGGCGACGGATATTGGGTGGCGGAGCGTGATAGCATCGGCTTCACCGGCACGACCGACTTTGGTCCCGTCGAGTTTCTGATCACCAGCGAAGCGTTGGCCGAAATGCCGAACCCGGCGCTAGAAGGAATTGACCCAGAAACTGCGGTCGAGGTTTTCATCGAGTTCGAAAGCGACATTCACCGCATCGCCCAGCGTGAATTTGTTAAACGCCTTGGTGGTGAGCCACCGATCCTGCTGACGACTTCAGACGTGGCGCTTTAGCGTCGAAGCACGTTTCCGATTCAACTGGTTCAATGGTCCGGAGCAGGTTACGCTCCGGACCACGTCGTCTCCATACCTATGTCAGTATAAGCCGCCCTCTTCTCGCTCCTCCGCACCTTCCTTTTGCGCCTTCTCAAGATCGTTTGGCTCTGGTTCGTCGGCGACTGGTTTATCCTCAAGGGTATCTTCTAGCCCGTTGTTGTCGTCCGGTAGTTCGTTGACGTCGGCTTCAAAACCGGGCTCTTCGGCTTGCAGGGCGGTCACCATCGTTGCTCTCCTTCATACAACCAAACAATCCAAGACACCGCTCGGTTGCGAACCGGCGGACGATGCCTGACACCTGCCCATGAGCGCTCGCGTTACCGTTCCTGGTGAACTTGATCATGGTGTACCTTTAGAGGACCGACAGCCGAAAGACCCAATAGACGACATTCAGACCGGCCTACTCGCTTCCCGAAAACCGCCGCTCATTCATGTTCCGATTGTGACCGCTTCTCGGTTGTCCTGGCGCGTGCTGGTAGGTGCCTGCTCACCTTCGTCTCGAGCAGCCGGACCAGCTCCGGCTGCATAAATGCAAAATTGTCCGGCACTTCCAGGCAAATCACACGCGTGCCTGTCAGAGCCGCCCGGAAACGACGCTGAAGCTTGCGCCGTTGCGCCTTCTCCATAACGAAGATCAGGTCGGCCCAGCTGACGAGTTCAGCCGTGAGCGGGTTCTCGGCATCATGGTTGGTCCCGGCGGAGTCTACCTCGAGATCTTCCCGACGCGAGAACACCTGCTCGGCGGTAGGGCTTCGCAGCTTGTTCTGGCTACAAACGAACAGGACCGTTCGGACGCGCGCGCTCAATCTACCACCTATATGCCGTGCCAAGCGAGTGGATATGGCGCGGCATCAGCCGAATAATCGACTTGAATCACGCGACGGCGTCGCGGGGGATTAGCGGCCAGCGAGGCGTGTACGATAGGGGTAGCGTAGAGCCAAACGTCGCCGCGTTCGGCTAGACAGAGCCGCTCGCCCGAGGTCGTCACCAAGCGCTGCACTTCGGCTTCACTCAAGCGACCGAGCCGGTGCGAGCCAGGCACGATGCGCAACGGAGCGTTGTTCGCATCAACTTGATCCAGGTGCACGCGCAAGGTCACCATGCGCTCGAGGATATCAAACGGCGGTTCGACTTGGATCAGGCCGGACTTCAACGTCCACGGTCCAAATCCATCTGCGCCAATCCGCTCCCTTACCACGATCGTGCGGTCCTGATGCCAGCCGAGCGCCCAGTTACGCTCGGACGTCTTGTCGAACAGGATCGCACGAACCGGACGAGCATCGGGCCCGAGCGCGGTGGCTGCTATCCCACCGATTGATCCAGCGACTTCTAGAAACGGCTTAAGAGTGCGCCCCTCCCCGATCCGAACGCCCGGCACATTCGTTGGAAGCGCAGCCAGGGCGGCCTCAAGGCGGGTAAGCGCGGCTTCATCCAAGGCCTGGGCGAAGAGTTCGGCCCCGTCCTGGTCGAGGTCGAGATCGTCGGTTTGATCAGATCTCGCAAGCATGTTGATAAAGGTAGCCGAGACCTCTGTCGTGGTCGACCTCTTGACGACTACGACAGCGGTGACCCACACCCAGACATTCGCCACGCGTATATCGCTTGCCAAGTTCGGTCATTCGTCCATTCGTTCTTTCAAACAACGCACGTTGAGTATGTTAATCTCATCATAGACGTACGATTTTCACGACTCCGCCTGGCGTGGCGCAGTCAATAGGGCGATTCGAGCCCGCTCAGAATCATCTCGGCAAACACCTTGCCGATCTCGTCCGCGGATGCGCCACGATCCGGCTTGTACCAGCGGTGCGACCAGTTGAGCATGCCGAGGATCCCGTACGCGACGATCCGCGGCACCCCGACCCGGCGAAAGCTCTTGTCGGCATAGCCCTGCTCGACGATGTCGATCACCGACTGCTCGATGTTGCGATTGAGCTGCCGCATGTGTTCGGACCAGCTCGATCGGGTGTCGCTGACATGCGTCAGGTCCTCGCGGATATAAATATACAGAAGCGGATAATTGGAGCCGTAGGAGTTCATCAACGCGGTGATCAGCTCGCGCAGCTTGCGCGCCGGACTGATCGGACTGTCGGCGATGCGGCGCGCCAGTTCGTCGTTGCTTTCCAGGACCGTGCGGACGATCTCGTCGAACATCTGCTCCTTGGACGAGAAATAATAATACAGCGTTGCGCGATCGACGCCGAGTTCCGCCGCGACCGCGCTGACGCTCGCGGCGCTGTAGCCGAGCCGGTGGAAGACGCGGATCGCCGCCTCGGAGATTTCCTGGCGGCGGTTTTGATAGGACTCGCGCGGCTCCTTACCCGCGGCGGACCGCCGCTTGCCGATCAACGATGGTTGCTTTGCCACTCTGATGCCCTTCGATACGAGATGCCGGACTAAGGGGTCGCGTCGCGCTTGGCGAGGGCGGGCGGCGTCACCCCCTTGGCGCGCCGGCGACGTAGAGCACCTGCCCCGTCACGAAGCCGGACCGTTCGTCGACGAAGAACGCGACCGCCTGCGCGATGTCGTCGGGCACGCCGGGGCGCCCGACATGGATCCCGGTCATCATCTCGGTCACCATATCCTCGAACGGCATGTTCATGCGTGCGGCAACCGCACGCGTCATGTCGGTAACGACGAAACCGGGGGCGACCGCGTTGGCGGTGATGCCGTGACGGCCGAGTTCGATCGCCAATGTCCGCGTGATGCCCTGAACCCCGGCCTTTGCGGCCGCATAGTTCGCCTCGCCGATCACGCCGAGCGCGGCGATGCTCGACAGATTGACGATCCGGCCCCAGCGCGCGGCGCGCATATGCGGCTGCACCGCGCGGCACATCAAGAAGACCGAGCGGAGGTTTACCGCCATCACGACCTCCCAATCGTCCAGCGTCATCTTCGCCAGCGTCCGATCGCGGAGGATGCCGGCATTGTTGACGAGGATTGTGGGCGCACCGAGTTTCTCGACGACGCGCGCAACTCCAGCGACGACCGCATCCTCGTTCGATACGTCGACGGCGACCGCCAGCGCGCGGTTTCCGGTCGCCTCGATCCGGCCGACCGTCTCGGCGCAGGCGTCGGCGTCCAGATCGAACACCGCAACGTCGTGGCCCTCTGCCGCAAGCCGCGTGGCAATCGCCGCGCCGATGCCCCGCGCGCCGCCGGTGACGATCGCGATCTTACGGTCGGGGGCAGTGAAGATCGTCGTCATGGCAGCTCCAGGATATGCAGGGCCTGTTCGGTCAGCAGGAATTTGCGCGCCCGGCCGGACGCAGTGGTCGGTATGGCTGCCGCATCGACGAGCAGGATGTGTCGCGGTACCTTGTAGCGCGCGAGACGGTCGGCGATCAGTCGCTGCAACTCGGATCGATCGAGCGTCGCGCCCGGCCGCGCGACGACGAACGCCACGCCGACTTCGCCCATCCGTTCGTCAGGGATCGGCACGACATGCGCCTGCGCCACGTCGGCATGCGTCGTCAGCAGATCCTCGATCTCGGTCGGCAGCACCTGTTCGCCGCCGCAGCGGTAGGACTCTTTGGTGCGGCCCAGCAGCGTGATGTAGCCGTCGTCGTCGATCCGGCCCAGATCGCCGGTGCGCAACCAGCCCTCGGCATCGAAGGCCACCGCCGTCGCCTTGGAATTGTTGTAATAGCCGGGCGTCACGCCGTAGCCCTTGGCGACGAGTTCGCCGGTCTCGCCATTGTCCAGGAACGTACCCGTGCCGGGATCGACGACGCGGTAGGTGACGAGCCGCCCGCCGTCCTTCGGATCGCCGGCGACGCCGACGTCACGCTGGCGGCCGTTGGTGGTCAGCAACCGCTCGACCGGATCGTCGGGACGGGTGACCGTGGTCGACGCGGTCGTCTCGGTCATGCCGTAGCCGGTGGTGATCTCGTCCACCCCCAGCACCTCGCGGATCCCCTGCCAGACGCGTTCGGGTGCGCGTCCGCCCGATGCCAGCACCGAATGCCATCGCGACAGGTCGTACGTCCCTGCCCCCGCCGCATCGAGCACCGCGAGCGACATTGCCGGGATCAACAAGGCATCGCTGGCATGATGCCGGGCGATCGCCTCCAGCGTCGCCGCGGCGTCGAAGCGCAACTGCGGCACGATCGCGCCACCGACGAACGGCACGGCGAGCAGTCCTTCGACGTAGCCGAACACATGATACATCGGCAGCGAGAACAGGATGCGGCGGTCATCCTCGAACGCACGCGCATAGGCGCTGCCATACGCGGTACGCATCAGCATGTCGTGTGTCAGCAGCACGCCCTTTGGCGGTCCGGTCGTGCCCGAGGTGTAGATGATGTCGCAAACGGCGAGCGGATCGACCGGCATATCCGCCCAGGCGTCGTTGGTCTCAAGCGACGAGAACGTCCGTGCGGATTTACGATCCGGCGCCTCCCCGGTCGGCAGCACCACGACGTGGCGTAGGTTCGGCAAACCGTCGCCTCCGCCCGCGTTCTCCCATCCCGGCGCGATCTGGTCGAGCATGTCGAGGTAATCGACGCCGCGAAACTGGTCCATCGTGACGAGCAGCACCGCATTCGATTGATCGAGCAGATAGCGGAGTTCGTCGCGGCGATTGAGGATGTTGATCGGCACGCAGACCGCGCCGATCCGCGACACAGCATATCTGATCGCGACGAACTCGGGATAATTGGCGAGTACCAGCGCGACCTTCTCGCCGGGCGTAACGCCGAGCGCGACCAGCCCGGCCGCGAGCCGCTTCGACCAAGCGGCCATCTCGGCATAGGTCCAGCTTTGGTCGTCGGTGATCACGAACGGGCGATCCGGCGTCGCGCGAACCGCATCGTCGAGCACCGCGTGCAGCGTCCGGGGCTTCCAGACGGGCATCGCGGCCCGCAACGCCCGCTGCCGATCGGCGACCGAACCCATCATCTCCTGCGTACCTCGCCATTGCCGGTCCGGATACGGCGCGACGCCATACCGGCCGGAGGTCAATCCTTGGTCGACCCGAGCCGACGACCACAATCTAATCCCGCGCAAACGCGATCGTCAATGTAGTCGTGGAAAATCGATCAGGTTCGCGGGACGAATGCGATGGAACCAAGTGGCTATAATATTCCACACAACCGTTGACGAGCATGCAGAAATGAGGGATTACCGGCGCACAGGAGAGGTCCATGACGACGTTCGTTGACGCATTGGTGGTCGGTGCCGGGTTCGGCGGATTGCGCACGTTGCATACGCTGCGCTCCCAGGGGTTCTCGGTCGCCGTCCTCGAAGCGGGCGACGATATCGGCGGAGTCTGGCAGTTCAATCAATATCCCGGCGCGCGCTGCGACGTCGAAAGCTACGATTACTCCTACCGCTTTTCGCCCGAACTCGAACAGGAATGGCGCTGGAGCGAACGCTACGCGACGCAGCCCGAGATCCTGCGATACATCAACCACGTCGCCGATCGCTTCGACCTGCGTCGCGATATCGAACTCCGCACCAGAATGGAACGCGCAACGTTCGACGAAGCGACCGCACGCTGGATCGTCGAGGCGAGCAACGGGCGACGCTGGAATGCCGAAAAGCTGATCCTCGCGGTGGGACAATTGTCGACGCCCAAGGATACGCGATATCCTGGTCAGGACGACTTTACCGGGCGCGTCATCTCCAGCGCGCGCTGGCCGAAGGACAAGGTCGATTTCGCCGGCAAGCGCGTCGCGATCATCGGCACGGGATCATCGGGCGTTCAGATGACGCCGGTGATCGCCAGCGACGCAGCACATCTCACCGTCTTCCAGCGCACTGCGAATTACTCGATCCCCGCCGCCAATGCACCGGTCACCGATGCCGAGGACCAGGCGGTGAAGGCTGGCTATCCCGCACGACGCGAGGCGGCGCGCAATTCGCCGAGCGGTCTCGGCTTCGTGCCCGACAACCGCGCGGCGATCGACGTGCCGGAAGCGGAGCGTAACGCCGCGTTCGAGACCGCGTGGAACCGGCTAGGCTTCGGCTTTGCACTGACGTTCAAGGATATCCTGCTCGACCAGCAATCGAACGATACCGCGTCGGCGTTCATCCGCGGCAAGATCGCCGAACAGGTCCATGATCCAGACTTGCGCGCAAAGCTCACGCCAGGCGACTTCCCGTTCGGAACGCGCCGCCCTTCGGTCGACAGCGGATATTTCACGGCGTTCAACCGGCCCAATGTTTCGCTCGTCGACATCAGCGAAACCCCGATCGAGCGCTTTACCGAGCACGGCATCCGGACCAGAGATGCCGAATATCCGTTCGACATCGTCATCTACGCGACCGGGTTCGACGCATTTACCGGATCGCTGCTGAAGCCGGAGATCGTCGGTCGCGGCGGGTGCACGTTGCGTGAGAAATGGTCGGCGGGGCCGGTCAGCTTTCTCGGGATCGGGGTGCACGGCTTCCCCAACATGTTCGTGATCGTCGGACCGGGCAGCCCGTCATTGCTGAGCAACGTATTGCTGTCGACCGAGGAGCAGGTCGACTGGCTAGTCGCGTTGTTCGACCATTGCCGGCGTGACGGAATAAACGAGATCGAGGCGACCGAGCAGGCCGAACGCGACTGGGTCGCGCATGTGAACAAGCGGGCGCAGGAAACCCTCTACCCGAAGACGCCGTCCTATTATCTGGGCGCCGAAATGCCGGGGAAGCCGCGCGTCTTCATGCCGTATTCCGGGGGCGTCCGCGGGTATCGCCGCATCCTGGAGAAGACCGCGGCCAAGGGGTATGAAGGGCTGACGCTGCGTACGGTCGGCCAGCACGCCGATGCCTGACGACGCCCCCGATCCGGCATTCGACACACTACTCGCGGACCCGCGAATGGCGTTGCGCCGGCCACCGCCGCATGTGTCCCTCACCGATCTACGCCGGGCCGCGAACGCGTTCCAGGCGCGCGCTCCGAAGCCCTTCATAGCGTCGACGGTTGATCACGTCGTCCCCGGGCCGGGTGGACCGATCCCGGTGCGGGTCTATCGCCCGACGCTCGATCGAACCGCAGCAATCCTGTTCTGCCACGGCGGCGGCTTCATCCTTGGCAACCTCGACACGCACGATGCAATGTGCCGGACACTCGCCTATGCGAGCGGCCGGACGGTCGTCGCGGTCGATTATCGGCTGGCCCCCGAACACCACTTCCCCGCTGCACTCGACGACGCGCAGGCAGCACTCGAATGGCTTCGAGCAGAGGCTCGGCTGCTCGACCTCTATTCCGATCGCATCGCCGTTGCTGGCGACAGTGCGGGCGGCCATATCGCACTCGGCCTCGCGCTGCGCTGCCGCGATGAGGGTGTCCCGCTCGACCATATCGGCCTGATCTACCCGTTGCTCGATCCTGCGAGCGACAGCGCTTCGGCGGTGCAGTTCGCGCAAGGCTATATGCTGACGGCCTCGTTCCTCGAATGGGCGTGGGACGCGTATCGCGGCGACGGCGGGGCGGATCCGTCATTCGATCTGACGCGCGCCGATTTGCAGCGGCTGCCGGCGACAACGATCGTCACCGCACAGTTCGACCCGCTACGCGACGAGGGCGAAGCGCTCGCTCGGCGATTGGGTGACGCGGAGGTCGACGTCGCGCTGCGTAGGTATCCGGGTATGATCCATGGTTTTGCCGGTCTGCCGCAACTGACACCCGTTGCCAACGAAGCGATCGCGTTTGCTGCCGCACGGATCGCCGCGTCCCAGATCGGCGGCCCCTAGATCAGCGCCTCCTAGATCAGCGTGGGGCCATCCGGATCGCACCGTCGAGGCGGATAACGTCGCCGTTAAGCATCGGATTGGCGATGATCGACGCCACCAGCTGCGCATATTCCTCCGGACGCCCGAGCCGCGACGGATGCGGCACTTGAGTCCCGAGCGAATCCTGCGCGGCTTGCGGCAATCCCATCAGCATCGGCGTTAGGAAGATGCCCGGCGCGATCGTCATCACGCGAATCCGGTGCTGCGCTAGGTCGCGCGCCACGGGCAATGTCAGCCCGACGATGCCACCCTTCGATGCAGCATAGGCCACCTGCCCGACCTGCCCGTCGTACGCCGCGACCGATGCGGTGTTGACGATCACCCCGCGCTCCTCACCGATCGGATCGGCCGCCGCCAGACGCGCGGCGAATTTCGAGATCATGTTGAAGCTGCCGACTAGATTGATCTCGACCGTCTTGCGGAACAGGTCGAGCGGATGCGGCGTCCCGTCCTTGCCGACCGTCTTCACCGCCGGCGCGATGCCTGCGCAATTGATCAGAACGCGCGCGACGCCGTGCGCCTGTTCCGCCTCGGCCAGTGCATCCGCCACGCCCTGATCGTCGGTGACGTCGACACGCGCGAACCGTCCGCCGATCCTCGTGGCGGTCGCCTCACCGATCTCGGCGTTCAGATCGAAGATTGTCACGCGCGCGCCCGCTGTTGCCAGCATGGCCGCCGTCGCCTCGCCGAGTCCCGACGCGCCACCCGTCACGATCGCGGCAATGTCCGTCATTCGCATAGTCTTGTCCTCACGCCTTCAGGATGACCGAGCCGCCGTTCGCGCCGAGCCCCAGTACCGCGGACATGCCGATGCGCGCACCGGGAACCTGATGCCCTTCGGCTTGGCCTCGCAACTGCCATGTCAGTTCGCAGATCTGCAGCACGGCCTGCGCGGTGGTCGCCTCGCCGAACGACAGGAACCCGCCACTCGGGTTGATCGGCAATGTCCCGCCGATGTCGAGTTCACCGTTCTCGAGCATCCAGTCGCCCTTGCCCGCCTCATAGAATCCGAATTGCTCTGGCCAGGCGAGGATGTGCCATGCGGTGTTGTCGGCCATTTCGAGCACGTCGACGTCTTCGGGCCCGATCCCCGCCATCGCGCAGGCCCGCGCGACCGCGTTGCCGACTTCGCTGGTATGCGTGACGCCCGCACGCACGCTCGAGGCGATCGTTGGAATGCGACGGCCGGGATCGCCGAAACTGCCCGTTGCGATCGCGCACCCCGCGACCTTAACGGCAAGGCGTCCGGTCCGCTTCATCCACGCCTCGCTGCCAAGGATGATGGCCGCTGCACCGTCGCTGACCGGGCATATCTGGAGCAGATGAAGCGGATCGGCGACCATCGGAGATGCGAGAACTTCGTCGACAATCGTTTCCTTGCGGAACCGGGCTAAGCGATTCCCCGTAGCATTCCGCCGCATCAGCACCGCGGCACGCGCAAGAGTCTCTTCACTGGTGCCGAGCTCATGCATCCGCCGCCGTGCCTCGATCGCCCAATACGCGGGATTGGTCGCGCCCATCGCAACCCAGCGCAGGTAGTCGCTGTCCGTGATATCGTCCTGGCTGCCGGGCGGGCGCGGGATGAAACCCTTCGGCATCCGCTCGGCACCGATCACGCACACGACTTCATGCTCGCCGCTGGCGATCATCGCGTGCGCGGTGTGGAACGCGATCGCCCCGGCCGCGCAGGCGCCTCCGACGTTGACGCACGGAATGCCCTGTTCGGCCACCGCCTGGACGATCTCGTTGGCATGCAGCCCCCACCCCATGCCGCCCTCGAACCGCGAACTCGCTGCGACGAGACCCTGCACGTCGGGCCAACCTAACCCCGCATCGGCCAGCGCGAGATCGATCGCCTCCAGCGCTAGCTGCAATTGCGGCTTGTCCGGCCATTTGCCCCACGGATGCGCGCCGGCACCCAGCACGTAGACGGACTGGGTCATGCGTCGATCTCCCGCGCGAACTTGTAGGTAAGCACGGGGCCCCGCTCCGCATCTGCATATAGCGACTCGGCGACCAGCCGCACACGCGTTCCGATCGCGATCCCGTCGAGCGCAAATCCCGAAAGCAGGCCCATCACCTCCAGCCCGTCGCCGAGGTCAACCAGCCCGATCGCGTAAGGCTGCCAATCGTCGATCCGGAACAGCGCCGGCGGCTGGTAACGCTGCACGGTGTAGCTCACAAGGACGCCGCGGGTCGGCAGGACCGCGCGCTCGACGGTCTTTTCCCGGCAGTCGGGGTTTCGACAACTCGGCGCCTGCGGGAAATACACCGTGCCGCACGCCGCACACCGCGTACCGATCAACCGCGGTTCGTCGCCGTGAAGCTCGAACAGCCCGTCTGCGACCATCGCGCTCACAGCGACAGGATATCCCGCGTCTCGCGGAAATAGAGCGTGCCGTTCGCGACGTCCTCGACCGTCACCGAATGCCGTACATACCGCCGCTCCCGCTTCACGTATTTTTCGGTGGCGCGCGTCGTGATCCGTACCGTCGCGCCGACCGGGATCGGCGCCACGATCTCGGAATCGTGATTGGTGTGGATCGATCCGATCGCAAACGGCCTGGTGTGATCGAACTGCACCGACAGCACGAAATGCGAGACCAGCAACGGCGGCACGATCGCACCGCCGAACGGAGATTCGCCGGGTATCGTCCAGCTGTTCATCCGCCAGCCTTCGTACCACGGATTGAAATCCTCCACGCCGTCCGCATATAGGATCACGAGTTCGGGGCTGATCGTCAGTTCACGCGACAGTTCGTCGCCGATCTCTACCATGTCCCAATAGGTCGCTGCACCAGCCTCGAGCCCGTTGATAAAGTCCCGAGTCTGCGCGATCTGGACCGGGGACATCGGCCGCAACTGGTCGGTGCTCATGCGCGATCTCCCTTCACGTCGACATCGACTTCGACGAAGCCGACCGTCTTCTTCTCACCCTCCTCGTTGTCCGCCCAGACATCGACGACGAACCGGAAGCCATCGCCCTTGGCGATCTTTTCGCGGACCACGCCGTGCGTCGTGATGACCTCGTTCGCGAGCGTCGAGGCGATGTATTTGCACACGACGCGCGCACCGGTGAACATCGCTGCGCCGAAGTGGTTGACGCACATCTCCGCGATATAGGCGGACGACATCTCGCCGGTCTGGATCGGTGCCTTCAGGCCGGTCGCGCCGGCATAGACCGGGTCCCAGTGGTTGGGATTGAACCGGCCCCACAAACGCGATCCCATCAGCTGGATTGCAGCCTTTTTCTTCAGCGGTTGCAGTTCATACCCGACCGGCGTGTCGCGCGTGACCAGATAGGCGCCCAAGACATCTTCGGTCGGGCGCACTGCGGTGTCAGTCGAAGTCTGCATCATCCACCATTCTTCTTGAGTGCCTTGGCGCGCATCGCGACATAACCGCGAACGTCCTCGACATCGGCGGGCGACAGCCATTTCTTGAAGCTGACCATGCCCTGGTCCTGCAGCGCGCCGTTGATCAGGATCTCCTTCCACGCATCGGCGTCGGCGAGCGCGCCCGAGCGTCGCAGGTCAGGCAGTACGCCGGACGAATGCGCCCCTGCGCCGTGGCACATCGCACAGGTCGTCTCGAAGATCTGACGGCCGTGCTCGACCTGCGCCGGTGTCCAGTTCTGCGCGACGATCACCGGCGGTCCCGACGGATTGCGCTGCACGGTATAGGGTGCCTTGCCGTCGATCGCGAACACCAGCAGCCGGCCATTGGGTCGCGGACCGGTGTTGGGCGAGAATGCGCTGGAAACGCCGTATGCGCCGCCATAGCCCGCCATCACCGCGATATATTGCTTGCCGTCGACGGCGTAGCTGATCGGCGGCGCCATGATCCCCATCTTCGCGTCGAACGACCATAGCGTCCGGCCGGTCTTGGCGTCGAACGCGGACAGCTTGCCGTCCGCGCTGCCTTCGAACACCAGTGCGCCAGCGGTCGCAAGGACGCCGCCGTTCCACGGTCCATCGAATTCGACGCGCCACGCCTCCTTCTGCTTGACCGGATCCCATGCCGCAAGATGGCCCTTCAACAGCGGACGGATCGCGGCGAGCTTGGCCTTTTCGTCGGGGATCGCGTTGATGCCGAAATCGGTGCCGGTGTTCCAGCCGCCGGCGCGGGGCACGAACGGCCCGGTGTTACCATAAGCGAACGGCACCTCCTGCGCGGGGATATAGGCAAGCCCGGTCTGCGGACTGAAGGCCATCGGCTGCCAGTTATGTGCGCCCAGACCCGACGGCGTGACGACGAACGGTGTGCCTTGATAGCGCGCAGCCGGCACGAAGACCGGTCGACCGGTCTTCGCGTCGAACCCGCTGTTCCAGTTCTGCTTGACGAAGTTCTTGGCCGAAACGAGCCGGCCATCCTTGCGGTCGATGACGTAGAAGAAGCCGTTCTTGGGCGCCTGCATCATCACCGGCGTCGGCTTGCCGGCAACCGGCAACGTCGCCAGGATGATCGAATTGGTCTGCGTGAAGTCCCAAGAATCGCCGGGCGTACCCTGGTAATGCCACTTGTACGCGCCGGTATCGGCGTCGAGCGCGACTACCGACGAGATGAACAGATTGTCGCCCTTGCTCTGCGAGCGCAGCTGATAGTTCCACGGCGAGCCGTTGCCGACGCCGATCAGAATCTGGTTGTAGGTGCGGTCGTAGACGATCGAGTCCCAGACCGTCCCGCCACCACCGAACTTGTCGAAATCACCCGCCCAGGTCGCTTTGGCCTTCGCCATGATCGGATCGGATGCCGCACCATCGGGTCCGCCAGACTTTGTCGGCACGGTGTAGAAACGCCAGTCGAGCGCGCCGGTCTTCGCGTCGTAGGCCGAGACATACCCCCGGACGCCGTATTCCGCGCCGCCATTGCCGATCAGCACCCGGCCCTTGACGATCCGCGGTGCACCGGTGATCGTATAGGGCTTAGACTGGTCGACCGTCACGATCGACCATACCGGCTGGCCGGTCTTGGCGTCGAGCGCGATCAGCCGTCCATCGAGCGTCCCGAAGAAGATCTTGCCGTCATAGATGGCCGCGCCCCGGTTCACGACATCGCAACACGCGTTGAAGCCGGACTTGCCCGGCACCTTGGGATCGTAGCTCCACAGCAGCTGGCCGGTCGCGGCGTTGAACGCGTGGACCTTGGACCAGGCGGTCGTCGTGTAGAGGATGCCGTCGGCGACCAGCGGCGTCGCCTCCATCCCGCGATTCACGTCGAACTCGTGATCCCACGAGAGACCGAGCTGTTTCACGGTGCCAGTGTTGATCGCGGTCAATGGGCTGAAGCGCTGCTCGTCCTGGGTTCCGCCATAGGTCAGCCAATTCTGAGGCTCCTTGGCCGCCGCCGCCAACCGCGCATCGGTGACGCCCGTGACGCTCTCCTGCTGCTGCGCAGGCGCGGGATTGCTGTAATCGGGTTTGCGACACGCAGTGGCGAGGAGCACCGCGCATAGTGTCGCTTGCCAACGAAGCGCGGACTTCTTCATCGTTATGCAACTCCCTCTGCGACCGGTACCACGTGACTAGTCTTGGCGTAGTTGACGACCTTGGTCTGCGTAAACTCCCGCAAGCCATCCTGTCCAAACTCGACGCCGAGGCCGGACATCTTGGCGCCGGCAAAAGGCGTGTCCGGTGTGATATCGCCGTGCTGGTTGATCCATACCGTACCCGAATCAAGTCTTGCGGCGACCGCACCCGCGCGCGCCGGATCCGCCGACCACACCGAATTACCTAGGCCGAAGCTGGTATCGTTCGCGCGCGCAATCGCGTCGTCGAGGTTGGAATAGCGCAGGATCGGCAGGACCGGGCCGAACTGCTCGTCAGTCACCAGCCGAGCGTCGTCCGCGATGTCTCGGACGATCGTCGGGTTGATGAAATACCCGTCCCCTTCAGGTGAATCGCCCCCCGCGATGATCGTGCCCGCACCACGGGTTTCCTCGATCAGCGACTTCAGCTTGTCGAATTGCTGGCGGTTCTGCACCGGGCCGAGTTGCGTGCCTTGCTGCAGTCCCGGCCCGACCACGGCCGCGCGGGCAAGGTCGGCCATCGCATCGCAGATCGCGTCGTACTGGCTGTCCGCGACATAGACGCGTTTCATCGCAACGCATACCTGCCCATTGTTCATGAACGCGGCGCCGAACAGCTTTGGTGCGACGGTTGCCGGATCGCAATCGTCCAGGACGATGCCGGCGTCGTTGCCGCCCAGCTCCAGGGTCACGCGCTTGATGGTCGACGATGCCGCCTGCATCACGCGCGCGCCCGTCGTGGTCGATCCGGTAAAGCTGATCTTGCGCACCAGCGGATGATGCGTCAGTCGTTCGCCAAGATCGTTGCGGTCGGCGAGCACGTTCAAGACGCCAGCCGGCACCACGTCCCGCACCAGCATTCCGAGATACAGCGCAGATAATGGCGTGCTCGGCGCGGGCTTCAGGACGACGCAATTGCCTGCCAGCATCGCCGCCGCGATCTTGTTGCCACCGATCAAGATCGGGAAGTTCCACGGCGTGATCGCCGCAACCACACCGAGTGGTGCGCGGTGGATCTCGACCCGGCGATTGTCGCCGTCCTCGTGCAGATCGACCGGCAGATCGAGCGCAGCATAATAGCGCATGAAATAGGACAGCCCGCCGACCTCGGCGCGCGCATCACCGATCGGCTTGCCCTGCTCGCTGGTGACGATACGCGCCAATGTCTCGGCGTTGGCATCAATTGCGTCGGCCATCGCGCTCAGCACTCGCTGGCGCTCGGCGATCGTGGTCGCCGCCCAACCGGGAAACGCCTTCGCCGCTGCCGCTACTGCCTGCTCAAGCTGCGCTTCGGAGGCGCACGCACCCGTCGCCAGTGTCCCGCCGGTCGAGGGGTCGATCACGTCGAGCGTTCGGTCCCCGGTCACGAGATCGCCATCGATCAACAGATCGAACTGGATGGCCGCGATGTCGTCGTGTGCGTGCGTTTCCATGTCGTTCTCCAACAGATCAGAATTTGAACGTCGCTTCGCCACCGAACTGACGCGGTGCTGCGCGGACGATGTAGTCGCTGGCATAGCTGCTCTCGACGTTGATCGCGTTCGGGAAATACAGCTTGTTGGTCGCGTTCTTGACGTAGGCGGCCAGCGTGTATCGCGACGTCGAATACGCAATCCGGCCGTTGAGCACCCAGTAATTGCCCTCGCCGAACTTGAGCGGACCACGCCCGCTGTTCACCGAGCTTCCCGACGTGCCGACATAGTCGTAGCTACCGAAGGTATCGTACTTGAAACGCCCGGTATAGCTGCTGTCGACATGCAGGTTCAGCGCGCCGGCGCCGAGATCGAGCGCCTTCCAGTCGGCCCCCAAATTGGCGGAGAACTTGCTGGCATATGGAAACGGATTGCCGCCCACGTCGACGTTGCCACCGCCGGTGCTGAGGCAATTCCCCGCCTGGGGCGGGAAACCGGTGATCGGTGCGGCCGGGCACTGGCCATGATCATACGTGCTGTGCAGTGCGCCGATGCTGGCGTTCAGGCGCAGTCGGTGGGTCGCGGCAAAGGTCAGTTCCGCTTCCATGCCGGTCAGCTTGCCATCGAGGTTGATGAGGAAAGTGACCGAGCTAGGATCGATGATCTGGTTTTGCTGCTTCGAATAGTCGTAGTGAAACGCCGAGACGTTGAACTGCAGGCGATTGTCGAGGAAGCGGGTCTTCAGTCCGACTTCATAGGCGTTCACCGTCTCGGGCTGAACGAAATAAACCTGATTGGTCGACTGGAAGGCGAGGCCGTTATACGTGCCGCCGCGATAGCCATGACTATAGCTTGCATACCCGAAGATCACATCAGTGAACCGATAATCGGCGATCGCGCGCCCGGTAAGCTGCGACGATTTGTCATGTCGGTTGAAACGCCCCACCGCACCCTGCGACACGCCGATAAGATAGTTCGCATTCTGCCCATTCAGCTTGTAGTCCGACACCGTGTAGAGCCGAGCGGCGCCGGTATCGTCGAAATAGGTCGTCAGGGCGTTGACGTAACCGAACTTGTCCTTCGTATAGCGCAGCCCGCCGGTCAGCTTCAACTTGGGCGTGACCTCGTAGCTGCCTTCGCCGTAAATTGCCGCGGACTTGCGGACTTGCGTATAGTCCTGCGTCGCAAAGAGCCGGGTCGGGAAACCGGCGGGGTTAACCAGGCCACCGGGATTGAAATAGGTCTTCGGGTTGCCGATCGCCGCGTTGACGTCGCTGAGGAAGCCCAGGAAATCCGGCCGGTTGTTGGTGACGATCTTGTCGTATCCGTAATAGGCACCGACGATCGCCTTGAACGGTCCCGATCCATAGTCGAGCCGCAGATCCTGGTTGAAACTGCGCGACCGTGACTCATACCCGATGGCGCACACGTCGTACGGCGTGCCGTCGCAATCGATGAATGGCAACAGGCCAAGATGCGTGCGATCGTAGCCGGTGATCGAAGTTAGGTTAAACGAATCCGACAACGCGATCTTGGCGTTCAACACCGCGCCCCATGTCTCGATCCGTGCGGTTCCGATCGAGTTGCCCTCGATCTCGCGGAAGCCGATGCCGCGGGCGCTACGACTATATGGCGGCGGCAGGAACGGCGCGATCGCGGGAACATTGTAGAGTGGCCCCAGGCCAGCCCGCTGCAGGGTGATGGTATCGCTCGTCAGTTGGTTGCCGACGCTCTGCGGCGAATCCTGGCCACCGTTCGATTTGGCATAATAGCCTTTCAGATTGAGGTCGACAGTGTCCACGGGTTTGAAGCGCACCTGTCCACGAAAGCCGAAATTCTCGGCACCGCCGGGATCGATACCGGTCGCGCGTGTGCCGAACGCCACCGAGTCTGGGACATTCGGCGACGACTTGATCAGTGTCCCCGCCGGAACGCGGTTGCGCACATACGGGTCGGAGTCGACGTAGTTGCCGGCGATGCGGATGCCGAGCCGGTCGTCGACCGGCGTGAATTCGACCGCACCCTCGACGTTGCGTCGATTGAACGAGCCATAGCCGGCGGTCACATAACCGTTCTGGCCCGTAAGCAACGGCTTGCGGCTGATGAAGTTGATCGCGCCCCCCGTCGTGTTGCGGCCGAACAGCGTGCCCTGCGGGCCGCGCACGATCTCGACCTGATCGAGATCGTAAAGTTGCTGACCGTGGCTGGCCCGGAACGACTGATAGACCTCGTCGACATAGATGCCGACCGGTGACGCTGCGTTGGAGTTATATTCAGTCCCGACGCCGATACCGCGGATCGTGAAGTTCGGCTGCGCTTCGCCGTATGCCGAACTGACCTGAAGGTTTGGCGTCGAATTGTTGAGGTCGGCGGTGTTGAACACGCCCTTGGCGGCCAGCTGCTCGGACGTGATCGCGGTGATCGACACGGGAACGCGCTGCAGGTTCTCGTTGCGCTTGGTCGCCGTGACGATGATGTCGGCGAGCCCGACTTGGCTGGTCGCCTCCGTCGTGGGAGCGGCTACCGGCGTTTGTTCGGGCTGAATGGGCGTGTCCGCCTGCGCAAGCTGCACCGCGCCGGGCGCGGCGGTCGATGCAGGCACGGCTGGCGTGCTGGACTGCGCGTGGACGGCGATCGGCCAGGCGGCCACTGAGACCATCAGCATGCTTGCGACGGAAAATACCTTCATCAGCCCCTCCTCATCCAAGGCCCGTTATTTTCCACGGTGCCGTTGTGTCGGAATAGAAGCCTTTATTTTTGAATCGTCAACACAGGTGTTTCATTTTTATCGGGCTGCGTTGGTACTGCCCAAGATACCGCAACTGCGAACAATATTTTGCATCGCAGCATACTTACAGGGCGATTTCGTACCACCAAACCCGTGAGATCACGCTGCCGGAGGCATCATGCTTACGCTCCGCAAAACGAACTTTGCGGGTATCAGGCGAGGTTTATCAACAAAAGTGTTGACTATATCGCTGTGATTCTGACACGTATTTGGGGCAGGCAGCGAGCCTGGCCCGTGCCTTAGAGGGCGTAATGGACGATTTAAACGCGCTGACCATGGACAAGACATCGCTAACGGCGGCGATCGCGCGCGCGAATATTCCAACGCTGGCATGCGTGCTGGTGCAATTGACGGGTGATCGGGGCTGGATCGAAGGACGATTCGTGCCGACCCGAACCCGCGGGCTGGATGACAATGACGATGGCGGTTTACCCGTCGCAGTACAGGACGAGATCCGCGCGGCGGCGGTATCCGCGTTCGGCGCGTGGTTCGATGGCCGCCCGCCCGCGCTCACGAACCCCGACTATGCTCTGTTGGTCGCGATGATGAGCGTGTCGCTTGGCGAGGATATTGCCGCCGGGTACGCGCCGATGATCCGGCACGAGCTGCAGCTGGGTGGCGAGCGATCGTCGGTCGGGGACAACGAAGCCGTCGCACCACCGGAGGGGTTCCGCGCACTGATCATCGGCGCCGGTATCTCGGGGATGTGCGCCGCGGTCCAGTTCGCCGCTGCCGGCATTCCATACACTATCGTCGAGCGACGCCCGGACCTTGGCGGTGTGTGGTTCGAGAACCGCTACCCGGGTGCGGCCTGCGACGTGCCGAGCCATCTCTACTCCTTCTCTTACGCGCCCTATGAATGGTCGCGGTATTTTGCGGGGAGCCGCGAAATCCATGCCTATCTGCAGGATGTCGCCGACCGGTTCGACATCCGCCGCCATATCCGGTTTGGTCTGGAAGTCACCGAGGCACGCTGGGATGCGAATGCGGCCAAGTGGCGGGCTGACGTCGTCGATGCGAACGGGGCGGCGGAAACGCTGACGGCGAGCATGATCCTCAGCGGTGTGGGTGCGTTCAACAAGCCGCGCTTGCCGAACATTCCGGGGATGGACCGGTTCGAGGGGCCCAGCGTCCACACCGCGCGCTATCCGGATGCAGGGATCGATCTCGCCGGGAAGAATGTCGTCTTGGTCGGCAACGGCGCGAGCGCGATGCAGGTCGGCCCGGCCATCGTCGACCAGGTCGCCTCGCTGACGGTGGTCAACCGCACGCCGCAATGGGTCGCGCCGTTTCCCAAGTTCAAGCAGGCGATTCCCGAGGAACTGCAGCAGCTGATGCAGGCGATGCCGTTGTACCGGCTCTGGTACCGGTTGCGACTGAGCTGGGCGTTCAACGACAAGCAATATGAGGCGTTGCGGCAGGACCCTGATTGGGACGGCCAGGGCAAGTCGATCAATGCGATCAACGACTCCCACCGTCGCGGACTGACCGCGTACATGAAAGCCGAACTCGGCGAGCGTCAGGACCTGTTGCCCGACATGATCCCGTCCTACCCGCCGTTCGGCAAGCGGATGCTGCTCGACAATGGCTGGTATCGGATGCTGGCGCGACCGCATGTCGAGTACGTCAACGGCGCGGTGACCGAAGTCCGGCCGCACGGCATTGTGACGAGCGACGGCAGGACTCACGATGCGGATGCGATCATCTGGGCGACCGGGTTCGACGTCGTCAATCTGCTCGCGCCGATGCGGGTCGTCGGGGTCGACGGTCGCGATCTTCACGGCGACTGGGAGGGCGACGACGCACGCGCCTATCTCGGCACGACCGTGCCGGGCTATCCCAACTTCTTCTGCCTGTACGGGCCGAACACGCAATACGGGCATGGTGGCAGCCTGATCTCGGTGCTCGAACGGCAGATGCACTACGTCATGTCCTTGCTCAGGCAGATGTTCGCAAAGGGGATCGCGACGGTCGATGTGCGGCAGGATGTCCACGACGCGTACAACGCAAAGGTCGACGAGACGCATGCCGGGCTCGTCTGGACCTATCCCGGCGTCGATGGCTATGTCCGCAATTCAAAGGGGCGGATCGTCGTCAACAACCCGTTCCGCATCCTCGACATGTGGCGGATGACCGATACCGCTGACCTGGACGACTACCACGTGACCCGTGAACGGATGTCGGCATGAGCGTGGTGGTCGAACGCCGCGCCTCGGTGCTGGTGATGACGATCGATCGGCCGGCGCAGCGCAACGCGGTCAACCGCGCCGTTTCGCTGGCTCTGGCCGAGGCGCTCGACGTGCTGGATGCGAATCCGACGTTACGCGTTGGAATCGTCACCGGCATGGGCGGAAATTTCTGTTCGGGAATGGACCTGAGGGCGTTCGTCGACGGCGAACGACCGGAACTCGAAGGTCGCGGGTTTGCCGGCGTCACCGAAAAACCGCCCGCAAAACCATTGATCGCCGCCGTCGAAGGCTACGCGCTGGCGGGAGGGTGCGAGTTGGCGCTCGCGTGCGACCTGATCGTCGCAGGCGACACCGCGATGTTCGGGTTGCCGGAGGTCTCGCGTGGGCTGGTCGCGGGATCGGGCGGGCTGGTGCGGCTACGCGAGCGCATCCCGCCAGCGATCGCGCTCGAATATGCGCTGACCGGCGCGCGAATGGACGCCGCCACTGCGCACCGCTGGGGCTTGGTTAACCGGCTCGCGCTGCCCGGCAGTGCGCTGGAAGCGGCTCTGACGCTGGCGAACGAGATTGCCGGGAACGCACCGCTGTCGGTGATGGCGAGCAAGCGGATCATGGCCGCGTCGCCGGACTGGCCGCTTGATCGACGGTGGGACCTGCAACGCGACATGGTCGAGACCGTGCTCGCTTCCGTCGATGCACAAGAGGGCGCGCGGGCCTTTGCGGAGAAACGCGCGCCGGTCTGGCTCGGCGAATGACTCACAATCGCAAATCCGCTGCAACGGAAGAGAGGATGTGACGTGACGGACGATATCGCAGTGATCGGCGGCGGCACGATGGGCGTGGGTATCGCCTATGTTGCAGCGTTGGCCGGACGAAGGGTCCACGTCGTCGAACCAGACGCGACGCGCGCTGCGATTATGGCGCGAACGGTCGAGACTACGCTGGCTGGCGCAGTGTCGCGTGGCAAGTTGGACGCCGATGCAGCCGAAGCTACCGCCGCCCGCGTCGTTCGCGTCGAGACGGTGAAGGCGATTCCCGAAGGCCTGGCGCTGATCGTCGAATCCGTACCCGAGCGGCTGGATCTTAAGCGTGACGTCCTCTCCAGCGCGTCCGTCAGGTCCCCCCAGTTACTCGCCACCAACACCAGCGCGATGTCGATCGACGTGCTGGCCAAAAGCGTACGGGATCCGTCGACGTTCCTCGGGCTGCATTTCTTCAATCCGGTCTGGTCGATCAAGCTTCTCGAGATTGTGCAGGGCGCCGCCACCTCTTCGGACGCGCTCGCGCAGGCCCGTACATTCGGCAAGGCGATCGGCAAGGAGACGATCACGGTGCGCGACGTACCGGGATTCGCGACCAGCCGGCTCGACTTCGCGGCGTCTCTGGAAGCGATACGGATGCTCGAGGACGGCGTCGCCAGCGCGGACGATATCGATCGCGCCGCAGTGCTCGCCTATCGCCACCCGGTCGGCCCGTTGCGGCTGAGCGATATCGTCGGCCTCGACGTTCGGCTGGAGGTCGCACGTGCGCTGGAGGCAGCGCACGGGCCACGCTTCGCACCGCCAGCTATGCTTGCGAAAATGGTCGCCGAGGGCCGGCTCGGCGCAAAGTCTGGGCGCGGTTTCTTCGACTGGCCCGCCTGACATTCCATAAGATCTACAAGGAACGTACCGCATGTCCGCTCAACCAATGTTCTTCTCCCCCCTAGTCGACACCGCTGATCACCACCGCGAACTGCGCGAAAGCGTCGCCAAGCTGGTCGGCAAGTTCGGCCGCAAATATTATCAGCAATGCGTCAAGAGCGGTGAAGAACCGGTCGAACTCTGGCGTGCGCTGGGCGAGGCCGGGTTTCTCGGCGTGCACATCTCAGAAGAGCATGGCGGCAGCGGCGGCGGGATCGGCGACTATAACGTCGTGATCGAGGAGTGTGCTGCGCAGGGATGCCCGTTGCTTTCGCTGGTCATCAATTCGATCACGGCGCCGATCATCGCTGCGCATGGTTCGCCCGAGATGAAGGCCGAATGGCTGCCGGGCATCGCCAACGGTACCAAGAAGATCTGCTTCGCGATCACCGAGCCGGATGCGGGCTCCAACACGCACAAGGTGAAGACTGGTATCGTGTCCAACGGCGACGGGTTCGTGCTCAACGGCTCTAAATACTGGACGTCGGGAATCGACGTGTCGGACGCGGTGATGATCGTCGCCCGCGATCCGGAGATGGAGACGGGCGACGGGCGCTCAGCACTGTCGTTGTTCCTGCTGCCGACCAGCGCACCGGGGCTCAGCTACCAGCCGATCGATGCCGCGGTGATGACGCCCGAGAAGCAGTTCACGACTTTTTACGACGACATCCAGCTCGACGCATCGATGCTGATCGGCACGCGCGGTGCGGGCCTGAAACAGGTGTTCGTCGGACTGAACCCTGAGCGGGTAGCAGCAGCGGCGATCAACAACGGCATTTCGCGGTTTGCGCTCGACAAGGCGGCGCAGTACGCGCGCGATCGCAGTGTGTGGAAGACACCGATCGGCCAGCACCAGGGCGTCGCGCACCCCCTCGCCGAGGCGTATATCAACGTCCAAGCGGCGCGCCTGCTGAATGCGCGTGCAGCGCAGCTGTACGACCAGGGCGAGGATGCTGCCGAAGCCGCGAACATGGCAAAGTTCGCCGGCGCCGAGGCGTCGCTGAAGGCACTCGACCAGGCGATCCAGACGCATGGCGGCAATGGGCTGAGCTACGAGTACGGGCTTGCCGACCTGTGGTTCATCGCCCGGTTGCACAAGACCGCGCCCGTCAGTCGCGAGATGATCCTGAACCACGTTGCGCAACACAGCCTTGGCCTGCCGAAAAGCTACTGAGGGGCGAACGATGCAACCGACCCTGCTGACGCTGATGCAGCATTTCGCGGCCGAGACACCGGACGCGAAGTGCCTCGCGTTTGACGACGAGCTGCTGACGTTCGCGGATATCGATCGACGCAGTACGCAGCTGGCCAACGTGCTGCGCGAGCGCGGCGTGGGTGCGGGGGACCGGGTGGCGCTGCTGTCGCATGCGGCGTGCGTGTTCTACGAGCTTGCCTACGCATGCGCGAAGATCGGCGCGATCATGATGCCGCTGAACTGGCGACTGGCGGCGGGCGAGATCGCGGCGATCATTGCGGATGGCGAACCACAGCTTGTGCTGGTGCAGGATGTACTGGCCGATCGCCTTACCGGCGTAGCGGTCGAGACGATCGATCTGACGGCGTTCGATGCGTTGCGCGACGCAGCCTCCGATGTGCCACCGAAGATTACGGTCAATCCCGATGCGGCTACCCTGCTCCTCTATACGTCGGGGACCACGGGGGTGCCGAAAGGCGTACTGATCAGCCAGACCAACCTGTCTTATGTCGAGCGGATGGCACGCGAGGTATGGGCGTTCACCGCTGACAGCGTCAATCTCGTGGCGATGCCGCTCTTCCATATCGGCGGGATCGGCTACGGCATGATGGCGCTCAGTCAGGGCGGGCATACCGTGCTGCTCGAAAAGCTCGACCCGGCCAGTGTGGCGGCGACGATCGACCGGCACGGGGTGACGCACACGTTCTTCGTCCCGACCGTGGTGCAAAGGCTGGTCGACCATGTCGACACAGGCGGCATCGCGCCGCAGGGACTGCAACGCATTCTCTACGGTGCGGCCCCGATCGGCGAACCGTTGCTGCGCCGCGCGATCGCGCTGTTCGGCTGCGAGTTCAGCCATGCCTATGGCGCGACCGAGACCGCCGGGACCGTCATAAGCCTGCCGCCGCACGAGCATGATCCCGATGGACCGACGCCCGAGCGGTTGCGATCGTGCGGCCGGCCCTTGCCGTGGGTCGAGTTGCAACTGGTTGATCCGGACACCGAGGTGCGCGTCGCACCCGGCGAAGTCGGCGAGGTCCGGATCCGGTCGGGGATGGTGATGATCGGCTATTGGCGGAAACCCGCCGAGACGGCTGCGGCGGTCACGCCCGATGGCTGGCTCAGGACCGGCGATGCCGCCTATTGCGACGGCGAAGGGTTCGTCTTCATCCACGATCGCTACAAGGACATGATCGTGTCAGGTGGAGAGAACGTTTATCCGACCGAGATAGAGAACGTCCTCGGCGCGCACCCGGATGTCGGCCAGGTCGCTGTGATCGGCGTGCCGCACGCAAAATGGGGCGAGACCCCGAGGGCGTACGTGGTGCCGCGGATCGGTGCAGACCCGGACGAGGCGGCGATGATCGCCTACACGCGCGAGCATCTGGCGCATTACAAATGCCCGACCTCGGTTCGCTTCGTCGGTGCACTGCCGCAGAACGCGTCCGGGAAAATACTGAAAAAGGATCTGCGCACGCTCGACCGCGCGCGGTCGGAAATTGTGGCATGACGTTGTCCCCCCAGGCACGCGCACTACGCGGGTTCGCAGTCGATTTTTTGACCTCGCACGATCCGCAAGCTGTCGAATGGGTGATGGACCCGGCCTATAAGCTGTCGATCGGTGGACACGTGTTCGACGGGCGCGACGACCAGTATCTTCCCGCAACCGCGGCACAACTCGATCAGTTTCCGGGACTGACGGTAACGGTCCACGACACGATCCTCGGCGTCGACGGTGTGGCGATGCGCTTTACCGAGCACGGCGCATCGGTGCGCGACGACGGTCGCGTCGCATCATGGCGCGGGATCACGGTATTCCGTCTAGCTGGCGAGCGGTTGTCGCATGGCTGGGCGGAGGAGGATTACTTCGCCCGCAAGCGTCAGTTGAAGAGCGGCCTGCCCGACGCGGTTGCCGCCCCTGCTCTCGCGCCGTGGGATCAGCCGGTACTGCCGCCCGATCCCGCAACCGAGGCGATTGTGCGCGATTGGTTGCCTGGAATGATAAGGGCTGCCGCAGTCGAGCCCGTGCTAGTCGACGGACCGGACTTTGCCGCGTTGGTCGAGATCGATACGCTGACGATCTCCCACATGTTCACCGCCGGCCCCCGCGCGGCCGCGCATGTCGAAAGCCACGGACGCTATGCGGGCGGGTTCGTCGACATCGACCGGGCATTGGTCGGAGAAACGGTCATCCTCAGATTGGCGGCGATTATCGACGTGGCCGACGGCACGGTTTCACGCGCGCAGGTATCCGGCGACCGGCTCGGGCTCCATCGTCATCTGCTCGCCCTGCAACGCGAGCGGAAAGGGTAACATGGCCAAGATCATCATCACGTGCGCGGTGACAGGCGGCGCGCATACGCCGAGCATGTCGGACGCGCTGCCGATCACGCCCGAGGCAATCGCCAACCAGGCGATAGCTGCCGCAGAGGCGGGCGCTGCGATCCTGCATCTTCATGCGCGCGTGCCCGAGACGGGACAGCCGACCGGCGATCCGGACGTCTACGCGCAATTCCTGCCGGTGATCCGCCAGCGTACCGATGCGGTCGTCAACCTGACCACGGGTGGCTCGGCGACGATGCCGCTCGACGATCGGCTGGCGGCGGCGACGCGCTTCAAGCCGGAGATGTGCTCGCTCAACATGGGCAGCATCAACTTCGCGTTCCACGGCGCGGGGCGGCGAATCACCGACTGGAAGCACGCGTGGGAAAAGGACTATGTCCTCAACTCCGACGACTATATCTTCCGCAACACCTTCCGCGACATCGACCGGATCATTACGACGATGCGCGAGGGCGGCACTAAGTTCGAGCATGAATGCTACGACGTCGGCCACCTCTACAACCTCGCGCATTTCGTCGCTGCGGGGATCGTCGAGCCGCCGTTCTTCATCCAGATGATCTTCGGCATTCTGGGCGGGATAGGTCCCGATCTCGAAAATCTGATGTTCATGAAGGCGACTGCGGACCGGCTGTTTGGGCGCGACTCGTATCAATGGTCGGTGCTGGCGGCGGGCAGGCACCAGATGCCGTTCCTGACCCAGGCCGCGCTGATGGGTGGGCATGTCCGCGTCGGGCTGGAGGACAGCCTCTTCATTGAACGCGGCGAACTGGCGGTCTCGAACGCGCAGCAGGTAGCGAAGATCGTCCGCATTCTGCACGAGATGGGGCATGAACCTGCCACGCCGAGCGAGGCGCGCGCGATGCTCGACCTCAAGGGTGGCGACCGGGTGGAGTTCTGAGCATGGCACGCACGATCATCGACCTATCGGTGTTCCTCGAAAACGACGTGATCTCCGATCCGCCCGGCTACGGCCCGAGTATAGAATACATCGATCACAAGGCGTCGGTCCCGGGGTTGCTCGGCTTTTTTCCGGGTTTGGCAGCAGACGACCTTCCCGACGGCGAGGCCTGGGCAATCGAACGCGTTGCGCTCACCACGCACAATGGAACGCACCTCGATGCGCCGTATCACTATGCGTCCACCATGGATGCCAAGATTGGAGATGGCGGCAAGCGCGCGATCACGATCGACGAGGTACCGCTCGATTGGTGCTTCCAGCCCGGCGTCAAACTCGACTTTCGGCATTTCTCCGACGGCTACGTTGCGACCGCTGAGGACGTCGAGGCGGAACTGGCGCGGATCGGACATACGCTGTCCCCGCTGGAGATCGTCGTCGTCAACACCAGCGCGGGCAACCGGTTCGGATACGACGATTATGTCGCTTCGGGCTGTGGCATGGGACGCGACGCGACGCTGTACCTCACGGAGCGCGGCGTGCGCGTGACCGGCACCGACGGCTGGAGTTGGGACGCGCCGTTCGTCCATACCGCAGCTGAATATGCGAAGAGCGGTGACGCAGGACTGATTTGGGAGGGTCACAAGGCCGGGCGCGACATCGGCTACTGCCATATCGAGAAATTGCACAACTTGGAGAGCCTGCCGGCAACCGGGTTCACGATCGCCTGCTTCCCCGTAAAGATTCGTGCGGCATCGGGCGGATGGACACGCGCAGTGGCGATACTCGATTCCTGAGCCGCTTGGGTTGCATATATCGTCAACGCCTGCGTGGATTAACTGCTCTTTCCCCTACTCGTCGGAAGGCAGAACGAGCCGCTGAAAAAGTGTAACGCGCGCTTCTGTTTGTCAGCACGACCTGTTTGATGTTGCGTAATTACGCCTCCAACCGATCACCCAAGTTATTGTCAACGTTTCTGTTGACAGTCGACGGAAGGCGCGCCTAGCTTTCGACATGTCGGGGGGGAGGTTCCCTCACCGACCACCACAGCGGCTTCGGCAGACCATCTAAAACTGGAGGTCGGCCGGATAATCATACCGCGACACAGGAGGAGGATGGCATGAAGGTGCGTTCATATCGTTCGGTCCGGATCGGCGCGCTTGCCGCCGTCTGTTCTTCAGCATTGATAGCGGGGACCGCGCTCGCGCAGTTCGCACCCGCCCAGGGCACGCCGGTCCCCCCCGCCGCTTCAGTCGCCGTCCCGTCAGGCAACCCCACGCCGCTTGAGCAGGCCACGGATGCCGCCCCGGTCGCCAGCGACGCAGACATCGTTGTCACCGCGCGTCTCCGGAAGGAAGGGTTGCTCGACGTGCCCGTCGCCGTGTCCGTGCTGTCGGCCGCAGAAATCAACAAATACAACGCCACCGACCTTACCAAGATCGGCGAACTAACCCCAACCGTGATCGTCAGCAATTATCGCACGATCGGTGGCGGTTCGATCGCGATCCGCGGGATCAGCTCGCCGCCGACGCAGGTTGGGTATGAACAGCCCGTCTCGGTTGCGATCGACGGCATCCAGTCGTCCTCCGGGCGCGTTGCGACACTCGGATTCTTTGACATCCAGCAGGTCGAAGTGCTGAAGGGCCCGCAGGCGCTGTTCTTCGGTAAGAACAGCCCGGCCGGCGTCATCTCGATCACCACCGCAGGACCGACCGATCGCTTCGAGGTCGGCGGACGCGTCGGTTATGAATTCGTCGCCGACGAAGTCTCGGGCGAAGCGCATGTCTCCGGCCCGATCACCGAGACACTTGGCGGCCGCGTGGCGATCAAGCACCGTGATGCGAAGGGCTGGCTCTACAACAACGCGCAAGTCGCGCCGAACCCGTTCTTTCCGGCCGCACTGCCCGCGTCGACCGGAACGCTACCCGGCGCACCGGGTCGCAGGGTCGGGGACGACGAGACGATGGGTCGCGTGACGCTCGAGTACAATCCGACCAGTGCATTTTCGGCAAGCGCAAAACTGTTCGGGCTGATCGCGCATGATCAGGGCGGCGGCTCGTTCTCACAGAATATCGGTCCGTGCACGGGCGACCGGCCACGGTCGTTCGGGGTCGCCGATCCGTTCGGCGATTGCCGCGCCGACAACCAGACCAGCTTCAGCAACATCGTCCCCGCGATCGCCAACCGCATTCCCGCGCTAGATGGTGACAACCGCTCGCGCGGGCTGAATAAGGCGTACACGGCGTCGCTGGTGCTTAAATACGATACCGACGACTTCAACCTGTCGTCGCTGACCGGCCGCATCTACAACCGGTATCGCAGCGTATCGGGCCTGACGCACACCGTCGACAACGCGCTGACCACGTACGAAGACACCAGCTACGCTAGCTTTAGCCAGGAATTCCGCCTGCTGACCAAGCTTGACGGGCCGGTCAACTTCCTCGTCGGCGCGTATTACGGCGACACTCGCGACGAACTGTACAACGACACCAATTTTCGCGCCGACATAAGCTACAATCCGTTCAACGATAGGATCGAGACGTACGAGAAGGACGCGTACCTTACCGGCCGCACCTATTCGGTGTTCGGCCAGGCAACTTGGCTGATTGTGCCTAAGCTCGAACTTGCCGCTGGCGCACGTTACACGTCGGAGAAGAAGAAGACGCGGAACCAGAACCTTTATGGCATAAACTCGGCGCTGGGCCGGTTTAATACTGCCGCAACCGTGTTCGCAAGTTCGACCGACCAGACTCCCGGTATCCTCGCGGGGACCTTCAAGGATGACAACATTTCGCCCGAGGCGACGTTGTCCTACCATCCGGTGGCCAATTCGACGCTGTACATCGCCTACAAGACCGGTTTCAAATCGGGCGGGTTCGGGATCACCAGCCCGATCCAGACCAACACGACGCTCGCCGACATCGATTTCGATTCGGAAACGGTGAAAGGCTTTGAGGCGGGCGCCAAGGGTGAGCTGTTTGACCGGCGGCTGCGACTGACTGCATCAGCCTTCGCATACAACTTTAGCAATCTGCAGGTCACGCAATACGACGCTAGCACGATACGATTCCAGATCAGCAACGCCGGACAGGTACGCCAGCGTGGTGGCGAGCTTGAGGCCAATTTCGACGCCACACGGATGCTGCGACTGCATGCCGCGGTTGCATACGTACACAACCGGTTCCGCGATTACACCGGCCAGTGCTACGGCTACACGATTCCAGCGGCCGTTGCGCTTACCGCCGCTGCACCGTCCGGATGTTCGTTTGTGACCAACGCGACGGGTACGCGGACTTTGACCGCGGCAGGGACGCCGATCCTGCAACAGGTGCTCGACGGCCGAGCCCCCGCGCGTTCGCCCGACCTGACCGGCAATGCGGGCTTCGAGCTGACCATCCCGGCCAGCAATGATTTCGAAGTCGGGGTGACCGGCGATACCTTCTATAACTCCGCATACTTCGCGAGCGACTCCTTTGCGCCCGCCTCCAAGCAGAACGACTTCTGGCGGTTCAACGCGAGCGCCCGCATCGGGCCGACCGACGGCCGGTGGCAGATGTCGCTGATTGGTCGCAATCTGACGAACAAGTACTATCTGCTGTTTGCGGGTGATCGCACCGGCGGCACTAGCATTCCACTTACGCAGGGCGAGCAGCGCGGAGTCGTGGCGCGCGGCCGGGAAGTCCTGCTGCAGGCAAGCTTCAAATATTGAACAACGTCGGAGAGTCGAGCGTGAAGCCAGTGTATATCGTGTCGGGCGTACGGACCGCGATCGGTGATTTCGGGGGCAGCCTGAAGGATCACGCGCCCGCGGACTTGGGCGCGAGCGTCCTCGCCGAAGCAGTGCGGCGAGCCGGGTTGACGCCCAACGATATCGAGCATGTCGTGATGGGTCAGGTGATCCAGACGATACCGCAGGACGCGTATCTGGCGCGGGTCGCGGCACTCAAGGCTGGGGTTCCCGACCGCGCCCCTGCCCTGACACTCAACCGGCTATGCGGATCGGGCCTGCAAGCGATCATCTCGGCCGCGCAGATGATCGCACTCGACGAGGTCGAGATCGCGGCAGCCGGCGGTGCAGAGGTAATGAGCCGGTCGCCTCACCACGTGCCCGCGGTTCGGTTCGGCCAGAAGATGGGCGACGTGCAGATGGTTGATGCGATGATCGCGGTCCTGAGCGATCCGATCGACGGCTATCACATGGGCATCACTGCGGAAAACATCGCGCGCGATCACGACGTCTCGCGGGTCGATCAGGATGCCACCGCGGTCGAGAGCCACCGGCGGGCGGCGCAAGCGCAATCCGAAGGACGGTTCGACGACCAGATCCTGCCGATCACCGTCAAACAAGGTCGCGGCACACGCGAATTCGCGGTCGACGAACACGTCCGCGGCGACGCGAATGCCGACTCGATGGCGAGTTTACGCCCTGCCTTTCAGAAGGCCGGCACAGTGACGGCAGGCAACGCGTCGGGGATCAACGACGGTGCCGCAGCCGTGATTTTAGCGTCGGCATCTGCGGTGGAGGCGCGCGGCCTGACGCCGCTCGGCAAGATTCTTGGTTGGGGTCATGCCGGCGTTGCGCCCAGCCACATGGGGTTGGGGCCTATTCGGGCGGTACCAATTGCACTCGAACGCGCTGGTCTGACGCTTCACCAGATCGACGTGATCGAATCCAACGAAGCCTTTGCCGCACAGGCCTGTGCGGTATCGCGAACGCTTGGGTTCGACCCCGACAAGGTGAATCCGAACGGATCGGGTATATCGCTCGGCCATCCGGTCGGTGCGACGGGGGCTATCCTGACGGTGAAGGCTCTCTACGAACTTGCCCGCAACGGCGGCCGCTACGCTCTCGTGACAATGTGCATAGGCGGGGGGCAGGGTATAGCGATGATCGTCGAACGCGGTTGAGAGGATTCGTGGTCTCCTTGGGGCAGAATCATTCTGTTTTGTGAGCGGCAACGAGCGAACGCTATCGACAACGCAAGATGCGGGAGTGACGCTAGTTCTGATATCATTGACTTTAGACGCAATCCTTCGTCCCAGCTTCACCATCTCATGAATGTCTTTCAACCACTGCGCCTTAATTGGCCCTCGATCTTAACTTGTCTGCTTCACCGCCAACTTTAGTCTATCGCTATCTTCAGTCTAGAGTAGAATGAGCTTTTCAAAGCGGTTGAGAACCTTGTCGCCGATACGTTAGCATCGAAGCTTCGTTTTGACCCAATTACAGACATCCACCTGCTGACACAGATTTCCCAATCTCTACCGTTCATTCACCGGCATCGCCGCCAACCATAGATGGGAACGGCTCCTTTACCTTCTTCGATGTAGGTTGCGGCGCTAACTCGATACTGTGGAGATATGCGATGGGGCACTCATCGTTAGATCCAGCATTTCGTGAACTCCGCCCCTGGAATGAGGGTCGCGTGCGAGGCGCGAAGCGCGCCCTCAAACCACAGCAAGTTTGGGCCATTCGATTTTGGCTTGACCAGCACCGACGTCTCCGGGACCGAGCTCTTTTCGACTTTGCGATCGATAGCAAGCTGCGCGGCTGCGACGTCGTCAAGGTGCGGATCGGCGACATAGTCGCTGGCGGCCGGATCCGGGATCGCGCGGTTGTAGTGCAGCAAAAGACCAAACGCCCCGTGCAGTTCGAAATCGTCGAACCGGCACGCAAAACGTTGCTAGCGTGGCTTGAGCGTCGTGGCGGCACTTTGAACGACTTCGTCTTCCCAAGTCGCAACGATTATATGGATCACATGAGCACGAGGCAGTATGCTTGCCTTGTTCGCGAGTGGATCGTTGGTATCGGCCTCCAAGCTGAGGATTACGGCACTCACTCGCTTCGACGCACTAAGGCATCAATCATCTATAAGGCGACAGGAAATCTACGCGCGGTGCAGATCCTGCTCGGTCATGCGAAGATTGAGAGCACGGTCCGCTACCTTGGCGTTGATGTCGAAGACGCTTTGGAACTGTCAGAGCGGACGGAGGTCTGACTCAATCATTGACCCATAAGTCGCCATTCAATGCCCTTCCCAGCATTCCCAACTTCAGACGCTCGTTAATCTACCAGTCGGGCGATCAATCAGCCACTAAAGTCGGCATCGGAGGGCAAGGATTGGGATTAAGCTGTCGTTCCCAACCGGCTTCCAGATGTCGATTTCTTCGAAGAGCCGACATTCGCCTGTTCGGCCATCACGGTAATTAAACGAGCAGGGCGGGCCGCGAGAACGGCCTGCTATGGGGTTTGGTTGTAACAAGCAAACCGTTCGGGCCGGGCCAGCCCTAAACTGGAGGAAGGTTTCGAAGGCAAATCGAACACGGCCCAACTTCCTTAGATACCATCCCGCAGGAGAAAGTTGCTCAAAAAATTAGCAGTCTTGATATTAACCATGAACATTGGGAGTGAACTACCTTCAAGACCATCGAAGTAAGCCTTTGCTTTATCCTGATCTACTGTTTCCCTAAGATCATCAAACTGACCATACTCATTGAGATTAGACTCCGTGAGATGAGTGCTCATTAAAGCGATCAGCTTCGCAGCATCCAACCCCAAAGCTAAGGCGATAGTCGCCACTTTTTTATCGATTGCTGCTATATTGTATTCTGTCAGGTAGTCTCGAAAGGTTCGATTGGGGTCGACTTGCACATCACCGCGTTGGACGTCGCGCAAGAAAATCCTGGCGAACTTCTGGTCCTCCTGTGAGAGCGACGTGAACGACTTATGTAACTCGGCTAAGGTCGCCTCCTTGGACGAACCGTCTCCGCTTTGCAATTCCTTGAGGTACTTGGCAAAGCGCGAGTTCATGTAGTCGGCGTCGATCTTGCCGGTGTCGATCTCGGTGATGTGGCTGTCGATGTCGAACGGAATGCTCTCTCCGGCACCGCCACCGCCAGCCCCCAGTTCCTTGTAGCGCTGCAGCAGCGTCAGGTATTGCTGCTGAGTGATCGCCACCGCTATCGTTTGCTTGGGCTCGGCGTCGAATTCGTAGACTGCCTTGTCCCAGATGAAACCCTGAATCTTGGCTGCTTCAAAGATCGCGCTGAACCGGTTGAACTGTTTGGCGAAAGCTGCCCGCGCAGCCAAGTCGTCGGGTAGCTTGGCGAAGTCAGTGACGCCCGCCGCGCTAAAGATGGCGCTGATTTCGATGAAGCAGTCGTTCAAGCGCTCCAGGTTCCGGGGCAGCTGGTCGGCAAAGAGGCCGATGGGCTTGTCACCGGAATACAGTTTCACCGCCGCTTCCACGTTGCGCTTCATCACGTGTGGCTTGCGGTAGTAGCGGATCGTGCCAAACGGCTTGTCGGGCCCGAACAACCGATTGGTGCGCGAGAACGCCTGAATTATGTTCTCGTATTGCAGCAGTTTGTCGCAGTACAGCGTGTTGACCCACTTCGAGTCGAAGCCAGTGAGCATCTGGTGCACCACGATCAGCAGATCGAGCCGCATCTCCGGTTCGGCCTCAACCCGGATGTAGGGCGCCTTGTGGGCCAGTCTTGCTGCCAGGTCCTTCTTGAAGTTCGCGTGGGTTCCCATGTCGAACCTGTGGCCATAGGTGGTGTTGTAGTCCTTGATGATCTCTTCCAGACCTTCTGACTTAAAGGCTGGATCGGTACCGCCGGTGTCGTCATCGCTGATGTGTGGGTCGAACAGCGCGGTGATCTTCAGCGTCGGGCACTGCGCCTTCATGAGGCGGTAGTAGATGATCGCTTCGGTGATGCTGCTGGTGGCAAAGATGGCGTGGAACTTCCCGGCCTGGCTCAGCACCTCCCAGTTGTCGGCGATGTCCTTCAGCACAGATTGGCGGTGCTCGTCGCGCTCGTACTGGGCGTTCGGCAGGTAGTCTTCAATGCCGCGCTGGTACTCGCCAGCCGCGTCGCGGTAGCCAGCCATCGGCACGTCGTTCATGTACCGGTTGAAGACCTTTTTCTTCGCCGCGTCCGCCAATGCCGCGGCCACGGTCGCTGCCTTGGCTCTTTCCAACGCCACCGCCTGCCGCAGGTCACGGTCACGGTAGGTCAGAACTTGGTAGGGGTCGAAGCCCAGCACGTTTTTGTCGCGGATGCCGTCGGCAATGCTGTAGCGGTGCAGCTCATCCCCGAAGACATCCGTCGTTGTGTTGTCCTTGCGAACGTTCTCCTTGTGGATGGGCGTGCCGCTGAAGCCGAAAAACACAGCGCCCGGGAAGCTCGCCTTGATGTCGGCCAGCATGTCGCCAAAGGTGGAGCGGTGGCACTCGTCCACGATAAACACGATGCGCTTGCCGCGCATGGTCTCCAGATCGTGCGTCTTCAAGCCATCGGCGTCGTTCGTGATCCGGCTCATCTTCTGGATAGATGTGACGATCAGGGTGTCTGCGGGTGCGGTGCTCTTCAACGTCTTAACCAGCACCCCGGTGTTCTCGGTAGCCTGCACCTGGTTGCTGTCGCCGGCAAAGTCCCGGTAGGCCTTCAGCGTCTGCGTGCCCAGTTCCACCCGGTCCAGCACGAACACTACCTTGTCGGCGTCTTTGGAGTTGGCGATGAGCTGGGCCGACTTGAAGCTCGTCATCGTCTTGCCCGAACCTGTGGTGTGCCAGATGTAGCCACCCAGGCGGCTGGGGTTCTTCCAGTCGGTCTTGGCCACCTTGTCTGAAATGGCGTGCGCGGCATAGTACTGGTAGCTGCGCATCACCTTGAGCACGCCGTCGGCCTCGTCAGCCACGGTGTAGAAACCGATCAACTGGTGCGCCATGGGAATGGACAGTAGACTGGAGGTGAAGCCTTTCCAATCGTTGATGGGCTCGTTGTTGAAGTCGGCCCAGTGGAAGGCGTAGTCCTTGTTGAACTTGCCGTCCGGCCCGGGGTTGGCGAAGTACAGCGCCTCGCCAGGCTCCATAGCCACAAAGATCTGAACCAGCGAGAAGAGACCGGTGAACACGCCTTCGCGTGCGTACTTCTGGATCTGGTTGTAGGCTTGGCTGACCGGCACACCGCTCTTCTTCAGCTCGATGTGAATCACCGGCATGCCGTTGATCAGCAACAGCAGGTCTCCCCGCCGGTCATGCTGAAGCTCAGAGGCACGGGCGTAGCGCGGCTGCTGGGCGATCTGGTACCGGCTCTGCCCGGCGGCGATCTCATGCCGGTCGTAGACCTTCAGGCTCACCTCCTTGCCAAAGTGCAGCGGGTCAGCCGGGTTGTCCCGCGTGATGGCCACCGTCTTGCCGTTGATGAAGCCGTTCAGCTTCAGCGGTGTACGCAAGGCCACGATCTGCTCCATCACCTGCTGCATCTCGCTGTCGGTCAGCGGCACCTCGTTCAGTCGGTCCTTACCTCGGTTGTTCTCGAAGAGGATCTGCTTCCAGTTCGCCAGCAGGTCGGCCTCGCTGGGGCACTTGATGACCTGCAGCTCTCCCCAGCCGCGCTGGCGCAATTCGTGGATGAGAGCGGCTTCGAATTCAGACTCATTGGCAAAGCTAGTCATAGGTGATGTACTCAAAGCTCAGACAAAATCATCGGTTCCAAGAATGATGACTTGATTTGCCGGAATTTCTGGATCTGACGCGCGTGTCGCCTGATCAGCAGGTCCAAGTTATAGAAAAACGCACCGATCCTTCGTTGCTCGGCTTCGTGGGTCGGGAACCGGACGCGTAGCCGTTTGATTGCCTTCTTTGATATTGAGAGCACCTTTGTGCCCTGCATGATGGGCAACAGCTGTGTATGGAAGGCATCCGAGTTCAGGTAGTAGCCGAGAAAGAAGGGGGCGAACGAGCTTTTTGGTCTAAATGCAATCGTGTGAAGGCCTGCAACGACTATCTGATTGCCTATGTTGCGAAGCTCGGTACACTTGCCGACGGCCTCATCCTCGGCCGCATCCGCCATCACTATGTCGCCATCCCTGAGACGGGACGAGCTAAGTTTCTCCACAATTGCGTCGCTGGAGACCAGTGGTATGTTATCAGTTCGCGCATCCAAGACCTCACCGAATTTGGTGAGGATGTCCCCGTAGTGAACGTTCTTGGCCAAGCCAGAGCGGTAGTTTAGATTGGCCCTCGAAAGGCTATTGTTTGCGATGCTCTCCATAGCTTTTTCGACGCTCTCTTCCGCCCAGCTTCCTTGGAAGCCTTTGAACCGGATGCCTGGAGCACCTTCATCAGGTTTGGGGAACATTTTCTGAAGCATCGCCTTCTTTAGCGCCATTAGCTTGTCATGTTTGCGCTGATGCAGAGCTATGAATAGATCTAATTCACGGAAGAAGGCTCTAATACGACTCTGTTCCGTGACATGGGGGATGGTGACGACACGCTTCTTCCAATCGTTAGCATCGAAAAACAGCTTTTCAATGTCCACGCCGTACGAGCTTAGAAAGAACTTCCTACGCATCGCGGGCAAGCTCGCCACGATGGTGAGAAACTCCGTCAGGAGCGTCTCGCTGTCGATGGCGGTCAGATATTCATTCGACACGATGGCGCCATCCAAGGCAGGGGGCACGATGCCGGTCGCCCCGTGCACCACCTGTCGCTTGGAAATGACGAAGTCACCCGGCTTGAGCTGGGCGTAGTTCTTTACCAGGATTTCGCGCCCTAGAAGGTGGCCACGAGAAACGACACCTTCGTTGCGCCGTTTGACCGTGATGAGCTCGTAGCGCTGCTCGTCCTCCAGCACGATAGGACGACGCTTCTCGGCGAGGACGTCGCCAATCTTTTCATCCGCCCACGGCTCGCTGTACGCCTTGAACCGGATGCGCGGCACCTTGCCAGTGATCTGGTCTGCCATGTCAGGTCCCCGCCAACAGGGTCTTCAGTTCCGTAATGCCCTTGAGGTCGAACTCGCCGCCATGCAGCGCGCCCAGCATGTCCACCAGGGCATCCTCGGCTTGTTGGATGTCACGAGCGTTGTCGGCGTAGGTGATTCGGTACTTCTCAACCAAGGCTTGCAGCTTGGCAGCGAGGCTGGACATCACCAGGCCAGGCAAGCGATGCAGCTCGTCCACCAGCGGTGTGAGCCACTTGCTTTCGAGCAGGGCGATAACCTGTTTGCCGCTGAGCGTCTCAATGGTGGCCTTGGTCTTCAGGTGAAGTGCAGCGGCGTCCTTCTTGATGGCCGCCTTCAGTGACTTTTCCTTGGCCAACTCTTTGGCTGCTTGGATGATCTTGGCCTCATAGGATTCGGGGTCGAACGCAGCGGTGACGTTCGCATCGGCCTCGAGCTCTTTGGCTTCCTTGGCCACGGTTGCCGCAACGAACTTGTCGCCCGTTTCGTTGAAGGTGTCTTTGGCCTTGTCTTCTTCGTTGAAGCATTCCAGCAGTTCCTCCAGCTGAGCAACTACCTCGGCCAGTTCGGCCTCCTTCTTATGAAGGGCCTCCAGCTCCTTCTTGTGGTGGGCCAACTGCACCAGGTCAAAGGGCAGGATGCGGCCTTTCCAGCCGTCCTGCACCTCCACGTCCTTCCCGTCTTTTTTCCTGACGACGAAGTTCGGGTCCACCACGCGTGTGGCATCAAAGCCTTCGGTCTGCAGGATTTCCAGATCCACGGCGATGGGCTGCCAATGGTCGTCGAGGACCTGATAGGCTTGGTACTTGTCGATGAGGGGCACCGTTCCGACCTTGGCCAAGCGCTCGAACAGTTGGTCGCAGATCAACGCTTCTTGGCGAGGAACCTGCAGCGAGAGCATCTTGCCGATCAGCTCGCTGTGCAGCCAGGACTTGAAGCCATCGAACGCACGCTTGAAGTCCTCGTTGAACTTTGTCACTTCAGGGTGCTGGTTCACGGCTGCAGCCAACTCATCCGCCTTCGGCTTGGCGTACGGCGTGCCATCCAAAGTGAACAAGGTGGTACGCAGATTGGGGAAGGCCGTCCAGAAATCCGCCCACGCGTCCAGCTCGCTCAACGGAATACCGCCGAACATTGAGGCATAAAGGTCCCAACTCTCGGACTGCTCAGACGAGTCCACGTACCGAGGTATGTTGAGGTTGTAGTCGTTGGCCTCGCCTTGCAGCTCGGTCTTGGGCACCAGACGGCTAAAGCCAGGCACGGTGAAACGGGCAATCACCACATCCGTGATCTTCTTGATGTCACAAGCGCGCAGCTTATTATTCTTGCCCGCTCTGGCGAAGTCCTTGGAGGCATCCACAAACAGCACATCGCTGCGCTCGCGCTTTTGCCTCATTAAGAGGATGACGGTTGGGATACCGGTACCGAAGAAAATATTGGACGGTAAGCCGATGATCGTATCGAGGTGGTTGTTCTCGATCAGCTGCTTGCGGATGACGCCTTCCTCCCCACCCCGGAACAGCACGCCGTGAGGCAGGACGATTGCCATGATGCCGTTGGGCTTCAGGTGGTACAGGTCGTGCAGCAGGAAAGCGTAGTCTGCCTTGGACTTGGGGGCCATGCCGAAACGGGCGTAGCGCGGGTCAGCGTCTTTGTACTGCGGGTCCCACTTCTGTGAGTAGGGCGGGTTCGACACCACCGCGTCCAGGTACAAGGGGTTGTAGCTGTTCACCGGGTCTTGCTCGTCGAAGTACGGCCAGTCATCTTCCAGTGTGTCGGCGTTGCGGGTGACGATATTGCCCGGGAGGATGCCGCGCATGATCAAATTCATGCGCGTGAGGTTGTACGTATTCTCCTTCAGCTCTTGGGCGTAGTACTTGATGCTGTCTTTGTCGCCCATTTGCTTGGCGATGGCCTGCCCGATGTTCAGCAGCAGTGAGCCCGAGCCGCTGGTGGAGTCGTAGATCTGGATGGTTTCGCGATTCTTCAGGTGGTGCGCGATAACCTCAGACATCAGCACAGACACCTCGTGCGGGGTGTAGAACTCGCCCGCCTTCTTCCCTGCATTGGCTGCAAACATCCCAATAAGGTACTCGTAGATGAAGCCGAGTACGTCGTAGCCCTGCTTGCCATACATGGGGATGTCTTTGATCAGCTGGAGCAGGTTGCTAATCGCCGTGGTCTGCTTCGCCGCAGTTTCGCCCAGCTTACTCAGGCCGGTTTCCAGCGTCTTGAAGATGCCATCGAACAGGCGCTTGTGGTTCGGGTGGATCAGGCGACTGAAGGCCGACAAGGCTTCACGTACGTCAGCGACACCAAAATCTCCCGTTTGGTTGATCCAAGTTGAGAACAGGTGCTTATGTGCGATGAAGTAGCCCAGATTCGACCTGAAGTGATCAACAGCTTCCGCGTCGTCTTCAGTCACCGCACGGAGGTCTTCGTCTGTAAAGCCCTCGGCAGAGGCAAAGCCCACCAGCTTATCGGAGAGGTACTTGTAGAAGATGAGGCCAAGGATGTAGTCCTTATATTCGTTGGCCTCGATCTTCGAGCGCATCTGGTTTGCGGATTCCCAGATCTTGGATGCGAGCTGTTGCTTGTTCATGGTGAGCAGTTTTTTTTCAACGACCGGTGGAGTTTGTAGCGCGACAAACAGGATGAGGATTTTGCGTCAATCATCGTGAGAATGTAATTGTCGCCGCGGGTCATTCAGTGCCGATTTTCATTGTCGCTGGCAAGGCCTCGTTCTCACCCTGAATGTTGCGCGACACGGGGCATCCCATCGGTAGCTTCTGTCAGGAGCTGACGTTTGCGGTGGCTGATCTGAGCGACCGGCCTTGGTCGACACCCGCCGATGGCCTCGGCGCCGCGAGGACCCAGAACCGCCATTCCGGCGAGTCATTTAGGTTTCCGCTTTCGGGCGTCCATTCACCCTCATGACGGTACGCATAGTTGCAGCAACTCGCCCCCGTGGGGGCAAATTCAAAGGCGAGGTTAAAAGCCGTTGTGTCGTGCTCCCGATTGCTAGGAGCCCGGGCACGAACGAGGCGCTATGTTTCACAACGCCGCTCGACTGAGCGACGCCTCGAATTTACTACACTCGACAGTATGATTAGCTATGCTCGGCAGGTGGCGAGCAAAGGGACAATCAAGAGCGCCGCGACAATTCGGGCGGGATTCGATTATCAAGACTTGGCCGGTCTGGAGGTGTTGATACGGCATTTCCAGGATCCGAAGCTCTTTGCATGGGTTGAGCTCGAAGCCGAGGATCAAGCCGTTCAGTCGTTGGACGACGTGATCGCCTTGCGGCGGGACGGCGGTGTCGAATACGTGCAGGTTAAGTTTACGGTCGACGCGGATACCCATCCACTGGATTGGGTGTGGCTGCTGCAGAAGAAGAAGCGCGGTAGTTCGATGTTGGCGAAGTGGGCTCGAGCGTTCAGTAGGGCACGCTCCTACGGACCGGTGGCCAGCGCCGCGCTTCGGACCAACCGACGACCATCCGCCGCCTTCGCTGCCTGCATGGATGGAGCTCATATCCGCCTAGATCGGCTGGAAGCCGACATGCTGGCGACGATCGAGGCCGAATGCGGAGGTCGCGACGACACCAGGGCGTTCTTCGAGGCGTTCAGGTTCATCGGAGCCCTGCCCGATCTGGTCCGGTTCGAGAGGTCGCTGCGCGACCGGTTGGTTCCAAGCGATACCGACGAGACCGGCTGGTTGCGGCTGCGCGACCAGGTCCGCCACTGGGCGACGTTCCGCGGCAGTCCCTCCCCCGACGGCAGGATCCTGCGCGAACATCTCGTACAGCTGATCACGCGCAAGCGTCCGCAGCCGATCCGGCAGGACTTCTCCATCCCGGACGGATATGCGCCGCCGAGCGAAGCGTTCGATCGCGCCCTGCGCAGGCGGACCGAAAGCGGCCAGACGCCGCTGACCATCGTCTGGGGAAGCCCGGGACGAGGCAAGAGTACCTATCTCAGCCACCTCACACGTTCGCTTCAACAGCTGCGGCACGTGGTGCTGCGCCACCATTACTTCCTGCCGAACGATCAGGCCGGAAACCGGACGTCGTATTTCGAGATCGCCAATTCCTTGCTGCACCAGCTGGAGGGCCAGCGCGACGATCTCGTTCCGGACTCACAGGACGATCCCAATGCGCTCTGCAGGACGCTGGCGATGGCGGCGGCAACGCTCGCTCGGGAAGGTCAGAAGCTGTACCTGATCGTCGACGGGCTCGACCACGTCTGGCGGGATACCGAACGGATCGATCAGCTGAATCAGCTCTTCGGCGCCCTCCTTCCGCTCCCGGACGGCGTGGTGCTCGTCGTAGGCACGCAAAGGGTGCCCTACACCCAGCTACCCAAGCGGCTGCTCGCGTCGGCCGAGCCGGCGGACTGGATCGAGATTCCCAGGATGGACGAGGCCTCAGTCCATCACTGGGTCGCCCGGCAGGATGCCGATCGGCCTTTCCGCCTGGAATATGCGTCGAACGACCGTGGAGAGGGGGTCAGCGGGATAGCGAACGCGCTGTTCAGGATCAGCGCCGGCCATCCGCTTCACCTCATCTACTCCACGGAAAGTCTCCGGCTCGGGGATCGACCGATTACTTCCGATTCCATATTGGCTCTCCCTGCATGTCCGGACGGAGACATTCGAGCGTACTACCGCAGGCTCTGGACTTCGCTCAGGGTCGAAGCCCGCGAACTGCTGCATGGCTTGGCGGGGGCGGATTTCCATTGGCCGAGCACGGGGGTCCGCGCCTGCTTCGGCGCCCAGCATGATGTCGCCTTCCTTCTCGAACCGCGTGCGTCGGGTCTGTCGCCATTCCACGGCAGTCTCTTCGCCTGGATCAGTGAGCTTCCGGAACACGAGGAGACGTACTCGGGTCTGCTTCCCAGGATCGTCGCCTGGCTGGATGGGCAGGCGCCTCGCTACTGGCGCTGGGGGTGGCTATGGCTCGCGAAGGCCGAGGCGGGTGATCCGAGCGACCTGCTCGCCGGCTGCACGCGCGACTGGGCGGTCAAGTCGCTGGCCGAAGGCTGGTCGGAGGTCCAGATCGACAAGGTGGTGGCCGCCGCCGAGCGCATCGCGTTCGACCGGGGCGATCTGGCAGACGCCGTGCGGTTGCGCGGCATCCGCCATCGCGTGACCAACGCACGGCAGTTCCAGTCGCGCAACTTCGCGCAGTTCCGCGCGACCGGATTGGCGGCGCATTCCAATCACCAGCAGATCGCCAACCTGATCGATTCGCCCGTGGAGGTCGAAGACGACGAATGGACGCAGCTCGTGCTGCATGCTCCCGCGGATAGGCGTTCCGAGGTCGCCGGAGCTGCGGTCGAGGAACTGTGGCGACGGGTGGCGGCCTGGATCGCGCTGCGCCACAAGCCCGGACAGGACTTCGATCGGACACTCGATGCGCTCGTCCGTTGCGCGGCATGCGACGGTGTGATCGGCCTGCCGCGGCTGCTGCGCCTGCTCGCCCGCCATCGCGACCCGCAATCCCTGTTCGATCGGTTGGTTCGCGGACTTGGCGACGCGGGCGACATCGACACTTTGAAGGCGTTGCGTCGGAGCTTGTCGGGAAGAGCCCACGCCGAGACCCGCCGCCGCTGCCAGGAGGAGATGCTCCGCGCCGCGTGGCGGCAGGGCGGTGATCCAGTTCAACTGCTCGGACGCTTCGTCCTTCTGTCACCTCTGCTCGCGGCGCGGACGGTCTTGCGGGACCCGACTGCAAGGCCGCGGCTCGACCTGCCGCCCCCGCCAGGCGACATCGTCAAACGTCGATACCGCGGTCAGAAGAGCCCCGGCCTCGAGAAGTTCTTCCGCGACTACTTCTGGTCGGCCGTCGTCGTGCGACGCACGGGCGATCCGACCGCCGGATACCACGGTCTGGATCGCAGCGATCTCGGCTGGGCGCGAAACGCCCTCGAAATCCTGGACGGTGCCGCCGACGGGATCGTGACCGGCGACGTTCGACCCCGCTTCGAAACGTTGTTCATCGAACTCGCCGACCTCGCGCCGGTGGCGTTCAGCAACGAACGCGAGCAGGACTACTTCCAGTATGTCGCCTTCCGTAACGCGATCGCACGGCTGGCCATCGACCTGCACCTACTAGGGAGCGAAGAGGACGGCGATTGGCGCATACCCCTTCGTTCTTTCGAGATCGCCCGTGGATCGATGCATTGGGTCGATGAGATCTGGCTCGCCGGCAATGCCGCGGACGCCGTGCCTCATCTCAGCGTCGAAGCGGCGACTCGCTTCCTGCCCGAACTCGCGGGGAGGTTCTCCGCTGAGGTCAGCGATTTCGCCGAGCGTGGTGAGTCCTGGACCCAACTCGCCGCCTTGGCGCATCTCTACCGCGTTCCCGACGCCAAACTGTGGATGGGACGAGCGGCGGACTGCGTTCTCGGTTACGGCCATCACAAGGATCTGAGTGCGATCCAGATGCTCGAGGCGATCGTCACGGTGCATCCCACCGATGCGGGTCGAAGTGCAGATTGGATCCGGGCCGTCGCGCCGATCATCGAGCAGGTGACCGAATTCACGGATGGCGACGAGACCGACCACGTACGGTCGCAACTGATCGATGCGGTCGCCGCGACGTCGCCGGAAAGGCTTGGTGCGATGCACGGCTACCACATGCACCGGAACGAATGGCGGTACTCCGACGAGTGCTTGGCGGCTTCCATCAGGCTTATCGACTTCGATTCCCCGGAAGCAAGCGGGTTGGCCCGGACGCTGCTCGATCCGAAAATGCTCAGGAAATTCGGTAAGCGCGGCAGCGACGATCCGTTGGTGGCAGCCCTGCATTCGGATCAGTTGCGCTATCTTGGCGGGGAGGCGGTCGAGAAGACGGACCGTTACACGTCCGACGACGACTGGATGAACCGCAAGGCGACCCGGGTCGTGAATCCGAAACGCTATGCGCCCGGACGGTTCGGCGCGTTCGTCGACGACGTCGCCGGTGCCGACGTGAGCTATACCGAGACGCCGATCCTGATGCGCCGTTGGCTCGATCACTGGACCTCGCGTGGACGGGCCATCGAAGCGTTGAATTCGATCGAAACCTATTTCGACGAGCGCGACGGTACATGGTCGATCGAGGAGTTGCTGGATCACGCCTTCGCCGTGAGCTTGGCCGCCGAGGGCCCGGCACGGGCCTATGCCTGGCTCGTACGCGCCCACGTCCAACGCAACGGCTGGACCGACACCCTTTCGAGTTCGGCCACCGTCGAGAAGCGTTTGAGGACCGCCGCCCTCCATTATGCCGACCGTTGGCAGGACTATGTCCGCGATACCAGCGTGCAGCGGCATTCGTGGCGACATTCCGGACTGTGGTTCGCGATGGGATCCGAATATCTCGTACTCTTCCTGGTCCTCGTCGGGCAGACCCATAAGGCGGCGGAAGTGGCCAATGCATTGGTCCAGGGGTTCGTCGACGAGACCCAGGATCAACCGGTCGGAACGGTAGCATGGCTGCAGTAGCGCTGCCGATGAACCGGGCACTGAGCCTTGAGCTGACGCTCAACCGCCTGCTCTGGCCGGTCCCGCTGGTGCGATGGCGAGCGGCCCGCGTCGTCCGGGACCTCATCGAGAACCCCGCGACCCGCGCCACCTCGACTGACGCCTTGCTCGCGGCGCTGCGATCTGCGGAACTCGAATCCGATGTCTGCGCGGTGCTGACCGTCCTCTTGATGGTGGAGAAAGCTTCCCTTCCGGAGCTCGAGGACGTGCGAAGCCACATCCTGCAGCATTCAATCCTCGCCGACATCCTGCTGCATGAAATCTACGGTTCCTCGGGTGGAACGGATTGGCGCCACGCACACTCCGGGACCGCGCCGCTGAGCTTCGAGGAGTCGGAATACTTCACGCGGTACAGGACGCAGCACGTCCCCCCTCAGCTGTTGAACAGCCTCGTCAATGTCGAGGAGGCGACCGGCCTGCCTTTCACCCGTCAGTGGGGTTTCGAATGGCAGCAGCTGTGCGATCGGACCGGCGCGCAGTACACCGAGTTCCCCTACTACTTTTGCGACTTCGGAGAGATGCGGGACGGTGTCGTCGGTCAGTTCTCGCCGCGGCAGAGCGAATTGTACCGTTCCGCCTATCTGCGCACCTTCGCCATCGCTGTTTCGGAATGGGGCTTTCCGCAACGGGAGGCAGGTCCGTACGTGAGCGAGGTCTCACCCTCGATCCGTGGCCTCTTCGAAGTCGATCCCGTCGAGCGTCCGGCGTGGTTGAGCGACTTCCCGGAGCGTTGCGCAGCGGAACCCGACGATCTGGAAGCACTATTGAGGGCCATGGTCGCCAACCGGCCCGCCGACGGCCGGGCGCTGGTCTCACTCCATGCGCCGTTGGACGGAACCGTGGAGCGGTTCGGCGACGTGACCCTGACGTCGTACTTGGTCAGCGCAGACTTCGTCGCGCCCGCACGGCATCCGGCAGTGCCGACCGCCGTACTGATGGCGCATACCGGCTTGACGATCGATCAACCCCTATGCGCGACGATGCCGGACGAGGTTCGCGTCGAGGGTCTTCATGGTGACGCGCTGCCGGTATGCAGCAGCCTCCTGCCCCTGCCCCACGGCCTTTGGCACGGTCACCTGCATTCGACCGGCATTCCCGTGCCGAACAGCTTCGTCGCGCCCGGGCATACCTTCATCCAGGCGGATCGTAACCGCCTGTCGCTCCGTCAGGAAGACGTCGATATTTCGACAACGCGATACTGGCTCGACCACTGGAGTCCGAACTATCCCCTGTCCGGCGGCAGTACCAGATGCGGCGCTTGGGCGATCATGGATCAAGCCCTCCTGATGGCGTATGCGTCGATGACGGGCCGTCAACTCGCGTGGTCGGCGAGACTGCGGATCTGGCGCCGTGAGAAAGATTACGGACCCTTCGAACTTGTGGAACGAACGCTGTTCTTAACCGCGCAGGCTTCAGGCGCCGCACAGTAACGCGCGTGGGCGACACAATCGAGGCCGCTTGATTAACTGAGGTCTTGGACCGGCCGGGGGGACTGTTGGTTGGCGCAGAGGCGGTTAATAGTGAGCTGTCTTTGCGTCCGACGCGTGACCACGCCATCTCTTTCAACTACCATCGAAGTATGCACCGACTCTGGATCGGAATTGCTAGGTAGGAGAATTAGGATGGCGCGACGCTCGACAGCCGTCCGCAAGATCAAGATCATGATCTCGAGCCAGTGCAACCGGCAGTTTCCGGACGGTGGGCGAACGCTCACCGACATCAGGCGCGAGATCCGCGATCGGATCGAAGCCCAGACGGTTCTCGGGACGAGCCTTTTCGACGTATGGATCAACGAAGATTCTGCCGGCCGCGGAACCGACATCAATAGCTGGGACGCTTGCCTTGCCGAAGTGCGCAAGGCTGACATCCTGATCGTCCTGAACGCAGGTCATGGTGGTTGGGCGCCAAATGACGGCGACAACGGAATCTGCCATGCAGAGTTGATGACCGCGCACAACGCGTCTCCGGCAAAGATCCGCGTGATCCCGCTGGTCGGAACCCAACCGCTCCCAGATGAGCTGTCGAAGACCAATGATCGCTTCAAGGACTATGTCGGCAAGCTCAACCCATTCGCGCCCTCCGCGCGCACGGAGGCGGACCTTTTCGAGATGGTCGACAAGGCCGTGGCAGATGCCGTTGCGTCGCTGGTCGGTCTCGGCGTCATGGAAGCTGGAAAGGGCGGCTTCTCGTCCGGCGATGCCTTGGTGTGGGGTAGACTATCCTTCGAAGCACGCGCCGAACGAATGCGCTCAACCATGGCCGCCGCCTTGATCGAAAGCGGCGGCGTGGCTCGTGGGCCCAACATGGTCGAGGTGAAGCTAGGAGGTGGCCAAGTCGTACTGCACCTACAACGCCTCGCCGGCCAGTTTCTCGGTCGCAGCCGCGCGCGAGCAGGTCGGCAGACCGTTCCTCGCGGACCATCAAGCAACGCCCGGTTACGGCAAGAACGTCGCTGGCCCAGTTCATGTTATTGCATCGCTCGCTGGGGTGACCGAGACCCAAGCGCGGACCTTGCTCGGGTTTCCCGATGCGACGTTCGTTACACCCGGATTTGGCATCTTCGCGGCAGATGAAGTTCAGCATATTCAGTTCGCGATGCTGAAGGATTGCCGCGACGATACGACAGTGCGTGGCGCTATGCACCGATTGCGGAGCTGGCTGGAAGAGACAGGTGAGGACCGGGTCGTACTGGACCGCGCGAGGCGGCGGCGCATAATCGCTGACGCGATCGCCGCCCAGCAGTCGACGACGTCAGTATGATAGCGTGGTTCCGCAGTTAGCTCAGGTCCGGCACTGAACGAACCTGCCGCTCGGGGCGATGATGTTTCGCGAACCCCGGATTTGGATGATCGCACTTCCTTTCAGCTGGCTAAATGAACGGCTGCTTACTGTCGGCCGGCGTCCGCAAGCAGCCATGCCGTTTTCCACCCGAACTGGCGTAGCAGCCCCCTGCCCCTGAACGAACGTCAGCTTACGCCAATCGCCGCCCGTAAGCGGCCGTTCCGCTTTCCACCAGTTTTACCGTAAATGCGGACGGTCCGCATGCACCGTGATGGCGCCGTTCATTCTTTGAAGTTGCGCGCTCCTGCCGCTTTGGGATCTGCTGCCAAAACGCGGTGCGGTTCTCCATTAGAGAAGCTTCTTCCGCCTGCAGATAGCGGGCATTTTTGGCCGAATGACCTCAGCCAACCGGCCGTAAATGCCCCTGCCGCCCCCGCGACGTTTATGATAAAAGGCGGCATGCTCAAGACAAGAATGAAGCGGGTCGCCGATCGCGGCGATCACGCCGTGCGGCGGCTTGCCGAGATCGAAGCCTCGATCGCGAACCTTTCCAACGAGGATCTGCTCGATTTGGCCGACATCTTTAAAGCCGAGCCCCGCTCACCAATCGGGGATATGGCATTCGTTGAAATGGCGCGGCGGAATATCAGTCTTTAGAGACCGGTCGGGAACGAATTCGCAGGATCAGGCGACTACCAAGGAGCATCGGCTGCCCCAAGGATCTCCCGCAATTTTGCATGATCATTAACGGAGCGACGACATAGCGATGGTGGCGATTGGTACAAGGATCAATGAGATAGGCACCTTGGTCCGCGATGGCGGAGCCTTCTATCTTAGCCGCGATGTCGGTGGCCGCTACGAGTTGGAATTGCATCGAACCCCCGTAGATCTCGTAGAGAAGCGCGTCCGGCTCATCGGCACATTGGTTGGCCCGGATCTGGTGAACGCTGACGGCGTTGCGCCAGCTTAGTTGGCTGGATATTTGTCCCGTTCAGTCGTCAGCCACTGGCCGCGATTCTGATTCAACCTGACTCATTGGCGTTGCGCACAAACCACGAGCGGGCATCATCCATGCCATGGAACAGCGGATCATTCATGCCTGCGGTCATGAGCAGGCTCATCATCTCACCGGCTTTGAAAGCCAGCAGGAACGTAAGGCCAAGTGGTTGAAGACGACTACCTGTCGTGACTGCTTTATTACGGAGAAGCGGGCTGAGGAGGCCGCTGCGGCAGCGTTAAGCAGCGCCGCTGTCTCACACCTTGTTCTTCCGCCGCTGACTGGGACCGATCGGCAAATCAGCTGGGCGTCGACGATCAGGACCAAGCAGCTCGCAGCGCTAACAAATTCCAACAGCGACAACGACTGTTACGCTTGCCTCCAGATCACCGACGCCAAATGGTGGATCGATTACCGCGATCTGACGGACGTAGATCTGATGGCGGTAGCGACGAAGGCATCGGACATCCGAAACGTCACGGCAGTGACGGCCTAGACGGCATGATCATCTAGCTGAAGCCGTCGCACGACCCGAACAGCCACTCAAACGTTAGGCGGCTTAAAAGTCTGCTGCCAGACGTGGGCGGGAGGTGCTTCCCGCGGGATGCAAAGAGCTGTAACGCAGATCTGCCTGGACGCAGCATGGGGTGAAATTCTAGCTACAGCTGCTCTCAGAACGATTGGTCTAATGCCGGATTTCGGGTGACACCCTTTGCACAAGCAGCTAAGTCTGGGGTATGGCCGCACTCCATTCCCTGCATGTATCTCTGACGAAGACAATATGTGACTACGTTCGTAGTCAGGTAGCTCTGGGACATTACGAAAGCGCCAGCGAAGTTGTTCGTGATGCTCTTCAAATACACGCGGCGAGTAAAAATGTAGATCTTTTAGCAGAGGTTGCTGAACCGTCGTCGCATCGACCGCGAAAGAACTCGAACGTAACTTAGTACCCTACAAACAACAACGCCGCCCCGAGGGGCGGCGGTTGTAGTTCTATGATTTGGTTGCGGGGACAGGATTTGAACCTGTGACCTTCAGGTTATGAGCCTGACGAGCTACCGGGCTGCTCCACCCCGCGACGGCACGGCCAGCGTGCGTTGGGTGTAGGAGACATGGTGAATGGGTTTTGGATATGTTGTGAATGCATGTTGCACGGGCTTCAATGCCTGGCGACGACCTACTCTTCCATCGCTTGAGCGATAGTACCATTGGCGCAGTCGGGTTTCACGGCCGAGTTCGGAATGGGATCGGGTGGGACACCGACGCTA
>NZ_JAPZPR010000013.1:0-98574 GCF_040407565.1 Sphingomonas faeni
GCCGCCAGCGTTCATTCTGAGCCATGATCAAACTCTCAAGTTTATGTCACCAGCCAATCGCAGTGGAATTCCACGATCAACCAGCTCATCTCAAGGAGCCGCTCTGCACAATATCATTCAGACACCCTACCCGACCAAAGCCAGACAGAGCGTCCATTACATATGGAATATGTGAAGGACATATGAGAACGACTTAGCTTTAAACGATACTCCGAAGCCTTGAGGACCCCAGAAACCGCAAGCCGCCGCCCACATGTCCCTTCATCTTAACCTACAATGTCAAAGAGCCGACAAAAATGCCGACACTCGCATAACCTCCCTCTCGGAAAGCTTGGAGCATCTGGTTTTTTGCGACCGTCGCGGTAGCCGTTGAGGCACTCCGCTGCGGTTCGACGTATCTAAGAGAGCAGCTTAGGAACGTCAACAGGGAATTTGTCAGATGTGGGATCATGACAACGCCGTCATAATTTCGCGAGGCGTCCCGGATTTAGTCGGCGGAGGCCCGGCCGGTCGTCGACTGCTCGAATAAGCGCCTTACACAGTGACATCGTGAGAACGTTCGTTCTCCCCTGCCCGACGCTCAGTCATTTCCGCGTCCTGATCGCTGCGGCGCCGGACCGAGTGATCTTCACTCACGGCCGCCCCTCCGACGGCGATGGTGGCCAGAATTGAAACGTGCTTCAAATGACTTGTTTAGATAATTCTGACCTGATCGATGGTCGCTGATTTACTGATTGTTCGGCCCCAAATGCACAGACGCGGTATTGCATTGAGCCGACTGCTCCGCGACTGAGGAGCATGCCCCACGCCAGCAACATCGTCTATTGCGACGGTCCGGATAGCCCCCACGCTTTCGACATCGTTCCGCTCCAGCCACGTAAGGGGAGCCTCGATGCCATGTGCCCGGTCTGCCAAGGAAGGGGGCAGTGGAATACCGAGATTGATCTCGTTAGCTTCCGCTGCAAGCGCACAGCCTGCGATCGTTGCCACGGCGCTGGTTGGGTAGAAACCGGCTCCGACCCGGTCGGCCTTCCCGATATCGAGATCGCACCAGGAGGCTACCCTCGGTGGACCCTTCGCTTCGAACCTGCTGACGATTCCATCCAGATCGATCCGGAAACGCCAGGCTTATCGCAGGCCTAGGGCGTTACGGGTTTGGGTCAGGTGCCCCAAGCTTCGCTGCTATCCGCGCAACTTCCTCATTACTTGGCTCCTCCGGTAGTTCTCCGCCGGGCAAAAGCGCATCGTCGGGGATGCCTGGCGCAGTGCCGGCGATCGGCTCGTCGATGGCGCGCTCGTTGGCACCGTCCGTGATCTTCTCTCTGCTCGGCATGTCGGTCTCCTTTGTAGCGTTCAAACGCTCAAGGGACGCTACGGGGCCACGTTATGCCTTCAGATAAAGGATAACGGGTTCTTGGAGGATGGTGTTTCTCAGTCCGCTACACGGTAGGCGCAGCGCTGAACGTCCGGCATTTGCGCGCCTCAGGCGGCATGGTTTTTGGCGAACTCGGCGAAATACGCATGCGTGGTGGGATCCGAGATCGGCGTGATCAATGCCGCCACATCGTCTGCAACTGCACCATCGCCGCGCAAAGATTTGCCAGGCTGATGCCCCATTGCCCAACCGGGAAAGCTGCGCTCTGAGATTGCGCGGCTGTCCAATGTCACTGCAGCGAAATGACGTCCGTCAGCCTTGATGCGATCGTACGTCTGAGTGACTGCGTCGGCTGGTCCTTCGAGCGCCTGAAGGAAGCGGCGTCCGCCAACGATCAGCAAACCCGTCACCCCTACTGCGGCATTGTTGCGCCTCGAAACGCGTAAAATCGCCTCAAGCTCGACCTCGGATAACTCCGATCGGGCGGTGCTGATGTAAATGAGACGTATCAATCCAGGGCTCCTCCGTGAGGAGGAGTAACAAGCGAATCTAAACGCAAGGTCAATGTACGCGAATTGCGGCGTGCTTCGTCGATCTCACGAACGGCCAGCTTTTCCGGAAAACTGCTGGGAAAAATGGATAGGCTGGCCGCCTTGGTAGCTCAAATAATGAGCCTCGCAACGGATCAACGTAGGACCAAAACCGCGCCGCGGACCGATAGGTACGCAATACTGTTTATTTAGGACGCGTACGTCGTCGATAAACCGCGAGCCTTAAGTCCGACCCAGGCATGACGACCCGCCTCGATAGCCAAGAGAAACACGATGCGGGTCAGCGAGGACGCTTTGCATAGGCCCTGGCAGAGATTGAACGCCCGCGGACGACATCGGCTCACTTAAAGATACGTATGGCGACAGCGGCAAGGACGGTGTAGGTTTCGCTCCCCGCTGGCGTAACGTGGCATTCCTAGAGCTCCCGGCGTGCCTAGCGTTCGGCCTCCGGGGGCAGCTCGTTACGGTGTGCCGGGTCTAGCTGCCCAACGGCGATGCCCCAATTTGACGCCGCACGGTTCGCTGTCGTGCTGGTCACGCTCCAAATCTTACCGCCATACTCTCCCGTTGCCTTCCACCGCCCAGGTTCGGCCTCTTCAACGTAAACTTCTACGTGTTGCCCCTGAACCGACACTAAGCGCTTCACCAAGCTGCTCCTTTTCCCATCATCACTCCTACTTGCCGGTAATACACGATCCAGCTGCCCCGCGACTGGGCGTACCACCGCTCATGCTGGCGTCAGCGAGCCAAACCGGCGCAGTACATCATCAAATGCTCGGTTGGCGTCATAGAGGCGACGGAGCGACGCTCAACCGAAGCTATTGCCGGGACGCTCCAGCGATGACGTCAACCGCGGCCGCGACACGACGCCAGTCCTGTGGATTGGTGGTATTACGAAGAATGTCGAAGAGCCGTTCTGTGAAGCGCTCGGGCTCATCCTCGCCAAACGCTGCCGCGATAGTGGACGCCTTTTCCCACACCTCCCGATCTGACATACTCGATCGGCTACACATATAAAGATACCTGATTGGCACTTGGTCGGTTCACTCTTCGAGATTCCGACGCCGCAGCTCATCACGTAGCGCCTCAGCCGCAAGATCGCCCACCTCGCCTTCGGTCTGCCGGTACGCGGCCAAAAGCTCATCGTCCGTTGCGCTGGCCAGAAGGCCCTCAGTCTGAGCCTTGAACGTGTCGACCTCCTCTGCCGCCACGTCCGCCGCTTCGTCGGAAGAGACCTCATTGTTAGGAATGTCAGGCGCTGGCGCTAGCACCGCGTCCTGCTTGAAGACGTCGAACGCCTTTGCTGCCTCGTTGCGTTGGACGATCAGCGAACGAAGCTGGCCAAGAAGATCGAACTGCGATGCTGTGTTTTCCATGCGGAGCCTAAACCGAGTTTTTCACCGCGTGCAATATGGCGTCATTGGGTCTCTACCGGTCAAAGATTGACCCGACCGACAACTGCGCCAACCGCGATCACAGAAACGATGATCGCCCACCCTTCCCAGGTTCGAGGAGACCAGCCAATCCCTACGACTTTTGGCTGAAACCATTCGCGTGGATGATTCATGACGGCTCCGATGATGGCGAGGGAGATCGAACCTGCCTTCCGTTTCACGGTCTCAAGCAATACATGTCGAGAACGGAAGGCGCCAGCATGCCTGCAGACAGCATGAAGGTCGACGGCCAGACCAAAATCGATCTTTTCCAGGAAATCATGCCAATCGTCATGCAGTACCTTGCTGCTAACTTTGCCGATGACGCGTTGATCGCCGATGACATCATAGAGTTTTTCGCGCTGTCGATCGCGTCGGTAATCCAGAACGATACGAACCTGACCACCCCGCAGCTGCAACGCAAGGGCGTTGAGGCGGCAGGCAAGCATATCGCGCACTGGGTCCGCCTGTTGAAGCTCGACCACGAACACCGCGGCGCCGCGCTGCTGGCGATGACGATTGGCGCGGTCGCGTCAGACGAAACGAAGCAGTAGGCTTTGCGGAACGAGAGAACCTCTTGCCTGTTCGTCAATTGAGGAAGGCGAAAATGACCGACCCGGTCACCCCCTGCGACGACGAAACAGCCAAACTTTTCCACCGAACATTAGGTCGTAGACCCAGTCGACCGGATCGATGGTATTCGGTTCGGCTTGGGGCCCAGCTTAGCTGATGTCCGTCACGTCGTACGCTTCGTACTTTTGGCGACACCTACTTCGGACGGCTATCCTCCACCGCTCTGCCAATTCGGCTACGTCTAAAGAATGATAGCCTCGCGAGCTGCACAAGGTGTGCTGGCTGCCCGCGGATGTGAACGCGACGTACGCGAGTGCGTTACTACGCCTTGAGAAGGGGCGCCTCCCCTTGAAACGCTAGGACACGAGATGGCAAAGCCCTTTACGATTGCAGTACCCGACGAGCGGCTCGCCCTCATCTACGCTAAAGTTGCATCATTCGACTGGGGGGCGCTGCCGGACGCCGGAGGCTGGCAGTCGGGTGTCGGCCTCGCAGACCTCAAGCGGCTCGTGGACTATTGGCGTACTCGGTTCGACTGGCGTGCGCAGGAACGTCGGTTGAATGCTTTACCCCACTTCACCAGCGAAGTGCTGGGACAAAAGCTCCATTTCATTCATGCGCGTGGTGATGGTTCGCGTCCACCGCTGCTTCTACTGCACGGCTGGCCGGGCTCTTTCATCGAATTCGAAGCGCTGATCGCTCCGCTGGTCACCGACGGCCATGACGTCGTCGTGCCCTCGCTTCCGGGCTACGCCTTCTCCGGGCGTCCTGCCGCGCCGATCGGGCCGCGCCGAACTGGCGAGATCATGCATGGCCTGATGACCGAACTGTTCGGTGATGCTCGCTATCTGGTGCAAGGCGGCGACTGGGGCGCAGCAATCGGAAGCTGGATGGCGCACGATCATCCTGAAGCCATCGGCGCGCTGCACCTCAACATGGTCCTCATCCAGGCGGCAGACGTATCGCCGAAAACGCCCGACGAACTCGCCTGGGCAGCTCGACGTGCAACGCTAGCCAAGGAGGAGACTGGTTACTCGCAAGAGCAGGGCACACGTCCGCAGACGCTCGGCGTCGCCATGGCGGATAGCCCCGTCGGTGTTGCCGCCTGGATCCTGGAAAAGTTCGGCGCATGGGCGGACGTGCCGCGCGACGAACAGGGCCGGCCCGATCTTTGGCAGGCCTTCGACGAGGATACGCTCCTCACCAACATCATGCTCTACCTTGTCGAGGGGTCATTCATCACATCGACCTGGATGTATCGCGGTCGCGTATTGGAGGGGTCGGGCCAATTTCCCGCCGGCAGCCGTATCAAGGTACCGACCGGCGTCGCAGCCTTCCCTGATCCGGTCTTCCCACCGCCCCCGCGTTCGCATGCTCGCAAGACCTACAACATCGTGCACTGGAGCGAGATGGCGGCAGGCGGCCATTTCGCGGCGCTGGAACAACCAGAGCTCCTGCTCGCCGATATGCGACGCTTCTTTGCCGCCCAAGCTTCTTCAAAAGCCCGCAGACGGCGTCGGTTGGCCGGCGCGGCTGGTTTTATTGGTGTTGCGGCCATAGGTCTCTGCGCGTTGGCAGGCGCTAATCGACGTCCAAAGAATAAAGACGCCCGGCACCGCGCGACCTATCCACCATTGGATGTCCCGAAAGCTTTTGCCGAGGGTGTTTGGATCGTCGACAGCGGGCCAATAAACGCGATGGGCCTGACTTTACCTGTGCGCATGACGATCCTCCGGCTCGTAAACGGCGATCTATTGCTGCACTCGCCAACGCCCTTTTCGGCCGAGGTGGCCAAGGCCGTCGAGGCACTTGGGCGGGTGCGGCATCTCGTCGCACCCAACATCGCGCACTGGACTTTCCTTGCCGACTGGCAACGCGCCTACCCTGATGCAACAACTTGGGCAGCGCCTGGGCTACAAGACCGGGCGCAGGTCCACGCATCATCGGTGCGGTTCGATGCTGAACTCGGTGAGACGGCTCCAGTCGAATGGGCAGACACACTTGATCAGGGCGTTGTGCCAGGGGGTGCTGGCTTCAACGAAGTCTGGTTCTTCCACCGGCAGACCAAGACTCTCGTGCTCGTCGACCTCATCGAGAACCTCGATCCTGACAAGCTGCCACCTGTCGCGCGGCTATTGATGAAGGCTTCCGCTGCCACCGAGGGCACTACCGCACGTTACCTGCGGCTACCTGTACGGCTAGGTGGCGCGGACGCTAAAAAGGCGGTGCAAGCGATTGTGGCGCTCGAGCCTGACCGGGTGATCTTCGCTCACGGTCGACCGTTCGAGAGCAATGGTTCGGCGCAACTGAAGCGGGCTTTCGACTGGCTGACTTAGCATTGGAGGCGGGTTGTCGGTGGTCGATAAGAACGGTAGCGTCTATTCGTGATGCGCTTATTTCTTGTCCGGGCCGTGGCTTACTTCCTGATCGGTATCTCGACCGTAGGGTACGCTGTCATGTTGTTCAGCGCTACCTGGTTGTACTGCTACGGAACGCATCCTCTGTGCGCGGCTGGCTGGATGCCGCGCACCGAGATTACCGCTGTCTACCTAGCCTTCATCACCGTACTCTTGTATCTCACCCGCTTGGTCATCCGGTCGTTACAGGAAGAGTCAGCGCGACCACGCGACAGTGAGTTGTGACGTACAATGCCTCTTTGCCTACAATCCCCAACCGACAATGTTCTCCACTGCGTCGTGTAGCGAACTTACGTATCGGTCCGCACCCAAGGCTTGTTGGATTGCCGCATCGCTGAGGGAAGCTTCCCCCTGCGGCCATAGGCCGACGACGATGCGAGCGTCCGGCGCTCGGGCACGCAAGCGCCGGACAAGGTAACGCAACTGCGCTGGCGAACCGGTCACCTCCAGGTAAGAGATGGCGATCACATCAATCCCGGTCAGATCCAACGTCTGCACCGCATCTCGGGACACTGCGGTATTGGGGATACGCTTCGCGTGCACCCCTTGCTGCCCCAGCAACTGCGTAAGCATAGCAGTTACCGCGTCATCGAACGGACCGTGCCCCGCAACGCAGGCGACCGTTTCGGCGTTTGCTGTGGTGTCAGACGGCGCTGCCCCGGACGTTGGCTGTAGGTCCTCGATCACGGACATCATCGATTTGGTCATCTGCGCCGCACCGGCGCGATCGATTGTCCCGCGCGCTTCGTCTTCGACTGCCAGCTTCAACCCTTCAAGCACGACCCCGTCATAGTATTCGGTGAGGGATCTGTCAGCGAGAAGCATCTCCGCCTGTGCCAAAGCCTCGTCCGGGTTCCGAGCTAGAATGCGCTGGTAAAAGCTTTCGATAGGCGTCAGCGCCGGTCTGTCACCCAACAGGACATCGAAGAATTCCAGGCTCTTCACGTGGCGGCCCATGACCACCAGACATAGCGTCAGCGGTGTGGACATGATCAACCCGATCGGCCCCCAAAGCCACGTCCAGAAGATCGCCGATACAATCACCGACACAGGCGAAAGACCTGTCGAGTGGCCATAGAGCAGTGGTTCGACCATATAACCGGTAAGCGGCTCGATGATCACGAAGAGGGCTACGACTTCCAGCGCCATGCCCCAGCCTGGATCCACGGCCGCACCAAGGGCCGCAGGAGCCACTGCTGCCAGGAACGGCCCGATATAGGGCACGAAGCGCAACAGCCCCGCCATCACCCCCCACATGGCCGGCGACGGTATGCCGATCAGCCACAGACCAAGAGCGATAACGACACCGAAACACGTGTTCACAGCCAGCTGTGAGAGGAAATATTTGCTGAGGCGCTGACCGGCATCATCGATGGCGCGCGTCGTGCGGTGCAGGTCGCTCGATCCGAACAGGCGGATAAACCGATCGCGCAGATCCTCCTTCTGCATCAAGACGAATATCGCCACGATGAGGACGATGACCGTCGTCTCCAGCGGGCCTAGGATGGGTTCGAGAACCGTTCGTGCTATCGCGAACGGCGACGTGCTGCCTTGAACGACCTCCACCGGGATAGGGCGGCGTTGCTCGGCCGTCGTCGGAGCCGACGGTGTTGCCAGCGTCGGCGTGGACGCACGAGGTGGGGTAGTTGGTCGCTTGCCCCCCAGTTCCTTGGTGATCGAGGCTAGGCGTGCGACCGCAAAGCCCTGAACCCCTTGGACCTTTGCTTCGATCGTGCGGGCGTATTGCGGCGCGTTCACCGTCAGCGACGCGGCCTGACTGCCGATGAGCGCGCCGAACAGGCCCAAGAGACCCAAGGCCGCTATGACGGTCAGGATCACGGCCGGCGCACGCCAGAGACGCAGACGCTGCAGCAGGTTGACAACCGGTGAGAGAACGAAGGAGAGCATCACCGCCAGGGTGATCGGAATGAGCACTTCCTGACCGAAATACAGGGCGGCGATGACGAGCGTGCCAACGGCCACGCCGGCCAGCGTCTTGAGTTCAGGCGCCGAGGCCGAGCGGATTTGAGCCGCTCCTGGATTGTCCGCGGGCGCTTCGCGGCTACCGGTCACGACATCCTTGTAGCCAGCGATGTTGTCGGGGCTGCTCATGCGGAAACCTTCCTGCCGGGGCTCGCGTATCGGTCACGTCGAGACCCGCCACGAAGCATTTTTCGTTGTATCCGTCCTGACGTCAGGACGGGCAAAGCCGAGAGGCACACTTGGCGTCCCTCTCGGTTTCATACTTCATCGTCTGGGACGCTACCTAGGACTTGAGCGCTTTCGCCATGTTGAGATGCGCCGCAACCGTCGGTGCCAATCCCGAGGCAAACGTCTTCAACTGCGACACGTCGCCGGTTGCAGCATATCCCTTGAGCGTATCGAGCGTCTGCTGATGCCCGGCGACCTGGGCCGCTGCGTACGCGGTGTCGAAATCAGTGCCCTGCTTGGTTTTCAGATCAGCAAGCTTCTGCTGCTGCTCAGCACTCAGCGCTGGGTTGGGCGTCAAAGCTGGCGACAGCGTTGCCGTCAACGCCTTCAGCTTTGCAGTCGACCCCTCATGTGCGGTGATCATCTGGCCAGCGAACTTCTTCACCGCAGCAGATGCGCCGTTAGTTACGGCCAGCTTCGAGGTCTCGATCTCGAACGCATCGCTTGCAGCCGCCATGTTGACGAAAGCCTGCCCACCTGAGGCCGGTGCTGCCATGGCATCATTGGAACCGGCTGCATTCACGTCCGTGGCAGTCGTGTTGGCGTAGGTGCTGTTATCGACGGCGGTCGTATCGTCGGCCTTCTTGCCGCATGCGGCCAATGACAGGGCCGCTGCCGATACCAGTGCCAGGGTCTTGAAGTTCATCATACTCTCCATCTGCTCGCATATTGCCGCTGCCCGCTAAACGCGTGCCCTGATTGGACCGTTCCGCCCCAGCAACGAGCTTCGGACCGATCGTAACGCGCGTTCGTTCTAGCCGTCTGCCGGCACAGCTGCCGGCCTTATCGGGACACGGCTATGAGCATCTTCAGCACGATCATGAACAAGGTTTTCCATCACAAAGCCGCGCCGGCCGCTGCGCCGGCTCAGGCTCCTGCCGCTGCGCCCCAAGCTGCGCCACAGGCCGCCCCGACCGCTACCGCCCAGCCCGCCCCTGCAGCGCCGCAGCAGTCTGTCGACGTCGGTGCCGTCCTCAGCGAGATGGCATCGATGAAAGATGGCGGGGGCAACTACCAGAGCTCGATCGTCGATCTTCTGAAGCTGTTGGACCTGGATTCCAGCCTGACGGCTCGCAAGGAACTCGCTGCCGAACTGAATGTCCATGCAGCAGCCGATGGCTCGGCCGAGCAGAACATCGCCCTCCATAAGGCAGTGATGCAGAAGCTTGCCGATAACGGCGGTATCGTTCCAGACAACCTGCGCAACTAACGCGCCCGATCCGGAGTGGACCGCCCACTATGCGGTCCCCTCCAGCCTTAGACTGCTGGCTGACCGCCCTCAATTTACCGAGATGGACTAGCGTTCGAAGGCGTCGCAGCTACGGCCCCCTGCGCTGCCTGAGCTGGCAGCGTCTGACTACCACGCGGTGGTCCATTTGGTTCTTTCGCAAATCCACGCGCGGCGAGCCAGCAGATCGTGACGACGAGTGCCACGATCATCACGAAGATGATAATTGCCACAGGACCGGCTCGCTTGTTTCCTCGTCTCCGCATCACATGCGCTCCCCAGTCATGCCGTCGATGGTATCGCCGTGCCGTAGCCCTGTGGCGACGAGGTGTTCGTGGACCTCAAGTCGACCGATTTGATCGAGCAGGACGGTCTTATGTCCGGACGGCTCTATCGCCGCTCGCCGAAGACCGAACCAAGAATGCCCCCCAGTCCGCCGCCAAGACCGCCCCCGGGCGCAGCGCCTGCGACTCCAGCGCCACCCAGGCTGCCGAGTACAGATCCAAGGATCCCGCCAAGGCCACCTTGCTGCCCGGCTGAGCGCCCTGTCAGATGGCCTGCCACCAGCATGACCAGGATCGGCAGCATCTGCTTCAGAAGGTCGGGCGCCAGGCCGCTGCTCTGCGCCGCGTTGTCGGCGACCTCACGACTGCCGTCCTTCGACCCAAAGATACCGCCGAGGATCTGATTACCGCGATCGATCTGCGTCGGCTCGTTGCCCAACACGTTCGCTGCAAGGTCTGCGCCGCCAAGCGTGTTCACATGGGCGTCTAACTGCGTCGTGTTATTCCCCATGCCGCCCAGAACCGACGGCAGCAGCGCCTCGGCGCCGCGCTGGGCTTGCTCACGCGGTATGCCTAGTTGGGCGGCGAGTGCATCGATGCCAGCATCAGGCAGCAGGTCATTGAGATTCATGTCGGCTTCCTTGTTGTGACCGGTACCAACAGATGCTGGGACCTATAGGTCCGGTCACCTTCGATCGAGCTAGGACCTTGGATCGGCAGGCTTGCGCTGTCTGCGCAATATTACTCAGGAAGTTCGGGCGTATCTGAGTCAACGGGTCGGCCGGATAGCCAACTAAGCCCTCCCCCGATAACAAGCAGCCCTGCCCCCATAAGCGCCTTGTCACGGCGTCGCAGGAGAACAAGCCCGCCAGTAACGATGACGGAAGGTACAATGCCGACTTTACCCAGGCCGGTTACGCGTGCTGCACGCACAACCATGCGGCCGGCAGCGTACTCATGCAAAGGTGAAGGCGTAGACGGTGCGGCTCGTGATACCTCCTTGTCACCATTTGAGGGCTGCGGCCCTGGTCCTGGCTGCGGCGCTATCTCCGGTCCGGAAGCCACCGTGTCGGCTGCATACGCTCCGCGATCGCCGAGCGATTTAGTAGGCCCCCTGGTCGTGTCTTGCGTGGTCTGTCTCTCCAGCTCGCAATTGAACTCGGCACCGAGCAGCAAAATGTAGGCGGACAAGTAGAGCCAGGTCAGCAACACGATCGCGGCTCCCAACGAGCCGTAGGTCGCGTCGTAGCTGCCGAAGTTTGCCACGTAGAACCCGAAGCCAAGGGTAACGACCAGCCACAGCACTGTCGTCAGTACAGAGCCCGGCGTCAGCCAGGTCCACTTCGCCTCATCGCGATTGGGCGCGTAGCGATAGAGCGTCGCCGCGGCTGCCGCTCCCATGCCAGCCATGATCACATAGGAAACGATTTTGCCCGCTGTGAGAACGATGGCAGGGGCCGCGGGGAACAGCGTATCCAGACTGCCCATTGCGGCTATCGCGATGATAGCGACGATGGCGATAAGCACCGCCCCGGCGGTGATGGCGAGTGCGATAAGGTTCAGCCGGACGAAGCTGCGCGTTTCCTCTTCGTCATAGGCGATATTCAGCGAGGTAATAAGCGCAGTTGCGCCTTTCATCGCGCCGTACAACGCGATGCCGAGCGCAAGCAGAAGGCCGAACCCCTTCTTACCGTCCGATGTCGTCACAACGTTGGCCAGCTGTTCGCCGATCAGCTTGGCAGCATCTGTCGGCATGACGGACGTCAGCGACTGGACGTTCTTCATCACCGTAGCAGGTGTAGCAACGAGCCCATAGCTCAGCACGACGGCGCCCAGCATAGGCACCATGGCGAGCACGCCACAGAACGCCACGCCGGAGGCGACCAAGCTGATATTGTCCTGGCCCCCCCCCTTCCACGCTCGCAGGGCGATGTCCTTCCAGCCTTTCGCCGGGATAGCCCAGGGACTGACCGCGTCGTGGCCTCTCCGTTCGCTTTCGGTAGTGCCGGCCATACACGATCCCCTTGTTACGCAAGCGAACCAGTGGTGCACGCGGACGTTCCCATGCGCGTCATTGTTATTCAGCTACCGCCGCTTTGTTTGTATTTGAAAGTCTTGGACACCAAGGCAAGGCGCCTCATCCAACCGCCGATCTTGGCGCGATGGCGCCGAGACACCGGAACCCTCCCCCATTGTCCCGCGCTTGAGCCATGAAGGAGAGACGGCATGGACGACCAGCGCGTGTGGGAATTCGAAGGCAGCCTATGGGATGCCAGCGACGAGCATTACCAGGACCGGATCGACGAGGAGATCGTCATGGTCTTGCCCCGGCCGCCTTATGTCTTCCAGGGGCAGGAAGCGAAGGATGCGGTCAAGGCTACGCCCGATTGGGATACGGTCGAGCTATCGGATCGACGAGTGTCACGACCTCAAGAGGGCCTGATCGTCGTTGCGTACACCGCGCGCTGCGCAAGCGGCGACGAGAAGTACGAGGCACATTGCACCTCGACTTTGCGGATGCGGGGACACGACGATTGGCTGGTCGTCCAACATCAGCAGACGCCACCCTTGACCGCCAGCGTCGAAGCCTGACCGCTGGGTTGCCGTTGCGCCTGATACATACCTGTAACAGGCGCAACGATACTAAACCGGGAAGTCAGCGCCCCCATTGCTGGTGTGATCCCAACAGCCTCAACTGCGACCGGTTATCGCGACCAATGGATCGCCCAGGCGACCGTCGGCGAGTAAGGATGCCGTGACTCCGCGAAAACCCGCCGTCTCGAGATAGAGGCGGACAAGCGAGGCGTGGCCCTGCGTATCGAGAGCGCGCCAGACCGCCACGGCCTTGGTCGGGAAGCACCGGTTCGAGAAGCTTATGATGACGCGGCCCCCCGGCTTCAGCACACGACGAACCTCGCGCAGTACCGCCAGGGGGTGTTGCAGATATTGAACCCCGACACAGATCAGTACGGCATCGTAGCGCGCGTCCTCTTCGGACAACTCAGGCACATCGTTAAGGTCTTGGACGAACCAGCGATCGAGGCGCGGGTTGGCCGCGAGTTCCTCTGCGTTCATGCCGTGGCCGACTACCTCGCCATAGGCGACGCCGTCCGGCAGGTGGCTCACCCAACTCGACATGAGGTCGAGCACCCGCCCGCCAGCGGGGATCGCATCGCGGTACAGGCTGGTCAGTGCACCTACTGCTGCCTCGTCAATGTGCGTGACCAAACGCGGGGGCGCGTAGAAGCCAAGGTCGTCGCCATCATCCTGACGGTCGAAGGCCCGCGCCGGCAATCCCAACTCGATCGCTTCGGTCACGCGGTGAACCCCTGCCAAGTAAACCAGCCAATATTTGCGACCACAGCGTCCGTTCGTAGCCGTATGCCCGAGCGCACCGCGAAATAGTGGTCGTCTTCAGTCATCGACGACGGCCGAGCCAGACACCGACCCCCGCAAGGCCAAGAACCGCCATACCGCCCGCCGCGGATGCCACCTTGCGCCCCCGGTGTGGATCGCGCCGGCCACCATCTGGACCGGCGGGGACGCCAGGTTCGAACAACACCCCATCGTTGTCGTTGCCGTCGGCCGCACGGGCCGACCAGGAGTCGAGAAAGCCGCTCATGATCGCCGCTAGCAGGTTCGGCGCCGCGAACTCGCCGAGTTTGAATGCGATTGCCGGTGCGCCGACCGCGGTGAGGTTACGTGGGTGCGTAGCAAGCCGTACGACAGCCTTCGCCACCGTCTCCGGTGCAAGTGAACCAGGAGGAAGCGAAAGCCGGGCGCCGGTATAGTTGCCCGCATGGTCCACGCCGGGCGTATCGACGAAGGTCGGGCAGACGTCGCATATGTGGATATGCGGGCGCTTCGATACCTCACCGCGCAACGCCGAGCTGAACCCGCGCAACCCGAACTTACTTGCCGAATAGGCCGCGGCATAAGGCGTGGCGACAAAACCGCCCGCCGAAATCATGTTTACCCAGGTGCCGTGATCCTGACCGAGGAAGATCGGCAGTACTGCATGGACGTCGTTCATGTGGGCGACGAGGTTCACATCGACGACACGGGCGTGATCCGCGATCGGAACGTCTTCGTACCGGCCAAGCACACCGACGCCTTCACAGCTGAACCACAGGTCAATGCCACCAAGCAGATCGCACGCGTCGGCAGCGAACACGGCCACTGCGCCTGCGTCAGTGCAGTCGACTGGACGGACGAACGCGCTGCCGCCAGCTTCGACACAGCGCTGCGCGACGTCGTCCAGCCCGTCCTTGCCACGAGCCCCCAGGACAAGCCGCGCTCCCGCTTTGGCGAAAGCCACCGCCGTTGCCGCGCCGATACCGCTCGATGCACCGGTTATCACGATGCGCCGCCCGGCCAGGTTACGATCAGCGCTCATCGATGATCCTCGAGGCGGCTGCTTTCATACCTTCGGGAAGACAACGCGGCCGCGTTAGACAAACTGTCTTATCATCATGCATAGACATTAAACGTCCCGAAGGCGCTGGGGCGTCCACCCGACCCCGCGCGATGTTCCTCGAAAGTAATCCGAGGATGATTAGTTCGGATTGGTGTGCGGTTCCTTTGGGCCATCGTTCAAAGATCTGAGCTGCGCTTCGCGAGTTGGGTCACCACCACCGCCATGGGGAACTGGCACATCGATAGGGCTGTTCGGCGTCGCACCACCACTAAGCTTTCCCGATCCGCTCAACGCGTCCGCGGCATCGGCACCGCCTAGACCACCACCACCAGGCGTTTTGGTCATCTGCGCATCGTCTAAAACGGTCGCAGCGCTATCCGCGTCGTTCGGCTCCGGCTTAACGTCGTCGGGTCCAATGTTCGGCTGTTCAATCGCCATGTCGATCTCCTCTGCTCGCTCTAAAACCCTTCAACCGGAGATAGTCTCCCCGATCTTCAACAAGTTCTTCCATTTCATCCTGGAAATAGCCGATCTCAGAATCAGCGCCTTTCGGCGCGAGATCAGTAGGTTGTCGGGAACGCATCCGTACTGAAAATGGTTACTTTTCTGATTGTTTGCGACTGTGGCAGGCGTGCACACGCGTCGCCTTCCTCTCGCATTGAGATCTGGGAGGTATATCTTGGCATATCTGCGGTATAGCGACGACATCGAGACGATCCAGCCGGACGAGCAGGAGTCAATCGACGGCATCATCAAGGGCATGACCCAGCAGACCGAGACGGTCGAGAAGCGAGAACACCATGCCGTTCGCGCGAGCCACGCGAAAAGCTCAGCATGCGTTACCGGCGAACTGACGATCGCGAACGACCTGCCCCCCGAACTGGCGCAAGGCCTGTTCGCCAAACCCGGCACGCATCCGGTCGCTATTCGGTTCGCACAGGGCCCCGGCGAGACGCTGGGCGACCGCGTGTCCACCCACCGCGGGATGGCGATCAAGGTGTTCGGTGTGGATGGTGAGAAGCTGCCTGGCCACGACGCCGATACGCAGGACTTTGTGTTTGCGACCGGACCAACCTTCCCATCGGGTACCGCTCAAGGCTTCCTGCGCGACGCAAAGCAGATCGGTGCCGCGACGCCGCTGCCGGAAGGGTTCAAGAGTGCGGTCTCCAGCCTCGCGCGCAACATGAACAAGGTGCTGACGAAGGTGGCGACGCCAAGCCCCAAGGCGGACTTCTTCGGGCATCCTTACAGTCACCCGCTGTTCGACAGCTATTTCAGCCAGGCGCCTGTCCGCTACGGTGATTACGTGGCCAAGCTCGCGGCGTTCCCGGCTTCGGTCTATCAGGATCAATTGAAGGACTGGCTGCTGGATCCGCACGAGGACGAGGATGGCTTTCGCCATGCCACCGTCCGGTATTTCACCGAGCACGACGCGGTATTCGAGGTCCGCGTACAGCTCTGGGCAAACGCGGAAAGCCAGCCGATCGAAGATACGTCGGTCGAATGGCCGGCAAACGACAGCCAGTATCGCACCGTCGCGACGATCCGTATTCCGCGCCAGGAAGCATACAGTGCCGAGCGCGTCCGTTATTTCGACGAGGTGATGACCTTTCGCCCAGCGCATAGCCTCGCGGCGCACCGCCCGCTGGGCTCGGTGATGCGAGCGCGGCTGCAGGTTTACAATGCCCTGTCCGACTTCCGTCACCGCGAGAACGGCGTCGCTGCACAGAACACTGCCGATATCAGCCAAATTCCAGCCTGAGGATCCGTCATGGCCACCATTGCTCCCCCACCCCCGTCTCATCAGGATGCCGCCAAACCTATAGGCACACTCCCGATCACGCTTACCATCAACGGCGAAGAGCGTGCTCTGCAGGTCGAACCCTGGACAACTTTGCTCGACCTGCTTCGCGACAAGCTTGATCTGACTGGTACGAAGAAAGGCTGCGATCACGGCCAATGCGGCGCCTGCACCGTCCTTATCGACGGCAAGCGGATCAACTCGTGCCTGACGCTCGCGGTAGTGCGCGACGGTGCCGAGATCACCACGATCGAGGGGATGGCAACAGGCGGCGAACTCCACCCGCTGCAAGCCGCATTCGTGGAGCGTGACGCATTCCAATGCGGCTATTGCACGCCCGGGCAGATCTGCTCCGCCCAAGGCCTCATCAACGAAGGCCGCGCCAAATCGCGCGAGGACGTTCGCGAACTCATGAGCGGCAATCTATGCCGATGCGGTGCGTACACGAACATCACCGACGCAGTGATGGACGTGCTCGAAACGGAGGCAGCGCGATGAACCGCTTCGATTATGCCCGCGCCGGGGACGTTGCCGAGGCAGTCCGTGAAGGATCGGGGGATCATGTCCGTTACCTGGCTGGTGGCACTAACCTGATCGATCTGATGAAGGAGAATGTCGAACGCCCTGCCCGCATCGTCGACATCAACCGGCTTGATCTTCACAAGATTACCGAGCGTGACGATGGCGGACTGCGTCTCGGTGCGCTCGCGACCAATGCAGATACCGCGTACGACGCGCGGGTCGAGCAGCGCTATCCACTGCTAGCATCCGCGATCCTCGCAGGGGCAAGCCCGCAGCTCCGCAATGCCGCGACCAATGGTGGCAACCTCAATCAGCGCACCCGCTGCTACTATTTCTACGACACTGCAGCACCGTGCAACAAGCGCGAGCCGGGATCAGGCTGCGGTGCGATCGGAGGCGTGAACCGTATCCACGCAATCCTCGGCGCAAGCTCGTCCTGCATCGCCACGCACCCGTCTGACATGTGCGTCGCCCTCGCAGCGCTACAGGCGCAGGTGCAGGTCACGGGGCCCGAAGGTGACCGGACGATCGCATTCGAGGACTACCATCGCCTCCCGGGCGACGAGCCTTGGCGCGACAACACCTTGAAACCCGGTGAGCTTGTCACCGCGATCGACCTACCGTCCGAGGACTTCAGCACGAACTACACCTATCTGAAGCTTCGCGACCGGCTGTCCTATGCCTTCGCACTTGTCTCGGTCGCGGTAGCGATGAAACTGGAGAACGGCCGCATCGCCGACGTCCGCATCGCGCTTGGCGGCGTGGCGCACAAACCGTGGCGCCGCAGCCAAGCCGAAGAGGCGATCAAGAACGAAGCCCCCACGGTCCAGGCGTTTGAGACGGCAGCAAGCGCTCTGCTTGCAGGTGGCGTCGGCCAGGGTGAGAACGACTTCAAGGTCGCGCTTGCCCGCAAGGCGATCGTCCGTGCGCTCGAACAGGCCGCTGCAGGCACCCCGCAATCCCAGATCGACAAGCGCGTCGCGTAAGGAACCCGACATGGCAACTCAAATGAAAGTCGGTATCGGCACCCCGCTTAGCCGCGTCGACGGACGTGATAAAGTCACCGGCGCCGCCAAATATGCCGCTGAATATGCCGTCCCGGACATGCTCTACGGCGTGATCGTCTCTAGCGCGATCGCGAAGGGCAAGATCACCGGCTTTGATGACGCTGCAGCGCGCAGTGTGCCCGGCGTCGTCGAGATCCTGTCGCATGAGAACCGTCCTAAGGAGGCATGGTTCGACCATAGCTACAAGGACGAACTCAATATTCCAGGTGAGCCGTTCAAGGCGCTGCATGACGAGACGATCATGTTCAGCGGCCAGCCTGTCGCTCTGGTTCTCGCCGAGACGTTCGAGGCTGCCCGCTATGCGGCCAACCTGCTCAGTGTGCAGTACGAGAACGAGGTGCACAATATCGACTTCGAGAAATCGCTCGAAGAGAAGTTTTTGCCCAAGAAGAAGCGCAACACCTACCATCCGCCAAAAACCCGGGGCGAGCCCGATGCGGCCTTCGAAGCCTCGGCCCTGCAGCTGAGCGAGACTTATCATTTAGCGCCCGAGCATCACAATCCGATGGAGATGCATGCGTCCACCGTCGAATGGCACGGCGATGGCAAGATTACCGTCTATGACAAGACGCAGGGGTCGCAGGGCGTCCAGGCCTATATCGCAAGCGCGTTCGGCTTCTCGAAGAAGGACGTCCGCGTCGTCAACGCCTATGTGGGTGGCGGTTTTGGCTCGGGGCTGCGGCCGCAATATCAGGTGCAGCTCGCGGTACTCGCCGCCAAGAAGCTCGAGCGCTCGGTGCGGGTCGTAATGACGCGCCAGCAGATGTTCACGCACGCTCACAGGCCGGAATGTACCTACGGTATCAAACTTGGCGCCGAGACGACCGGCATGTTCACCTCGATCTACGGCGACGCAACAACGTCGACGTCACGGTTCGAGAACAACATGGAGGACATCGTTACCTGGGGCATCATGAACTATGCCAGCCCCAATGCAGGCGGCGAATACACGATCGCGCCGCGCGATACCTACACGTCGGCGGATATGCGCGCTCCGGGTGCGGCGACCGGCATGGCCCTGTTCGAAATCGCGGTCGACGAGATGGCGTATAAGGCGAAGGTCGATCCGCTTGAATTCCGGATGATCAACTATTCGGAAATCGACGCAATGAACGAGTTGCCCTTCACGTCAAAGGCGCTGCGCGAGGCGTACCGAGAAGGTGCGGACAAGTTCGGCTGGTCGAAGCGCACCCCCGAACCGCGATCGATGACCGAGGGCAAGGAACTGATCGGCTGGGGCGTCGCCACCGGCATGTGGGACGCACAATTCAGCAAAACTGCCGCGAGCGCGAAGCTGACTGCAAACGGCCATCTTGAGGTGGCGACGGCAGCGTCTGACATCGGCACGGGCACGTACACCGTGCTGACGCAGGTAGCTGCCGACACGCTCGGCCTGCCGGTGGATCAGATCACGGCAAAGCTCGGCGACAGCGACCTGCCAACTTCTCCGGTCGAGGGCGGGTCGTGGGGCGCGGCGTCGGGCGGCGCGGCGGTCCAGCTCGCCTGCCAGGCGGTTGCCAAGAAGCTGCTGAAAGCGGCTGACAAGGTCGAGAACCGGCCATTGTGGGGCGCCAAGTCGATCGAGGACATCGAGTTTGCCGACGGTCATATGTCGCTCAAGTCCGACGTCACCAAGCGCGTGTCGATCACCGACGTGATGCGTGCTGCGGATCTGACCGTAATTGAAGAGGAGGAGACCGCTTCTCCCGGAATCTCCGGCATGATCAGCATGATGCAGAAGGCGCGCAACACGCACAGCGCCGTCTTTGTCGAAGTGAAGGTCGACGAAGAGCTGGACGTCGTCCGTGTCACCCGGGTGGTCAACGCGGTCGCAGCCGGCCGGATCATCAACCCCAAGACCGCCCGGAGTCAGATCCTAGGGGGCGTCGTCATGGGGATTGGCATGGCACTGCACGAGGAGACGTTTGCAGACGTCAAGTTGGGCCGGTGGATCAATCACAATTATGCCGAATATCACGTGCCTGCGAACGCCGACATTCAAGACATCGAGGTCATCTTCGTCGACGAACCGGATCCCGAAGTCACCCCGCTTGGCGTCAAAGGACTAGGCGAGATCGGCATCGTCGGCACGGCTGCAGCGGTCGCCAACGCAATCTATCACGCGACCGGCAAGCGTGTTCGCAGCCTACCCATTACAATCGACAAGCTGCTCGAAACGGAGGTCTCGGCATGACCGTCTCACTAAAACTCCTCGCGGATCAGGTTGTCGTGATCACCGGTGCCAGTTCGGGCATTGGGCTGGTCACGGCAAAGCTGGCAGCCGGTCGGGGTGCCAAGGTCGTACTCGTTGCGCGCAACGAAGCAGCACTTGAGAAAGCCGTCGAGGACATTCGGGCCGAGGGTGGTGACGCGATCTTCGCGGTCGCGGACGTGGGTGTTATTGAGGAGGTCCAAGCGGCCGCAAAGGTCGCCATCGCTCGCTATGGCCGCATCGATACCTGGGTGAACAACGCAGGTACCGCGATCTACGCCAAGCTCATCGACACGCCGCTCGTCGAACATCGCCGACTGTTTCAGACCAATTACTTCGGTGCCGTCCACGGCAGTCTGACGGCGATCGAGCATCTGCGTATCAAGGGCGGCGCGATCATCACGATCGGGTCGATCGCATCGGACCTCCCTTCTCCAGTCCTCAGCGCCTATTCGGCCTCGAAGCACGCGGTGAAGGGCTTCGTCGACGCGCTAAGGATGGAGATCACCGCCGACAAACTGCCGATCGCGATCACGCTTATCAAGCCAGCTGGCATTGACACACCCATCGCCCAGCACGCGGCGAACCATGTCGATGGTGAAGCGCTGATCCCACCGCCCGTCTACGATCCAACGCTGGTGGCGGAAGCAATCCTGGACGCCGCGCAGCACGTTCGCCGTGACATCACGGTAGGCGGTATGGGACGGCTCCAAGTCCTGCTTGGCACGCACTTTCCAGCGATCCTCGACAAACTCTCCGGTATACTCGCACCTGCCATGTCGGATCCTACAGCCAAGAAAACGACGGAGACGTCGATCTTTGAGCCGAACCAGCTTGGCCAGGAACGGTCCGGAGTCCAGCCTGGACGACGTACGAGCCTCTATACTGCTGCTGAGCGCCATCCGGTTGCGATAGGCGCCGTTGCCTTGTTTGGTCTGAGTGCCATCGTAGTCTCGTTAGGCTCGAAGCGCGAATGATCACCTTAGCAGGGTAGTGATTTGTCCTGTGCCGCCATGAGTCGGGACTTGGGCGGCACGAGACTTATTTTCTGCGTCAGATCATGACAGTCTGTCGAGTATCCCCGATGACCGGAAGGTCTTCACGATCTCGGTCGGATCATCGAATTCCTTCTCGTAGCTGTGCGGTACGTCGAGCTTTGCCCAGGGCATCGCACTTCGGACGAAGATCTGAGCGACGGGTTTGACCCACTCTGCGTCGTCAAGAGTCGAGGGACGCACCACGACTGTGTCCGGAGTTCCGTCCGTTGTCGTGTGCGTCCACACTGCGCACGTGGGACACCGATATGCGCGACTCTCGTTTCCGCTCTCGGCCGTCTTGGTGATGACGACTGGTTCACCCGTGTGCGAAAAGCCCTCCTTGTCTACAGGCATGCCCAGCGAGAAGGCACTCGACGTCTGCTCCTGACAGTCTGTGCAGTGGCAAGCCATCACGAATAGCGGCGCCTTCGTGACGCGGTATCGGATGCTCCCGCAGCGGCAGCCGCCCGTGATTGCGTAAGTCCCGTCAGCGTCGCGCATTGATGGATCTCCTTGACCTTCCAACCGCTTGAGAAGCCAAATCGTTCACCAAAGGCATGAGCAGGTCGACCATCACTTCAGTTTGCCTGCCAGCGGGGCCAAATGCCTATGGGATCGTAGGTTCTTCGATCCTGATGCCATTGGCTTGCCCACGATATTCTCGAGCTGCAGCGTAGGCAGGCTTCCGAGCACGCATGATCGATCCCAGCGGCCGGTGCGCGGCCAAACCGATCCAGGGGTTGAACGCTAATCCGCTTTCGATCTCGGCCCACAGTTCCTCTGACCATGACTGCTGCGGGGTGGCAGTAACGCGGGCTACCGCGACGTAAGGACTTTCGTCCTCGGGCCACTCGGTAGAGGAGTCTTCGACAGGCATCGCATCGATGTCCGTCGCCAACTGAACCCTTAACTCCCATACAGCTGGAAGCGCGGCAAAGTAACGCTGGATTGACTCTCGGATTGCGTCGGGATGGCCGGACACATCAAGGGGCTTGCCAGATAATGCGATCAGCTCGGTCGCTACGGGTGCAAGAACCACCTTGGCAAAATAGTCACCGTGGAGGATCGCTGCCTGCGAATAGAAGCTGTCACCGAGTAATTCGGTGGTTGCTTGGCCGGCAAGCGTGGTCAATGTTGCCGACTTCAGCCCGACCTTCTCCAAGCCAGCATTTGTCGTACGCGAGAGAACAGAGAGCGCTTCTTTGACCGGCTCGGCATGCCCCGTCGTGGCAGCCAACACTTTCAATTGCTTCAGAAAACCGGCAGCAGTTGCCACTTGAAACGATGGCGAATTACCGAGAACGTAGTTCTGCGTCGTATCGCTTTCGCTTCCGGGCAAACGTTTGCCGCTTACCCCTAACACCTTCAGCGCCACCCCGCGCGGGGTCGAAACATTGTCGTCTAGCACGTCGCCTGGTGTCGTGCTGAAACGCAGAATGGTATCGTATCTAGCAGGGCTCTCGAACAGTCCCTGCGCAAGAGATGTCGGAAGATCGGGGAGAACCTCGAACTTGGCTTTAAGATAGCCGTGAGCTTTGGCGTGTACGGCCCGGTGAGCATAACCTGTATCTGCGTGCGTCTTGCGCTGGATCGCCAGCATCGCCTCGGTAAGGCCGCGCTGCGTCTCCACCTCGTCATCCGGCACGTTTTCGAAACTAGGGTCGAAGCGAAGCGGAAATTGGGTTTTGCTCATTCACCTGAAACGTTCTGGGATCGTCCCTGGACGCATAACTTCCTCAGCCAACGGTGTTTTGTGCTTCCGCTGGATCGCGACATTCATGGCGTGGGTGCGAACCGTTCCTACATGGTGAGGTACAGTAACAGGAGAAGATAAGTGGCCGGTGGATGGAGCCGCGACGGCGCAGTGCAGGACCAGATTGAGGATACCATTACCGATGCCGTTCTGGCGGCCCGCGCGCAGATGCCGGTGGGTGAAAGCCGACTCACCTGCACCTTGTGTGGGGACGACATTCCTGAAGGGCGCCGACGCGCGCTACCGGGCGTACACACCTGCGTAGCCTGTCAGAGCGGTCGGGACCGTCCCGTAGCAACCGGCATGAACAGACGTGGGAGCAAGGACTGCCAACTTAAATAATCCAAACATGTCGCTTGACTGCGCCCTATTAAAAACTGGGTCGCGTTGACGAGGTCAGACTCCTCCGAGAACGTAAGCGAAGCTTTGTGAGCCGGCCCCCTTAGCTGGCACGCGTCGATGGTAGCGACGGCTGCACGACCCATCTGAGCGCTTTAGCTAAGCATCTGTTTCGGCTACGAATGCCGCGCGAGGCAGGCGCCCGTCCGGAGAGATGTAGATGGCTAATATGGATCACTTACTGGGCGTGCCGCTAACGCGGCGCACTGCACTGGGTGGCACTGCTGCGTTTACCGCATCTACGCTTATTTCCGAGGGCGATCCTGCAGTCGCTGCGCCAGCGGCCAAGCCTGTGGGCGTCCGATTGGCGATCCGGACGACGGTCAACGGCAAGGCGGTACCGGTAGAGATCGATGTGCGGACATCGCTGCTCGATCTCCTGCGTGAGCAACTGCACCTGACTGGCGCCAAGAAAGGCTGCGACCACGGCCAATGCGGCGCGTGTACCGTCCACGTCGACGGTCGGCGTGTGGCATCCTGCCTCACGCTCGCAGCCAAGGTCGATGGACGCGCCGTGACAACAATCGAAGGGCTTGCCGATGGCGAAACGCTGCATCCGATGCAGCAGGCCTTCATCGATCACGACGCGCTGCAATGCGGCTATTGCACACCGGGACAGATCATGGCGGCAGTGGCGTGCGTGCGCGAAGGCAACGCCACATCAAAGGACCGCATTCGCGAATATATGAGCGGCAACATCTGCCGCTGCGGCGCCTATGTCGGCATTGTCGCGGCGATCGAACAGGTTGCGGGAAGGGAGAAGAGCTGATGCGTCCCTTCACCTATGCACGACCCGAAAGCGCCGTAGCGGCAGTCCAGGCCTTTACAGCGGCGGGAGCCGGTGCGCGCTACATCGCAGGCGGCACCTCACTCTATGACCTGATGAAGCTCGACATCGAGAAGCCTCAGCACCTCATCGACGTCACCGCGATCCGAGGGCTCGATGGAATTGAGACGAACGGCGAGCGGCTACGCTTTGAGGCGCTCGCACCGATGAGCGCAGTCGCGACCGACAAGGTCGTGCTGCGCGACTATCCCGTCCTTGCCGAGGCTTTGTGGAAGGCTGCCTCGCAGCAGTTGCGCAATATGGCGACGGTCGGCGGTAACCTGCTGCAGCGGACCCGCTGTCTCTATTTCCGCAACGGCGCAGGCGGAACATCGGTTGGCAACACCTACCCTTGCAACAAGCGGGAGCCGGGCTCGGGTTGCGCGGCAATCGGCGGGCTTGACCGCGGTCAGGCCGTGCTGGGTCAGAGTCCGTCGTGCACCGCCGTCTCGCCTGGCGACTGGCCCGTCTCGCTCGTCGCGCTCGACGCCTATGTCGAAGTACTAGGCGCTAGCGGTACCCGCTCCATCCCGATTGCCGAACTCTATCGTCTACCGGGCAGCACGCCGAACCTGGAGTTCACGCTGCAGCCAGGCGAGATGATCACGGCGATAGTCGTACCAAAGACGAAAGCAGGCCGGCATTCGACGTATCACAAGATCCGTGACCGGGAGAGCTACGCCTTCGCGCTCGCCTCGGCAGCGGTCGCGTTGGAGATGGATGGTGACACCGTGACGCGCGCTCGGATCGCACTTGGCGGGGTGGCGACCAAGCCATGGCGGGCGACCGCGGCAGAAGCGCTGCTGGCTGGTAAGCCTCTGACCCCGGCGACCGCACTGGCGGCAGGGCGAGCCGCCTTCGCCGATGCCAAAGCTGGTAAGCAGAACGGCTTCAAGATCGAACTCGGCGCGCGGACCGTTGCCGATGCCCTGACTATCGCCGCAGCGAGGAACCGGTCATGACCGCCCCTTTCCCCAACCGTCCCCGTGCCGATGCCCGTGAGAAGGTGATGGGCGCTGCGCGCTATGGAGCCGACCATCAGGTCGCTGGGCTGCTGTATGCCATGCAGGTCCCGGCAACCATTGCGAAGGGGCGGATTGCCTCGCTGTCGGTCGATGCAGCGATGCAGGTGCCGGGCGTTATTCGCGTGCTGACCGCGACCGACTTTCTGCCGCCCCCTCCTGCGACCCCTGGCGCACCGCCCCCGCCTGCGACGCTCACGGCATACATTGCCTATCGCGGCCAGCCGGTCGCACTTGTCGTTGCCGAGACGCTCGAGGCCGCGATCGAGGGCGCCGAGGCCATTCATCCGACCTACACAACAGCGCCCGCGTTCACCTCGCTGATCGAGCAGCCGGGGGTGGTGCGCGAAGCCGTCAAACCGGTGACGGCGGGCGATGCAACGCGGGCGATGGCGCGCGCGGTAACCCGGCACAAGGCGGACTATGTCTCACCGCCACAGCACCATAACCCGATCGAGATGCTGTCGACGACGGCCGTATGGGAGAACGGGCAACTCACCATCTACGAAAGCACGCAGAGCAGCAGCAACACAAAGGGTGCCGTAATGCGTAACATGCGCCTCACGCCCGAGCAGGTGACGGTAAAGAGCCCACAGATCGGCGGGGGCTTCGGCCAGCGTGGTGGGGCACAGCGCCAGACCGCCCTGGTTGCCCGCGCCGCGATGCTGCTCGGCCGACCGGTCAAACTCGTCCTGCCGCGCGGGCAGATCTTCCATAACGCGACCTTCCGGCCAATGAACCGTCACCGGATCGAAATCGGTGCGGATGCCAGCGGCAAGATGATCGCGGTGCGCTACGATGCCGATCAGCAGCAATCGCGCGAAGGCCAGTTCCCGCCTGATTACCACGAGTCCGTTCCCATGCTGTACGGCATCGAGAATTACCACGGGACCGCCGCCAATCTGCGGATCGATACGCAAGCGCCAGGTTATATGCGCTCGCCGACGCCGCATCCGTCGTGCTTTGCCTTCGAAAGCGCGGTGGACGAACTTGCCCTCAAGCTCGGCGTCGATCCGGTCGCCTTCCGACTGCGCCACCGCGCTACGACCGACCCAATCCACGGTCAAAAACTCTCGTCCTGCTATCTGTCGGAATGCCTGACGGAGGGCGCACGTCGTTTTGGGTGGGAACGGCGTAGTCTCCAGCCGGGATCGATGACGCTGCCCGACGGCACGCAGGTCGGCTGGGGCGTGGCATCGGGGGCCTATCCGGGCTCCGCCCATCCCAACATCGTGACGCTACGCGTGAACGCAGACGGCACGACCCGGTTTGCGGCTGCGGGACATGAGATGGGCCAGGGCATCCGCTCGACCATCGAACAGGTTCTCGTACGCGAACTGGCGATCGATCCTTTGAAGCTGGAGATCGCGATCGGCGACACCAGCGTAGCGCCACAGCATACGACGGCGGGATCCTGGGGCACTGCAAGCGTCGTGCCGGCAGCGGCAGAGGCGGCTGCCAAGTTGAACGCTGCCATGGCCGAATTGTTGGCGGGGCGTCAGGTGGCGGGCAATCTTCACCGACAGCTCGCGACCGTGCGACGTCCCTCGCTTCAGGTTGAGGTCGAGCATGTTGCGGTCGACCAGGGTCCGAAGGATCTGGCGACACTTCGCAAGGGCGGCATGGCGTTGGTCGGGCCGGATTACTCGACCTTCACGACCTACAGCTACATTGCCCACTTCGTTGAAGTTCATGTCGAACCCGGTACGCGCCGCGTCCGCGTGCCACGCGTCGTCAGCATTGCCGATTGTGGACGGGTGATCTCGCCGCGCACGGCCGAGAGTCAGGTTCGGGGCGGCGTGATCTGGGGCATTGGTGCGGCGCTCCGCGAAGCGACTGAAGTCGATCCTCGCTATGGTGGGTGGCTCAACAACGATCTTGCCGACTATGTCGTGCCTGTGAATGCCGACATCGGGTCGATAGACGTCGGCTTTATCGATCGACCGGATCCTCTCATCAATGCCCTTGGCGCAAAGGGGCTTGGCGAAGTTGCCATGACGGGCTGTGCAGGCGCCATTGCCAATGCCATTCATCATGCGACGGGCAAGCGGCTGCGTGAGATGCCGTTCAGGATCGAAGATCTTCTGTAATTGGACCGGGGCGAAAGACCGTGGCTGAGACGGGAAATCACATGCCTCCGACGTGCCGAGCTATATCAAAAAGCCTCTTAAAGCATCGGACTTTGTTGGATGTACGTACTTCCTCTCGCTGCGGCAGCAGCCATGATGCAATCGCCGGTTGCAACCACCGCGGTTAGGCCCGGCACGATAGCGATCGTGGCTGCTGATAGTTCGACTACGTCTCCCGCTATCACGAGAACGTTCACGGACGCCGTTCAGCGAACCCTCCTTCGAACACCATTCCTGCCCCTGCCCGACCCGAACCACAGCCTTTACGTCGCCAAGGTTGAGGTATCGCAGACCCAGCGTGGCGTTGTCCGGTCTGGCAACAACCGATCGGATCGGCCGGGCATGGCGGCCGGGCTTGGCGGCCTGTCGCTGACTTTGCCTTCGGGGAAGGATCAATTGCGCGGACTGATCGTAACCCGTCTCAAGGTGACGGTATCGCTGCGCCGCGACAATCACGTCGTGTGGACGGGGCAGGCGACCACGGTGCGCGCTAGTGGCACCCGAACGGGCGAGCCCTCAGTTGTCGCTACGGCGCTGTCAGACGCCCTCCTGACGTGGTTCCCACGGCAGCTGCCGGGACCGCTGTCTGTTCCGTAAGGCTCCCTGAGCTGATTTACGTATTCTCGGTTGAAGGTCGTCGCTGGTACGGTTGTTTTAGGCGGTTCTCCGCGTTCGCCTGCGCCAGTCGCTCAGTCAGCTCACCCTGACTGGCCATTGCATCCCATGCTTCGGCCGATCGTAGATGACGCTCTCGGACACGAGGTAACGAAGTTTGCTCCGCTGCTGATCGTTCAAGGGTGGCCGCGTTACGGTATGACCCGGTTTGAGAAAGGTTCATAGGCAAACCTATAACCGACACGCACGGTTTTCGTTTGTGCGAATTCAAGTTTCTAACGATTTAAAGGACATGCGAGATGGACGTGAATGCTGAGGGCGAAGATACTCCTTCTGAACGCGCCGAGATCCATTTTCTTGCGGCGCTCGTCGACGAACTCATGCGTAAGATGCTGACGGCGGGCGTGGTTTCGCAAGCTGACCTGAATGAGATAGAAGCAGCGGTAGCAGCACGGACCGGAGCTGAGCCTAGAGCTTGGTAGAACACCGACCATGTGGATTGGCGCCGAAAAGGGACCACCGGAAAGGTTTGACCACGCCGTTGTATCTGGGTCGAAGCTTACCGTGCAGGGGTCCCGATCAACGCCGATCGGGACCCCTTCTTCATCCATACGTTCGAGGAGATTATAGGTAGTTGGCTCGCGTAATGCTGGAGTCCCTCTTCCAACGCCGATCCAAAATCAGCCCACGCCTGATCGCGTCGCTATCGGCGCTCGCGCAATGCCCTGCGCATGCCCGAGGAGAAGGGCGGTTGTCGTCTCGCGATTAACTGCAGGCGAGAAGATGTACCCCTGCCCCAAGGCGCAGCCGATCGCGCGAAGCTGTTCGACTTGTTCTTCCGTTTCTATCCCCTCGGCGACGATCCTGATGCCCATCTTTTTCGCGGTACGGATAAGGCCTTCGACGATGGTCACGCTGACGCCGTCGGGTTCCAGGTGATCAACGAACAGTTTATCGATCTTGATGACATCGACGGGAACGGTGAGCAGGTGCGTCAGCGACGCAAAGCCCGTTCCGAAGTCGTCCAGCGCGACCCGTATGCCGTCAGCGCGAAGCGCCCTGATCGCTTGCTGTATCGCTTGGTCCCCGCGGCCCATGTACACCGTCTCGGTTACCTCGAGGATGACGTGCGTGAGAGGGACCCGTTCGCGCTCGAGCGCTGCGGCCAGAACCTGCCCGACGGCCCCGCCACTCAAATCCGCAGACGAGACGTTGATACCGACGTGTTGAAAGGGAATACCCAAATCCAGCCATCGACGTAGGTCAGCCGCTACCAAGGTCATCATCCTGGCAGTGAGCGAGGTCGCAACCTGGGCGTCGGCAGTCGCCTCATGAAAGGAGGCAGCCGAGACCAGATTGTCGCCGATGCGCATGCGGCAAAGCGCTTCCAGCCCTACGATCTCCCGCGTGTCGAGTCGAAAGATCGGCTGATAGTGCGCCTCGATCCGGTCCTCTCGCAAAGCCGCGCTCAGGTCCCTGATTGCGCCCATGCGCCGCGTCATGTTCGAGCGCAGCCCTGCCCAGTATCGCACAAAACCACCACGACCGGTTTCCTTGGCATGGTAGAGGGCAAAGTCGGCATTCTGCCGAACACTCCCAACCCCGGCGTCGTCCGGTGAGAACGCAGCGCCTCCGATGGTAGCGCGAGGGACGATGCTATGCCCGCCGCAGTCGGCAGCAACCGAGAGCGCGCTTAGAACCTCATCCGCGATCTTCTCCAGGTCACGAAGGGCATCGGTAGCCTTGAGAATGACAGCAAACTCGTCGCCCCCGACGCGAAACGTTCGTCCGGGGCTGACTGCTGCTGAGATCCTGTCGCTGGCGATCTGAAGAAGCTCGTCACCCGCATGATGCCCGAACGTGTCATTCACAACCTTGAGATTATCGAGATCCAGCACGAACAGCGCCCAACTGCCCACCGCAGCGCCCTCAAGTTTGGAAAGTGCGGCATGATACGCAGCCCGATTGGGGCAACCGGTCAAGGCGTCGGTGAAAGCCCGGCGTTGGTGCTCGAGAACACGCTCATGTCGCTCGATAGCGATTTGCGTGAGGTTAACGCAGTTAGCCACCACCTCGCGTTCGAAGGCCGTCGGTCCGCGGGCGTTACGGTAATAAAAGGCAAATGTCGCGATCGCGCGACCGTCTGCATCACATATCGGACTGGACCAGCATGCGCGGAGCCCGTGGGGGAGTGCGAGGTGTTTGAACTGCGCCCAGCGGACGTCGGTCTCGATATCAACGACCGTAATTTCTGTCTTTAGATAGGCCGCGGTGCCGCAGGAGCCGGCTAACGGGCCGACGGACAGGCCGTCCAAGGCTTGGGAATATGCTTCCGGTAGGCTTGGCCCGGCCAGCGGATGAAGCAGGCCTGCCACATCGACCGTTAAAACCGAACAGATTACGTCAGGAAGGATCCGCTCTACTTCTACACACAGCGTGGTACACGTTGGTGCGAGCCCAGCGCCCTTGGCAATCATTTTCAGGATAGTATTCTGAAGATGAAGAAGGACGCTTACTGTGTCACTGCCTCCTTGATACTGAGGGTTTTCAGAAAGGCTCATGGAGAGGAACCTAGCAAATTGCTGGTTTAGATATCTTTAATGCGAGATTTGACGAGGACTATAATACTGCCCGTGGCGGTTTTATCTCAGCCCGATTTGAGTATATTCAGATAACTGGCCAGCATCCGATCAGCGCTCGCATATTTTCTGCGTCAACGTTTACCGGATTGATCGCGAGACTCGATGACGAATACAGTGTGCTCATACATAGCGAACCCAACCCGACACCCAAATAGGCTACATCGGTTTCGCAAGTTCAAGCTCTGATGCGAGACAATACGCGCGCTGCGACATTGCTCCTGGCTGCAAGCTTCCGCCCATAGCGGAGCGCAGTCGACGGTGAAGACCAGCGCAGCGCCTGGGCAATGCCGACGCCGTCCTCGCCGGCCGCAAACAGATCCTGCGTCAGCCCTACCCGCGGCGAGTGGCTCGACAGGGCACGCGCCGCCTCCTCAACTTTCGCGATCGGCATCTCGACCAGCCCCTGATCGAACGCACTCAGCGCAACACGCCGATAGATCCCGTTAACTCCCTGCCGGCTCAGCGAGGCCGTCCCCACGGTGTAGACCGTCCTCGCCGGTTCGGCCTTCTTGCCCTTAAGCTTCTCCTGCCAGTGCCGCGTGTGCCCCGGGATTGCTTCGTACGCCATCGGCGGAACCGCGGCGCGCAGACGGCGCCGATCGACCCCGACGCGGCAGAAGACGGGCCCCTCGGTAATCGCACTCGCTACCAGCCAGGCGCCGACCCGGCGCATCGTGTCGGCGGACAGCCAGCCCCAGGCCCCCTGCCCTTCCTGATCGGTCTTGGATGATGGGATGAACAGGAGCGCCGAACCATCGCTGTGCGGATCGATGTGCGTGACGGTGACGGCGACGAGCTCGCTGACGCGCAATCCCGCGTCATAACCGAGCGACAGCAGGGCGGCATCGCGCAACCCCTGCAGGTCGCCGCCACAAGCGCCTAGCAGCGCCGTCAGCGTAAACCCCTTGGTGTGCGGATCTAGCGAGGTGCCGAAACGCAACGGGGCAGCCTGGCGTTGGGCAGCGCCACGACGCCGGCGCAGGCCCTTGAGCGCAGCGCGGACCATGACGTGGCTGGTGGGCGCATGCCCCCTCTCCTGCAGGCCTGACAGGCCGTGTGCCGTGGCGAGACTGGCAACCCGCCGGGCGACCGTGGCGGGCTTAGCGCCCCGCGCCTCGAGCATGGCAATGTAGCGGACCAGGTCTTCGGGCTCGGCGGGCAGCGGGGCGACACGGGTGTCCTCACACCAACGCAGATAGCAGGCCAGGTCCGACGCCAGCGCCGCCTTGCTCGCCGTTGCCATAGCGCCAAGCTGCGCCGCGAAACCGATCTCGCTGACAGGGCCGGCGTCGAACGGGAGCGCTAGCGCCAGCAACCGGGTCACACGCGCATCGATCGGCTCAACGATCCCACGCCGCGCGCGGACTGGCAGCTCTTCCCCGTCGGTACGATGGACGACGATCTCGCTCATACCGCGCCTGCCCGCTGGTCCAATTTACCCTGCATTCCGCCTGTGTAGCACATCCCTGTAGTTACCATAATGTCCGATTATGGTAAGTTTCTATACATGCCACATAGAGCTGCCTAGTGATCGCGCCATTGCTAGCATATGGTGGGTGCAATGACGTCCACTGATCATACTTCGCTGGGCTACGCGCTCGGTCGACTTGCGGGTGCAATTCGCTTTGCCTCCCCAGAAATCCGCAAGGTTGCGAGCCTCGCCACCGTGGCTGACGCGTGGCGCGCGTATCGACGCGATGCCGGCATTGGCAACGTCGGCCCTGTCCACCAGCCTTCTACTGACGCCCTCTCGATCCTCCTGACCGACGACCCCCGCCGCGACGCCGTCGTGCTCTGGCTTGCTGCACACGGGGTGCCACCGATTGCCGACGCTGCAACGATGGTCGTTCGCATGGTCAACGCGACGCGCGGGTTCGAGGTCGATGCGCTGGCATTGCTCAACGCCGCCCAGGACGCCTTGGCGCAGGCGGCTACTGGTGGCCCCCTCACCGGTGCCTGCGGACTGGCGGACGCCGGTCCGGATCATCCGCTCCATGGGCTGGCGCGCGCTGCGGTCGCGGTCGACGTTTTGATCCGCGCGCCGGACTTCGCCGAAAGCTCTGGGCACGAGGCGCTACTCCCCCTGCCCTCCCGATCGATGCGGCATTACATTGCGTCCGAGCCGGCCGGATGCTGGGCCCTGAACCTTGTGCTTGTTGCACGCGGCATCGTCCCACAGGTTTCCGGGATAGTCCCGCGCACGGTCTTTCGCCTCGATGTCACGGATGCCCAGCGGGCTGCCGCGCTCGTCAAACATAGCACGCATGAAGCGTTGGCCGCGTTCACGAACTTGGAGCGCATAGAGTCGGTGTTAGGTCGCGGTCGTGAGGCCCTCGCCGGCTTATCCCGCAACGCCCGTGCGTTTGAGGCTTGGACGCTTTTGGCGGCGCTCGGTCCGACCACGCGCAAGCAGCTCATGCGCGCACTTAGCTTGTCGCGCGCCGGTGCCGATATCCAGGCGCGCGCGCTTGCTGCTGCGAGACTCGTTGGGCTCGAAACGGGAGGTTTGGTATCCCCTGCCCTCCCCGGTTCGTCTCCGTCGCCGTCTGCGTCCCTCGATCACGGTCCGCTTTGTGCAGCGGCTGCGGATCTTGATATCGCAATGGCAGAGATTGACCGCCTTCTCACACGGGGTCTCGATAAACGAAACTAGCCAGTGCGATTTTTGGATACCCACGAAGATTATTAGCCCGTTCGCTTGCCTTACTTGCGGGAGGCTCGGTGCCTAGAAGCATCCTAACCCTTCGCGGTAAGTGCCCGCAGTTCCTCGAGTGCCTGCCAATAAGAACGGTGACCACGCTGGTTGGTAAATTCAACGAACCAGTCGAGTGTTTCTTGTGGACCCTTTATAAAGAGATTTCCCTGAGCGACGGTTTCCCGCCGACGTCGGCTAGGTCGAGCTGAGACACTCTCGCCCTCCCCCTGGGCGCGATCGACGAATCCCATTGCAGCGCCACGCGCAACTGCCTCCTCTTCTCTCACACGATCGATACGAAGGGGCGCTTTCGAGAGGCCGGAAAGATTGAGTTTGTCGGCGACTTCGTCAGCCGGTGCCGCATTAGGCTTCTTGAACCCATAACCGCTCATCGGTCAGTCTCCTCACGCACAGCCTCTACGACTGCGTACGCAACTTCGAATGCGTTTCGTTTGGCTGCCGCAAGTCCTGAAGTCTTTTCATCGGTCAGTTCTTCCAATGTTGATGCAAAATCGAATACGTCGCGGTAAGCTGCTCGTTCTACCAGTCCCTTGTTGAGCAAGGGTAGATCAGCGTCCTTGATTGCTGAGGTAATTCGTTTCGCAGATTTTGTCTCAATCGCCGCGTTGTCACGACTCCGGACGAGGCGGTACGGAATAACGCGTCCTAAGGCTTCCGCCTCCTCGTGTATCAAACCAACGGCATTAGCTGCTAATTCTGCGTCAATCGGCGAGAGATTGAACGGAATCAGAACCAAGTGAGAGCGGGCAAGTGCTCGTGATGTCATTCGCGAAGCAGTCCCCTCAAGGTCGATTAAAACAAAGTCGTTCTTCTCTGTGAGGGCGTCGAGCACTTTTACTAGCTCTGACTCTTTTGGGCTTGCTACGATCTCAAACGGAAGTGCCCTACCCTCAGCGGTACGCCTGGCGCCCCACTTCGCTATAATCGCGTTTGGATCAGCATCGACGACGACAACCGACGCGCCGCTGCGAGCCAACTCCCCAGCGAGAATGAACGTAAGGGTCGTTTTGCCGGCACCCCCTTTCGGGTTTGCTACTGATATCGCTGGCATGCCTGCGTTTCCTCATTAACATTTTACTAGGCTACTAATTGCCTATTGCGATCGATTGGCCATGCATAGGCTGCTGGTTGCCTATCGAAACCCTATTAATAGCGCAATACATATACGATGGATATCCTTTTGGTAGCCTTTGGATCGCCTAGCGATATGGTTGCCCATGCATATGGTAGCCTATGCCAATCGGTGGCATATGGATATGGTGGCATATGGATATGGTATCCTATGGATGATCGCCAAGCAAAGAATATTGACTGGATATCCTTATGGTAGCCAAATCAAATGGATATCCTGTGGATATCCACCGTCCTCACTGGCCTACGTTGTGGCCTGCTGGAGTTAGACGACCACCGCTGCTACCAGGATCGGTGTCCGAATAGAGCAGCTTTGCATGCAATAGGTAATCTGCCGCCTTCAGCGCAGCCTGCTTGTTTGCGCCAGGGACCGATCCACCGCAGCAAGCTGCCGCTCGCGTTGAAGGCCATCTAAAATCCTCTCCGCAGGCGACGAGCAGGGGATCGCCCGACTATGACACCAACAGCTTCAGCAAAGGGGGGAGGGGGGGGCAACACCCGGGCATCCACCGCTCTGCGTCAGCCACCCAAATCAGAGCCGCCATAACGGCAAAGAGCCCGTCGGCAGGGTTCACCGCGTACGCTTCTAGCTCAGCGCGGTTGTCCCTACCGATCGGTTGCCGCAAGGCACCTCTATGTCGCCAGCATGCCGCTGCCGCCCTTAACGAGCTTTTGCGCCGTCGCGAGGGGAGGGGAGGGCGATCGCAAGCATCCCAAGGATTGCGAGTGTACGATTCATTTGTTTTCCCCTTGTTCAGTTGAGCGGTTTTGGGTTGGTAAAGTTGATGCTGGTGTGGAGGTTGCCGGCCGGCGACCGATGCAAGTCGATCGTCCGACTGGTTCGCTGCGTGAAGAGCATCGGCCGCACCACAGTCTCATAGGTGGTCGATGTACCGAACCACTTCGTCAGACCGTGCCATTTGTCCCCCTTGATGATTTTCATCCGGTAAGTGCCGGGTGGCACCGGTACGGATACATCCTCGTTACGGTTCACATAGACGGAGATGACGTGCACGTCGGTTTTTCGATCAAACAGCTGTACGACAACATTTGCATCGGCCGCTGTCACCCCAATTTTCGACGTCGCCGTCTTTGGATCGACGCTATTATTGACCGTGACGGTTCCCGACGCTGGGAAGGGCAGTTCCGCCACGCGATCGGGAAACCAGCCGGAGCGTTTTGCCTCACGGTAGGCGGGGATCAAGATAGGCATCGCGCATAGCAGGAATATCCATTTCTGCGCTGGGTGCGTCTGAGCATGTCGTTTAGGACGATGTCGGTTCTTCTGATAGTCGAACGCACGACTGGCCGTATCGAACCAGCCAGGGCCAACTCCGCTGCCGTTGCCACCGCCTCCGATCCAACGCGCGCTGCCAAGTGGTACCGCTTTTCCGTGTTTGTCGTGCGGCTGCTCTACCCTCGCTTTCCGATCGTTCCAGATTGTTGTGCCGGAGGCCTTTCTCTGACGGTCCCGATAGCGCTCGCGCATATAGTCTCTGTCATCAATGCCCATGACCAGCCCCCGCAATTTCCTTTGCCCGCCGGTTGACGGCGCGGCGGTGGAGAACACCGAGTTGCTGAGCGAAATCGACGATGACGAACGAAAACTCGTCAGCGACGTCTTGCTCGGCCGCGCAGGTGGGCGCGATCGAAGCTGCAGCGAGTACCAGATGCGCAGCGGCGATGGGATGCGCTTGCATTAGGTGGAATGACTGAGTCCGGAAGCTGTCCGCCAAGTCCGTGTCGGACAGTGCATCGGGTGTCAGCAGCTCGGCCGAGGACGGTTCACTTTCAGCGTGCTGCATGATTACTCCCCCCGGTACGTGAATCGCTTTGCGTAGTGTGCGGCGTGAAGGTGGCGCCCTGGCCGTGCCATTGGGCTCCGATCATCGCGCAGGCGATCGCCCACAGGGCCGTGAAGACGGCCGTCCCGCCGACGATCCAGAATGTCAGCGCAATCAGCCGGCGATGGCGCTGTCGCGGTGTGGCTTCAGGCGAGGGATCGACCGTCGCACCCCAGATTACACCGTCGGTCGGCGCGGCATCGAGGCGGGTTGTACGGCCACGTTGCCTGGGTGGGGCTCGCATATAGTCGCGTTCAGCCAACCCCATGACTCACCTCCCGCTGTTCCCGATGTGTCGTGATAAGGGCGTCTCGGATGATTGGAGCTTTGCTCGCATCGCTCAGCCAGTTGCGATAGCGCGGGTTCCACCGGGCCAGGCCCTCGCAAGCCAGCTTCAGACAAACACCCGCTGCTTCATCCCTACCGGCGAGGAAGGCGACGCTGCCGTCAGGCAGTACGCGCTCGTATATACCAGGCACGATCTCAATCTTGTCCGATGCCTTGCCCTCAGCGGCTATGGTGCTCAGCGCGGTATCGCTCTTGACCACGGTTGCCTTAGGCTCGCTTGAGGCGACGACAGGGGAGGCCTCCTCTGCGCTAGCCACGGCCTGGATGCCGCCCTGCTGCGTGACGTCAGGCTTTGTCTCGTCGTCGGCTCCGTCTTCCTCGTTGTCGACAACCACAGCCGGCTTGATCTTTGACGATCGGCAGCCGATCATTTCTTCGAGGCCGCGGGGATCAGGCTGGTGGTCTCCTGCGAGCTGCCCGCTGATCGCCAAGAGCGTCTTGGCTGACACGCCGGTTGAGAACAGCCGGCCCATAGGAGATATTCCGCCGAATTCCGTCCATGCTGCCATGAAGTTGTCTGCCTTGTAGATCCGCACGTCGGCGCCGACCTTCGAGCGGTCGATCGAGCCTTCCGGAGGGATGATGACGAACGCGCCGATCGTCTCGAACGCGACGTCATGCCGACGCGCTTTCAGCCAGGCCCTGAGAATCTCCCCTTGGCGTCGGGCCTGTTCCAGTGGATTGGGTATGTCGATCGGCCGTCGCCGTCCCTCATACCAGACGTGCCATTCATTATGCTCGTTCTTGGAGATCCGGCCACGATAGTTCTTCACCTCGACAACGGCCGCGGTGCGCGACAGACGTGACAGAATGAGATGATCGAACTGGGCGAACCCGCCGATACCGTCGGGAAGCCTTAGATCGTGCAAGAGCACGTGGTTGGGCGCGTCATGGAAGTGACGATCGAGGATATGCGCGGTCGATCGCTCACCGCTGAGCCCGCGCTGGCGGTTCATCGTCTCCTTGCGCGCCCGCTCCGGAAGGCGGTCGAAGTCTGGGTTTGCCATAAATGCGGCGATCGCCGCGCATTCGTCAGCTTTGGTCGACGATTTTACGATCATGTACTCATTCCCCTTCTAGAACATTGATCTTCAGCAACGGCCTTCGGTCCGGGCCTGCCAAGGCACCGACAGCGGTGACACGTCTCGCAACCGCGTGCCGGAGGCGCTCGCTGAATGGATTTGCACGATTTGAACTTCTCGCCCGGCGTTCACCTCGAGCCGTGCGACGCAGTCGATAGCGGCCTGGACAGAGCGACAGGCACCGTCGTTGACCCCGGCGCCGGCCGTCAGGAACAGCACCGATCGCGGGCTTGTGGTCAGCCAGCGGCGGATCGACGTTGGGCTGGACGATGTACCGGCTGCAAATCGTCCAGCGTCTTCTTGGAGGCGCGCCAATGCCGTCCAGCCTGCCCGCGTATCGGTTGCGGTATCGAGATCCAGGCGCATCGCGTTCGCCATCGATTCATACCCGAAAGCACGAACTCTATCCGAAACGTCCCGCAGCCGGGCACCGGGTTTTGCCGCTACTTCCAAAAGCATCTCGGCAAGCACGCAACTGACAGCGTTGTAGATTCCCGGCGCTACTGCGTCTGATCGGAGGATCGCCTCGCCTGCGCATGCGATTTCATGCTGTGTTAGGTGATCGGCAAAGAAGTCCCAGTTGCCGATGGCCGGGTCGAGCAGGAAATCCGTATCCTGGGCGGCGTGAAGACGTGCAAGTTGGCTACCCTCGTCGACGACCATCAAACGTCCGCAACCCCTCCGCGCTTGCGTCAAAAGCAAGTCGAGGATGTCGGATGGAATGGTCTCGTTCGTGCCGCATAGGATCACCGTCGTGGGCGAGTTATTCATTGTCACATATCCAGGCTGAGGTTTTTTTCAGGTAGGCCGCGGATCTGTTCGCCAGACTTGAGCATCGCGGGCAGGGCGCTCAGGTCGTCCATGTCCAGTGGAGGCATGCCGAGCTCGTCGTCCTTGCGATCGGCCTGAACGTTGCGCCGATTGGCGTCCTGGCCGTCCTTGATCGACGGCATCTCCCCATCGAGGTTTTTGATGTCGGAATAGTCAGTGGTCGACGCGCCCATTGGCGGCAGGTCCGTCATGTCGAGGCTGGCGGGATCGATCAGGATCTTCTCGCTGCTCGCCTCGTCGAGGCTCTCCATTGCTTTGGTGAGCGCATCGTCAGCCGCTTTGGTCTGTACGGCAGCACCATCGATATTCAGCCGGCCGAGGCTTTCCAGCGATGACGTTTTGTCGCCGGGGTTCTTATCCAGCTGCAGCTCGAGCTTCTGCTGGTTGTCGACGACCATGGTCAGGTCGAGGCGGATGCGGGTGACGCCGACGTTGAAAAGGCGCTGGTTCGACAGATTGCGCTCGAAGCTCTGCATCACCGTAATAGCTTTGTTGACGGTGATGCCCTGCGCCATGTGCATGTTGAGCGCGTAGGCGAGGTCCATCCGCTGCATCATCGGATCGTTCTTCTCGAGAGTGACCTGGTCCTTGTTGGCCAGCTCGACCGTGACCTTGCCGTTCTCGATGCCCGCGATCGTGGCCAGCGAGGCATTGTAGATTCCGCGCTCCTTGTCGTTATCAGTCCACCGAATCCGGTCGCCTTCGTGAATCTGGATCGTCTCGATCGTCGCGAGCGACATACGATCCTTGTCGATCATCGGATCGATCTTCTGAGGACTGAACTTGATCGATTTACCGTTTTTGACGATTTCGACCTTGCCGTTGGCAAAGGTTCGCCGGACCTCGGCTACGCCGCGTTCGAGTTTAAGCTCCGGCACCGAGCCCTTGATCTCAAGCCGTTGCCCCTTCTCGTAGGTCTTGGCGTAGCGCAGGTCCTCACGTTCGATGTTCACGTTCTGGATGACCGCGATGGATAGCCCGTCACCTTTCAGCGTGCCCTCGTCCTTCAGCCCTTTCTGGACCGCCTGATTGATCGCAGCGCGGGTTTCGCGGCCAGAGGCGAAAATGGCCGTGTTGGCACGTTCATCCGGCGCCAGAGCCAGCCACAGGTCGGATGCGTGCGCCGATGGATCCTCATGCTCGACGACCTTGTCGCCAAGCACCTTCATGGCCTGACCCGCCTTGCCGATGTTGGCCAGCGCGGCGACCGTGCGCAGTTGGTCAGTCTGCTGGCGAAGGTTAACGTCCATGCGGGCCATGCCGATTTTGTCGGCCTGCATCATGGCAAAGGCCTTGCCGGCATCGATTGGGAGGAGCTGCTGGCGATCGCCGATCAGTGCGATCTTTTCGATGCCGAGCGATTCCGCGATCGTCAGCATCTTCAGCATGTCGCGGTTCGACACCATCGACGTCTCGTCGACGACAATAACCGTGTCCTTTAATTCGTCACGGCGTGCCTGGGCATCGGGCGTGTTCGGGTTGGTGACATGCTTTTCGTTGTGCCAAATGAAGTGGGCGATCGTCTCGGCTTTGACCCCAGAATCCTGCATCTGGTCGACCGACATTTCGCGACCGGGAGTGGCGTCGGGCCGTGCCATTCCTTCCTTCATGTCGGCGACCATCTTGTTCTGAAAGGCGAGGCCCAGGATCGATTTGCCTTCTCCCTCAACGACGCGGGCAACCGCCTGCAGCATGGTCGACTTACCGGCGCCGGCGATGCCCTGGACCGCTACGATGCGATCCGAGGTCGAGACGATCAGCGTCGCGGCTGCGAGCTGTCCTTCGTTCAGAGGGTGAGGGGAGGCGGCCTGCAGTCGATCTGGCGCTTCCGAGGGAGCCACGATCGGGGCACCTGCGTCTTTACCCGCCTGGACCCGCGCAAGGATGCTCTCCTCGGTCCGAAGCGCTTCCGGTGTCGTGACAGCCTCGACCTTCTGACCCTGGTGGGTAATCTCCCCGGATAGCAGTTTGCCCTTCTCGATGAGCTGCTCGACCCTCGCCTCGACATGATCGATCGTGACGCCCTTCAGTCCGAAATCGAGCGCCTTTTTGGCGACCTTGTCTTTGTCGAACGCCGCTTCGCGCTGATTGAGACTACGGACCGCGGATGCGACAGCAAGCTGCGCGTTGGCCTGCCCCGTTGACTGCGCTAGGCGTACAAAGCCGCGGTCAACCAGCGGGTCCGGCGACCGGAGCAAGCCCGACACCGTATCCATCGCGACTTTCACCGCGTCCGCGATTACGGTGTAGCCGCGCCCGATCGGGCCAGCATTCTCGCGTTGCTCCAGCTTTGCGGCGTTCTGTAACGCTCCTTCGAGCAGCTTCTTGCCGTCAAACCCTTGCTCTGCGGCCTTCTTCATCCAGTCGAGCACGAGGCCGTCACGGTCTTCGACATTCAGCTTGGGATTACGCGTATTTACGGTGATTTTGTTACGGCCTTTCGGCGAGACAATGCCAAGTTCAGCCGCCTTCTCCATGATCTGTTCACGGCGCTGGCTGAACGTCTCCAGCACGGCTTTCGGAACGCCGGCAATTTCGAACGTCCCGTGCTTGCCGGTCATCTCCACCTGGTAGCCAAGCTTCTCCAGCTCATCGCGCAGGAAGCTATGATAGATCGAGCCGATCACGCTGTTGCTTGACCATATCCGGTCGGCATGGAGGGCATGGAGTTTGCCGTCCGGCCCCTTTGTCATGTTGGCGACGATGGCGTGGATATGTGCTTGCGGATCTAGTGCTCGGCTCGTGTCGTGCTGGAACAAGGCGTAGACCAGATTGCCGGTTTTAACCGCCTCGGTTTTCCCGTCTTTCGTCACGCGCGTTTCGGCCAGGTTCTTTTCGACCCATGCCATGGTCTGTTGGACTGCCTTGGTCTGTGCACCGTCAGGTCCAAGAATGCGTTTGTCGCCGGCAATATACGCCATAACCGACACGGATTTCGGTGCCGAGAACGTCAGGTCGTAGCCTGGCCGTCGCGAGCCCTTATCCTCGACGACGCGCTCTCCAGAGGGAAGCTCGCCATTGAGCGTCTTGGCGAATGCCTCCTGCGAGACGGTGCCGGTAAGGCCAGCTGCGGCAGCCCCTTCACCGCCCCACATGCTGACGTCACCGGCCTTCTCGTCGGTGTAATATTCGCCGCTGACGAAGTCGTCCTTGGTGAAGTATTTTGCGGCGCCGGATGCCGACCTTACGGATGCGATCGAGTGCATCGTTACATCCCATATCCGTCATCAGGGAAGGCATCGCGCGCCTCCCGGATCGACAGGTCCTCCGGCCGTTCTCCGGTGGGCGTAGGATCGTCTTTCTGCCGCTGCTGGTCCTCACTGCGCGCCTGGACGGACTTACCCTCCAGTGACCGTTCGCGGTCCTTTCGATCGTCATCGCCGGAGCGCTCACGCATGTCCTGAAGGAGCACCTGCGGTTCGGTCCTGGCGGTAGCTTCAACGGTTGCCGCGTCACGCGAATTGTCGACCTCGTTCTCGGTCGGCTGCGATAGAATATTGGTGGCGAAGGTGTTGGCAACGTTTGCCGGCTCAACCTCTTCTTCTGTCAGGCCGGGCATATCGCCACGCCCTACGTCATCTCCATCACCCTGCGGCTTGCCACCACCTCCGCGAACAACCTTTCCAGGCTCGTCCGGCTTAGTCGGTTTTCGCTCGATGAAGCCCTCGGCAACGGTCGGGTAATGTTCCCATTCGAGGCGGATGCGCGCAGCAGGGAAGCCATCAGGAAACTTCACAAAGCCGTGCAGGCTGGGCAAGTTCATGATGTCGTCCGGGATGACCAGCGGTTCGATCTGTTTGCGGGGGGTCAGTGTCGAGGCGTCGCGGGTGTTGTTGTACCCATAGCTATACCCCTCATCCATCTGCCGGATCTCGCGGTTGCCAATGTAGCGGGCACCCTGTTCAGCGGTGTCGAGGTCGGCTGCCGCGAGGATCAGTTTGGTGCGTGCGAGCGACGACAGGTTGCGGGCGTTTTCCTCGCCGTAGACCTGCGTGAGCTTGTCGAACGAGTGCAACCCGAGCACCATCGCACCACCGAAGTTACGGGCGGTCTGGAGGCCGTCTTCGATAGCCGGAAGGCGGTGGAGTGCGCCCAGTTCGTCGAACACGAACCAGGTGCGCAGGTTGCGGGTTTTCTTCATCGTCATCAGCGCGTGGATGGCGAGGTTCGACCAGAGCGTGAGCAGCGCCCGGTTCATCTCCAGGTCTGTGTAGTTTGAGGTGATGAATAGGATCGAGCCAGGCTTCTTCTCGGACGTCATCCAGTCCTTGATCGAGTATTGTGGACCGTCGTCGGGCAGGAAGCGCAGGACCTGCGCGTTCGTATTGAAAACTGCGCGGATCGACTCTGCCATCTTGGCCGCTTCGGGGGCCGTGATGGGGTCGGCGATGGTGTTGGCAAGATGCTTGTGAACCAGCTTCAGGTCAGCGGTCATGAGGTTATCGGCAAGCGCCTGGTTGGACGTCAGCCCCTTCTCGATGAGCTTTATGCACATCTCGATGAAAAGGGTACGCGCAGCGAGTGCCCAGAACGGATCAGCGGCCCCTCCGTCGGAGGGGATCAGGGCTCCAGCGGCTGCGGTGAGCTCGCTATAGGTTCGGCAGTCATTGAAGATCGTCCAGGCCGGGCAGCGTGCGTCGGCCGGGTTGAGAATGGTGTCACGCGTGGGGTCGTAGAACGCTTCGACATAGGCCCCGGTCAGGTCGAACACGACAGCGGTATCTTCGCGTTCGCGCATCTCCCGAAGGAGTTTACGGAACACGGTCGTTTTACCGGAACCGGTGGTGCCGAGCGTCATGAAATGTGACTGTTCGAGGCGGTGTGGAAACGGGATGCCGGCAACGGTGTAGGGGTGGTGGATCCCGCCCATCTTGCGAGCCTTGAACTTCAGCTTCAGGACCTGTTCCGGCGTCTTGTCCGGGAAGAGTTTTGCGGCCTCCTTCACGAACTCGATTCTGTTGTGCTGGGCGATCTCGGAATAGAGCAGATCGCGCTCGACCAGCATGGCGCCGCGCTCATGGCGTTCCTGGATCATCGCCTTGCCGCGCCGGGCCGAGAAATCGACGTACCAGATCGACAGCGGGATGGTGATGCACGAGGCAATCGCGACCGAGCCCATGAACCCCTTCACGGCCTTGTGCCATGCAAGGATGACCTCTGGCACGTAAGGCACGTAGCCCATGTAGGTGTGTCGCACGCTGTTGTCGGGCAGACGCAGGTTGATGCGCTTCATTTCGTCGAAGGATATCCAGTCCCACAGCCCCGACAGAATGCGCATCGAGATGAGCTGGACGTTGTTCTCGTCGAGGGTGAGCGAGAGGATCGTCGAGTACGCGATGACGAAAATGCCAAGCCACATGTAAATCGGCATTTTGGCACCCTGTAGCCACATCAGGACCTGGGTATTGAGAAGCTGGCTGCCACGGGTGAAGTTGCCCGAATTGCGAGGCGCTTCACCACGCGCGCTATGGTGCTTCTGGGGGATCGGACGACGATCGTTGCGGATGTCCTCGCGGGGCGCTTTGGGGTCGTCACGCGCCATGATGAAGCTTCATGCGACGGTCGGCTTCGAGAACGAGCGTTTCCCGCAATTCCGGGTGGTTTTCCCGGATGATCGCATCGAGCGCGACCTGCATATATTCGGTCACGCGCAAGTGGCGTCGCTCGCTGCCTTCAAGCAGCTTCCGGCCATCAAGATGTTGTTCGATCGCCCGACGAACCACATCCGACGGCGAGCACTCCAGTTTGGCTGCTTCTGCCTCTATACGGGCACGCAGATCACCGGCTACCCGAAGGGTATAGGGCGTGAGGTACTCAAGTAACCAGCCTCCTAGCAGAGAGGCTGATGGGTCCTTAGGAGGACGTTCCTTATAGCTGTGGAACGCGGCTACAACAAGCTCGATTTCGTGGTTTGGGCATAAGCCGTATTACGGTGTCTTACGCAGGAAACGGCGGAAATCTGCGGTTTTTGGAGCGTATTACGTTGTAAGACAAACTGTAAGACGTTGTATACACTATCTCGGACTCTCTAACTCACTGTTAAGCCAAGGGAAAAGGCAAGCGTAGCTTGCGTAAGGTGTGCTCTACTGTAGTCCCGATTCCCATGTGTCGATTTGATCTCTCCGGTCCTTCGTATCGATATGATGGGATCTCGGTTTTTCGTGGGGCAAAGGTCCGCCTTCAAGGCGGAATGACGGTCGAACTGGTTGCTCTACCGTGGTGTCTTGTGGTCGGTCTGTGATGATCGTCACGGGGTTTTCCTCGGTGTGCCGCGATCGCCGTTGGTTGACGCTTTTCCCTCGCCTAATCGATGGCTATACCGGCACCGTTCAGAGCCCGATCAGCCTGACCAAAAGGCAAGTAATATGGCGAAGTCACTGGACGCTGAAATGGCTGCGATCGAGGCCGAGGAACGCAAGCTGGCAGATCGTCGAAAGGCGCATCTGAGGAAGCTGCGGGATACGGCTATTGGGACGGTCGAGAAGGTAGGGCTGTTCAAGCTCCCACTGGATCGACTGGAGCGGTTGATGGAGGCTGTGAAGACGCTGGGAGTGGACGAGGTCGAGAAGCGGCTCACGGCGAAAGCCTGAGACGGTTCGAGGCCGAGGCCCACGCCAATGGCCGCACGGGTTTGCTACCTCGTGCGGCCATTCTCTTTTCGACAGGTGAGAGGCGCAGCCGGCTTGGTAGCATCAGGCAAAAAAAGGACGCGCCAGCCGGTAGGCTGGGCGTCCCTTGCCGTCGGTTTAGATAGACGCAGACCGATCAGATCCACGCCAGCAGGTACTCTCCGTCGATCGGTTTGAGTGCCGCCATCGTCGCCAGCGTTTCAATGCTCTCGGCCATGTCCGGATCGGAATCGAGCCGACGCCTGATGCGGGGATCCGTCAGCCTCCGGCGAAGCTCCGTCATCGGCACCATGCCGGCCACCATGCGGTCGATCCCAAGGCCGTCTAACAGCGCCAGCGCTTGGGGGTTTGCGAGAGCTATTTCTGGGGCCGCATCCGGGTTCAGAGACAGGCGTATCGTAATATCGCCAGTGGGTTCAGTCTGCGCCACCCGGACGCGTCGACCGAGGAACTGAGCCTCGTCCAAAATCGCGATGACGGAAGGGTCGTGATCGAAGCATTTTGAGACGACCGCGAGCGACAGATGGCAGACGCGGGCGTCGAACTCAAACCACGGATCGCCGGTGACGCCGTAGACCGGGAGCAACATGGCAAAACCCAACCGGAGCGATTGTTCGGCAAGCAGATCGCGTAGCGATGCGAGCTGGTCGGGAGTGATGATTGCCGCCATTGGCGCGAGGATGGCGCGGCCGTCTTCTACGCGGAACGTAATGGTCATAGTGACCTCCTTCGTTGAAACCGCAAATCCTTCCCTCCCTCCTCTCCGGAGAGGTTTCGCGACGCCTGTGATCAAGCATCACGGTCGATGCCGCGACGCGTAGTCAGCGCACGGCCGAAAGGCCGCTGCGCGCAGGCGAGCGAGGCGTGCAGGGTATGACTGTCAGACGTTGGAAAACCGCGTCAGCAGCGCCGGGGCGGGCTCGATGCCCGCACCGGCGCTTCCCCGGCCGATGCGTAGCCAGGGGAGGCCCGACGGGGCCGTACCGAAGCGAGCGAGCCGGTCCCGCACGCCCGTCGAAATCAGCAACGGAAAAGGGCCACCCGATCGCCCGGATGGCCCTGTGAGTATTAGACGATGAAGGGAGGAGCCGAAGCTCCCCCCGCAGTCATTTAATGAACTGGGCGTAGGCGGTGAGCGCAGCCCCGATCGCGATTGCTCCCGTCATCAGTGAGCCGAGCCCGATGATGTACCATTTGAGCCCGTCGATTGAGGTCTGCATACCCTTGAGGCCGCTTTCCAGCTTGACCTCCAGACCTGCAATTCTCTGGTCGAGTTTAAGCTCGAGACCGGCGATTTGCTGCTTCAACGGCTCTATTGCGCGACCCACTGCCATGTCGATCTGCTCCTCGACGACGACGACTGCCTTTGCCGCTGCCTCATCGTCGATATTAGCCGATCTTAGTGCTCTGAACAACGCGACTTGCATTTCGTCCTCCTTCTTCTTCAAGACGCATTCCGGATTAGGGCGGCGCGGCGAGGGTCAAGGGATCGCTCTTGCGACCGCTTTAGCGGCGGTAGGGGCAACGATTTTTCGCAGAAAAATGGTGGGACCCTGCCGTCTCTTGAGGCTTGTCGCGCCGCCCGGGATAATAGGACGACTTGAGATAGATTTTTCCCCGCGGCAGCAGCGCCAGGGCGGGCTCGATGCCCGCACTGGCGCTTCCCCGGCCGATGCGTAGCGAAGGGCAGGCCGAAGGGCCTGACCGATGCGAGCGAGCCGGGTCCCGCGCCAGCCTCAAACCGGACTTACGGGCAGCTCGTTCGCGATGCTTCTCAAGCTGCGGCAGCGCATTACCGGAGGGGGGAAGGCGACCGGCTGCGCGGCGTCCAGGTGCGGCCCGACGGGGCCGTGCCAAGGATGTCGCGCGGCCGGTCGCCTGGCGTGGGGGGAACCGTAGGGTTCCCCCCACAGCAACGCCGACAAAAAGCGCCAGCGCCGGGATTTCGCCCGCCGCTGGCCTAGTTATTCCTGCCAAGGAAAGAGGGGGGCGGCGCGCTCTCGGCTGCGCCGCCCGGATAGGGTTAGCCGATTGCCTGCCGCTTGGTTGCGGTCGGGGCCGGTGCCTGTCCATCAATGCGGAAGGCGTGGGTCGGGACGCGGGCGTCCTTCAAGGTCTGCAACAGGTTCGATTGCAGGCCGGAACCTTGGCAAACCATGGCTTCAACGGGTGCGAGTTTTACAAGCTGCTCGTTGCGAACAAACCCGGCGCGGTTGCCATAGCGGCCCGTCTGCGGTGTGAAGGCAATCACGGTAACGCCACGGCTTGCGGCCCATGATGCGGCGATCATGTCGCACCCTTTACGCTGCGCGGTGGTGCAAAGCGTCATGTGCGGGATACGGGCTTTGATCTGGTCGAGGCGGTCCCAAAGCTGTTTGAAGTCGTGCCACTCCTGACCGCCCGAAAAGACTACAAGCGGGCCGGTGGGGTTGCGCTTTTCGCGGTGGTCCTGCGCGCGGGCCTTCAGGAAATCGAGGGCGGCAATCTGGCTGGCGGTGCCTCCGCTCGAAACCTTCGATCCGCGCGCGGGGGACCATGGGTGGCCGGACTGTGCCCGGTAGCAGTCGGCGGCATAGTCGCGCAGGCATTCGATGGCGGCGCGCTGTTCGGTCTTGGTCTGCGCGCGGAGTTGCAATTCCTCCATTTCGACGGCGTAAATCTCGGACGGATCATAGCGGCGGGTCATCTCGCCAAGGTCGCGGCAAAGCGTGTCTTCCTCGCGTTCCAGCTTCTGCGCTTCGTAGTGAAACGAATTTACGAAACCCCATGCGATCGCCTGTGCGCTTGTCTCTAGGCGGGTGTCGCGGAACAGGTCGAAAAGCGTTGCCATGATCGCCGCGCAATCGTGCTGCGCCTCGATCGGCTCGGGCATATCCATTTCGGCGCGCTCGTCGCCCATTTCCACGATCGAAAGCGCGCCAACGTCGCCGAACGCTTCCTGAAAATTTGTCGTTGCGGTGTCTTCGGCCATGCTCTCGGCAATCTCTGCCGTGCGGGGGTCGGTCGCGTCGTCGGACGCGCTGCCGGTCGCGGGGGTGGCGTTGGTGGCGTTCATGGCTTCGCCCAAGTCGGCAAAGCTGGTAAGGCGCGGGGAGGTCGTTTTCTTGGTCATGGTGCTAACCTTTGGCAGGGATTGCGGCTTAGGGTCGGGGGAGCGTTTCAGCCGCTCTCCCCGCCCGTCTTGGTTGCTTAGAACGCGGGGATTTCGTCGTTCAGCGGCTCGGAAAGCTGGCCGTTGTCGGTTGCGTTGCCGGTGCCGAAACCGTCATCCGTTGCCTTGCGGCGGTTCTGGCGGGTGCCGTCCAGATTTTCGCGGCGCGTGGTCGGGCGGTTCCAGACGACGCGGAAACCCTCTTCGTTATTGCCGAAAAGCATGATCTGGAGGGGTTCGCTGATGCTGGGGTCGTCCAGCTTGCCCTGATAGAAAACTTCGCCGCTGCTGTTGCTGGTCATTTCCCAAAGCGCGCCGATCTGCACCCAACGCTTCGCGACGTTCAGAACCATGATCTCGAACGCGGGGGCCTTGTCGTTTGTGCTCTCGACGGGACGGAGGCCAAGCCGCGCGAGGTCGATGGTTGCCGTTGCGACCGAACCGAGAAGCTGACCGCCGACCGACTTGAAAGAACCGATGTTCATAGTATTCACTCCATTTTGCGGGGGCCTATCCCCCTGTTTGCCGGTGCTTGGGGCCTTTCCCCTCCGGCATCTTCTTTTTATCCCCTCCACTCTATTTGACCAACCTGATTGATTACTTGACGACCAATCATCGTACACGGTGAGTCCGAGCATAAAAAAGCCCCCGACTAGGGGGCGTAAATAACAAATCAAAGACGCATTGATCGCGGTAGCGAGCAATTCTGTTTCTACCGTGCTGATGGGCAAGGCCCGGCCTTTGTTCTCATCGCACCCGGAGCCGTCCTCGCAGGGGCTCAAGAGGCAGGCACGGCTGGCGGGGTCAACACGAATGACGGAGGCTCCGCCGCTTTAGCGGTGGAAACCGTAGGGCCTTTAGGCCCGGTATTCTTGTTGAGGTGTCTTCAAATCAAACAAAAGCATTGTCCGCTTGCGGACAATTCTCCTTTGACGCCGACCCCGTCGGACGGGTCTGGCACGCAGAGACCCTGAGAGACGGCGAAGGGTGCGATGAGAACACAGGCCCACAAAGCACACATCATGCGCCTAGCGCATGATACCACAGCCGAAGGCTGCCTGCGGTGGTCGTTGTCCTGGGCGTGACATCAGGGTGGATCCGTACCCCGCCCCACGCCATCCGTGGACCCTGGCGCACGAGCCCTCTCAGCGCGTGCCGGGAGCCCGACAAGTGATTGTACCCGAAGGGCCGAGACCCGCTCTTCGCGGGGCTCGGGGAGGCCCTTGCCGACTATTGAACGGTCCCGCCCTCTTGGGCGGGATGTCCCAACCCTTCCTGTTTTCGCTTGAAATCTTCGACCATTCCGTCCGGCTACCCCTCGTCTAGATCGCTCCCGATCATGCCACCGGAGCGCTTTCGTTTTCACACCGATCTCTGCACGATGCGACCGAACAGATAGTCCAACGACGGCTGAAGGCATCGTTAAACGGCGGTCATAAAGCACACTCGAGGCAAGGCGAACGACAGGCAGGCACCGCATTTCCGTAGGGGAAAAGCTTGGCTTGAGCCCATCAATCAAGTCTTTAGAGTGGCCTATCTAAAACGGCGAACGTCGCAGCTACGCTGGCCGAAAACACGAAAGCAGATGCCTCGCGATGTATGATCGTCCGGCAGGGGAGGGTTACAAAAATGAATCCGGAAGCGATGCTCGGCACATTGGAAGGGCATCATCGAGACATCATGGCTGGCCTTCGCGAAATCAGACGGCATTGCGGCGCAGAAAACCCGAACAGTCGTGAGCTTGCGCTCGCCCGTGAACAGTTGACGGCGTCCAGCCTGTCGCGATCCAGGTATGTCAGCGAGGTGATCGTTCCGACTTTACTAAAAGATGCCGACGATGGCTTGAGGACGGAACTGTCCGAGTTACTCTTTGCGACCGCAACCAAGCGGATGTTTTCGCGCGCGCATATTGCCGAGTGGACGACGACGTCGATCGAGGCGGACTGGTCAGGTTATTGCGCCGCAGCGCGGGATATTTGGCCAATGATGGAAGAGCAGATCGCGCGTGAGACGAGGGTGCTGGCTGCACGGCTCAAGCATCGATAGCGACATCAAGCCGGGTTGGATTCCTTCAGGCCAAGGCGGTGAAGAAGGTACCGTCAGGCGCACTGTGTGGCGTTCGGCAGACAAAAAAAGGGCCAGCGTCAGCCGGCCCGGATAGTTTTTAGGAGAGGATGCCTGAAAGGCGTCGCCATGCTGCATCTGCGAACATCGTTTTGCAACCGCAAACAGGCTTGAACCGCATAATTTTTGGTTGTTAACCGGCGAAAGCCGGCAACCGCATTTCGCGCGATCGATCGGCTATCCGGAGGGACATTGAGCGACACGCGCATCGGCACTGTTGAACGGGCATTTCAGCTGGCCAGGGAAGGGGCCTGTCGCTCGGTTTCAGACATTCGAGAACGCCTCACTGCCGAGGGTTATGAGGGCGTGTTCAGCCACCTGAACGGCATGAGCATCAGGCGTCAGTTGACTGCCGCGCTCGTAGCGCGTGGCGTGACGACGCCGGTCGAGAGCGACGACGTCTGAACCACGCCGTCCTACGCGGCTCAGGCCGCGTTCTTGAGCGGTTCTGGCAACTTGCCATCGGGCAGGGTTTCGCGAAGATGGCCATGGATCATCTGCGCGTTGAACGGCTTCGAAAGAAACGTCGCCTTCTCCGGAAGGTCGCCGGTTTCCGGGCTGACGCGCCCGCTACCGATGACGATCTCAATCCAGGGGTAGTTTTCGGCGACGTGGCGCGCGAGCGCGAACCCGTTGGTGTCACCCGGCATGTCGACGTCCGAAAAAAGGAGGGTAATGGTGTGGGCGTACTCGGGAAGCATCGCGATCGCAGCATCGCCGCTACTGGCTTCGTAAGTGCGGAAACCGGCGTCTTCGAGGATCCCAGTTATATCCATAAGGATGAATGGTTCGTCGTCGACGGCCAGAGCGTAGGGGATTGTTGATAAGGTCATGCGCATCAACCCGCCATTTGCGAAAATGGCTCCGATACAAAGCGCATGCAGCACACCTGGTTACCTTGTGGAACGGGCGTCGATCGCTTCCTGTAGAAGGCATGCCGAGGCCCCGATAAGTACCGCACCAAAAGCGAGGGCCGTTCGTGGGTGCATGGATCTCATGATCGTCTCCTAGCTTTCACTGAGGGTAGGTCCACGGATCCAAAAGGGTAACATCTGTGCCTGCGAAGTCGACGACATTTCGGGTGACGATCGTCAGGTCGTGTACGAGGCCCGTCGCTGCGATCCAGGCGTCGCGTTCGCTCTTGGTGTCCGGAACGTGCAGCCGCGCGCAGCGCAGCGCGATCGTTGTGTCGACGGGGAGTATGCGCCCGGCAAAGGCGGGCATGACCTTGTCGTGTAGCCAGAGCCGCAACACGCCGGCTTGCCGCGTATCGCGCCGTTCGAGCAGTGCGATGCCGAGCTCGATCTCCATGACCGTGATGACCGAAAGGAACATGTCCGCCTGATCGACGCTACCGGCCCATGCTTCGACGGCTGCACTGATCTTTCCGCTGCGCCGCTTGCGCAGCTCGGACAGGGCGTTGGTGTCGAGCAAGTACATCAGTCGAACACCGCTGGACGCGGGAACGATGCTGCCCTGCTGAAGTCGACCTCGATGTCTCCGACCTCGTCCATGTCGAGGGCGTCGAGGATGTTGCCGGGAGGCGCTTTCAGCCGCTCGTATTCGGCAAAGGGCATGACCGCCATGATCGGTCGGCCGCGTTCGGTGATGATAACTGCGCCATCAACCGCGGCCCGCTTGACGCGACCAGGTTCGCGATTGAAGTCGCGGCTGGAAAAAGTTTGCATGGCGGCTTGACCTTCTTTGTCGTGACGTACAGACATTGCCGCAGGCAGCGGAATTGTCAATGTTCGTCACGCGACCGGGTGTTGCTCGATCGCATGACGATCCCGCCAAATCCGAGGCCTCACCCGAAGGAGGATATGATGAAAGTACAGGATATGATGCGGGGGTACGACTATGACCTCCCGCTATATGACGTGCTGAACAACAGCGGCACCAACGAGAACGGCGACCCGGAAATATCGACCGATCGGCGGGTGCTGGCAGGCGCCACGATCGGGATCGGCCTCGACGTTGCCTATTTCGCGATCACGGAGATGCAGGAAGCGTTCACCGCACTGGCGAGCGAAACGAGCAACGGCATGGGCCGTGGCGAGGGGCACAAGGATCTCGAAGAGATCCTGCGCGACAAGAGCCCGTTCCAGATGCGGCTTTGGTACCTGCTGTACGACACGCCTATCGAACAGGCGATTACAGAACTCGCCTGGTTGCAGAGCCTGACGTACCGTCGTGGTCGGATGTGTATGGTAATGCGCGAGCAGAAGCTTGCGGTGATTTACGCCACGAACGCCCAGCTGTGCGAGAGCCTGACGGCCGCGCAGATCATGGCCAACGTGACGACCGAGGGCTGACGATAGTCGCCCGGTCAGGCGACCAGGGCGAGAATACTCTCCGGGTGATGTGGCCGGCACCGGGAGACACGGAAAGGCTGAATGGGATTGTCGGTGCGGACCACAAACTGGTCGACGCCGGTGCGCGCACGAAGCTGAATAGCCACGGCGTAGGCGTTCTCGAGTGAACTCAGTGAACTGCGTCGGGCTGAAAGTGCAATGACGGTCATGGTGATGTCCCTTCGGGGTGAAGTCCTTCGGGTGAAGTGCCGTATGGCGGGTGGAACGGCCGAAAGGCCCGTTTATGGAAAATTGACGACGATCCGTATATCGAGGGTGGTGGACCGGATTCGACGCAGATGCGTTAAGCCAATCTATCCACCGTTTCGACGGAGGATCCTTCGATCGACGGGGTCGGGACCGCTGCTATCGGTTCCGGCCCCGTTTTCGTAAGCGGAGCCGTCGGCGTCAGACGAGCCAATTCTCCACACGAAGACCCCGGATACGTGTGAACTCGCCGACATTTGCGGTGACCAGCGTGGCACCCAGCGCATAGGCGTGAGCTGCGATCAGGAGGTCGTTAGGGCCGATTGGTTTGCCAGCGGCTTCAAGCTCGGCGCGGATCCCGCCATATTCGGCGTCGGCCGGGACATCGAGCGGAAGGATCTCGAGCCCGCTCAGAATGGCTTCGACTTGCTGGAGCAGGCGAGGGGACCCCTTACGGGCGCAACCATAGCGCAGTTCGGCCGCGGTGATGATGCTGACACACAGATTGTCGCTCCCGATCTCGACGATCTTGTCGAACACCGCGCCTTGCGGATTTCGAACGAGATCGGAGACGATGTTGGTATCGAGCATGTAGCGTGAACCGGTCACAGATCGACGGCCCTAAGCGGGAGCAGCGTAGCATCGAGATCCTCTGGAAACTGATCCTCAGAGGCGAGGGGGGTTAGCCCTTTCAGGATGTCGAGAAGACGGGCCTTGGGTTCGGGTTCGATGATAAGCTTGTCGCCTTCCTTATGGATAAGCACGCGGCTTCCCGAAAATTCGAACTCGGCGGGAATTCGTACTGCCTGACTGCGATTGTTGCGAAACAGCCTGGCCTCGCGCACGTCGAAATTAGCAGATGTCTGTGTCACGACGCCTCCTTTGTATATGCCATGTATATACCTTGTTGGGCTGACGTTATCAATTGCCATGAGCGATGGCGTCGTAGTTACGTCCGTGTCGTCCATATCAGGTGGCCTCGGCGCGGCAAGCGAGGAGCTTTATGCGGTCCTGGCCTGGCTTGCTGCTTGAGACGGCTCCCGACGAAAGCCGGAACCAAGTCATGCAAAATCAATGCCGGATACCCGCGTAAGTCATTGGTTTAACATAAGATGTATTATCGATCCGAACGATCCTCGCGGCTCTGAGTCACCTCAAGGCAGTTCGTAGCGTTACCGCCGTCGTATCCGATGCGGCCTCGATCTCGACCCGGTGAAACCCAACTCGATCAGGTTGGCAACGCGCGCATCACGCGCCGAAACGCTGGTCTCACCCAGCACAACGACCACGATACGCCGACCTCGACGCATCGCCGACGCTGCAAGATTGTAGCCGGCGTCGGACGTGTACCCGGTCTTGATGCCGTCGACGCCCGCGACCCGACCGAGCAGATGGTTGTGATTGCCGATGCCGCGCGATCGCCACTGAATCGTACGTCTGCTGAACCGGGCATATTGCCGCGGAAATCGCCTGACGATGGCGCGTGAAAGCTTCGCCATGTCGCTCGCCGTCGTCACGTTCCCGGCGCTGGTCAGCCCGGAGGCGTTTGCAAACCGCGTGTTCCGCATTCCAAGCTGGCGCGCCTTTGCCGTCATCAGTCTGGCAAATTTCGGTTCACTACCAGCAATGCGTTCGGCCACGGCAACGGCCAGGTCGTTCGACGAGATCGCTGCGATAGCATCCAGCGCTTTGCCGACTGTGATCCTTCCACCTGCGGCTATACCCAAATGCGTCGCCGGCTGGCGCGCCGCCCGGCGGGATATCGGCAAAGGGTCACTTGGCCGTAAGCGGCCGTCGGCAAGAGCTTCGAATGCGAGATACAGCGTCATCAGCTTGGTCAGTGAAGCGGGCCGTCTCGCTGCATCCGGCGCCTCCGAAAACAGAACGGTACCGGTTGAGGCATCGACCACAATCTCAGAGACGCGTGATCGGGCATATACCGCCTGCACAGGTAGGCCGAATGCCAAGCTGGCAACGATAAGACCGATCTGCAAACGCCGTAGAGAACTGAAAAACATGCCGAAGTTGGTATCCTCGATGAGCCTTGAGGATGCCAACTTTGACCTGACTGCTGCCTTAAGCGGCATGCTTCGAAGGGCGCTTCGGAGCGACCGCTACTCGAGGTCACTTTCTGTCACGGTTATCAGATTGGCCGTTGGCCGAAGCTCGGCAAGATCGGCGCAGATATCGAGTATCTCGTCGCTGAACCGCTCGAACAGTTCCAAGGCGTCATTGTCTGGTTCGTCGCCGCTCACTTCACGCAAAACGGCGTATTTCACGGCAAAATCGCGGTCCTCGCTATCGATGTCGGCGGTAAACTCGACCTGCTTTTCGCGGTCGTTGTCGACCAGGCTGTCCTGATCAATCGTGAGACGGTTCGCCATGTATTACTGCTTCCTTCGTTGGCAGGCTCCCCTGCCCGAAGGCTACACAGCGTGCAAACTCAGCAAAGGCTGATCCCGCGGTACGTCGCGTCCTCAACGATGATCTTGGCCGTTCCCGGCCCGACGATCGTGTTCACCTTCCCCAGCGTCGTATCGATCGTGTCCCCTGGAAACACGATCTCGACCACATGGGAATTCTCGACTGGGAGGCCATCAGCGGCGATTACCATCGGCGCCGGCAGCAGTTGCACACGATAGGCAGGTATGTCGGAATTGGTCATGGGGCCTTCTCCAGCCTAGTGGATCAGTGTCAATGCCTAGGGGCTGCGGTCTAGAAACCGTTCCAGCATGGGGCAGGATTAGTCACGTTCGCGAAAGATAACTGCGTTTGAAGCCGGCAAGTTCATCATGGACTTGGCACATGCCTGCCTGGCTTATAGGCAGGGCTGTATTAATCATCGACGCAATCTCGAAAGTTAGGTTTCATGCAGGTCATCGTCCGCGACAACAACGTCGACCAGGCTCTTCGTGTTCTGAAAAAGAAGCTGCAACGCGAAGGCGTATACCGCGAGATGAAGCTGCGCCGTCATTTCGAGAAACCGTCGGAGAAGCGCGCTCGCGAACACGCAGCGGCCGTTAGCCGGGCGCGCAAGGCCGATCGCAAGCGCGCCGAAAAGGATCAGTAAGACCGGGGCCTGGTTAGACCGTCACCGTGTGAGTGCGTGCTGTTTGCTCAGGCGGCGAACGACGGAGACGAGCTTCGCCATCGCGGGTTCGCGGATCGGCTCGGTGAGCCGCATCTCCCGGCTTCGTCCGTCGATCGTCAGGCTAAGTGGACGGTCTGCAATTCTTTACATCCCGACCGACCGTTTCGCCGTTTTAAAGCATCAACCCTACTGGATCCCAACTTCGGGAGGCAGCGTCGTAACCGCGTTGCCACGCAGCGCGCAGACGACTGCCGCGCCGTCCGCTGGGGTTATCATTGCCCATGACGAAGCAGCGCCAGCCTGCTTTCTCGGCTTCCCAGTTTTCGTCGACCGGTCCGGGCGTCAGCAATGACATTAGATCCAGGCGGCGATTCTCCGGTGTTGGCGTGACCATGTCAGAGGTCCTCTCGAACTATGATCGTCAGCACACGCCGAGTGATGCTGGCATCGGCGGGATCTTCCGAGCCGTACTCGAACGCAGCGTCATAATAGTCGATCTTGAAGTAGACCGTCGTCCCCTCGAACTCGAAGTTGCCCCGGTCCCGTTCTGCCGCATCCGCATCGGCGAACACATGGTGGCGGATGGCGGCGTAGAGTCTCGCTTGAACGACGATCTCCATGGCACCGTCACCAGAAGCGAAGGTGCCAAGGCAGCTCCTCGTCACCATGATCCGAGCGGTACGGTCGAGGCCATGGCGACAACGGTCATTCAGACGGCCGATGGACGCCAGACGCGCTTCGGCGCTCGCCAGCGATCCGTTGAGCAGCCGGCCAACCTTGGCGGTGGTTTCGGGCGCGACGCTGGTAGCGATTGTGGCAGGGAGCATGCCGGTGTCCTCAGGCTCGGCAGGGCCATTCCCCGCATCTGCCTGTCACCTCCCCCTCCCTCTTTGGGCCTCGGGCCTACTTGGTCGGCCTGGGTAAACACCAATCGCGGCCTCTCTACCCGTTGCGCGGACGTTCCACCGCTCAGGCGTAGCGACACTCGTCGGATGCGAAGACCGACCAGAGGTGAGCCTCCGCATCGATCAGGTGGTCGAAGCTCCGGCTGGTGTTCCCGACGTCGACGATCCAGTCGGTCCCATGTGCTCGGACGAAGCCGACCGAGTAGACCCGGCCTGGGCTATCCGATGGTGGGATTGTCGCCAGATTGTGACCCGCCGCGGCAAGGCTCTGCACATCGCGCCCCGTTACACGCCAGGTGTCGAACCGGGCCGCCTCGTCCGAGGCCGTCAGGTAATAGCGGGTGGCGACTTCCCAGGCGGCGTTGACGTGAGCGAGGTCGGTGCCGAGTGCATCGGCATCGCCATTCCCGACGATCGCGGGCGGGCGTGTAGCTTGCCACGCCGCCAACATGACCATGTTGGCGTCGAGGAAGTCGTGCGACGCACAGACACCAGCTGCGATCGTCTGGTTCCGTAGGCGCATCTGGCGCCACTCATCCGGATCGAGCTGTTCTGCGAGACCGTGTGCGAATGCGCAGGCGAGTGTCTCGATCGCAATATGCCTAAGGGCCTCGGCATAGTCGTCGCCCGCATAGGCGACCGTCAGTTCGCCGACTGCGTCACGACGGCTAAAGGTGAACCTTGCGCTCTCCGGGAATTCGCGCATCGCCGCCTGTTCGTAGTCGATCCAGATCTGTGCGGCCTCGCCCATCGGACCGACGCAAGGTCCGAAGCTCGGTGCCGTTTCGTGCCGCCAGCTCATCTCGGACCATTCCGGCGGTATCGGCACCATCGTGTCGATCGCATAGTCGGGAAAGAACGACGGCCACGTCGGGATCACCTCATGGATGGTGAACCCGTGGGACAGGCAAACCAGACCTTCGGTAATGCCTAGCCGTCGGTATCCCTCGATCGTCTCGGCATCGCCATCCGCGCCGTCGATCAGCTCGGCCAGCACGTAGGGCCATGCCGAGACCGGCACCCTGACGTTGAGGAAGCCGTTCCAGTTCGTGTCATCAGTGACGCCGGGGAACGTGGCTCCCTCCCCGAACGACCACGCGATCGGGCGCAGATGATTGTCCTGTCGCGTTGTGTCCACGGCCTCTTGGCGGACGTCGAACTGGGCAAGCGCGCGGGCAAACGCCGTCCGGTGCTGAAAGTAGCCGAGCGCCGACAGGACGTCGACATAGGCAGAGCGTGCCTCGTCGGTCTGAAACTCGTGTTCGGTTGCATCGCGGGCGGAGAGATATTCCCGCGCAAGCGTCACCGGGTCGGTCCGGATCGTATCGGCGAAAGTTGCTATGTAGCGAGTGCGCATGGGGGAAGGATCCTGTCCGGCCTATTCCGGTCTCCCTCCTCTCACCCCTCTCCTCTCCTGCGCCGCCTTGGCTGATTAGCCGGGCGTCTCGCTCTTCAGCACCGCGGCGCGTGCGCGTTCTTCCTCGGCGGTGTCCATCACCAGCACCAGTATCGACGGTCAGTGAATCATCTTGGCGTCTCGAAGCCGGCCATCTGCCGTGCAGAAATATTCCCGCTTTCCCATATACGACGGCCTGTTTTGAGAAAACTCAATCGGGAACAGATTTCGAGAAAGTAGCTCCCCTGGGCGCATCAAGAGAACGATTCTGCCCGGCTTTCTCGCTGCGCCTTCCTTTTCGAGAAGCTTGAGTAAGCCGCTTGTTGAACGTCGAAGATCAAGCAGCCGAGGACAGCTTCATCAAGACGAGGCCACTGACGATAAGCAAGGCAGCTAGGAGGCGCATCGCGGTCATTGCCTCGCCGAAAACCATAATGCCGACAACAAACGCGCCAACCGCGCCGATGCCGGTCCAAATTGTGTAAGCCGTTCCCAACGGTAGAACACGCATTGCCGATGCAAGAAGGCCGAAGCTGATCAACATGCCTGCGCCGGTAATGAGGCTTGGCCAGAGCCGGGTAAAGCCATGAGATTGCTTCATGGCCGACGCCCAGACAATCTCGAACAAACCAGCAAAAACAAGTGCGATCCACGCCACAGCAGCCTCCATAAAAGCTGCCGGGCCGTCCCGGACTTCTAACCCAACTTCTGGGCCGGGAACGTTGTCACCGCACATTTAAATAATTGCAGATTCACGATATTTCAACGGCAGCTAGCAGGCACGGCTTAAGAGAAGCGCCATCATCAAGCTCATCACTCGACGGGAATGGGGCCGAGCGCTTTCACCTGCCGGATCACCACGAGAGTTTTGAAACTACGCACGCGCTCGTTCGCTGAAAACAGACGCTGCGCCAGTTCGTCGTAACTCTCCATGTCGCGAGCGACGATCCGCACTGCCAGGTCATGGTCGCCAGTGACGTTCCAAGCTTCGACCACTTCCGGCTCCCGGTCCAGTAAGTGCATCATTTCGCCAATCGTGCTCGGGCCTTCACGTTCGAGCGTGACCATTACAATCATGGACAGCGGCCAGCCAAGCGTTCGCGGCCGGACGATCGCTACCTCGCGCTCAATCACGCCTGTTTCGCGTAGGCGACGCAGGCGGCGGTAACAGGCCGGCGTCGAGAGCCCTATCGCCTCAGCAATTTCCGCCACGGGCTGCTGCGCGTCGATCTGTACCAGTTTCAGAAGCTTGAGATCAAAGCTGTCGAGTGAAACCGGTTTTTCCATCCCATGAAACTTAGTCGATAATCTTTATCGTAAGCGAGCCCATTTTGATCACCTTCGTTGACGGTTCTATTTAAACTCCTGGGCTCCCGCTTCTTCGTGAGACCTGCATGACCACATTCTCCATCGCGCGGCCGATTGGTCCGCGCGCTGATCTCGGCGCTATCGTCGCGCTGTTCTGTTCGCTTCTGTCGATCAGCGTCGGCGCGTCGTTCGCGAAGTGGCTTTTTCCTGCCATCGGACCGGAGGGTGCGACTGCCCTGCGCCTAATCGTAAGCGCGTGCGTCCTGACAGTCGTATTTCGGCCGTGGCGCGTCCTTAGCGCGTCGGATTGGCGTTCGCTCATACCTTACGGGGTCGCGTTGGGTGTCATGAACCTTGTCTTTTACAAGGCGATCACGTTCATTCCGTTGGGTATCGGGATCGCAATCGAATTCACCGGACCGCTAGCCGTCGCGCTGCTGACTTCGCGGCGCAAGACGGACTTCCTGTGGATCGCGCTTGCTGTTGCAGGCCTTGCCCTGCTGCTGCCCATCTGGGGAGGTGCCGCTCACCTCGATTGGCGCGGCATAGCCTTGGCGGGTGCCGCAGGAGCCTGCTGGGCTGTTTACCTCCTTAAAGGGAAGAAGGCAGGCGAAGATCATGGGATTGCCGCTGTCGCAGGCGGCATGGTGATAGCCGCTTTGGTCACTGCACCGGTCGGTATCCTTCATGCCGGAACCGCCATGCTTCAGCCCGAAGTGCTGGCGCTCGGATTGGTCGTTGGCATCGTATCGAGTGCGCTCCCCTACACTCTAGAGATGATCGCTCTGCCGCGCCTGCCGACTAATACTTTCAGCACACTCTTGAGCGCGGAACCGGCGGTGGGTGCGCTTGTCGGCCTCGTAGTGCTCGGCGAAACGCTAGCGATCTCACAATGGCTCGCGATTGGGTTGATCGTTTGCTCCTCGATTGGCGCTGCCACGACGGCGAAGAAGTAGGAACTGAGACATGCAGGATATCCCGATCATCGATCCCGCCGTCATTCGCTTGGCACCAGATTTTCGTGCGCTTCATCTGTTTGTCAGCACGCCAGACGCGCCGGCTATCGCTAATCCTTCGTCTGCGCTGGTCGAAGCCTGCCAATTTGTACGCGATGGTGGTCCACCATGGGTGGAAGCACACTTAGCCGCTTGGGCGGACACCTATGCCCAGTTTGGCGCGAAGCCGAACCGAACGCCTTGTTCAGCGCAGGCGCTCCGTAAGCGCGTGCTGAAGGATGGCGTGCTCCCGTCGATCAACCCGGTGGTGGACCTGTATAACGCAATCAGCCTGCGCTACGCTGTTCCGGTCGGAGGTGAAAATCTGGGGGCCTATGTGGGCGTGCCACGGCTCACGATCGCGGACGGCTCAGAAGCCTTTGACACCATGTCCAACGGCGAGCCTGCGATCGAGCACCCGTTGCCCGGCGAAGTTGTCTGGCGCGATGACGTGGGTGTGACCTGCCGACGCTGGAACTGGCGGCAGGGGACGCGCACTCGGCTGAACGGCAACGAGCGATCCATGTGGTTCGTTTTGGAAGCCCTTGCTGGAATGCCGAACGAAGCCTTGCAAGAGGCCGGGCACGCACTGTCGAGCGGCCTGACAAGCATCTTACCGTCTGCGTCCGTCACGACGATAAAGTCGGCCTGATTGACCCAACAACCGACACCCTGAGGAAAGGCCTTTACGAGTTCTCGAAAAACCATCGATTTCGGGAACGCCGCGCCTTCTCGCTGGCGGTTCCTCTTCGGGAAGAGCATCAAAGCCGCTTGCGCGCCGACATTCTATTTCGCGTTGAAGCCCGCATGGTAGGCCACGACGCCGGCAGGCATTGTACCGGTGAGGCTTAGAGCTTGGAAATACTCGCTCGGCACGCCGGGATAGGTGAGAGCATCGTTCGATCTGAAGTCGAACCTGCCGTAGTACGCCGGATCACCAAGGACGACGCAGCCCCGTGGCCCGACCCGCAGCGACTTGTGTCAGGTGGCGAAACGGTGACCGCTCGCAAGGCTTGATGCTACCGCTTTGGCGGCTGCCGGTTTCGCTTATTTTGATCGTTTATTTCGGCGACGTTCGTGTGCCGGCTCACTGCATGAAATTCGGCACGAAGAAATAGCGTTTCCAGATCATCGCGACTGATATCGAAAGTCTCGTGCATATCGGCCAGAGCCGCATCGATATCCTCTGACGCAAACCCGATCGTCGCTTGTGCGGTGGTGACTGTATTGTGCGCAAGCGTAGACAGGTGAGGATAGGAGTGACGGCCCATTCGGTGAAATACCAAGCCCAGCCCGACTAGAATAAGCGAGTTGATGCCGACCGGCGTAATCGCAAAGGCGTAGCTGGCGGCGTGGATGTCGGGAGCACCGATCACAGCGGTAAGTGCGGCCGCACCGCCAGGGGGATGCAGGCAGCGAAGCAGCGACATGATGAGTATCGCGCCTCCTACCGCAACACCGGCTGCTAGCGTCGCATCCGGTATGACGTTCCACGCCGCGACACCGAACAGCGTGGAGATGACATTGCCTCCAATCACCGGCCAAGGCTGTGCCAATGGACTTGCGGGCACAGCGAACACCAGTACCGCGGAAGCGCCCAGGGGCGCCACGATCGCAGGTAGATCGGCCGCTACGAGTGGGAACGTCATGTAGATTGTGAGGGCAATGGCGATCAGTGCCGCAATGGACCCGATCAGCCGGTCAGGCAGCGTTGCGCCGGCGAGCAGAGGTTTGAAAAATGGCACAGGGGTCTCAATGCATACAGGGGATAGCAGCCTTTTTTCAGACCGGTTCGCCAAGCACGTCCTCACGTACTCTACGGTCGGACCACCGCGTTGCAATCACGTTGACCACAAGCCCGCCCAGCACCAGCCCCGCAGCTCCAAGCTTCCAGAACGGCAATGGCTCAGCCAATACGATTGCAGCGGTCCCGATGCCGAACACAGGTACCAGCATGGCAAGCGGAGCAACCGTTGCGGCTGGATGCCGGGACAAGAGCCACGCCCAAAGACCATAACCAAACAGCGTGTTTCCTACCGACTGCCAGACGACAGCGAACCAAGCGCCAACGGATGCAGAGGCAAGCGAACGTTCGATTACTCCCGGTCCTTCGATCAACAGCGCTGAAATGCCCAGCAATGGCGTAGCGAACAGGCAGGCCCATATCGTCAAGCCAAGGACGTGGTCCTTATCGATCGTACGCGCCATATGGTTGCCGCTAGCCCAACACAGTCCGGCCGCGATCACCATCGCAAGTCCGACTAGAGTAGTGCCCCCGTCAGCGCGCGCGACGAGAAGAGCCATGCCCGACAAAGCGAGCAGAAGCGCAACTATCGCGGGTGGACGCAGGCGCTCACCATTTAGCACCACGGCTAGGAGAATCGTAAAAAACACCTGGCTCTGGATTACAAGCGAAGCCAGGCCCGCGGAGATCAGTCCGTCCATGGCGTAAAACATCAAGCCGAACTGACCGACGAACAGCACGCCACCATAGATCGCGATCGTGCGCCAGCGGATCGCCGGACGCGGCACGAAGAATGCCGCCGGGACCAGCACAAAGGCAAACCGCAACGTTGCGAACAGAAGGGGCGGGAAATCGTCCAGCGCCAACCGCACGATAGCGAAGTTGGTCCCCCATATCGCGACGATCGCCAGCGCCAGTGCGAGATGGCGGGGCGGCAACCCGCCCTGCGTACTCATAGGTCGCCGGTCAGGAACTGCGCCTTACCAAATCCGAAGCTCCAGTCGGCGTCACTGTTCTCGATCACAGAGAACATCACGTCTTGCGGCGCGACGTCGCAGCGTTCGGCAAGGCCGGTCGTGACCAGTCGGTAAAAAGCCTGCTTCATGTCCTGCGAGCGCGGGCGCGTCGTCATGTGGATCAGCACACGCTGTTCGCTGCGCTCGAAGCCCAACCCGGTATCTTCCATGACGAGGTGGGAAGGCGCGTGTTCGGTGACGATCTGATACCGATCGCGAACCGGCACCTGAAATGACTCGACCATCGCTTCATGGATGACTTGCTGTAGTTCAGCGACGGCCTCTGCCGAACGGCCCTTGACGATATGGATGTTGAGCAGTGGCATTACGCGTCCTTCCGATTGCGAATGGTGTGTAGTTCGTCCACGAGTGTCCTGATGAGGCTGGCAGCGGGCATGGCACGCGACAGTGGTGCGCCTTGCCCGGCCCATTGCGCTCCAAAGCCATGTTCGCCCCGCGCCTTGGCGGCAGCATGAAGGGCTTTGCCGGCGTCATAGGCGATCGGGTAATCAGGCGGCAGGCGTTCGGCGAGCTTATCAACCAGCGCGGTAAAACGGTTGGCAATCGCTCGTGCAGGACGCCCCGAAATCAGCGGCGTCAGCGTCGTGTGATACGCACCCGGCCCGGCAAGCGCAGCACGATAGGCATCGTCAGCGGCCGATTCCGGACAGGCCACGAAAGCGGTGCCGAGTTGTGCCGCGACAGCGCCCAGGTCGAGCGCGGCAGCGATGCCTGCACCGTCCATGATCCCGCCGGCAGCAATGACAGGGAGCTTCGTTTCGCGCACCAGTAACCGCGTTAGTGCCACTGTCCCAAGCGCGTCGTCGGGCTTTGCCGGATCGAACACGCCCCGGTGTCCGCCTGCCTCGATCCCCTGTGCCACGATCGCGTCGATCCCGGCCGCCTCGATCTCGCGCGCTTCCTCCAGGCTGGTGGCGGTTGCGAGCAGATAGATGCCGCGTGTCCGCAGCGCCGATAGCGCATCGGCGGACGGCAAGCCGAAATGAAAGCTGACGACGGGAGGATTCAACGCCAGCACCATCGCCAGCATGTCCGCGTCGTCGACAAAGCTCTTGTAGATCGTGCGGAGCGCCTTGGGGGGCTCTGCCTCGAACTCGGCGAACAACGGTGCCAGCCATTCCAGCCATGCCCGCTCCCGATCCGGATCAGCCGTAACGCTACTATGGACGAACAGGTTGACGTTGAAAGCGCCGTTGGCGCGATCGATGCGCGTGCGTGTTTCCTCGATCATCGTGCGTGCGCCATCGGCGTCCGTCGCGCCGACCCCGATCGACCCAAGACCGCCTGCATTCGATACGATGGCGGCGAGCGTCGGCGTTGAGACGCCGGCCATTGGCGCTTGAACGATGGGGAGTGTCATCCCGAGCCGATCTAGCATCGGTGCCTCCTTATGCTGCGAGTGCTTCATCGGTCGGACCAAAGAGCTCGTAATGAACCTGTGCCGAAGGCACGCCAGCACCGATCAGGCCTGGCACGAAAGAGCGCAGGAACGGACGTGGGCCACAGAGGTAGAAGTCGGCCTGATCGAACGGTGTGTTCGCCTTTAGCCAGTCGACCGTAACGAACCCGGCCTCGGCATCGTCCGCCTCGCCGCGCCGTTCGTAGAAGGTGTGAACCTTCGTCCCGCCATGCTTGCTGGCCAGTTCGCGGATATGCGCGTCGAGGGCGTGCGCCTCGCGGCTCGCCGTGCCGTGGACATACCAGACGCGCGCGGTCGGATGTGCTTCCGCGATCATCTCCATCATGCTTACCATCGGAGTCAGCCCTACACCGCCGGACAATAGGACGATCGGGCGCTCCGGCACGTCCGCGAGGAAGAAGTCACCAGCGGGCGGCGTGGTTTCCACGATCACGCCAGGAAGCCCCTTGTCATGGAGGAACGCCGAAGCTCCACCGTCTGCCTGCCGCTTTACCGTGATCCGGTAATGATCGTCGCTCGGGCCGGACGAAATCGAGAAGTTGCGCTTTAATCCGGGCGGTCCGGCAACGTCGAAGCGCAAGGTGAGATACTGGCCGGGCAGATGCCGCAGCACCGCCCCCCCATCGGTGGGCTTGAGGATGAAGGACACGATGCCTTCGCTTTCCTGCCGGCGCTCGGCGATAGCGAACGTCCGCCAGTCAGTCCAACCGCCCTCATGCGTCATGATCTCGGTCCGGATCGTGTCCTCACGCCCGATCAGGATATTAGCCAGAAACCAATACGCCTCGCCCCATGCGGTGAGGATTTCCGGAGTAGCGGCGTCGCCCAGCACCTCCTCGATCGCGCCAAGCAAAGCAGTCGCGACATAGGGGTAGTGTTCGGCCTGAATGGCATAGCCGATATGCTTCTGCGCGATCCGCTCGACCGCAGGCCCAAGTGCGCCAAGGTTCTCGATGTTGCGTGCATAGGCGAGGACCGCGGTTGCCAGTGCGTGGACCTGTGCGCCGTTCTCCTGATTGGCGGTGTTGAACAGCGCTGCGATCTCCGCATCCTCGAAAAGCCGACGATACATCGCGCCGGTTATGGCGCTGCCATGCTCGGCAAGCGCCGGGACGGTGGCCTTCACGATGGCGATAGTTTGGGGTGACAGCGACGCGGACACGGGCGACTCCTTAAAGAGGTATTTAAAATGCCTCTATTCCCGCAGCCATATACATGCAACCCAGATACTGGTATTTGGTCCGTGAAATGAAGCTCACCCGGTACACCGATTATTCGCTGCGCGTGCTGATCCACCTCGCTGCGCACGAGAACGAGTTGACCTCGATCGGTCGGATCGCGTCACGCTACGTTATCTCGCAAAACCACCTGATGAAGGTGGTACAGGACCTTGCAGGTGCAGGCTTTGTGGAGACGGTCCGCGGGCGGAACGGCGGGTTGCGGCTTGCTCGGCCGGCAGCGGAAATCAACGTGGGCGACCTGGTGAGGCACACAGAAGGTGGCTTCGATCTTGTCGAATGCGGTGGGTGTGTGATCGCGCCGGCTTGTGGCTTGCCCCGTATTCTGGCGGAAGCAACGCGGGCGTTCCTTGCCACGTTGGACCGCTACACGATCGCGGACCTCTCCAGCCGGCCAGCCGATCTTCGCGCACTGTTCGCACTGAAAGATACCGATGCTGCTGTGTCGGATGGCATTCTGGACTCGGACGGCATCACCATGAGCGATGATCCACACTCCTGACGGGATGGCCCTACTTGCGCGATTGCTCGGTTCCAGCCTTCCCGCAAACGATCCCTTCGGGAAAGTACTGATGGCCTCGATCGCCGTTTCGAAACGGCGATGCCACCTATCCGGCCTGCGGTATCCATCGCTGGCCGGCAGGGCGTTCCTACAAAGCGGTGACGAAAGCCGCGGCAGCCAGGATGATACCCGGGACGTTTGCCCAGACCAAAGGCAAGTCCCATTTGGCGCGCAGGGCACCGTAGAGAGTCCACAGGGTCGCCGCAACGAATGCAGCCGCTGGTTGAATGACCGAACCCTTCACACCGTCCAGATTGCGCGAGATCTGGTCGATATAGGCGATGTACATCGAGACAGATGCCGCCGTTGCCACCCAGCCAATCATTATCGTTGAGCGGCGTAGTGCGGTGATTTCGGCGGCAGTATCCGGACTCGAAGTCGTATTTAGTTCTGACATGGGATTCCGTGAGGTGCTAATGGCCGGGGGTGGAACGGGCGCCACTTGAGGGTCATATTCCCGTTCCGCCAAGTGCAACGAACGAGGCGGCCATACGAGCCTTCATGTAGTGCGCTATCGCAGCCTGCCCTAGCCAGGACCATCAGATCCTCATTGGTCAGGCGGCGACCTTGCGTTCCAAAAAGTCACGCATGTGACGCGCGATTTCCGCGTGGTGCGTTTCCAGTGCGAAGTGCCCGGCATCGAGCAAGTGTATTTCTGCCTCAGGCAGGTCTTGTCGATAAGCTTGTGCACCGGCCGGGATAAACGCCGGATCATGCCGCCCCCAAACCGCGAGCAGCGGCGGACGATGTTTGCGGAAATAGGCGTGAAAGGCGGGGTACAACGCTACGTTGCTGCGATAGTCGAGGATGAGATCGAGTTGGATTTCATCTGCGCCGGGGCGCGCCATATAGGCGATGTCCAACTCGTAACCGTCCGGCGACAGCAGCGCTGGATCCGCCCCCGTGGCGTATTGCCAGTTGCGGATCGTGTCCGGCGACAAAGAAGCGCGGCAGGCGTCGCGGTGCGCGTTGGTGGGGTCGCGCCAGTAAGCCTGCCACGCACCCCATTGGTCGCTGAAACCCTCTTCATACGCGTTGCCGTTCTGGCTGATGAGCGCAGTCACGCGTTCGGGATGCTGCATGGCCAACCTCAAACCGACAGGCGCGCCATAGTCAAAGATGTATAACGCATAGCGCGTCAGGCCGATCGCATCGACGAAGCCCCCCAGGACCATGGCAAGCTGGTCGAAGCTGTATGTGAACTTGCCCCGCGGAGGAGCCTTGGTCTGACCGAAGCCCGCCAGATCGGGGGCGATGACGCGGTAACGATCCGCCAGCAGCGGGATCAGGTCACGAAACATGTGGCTCGCTGAGGGGAAACCATGGAGCAGCAGCAGGACTGGAGCGTCAGCGGGGCCGGCTTCGCGGTAGAAGACCTCAACCTCGCCAACCTTCTGGCGGCGGTAGTGAATAGTGGACACAGACTGTTCCTTTGATCGCAGTGGTTTGGCCGTGAGAAGGCCCGGAATGATCGCCAGTACCGGTCCCGCTACAAGTGACGAGAGAATGGTTCTGCGTGGGTAGTTGGTCGGCTTGCGGCGCATAGGGCCTCCTTGCTGACCACAATTTAGGAGTTGCAGGTTTTCGCCATAAGGCTTGCAAACCGACAAGCTTGATTGCAATTTCCGAAACGATGGATCGTCTTGAGGCCATGTCACTGTTCGTCGCTGCGGTGGAAGGCGGATCGCTTGCCTCGGCTGCCAAGCGTTACGGCCGATCGCCCGCGGCAGTGACACGGGCGGTGGCGTTACTGGAGCTGAACGCTGGCGAAACCCTGTTGTTACGTTCCACCCGCAAGCTCAGCCTGACCGAACCTGGCGAGCGTTATCTGGCGGTTTGGCGTGACGTGTTAGCGAAGCTGAGCGAACTCGGACCGGCTGAAACTGGCGCGGCTCTTCATGGACGTATCGTCCTCACGGCGCCTGAGCTCTTTGGTCGCATCGCTGTCCTGCCGCTCCTCGAAACGTTCCTCGAAAAGCATCCGTTGGTATCTGCGCGGGTCCTTCTGGTGAACCGGTTGGTCAATCTCGTTGGCGAAGGTGTCGATCTTGCAGTGAGGTTGGCGCCGCTTGCTGACTCATCGCTTAGCGCGATCAGGATTGGCGAAGTCCGAACGCTACTTTGTGCCGCACCAACCTATTTGAAAAACGCGGGGGCTTTGACCAATCCTGCCGATCTTACGAACCACGCCTGCATCGGTCTTGAGGTAGAAGCCGAGGGTGAACTCTGGGCGTTCGCCAGCCCGGTCGGCACCACTCGGCAACGGCGGTCGGTTCGCGTCCGACCACGGCTCAGCATTAACAATGCAGCCGCTGTCATCGATGCATCCATGCGCGGGCACGGCTTGATCCAAGCCCGTTCCTATCAAGTCGCCGATGCTATCGCAGAAGGACGGCTGAGCCGGCTTTTGCCGGAATGGGAAGAGCCAACCGTTCCTGCCAATCTGATCTTCCCAGCCGAACGCGCTGCGAGAGGGCCTGTGCGCGCATTGGTTGACCATCTGGTGCCCGCACTTAGACGTCTACTAGCTGACGTCGACGCTTCAATTACTCCAGCGTCGATCCCATCATAAACAGCTTCGATGGCCAACGCCGTGTTTCTTGTAGTCGCTGGTGCTCGACCAACGGTTCGGCGACGGTGGTCGCCATGCGCCCATTTCAAGCATCCCGCCTCGAGGATATCCGATGCGCGAGCGGGTAGGTCGATTCTCGAAATAGCATCCTTTTCGAGAAAAACGGTGGAAGCGGCATGCGTAAAACGGCCGTTAGGTAGATGGCGATAGTTTCAATATATCCGCTACCTTCATCGACAGAGCCTCAATTGTGAACGGCTTGGTCAGCAGCTCCATACCGGGTTCCATATAGCCGTTCCCGACCGCTGCGTTCTCGGCGTAGCCGGTGATGAACAACACCTTCAGTCCGGGCCTGAGCGACCTTGCCGCATCGGCCACCTGGCGGCCGTTCATTCCGTTGGGCAAACCGACGTCGGTGATCAGCAGGTCGATCCTGGCGCCGGATTGCAGGACTTTGATCCCGGCCGCGCCGTCGCCCGCACCGATCACGGTATAGCCCTGTTCGTCCAGCACCTCGTCGATCAGATGACGGATGGTCGCTTCGTCATCAACCACCAGCACGGTTTCCCCGCCGGCTTTGATCTGCCCGGACGGTGAACCGTCCGGCGCGTCATTCACAGGCTCGCCATGATACCGGGGAAGGTAGATGCAGACAGTCGTGCCCATTCCCACTTCGGAATAGATGCGAACCTGACCGCCGGATTGGCGGGCGAAGCCATACACCATCGAGAGACCAAGCCCGGTGCCCTGCCCGATAGGTTTGGTCGTGAAGAACGGCTCGAACACACGCTCGATCACCTGCGGCTCCATGCCGGTGCCGGTATCTGTGACGCAGATCGACAGATAATCGCCGGGGTCCATGTCGTGCCGGAGAGCGCCGCGTTGATCCAGACGCTTGTTGCCGGCCTCGATCGTGATGCGGCCACCGCCAGGCATGGCGTCACGCGCGTTTATGCTCAGATTGAGCAAGGCATTTTCCAATTGCGCGGCATCGATCATTGCCGGCCAGAGGTCTGAGGCGTCGGCAACTACGATGGCCGTTTCTGGACCAACCGTGCGCGTAAGCAAGTCCTCCATGCCACGGATGAGGCGGTGAACATCCGTCGGCTTGGGATCGAGCGTCTGCCGACGTGAGAAGGCCAGCAAGCGTTGGGTCAGGGATGCGGCGCGGCGACCCGCCCCCTGCGCAGCCGAGATGAAGCGATCGAGATCGTCCGTGCGTCCACGTGCAACGCGCATCTGGAGCAATTCCAGATTGCCCATCATGCCGGTCAGCAGATTGTTGAAATCGTGCGCCAGGCCACCGGTAAGCTGGCCGACGGCCTCCATCTTCTGGCTTTGGCGCAGCATCTCTTCACGGTTCTGATCCTCCGTGATGTCGCGCCCCACCGTATAGAAGATGCCACTGCCCGGAACGGCGTCGGGCACTGCCGACCATGCAAAAGCGATCGGAGTGCCGTCTGCCTTTAGCAAACGCACATGGAATTGGTGGACCGGCTCGCCCCGCATCAGGGTTTCCACCACTTCGGCCGTGGTCGCAAGGTCGTCAGGATAAATGATCTCCGCAAAGGGGCGACTGGTCAGCTCCTCATGGGTACGGTCGAGGACAGTGGCCCAGGCTGGATTGATCGTCTTCAGGTTCCCCTCGAAAGTCGCCACGCCAAAGAGGTCACGGGTCATCGCGAACAGCCGGTCGCGCGCAGCCGAAGATTGGCGCTCGGCAATGACATGCTCGGTCGTCTCGGTGCAGGCGCAGAACAGCCCTTCTACGGTGCCCGCCTCGCTTCGGACCGGCGTGTAGCTGAAGGCAAAGTGCGCCTCCCTGCCCCTGCCGGGACGATCGAGATCGAGCGAAAGGTCTGACATATGAACCGGCTCGCCCCGGCTCACCGCGTCAAATAACGGCGTTAATTCCGTCTGCACCTCGGGCCATACGTCAAAAAACGGCCTGCCAAGGGCCAAGGGATGACGATCAGCCAGCATGGGCGCGTAGCCATCATTATAGAGCAGGATGTGATCCGGACCCCAGCCAATGAACATGGGTTGATCAGCCGCAAGGAGGACACCCACCAGCGTTTTGAGTGGCTGCGGCCAGTGATCGGGCACGCCTAGCGGTGAATTGGTCCAGTCGTGAGCGCGCATCGCTGCGCCCATGCACCCGCCGCCCGTCAACACGTCAAATTGCAATGACTTACCTCGTAAGCGGTTCACGTACCTCAATATAGGCGTGCTACCAGTAGAACGAAAAGAGCGTGATGCGAGACGCACCGCAAGCAGTACGTGATGGGTACAAGCTGCCTAAACGTTTCGGTCGGTTTCGACGATCGAGATCAGTTTTGGGAATGCCTGGGCCTTCCCATTTCTCGATCGTTTTCGAGAAAGGCAGCAGCGCGACACGGTGGCATCTATCAAACCTACCTCCCGGAAAGCGGTCGGATTGCTTCTCTCCAAGTGTCGTCGTTCGTTGTCCGTTCGCTCCTAGCGTACGCAGAATCCACTTTTGTCTTGTGCCCCAAGTTGGAAAAGCGGGTGCCGCGGCGTCAGCCGCAGACGTCCATCAGGCGGGTGGCGCCGCCAAAGGCGCGCAGGGCCGCTGCCATTTCGCGGCGGATGTTCGTCTTGTTAGAGACGGTGATCTCGGTCGCGAGACGTTCGCCGGTGGAGGTGGCGTAGCCTTCGGCGAGCGTGCCTCCTTCGGCCTCGATCCGGATCAGGTGGCCGCGGCGCGGCGCTGGACCGACGTGGCGGGCTGTGAACTCACCGAGCTTGCCGGTCAGGCCCTTGATCGCCTTGCCCCAACGGATGTGGCCGGCGCCAAGATTGTCGGTCCCGTCATAGCCGCGGTCGAGCCAGCAGCGCAGATGCGCCCGCTGTTGAAGAAGCGAGTTTTGCGATCGCTCCATGTTCGCACACAGCGGCAATGCGCTTGCGAAGGCGTCGACGATGCGAAGGTAGTCGCCCTGAACCGCTATCAGGACGTCATCGATCTCGTGTCCACTGAGGATGGCGCGGAGGGCATCGCCGTGGCTAGGATCCGCGATCATTTCGTCGGCGCGGGAAGCCGCGATCGGCACTTTCGTCTCAGCCGGGCAGCCATTCACGACGAAGCCGTCATGGCGGTCGATCGTGACGATCGTCATGGCCTCGGTGCCGGGTCGGGCGCGGATCTCATCAACGAGGCGCAGACTCGAGACACGCATCAACCCCGGCGTCACCTCTTCGATCGTTGCGTCAGAGACAATCAGCAGACGTCTAGACCACCGCGTTGGGCGGGCATGATCGTTCGGCTTGGGCCAGCTGCTCGGCGCCGGTCGTGCCCTCGGCGGTAGCGGCGCTACCGGGCGTTGATTATCCCGGCGAATGGCGGCGAGGTTGCTGCGGCGCGCGGCGTCAAACAGGTCGGTCTGGTCACCGCCACCATCGGCAAAACCACGGTCATAGGCCTCGCGCTTTGCGTCCTGCCGGCGCGAGCCATCGGCGCAAAAGCGATGCTCCCAACCGGCGTCGGCCGCGGTCCACCCGCTCGCGTAGGCAACGGCAAGATCCCAGTCATAGCCGTAGCGATCCCGACCACGCAGGATCGCAATCTCGCTATCGACAATCGTCCCTTCCCGGGCGCGCAATTCCATGAAGGCGAAGTTCCGTGTCTGCCGGTCGGCCTCCGTCCTGGCAGTGATAGCGTCGTTCAATGGATTCATCGCCGCGATACGTTCGCGTCCCCGCGCCATCCGGTCCTCCAGTGGCGCCGTGAGTGGCAAATCCGGATAGGATCGCCAGATCAGGGCCAGCTCGGTTGCCTGTTCGACCGACCGGCCACGCGTCAGCCAGCAACGCATATCGGTGGAATCAAAATAGTCCGGCTCTACGGCCTCGGCGTCACGCGGTGACCGGACAAGGGTGAACGCTCCCGCCGGGACGATCCCGGTGGGCTGCGATTGCAGCATCAGCATTGGCTCAATCCTTCAGAGGATGGGCGGGATTACGCTGCAATCAGACGTTGGCGCGGCCTCCGCCTGTTGCGGAAAGGCCGCTGCGAGGTGGCCGTGAAGGATACCGAAGTCAGCGATTGGGAACGTCTCGTCGGCGTTCGGCCTCGTCGTCAGTAGCGCACCGATCACCAGCTCGACGTGGTCGAGGCGTTCGATCTTGGCGACCGAACCAGCGTAGATGACCGGGGGCGTAAATCCGGCCTCGAGCCATGACCCCAGACCTTCCTCTACCGCCTCGGCATACGCCTGAACTTCTTCGTCTTCCTCGTCCTCGATGTGGAGGGCAAGCGTCCGATAGACGCCAAAGTCATGTCGGTTCGTGTGCGGTCCAAGCTTGCAGCCGGCGGGCGGCATGCCGTGCCGCGCGATGATCGCCAGCTTGTAGGCCAAGACCTCGAACGTGTTCACGACCTTGAAGTCCGGCGTCTGGCCGAGTTGGGCGCAGTCCTCGTTGGCCGGTGCGCCACCAATATTGATAATGTAGGACATGGGGTATCTCCATCGATCCACCTGGATCGACCTAAACCCCATCCCCCTTCTCTTTAACCGCCGCGAAGCGTGGTGCTCAGGATCGATAAAGGAACCGCTGCGCCGGTCCGTCGACAGATCCGAGCGTCTTGAGGCGGTCGGTCTCAAGCGTAGCGCCGAGCGTTTCAGGCAGGTCGGCATAGCGGGCGGCAATCTCGATCGCCGCTGATGCGGTCGGTAGCTCGTCGGGCTCAGTACCCTGCCATTCGACCATGTCTTCCTCGCCTTTCATGGTCGGGTGAGGACGCAGGACCTGCACGAAGAACGTCGCCAAGGGACGATCCCAACCGATCGCTACGGTGGTGCCGGCGTTGCCGGTGAAAGTATGACGGCTCATCAATTAATCCCCCAGTCGGTCAGGAAGCAAGCGTGATCCACGCAAGCTGCCACGGGTGCGGATGCGGCGTAAAGCGGAGTACGCCAGGGACCTGTTCAGCATCACCAGCCAGCCGCTCGACAAGCCAGTCGATATAAAGGACGGCATCGGCCATATCCCCCTCGAGCAGATCGTCGATCATCGCCGACTGCCGTGCGTGATCCTCGGTGAGCATCGACCAGTCGAGGGCATCTAGGAAACGCTCCCGTCGCTCCATGAAGTGCGCAATGCGCGTGGCGTCAGCTCGTGCAACCGCGAGCGCGTCATGGATGTGCATAGGCATCACTCCTTCAGGCGGCGATCAGGACCGGGGCGGCAGGCGCGACCGGTCGGACGGCGATCGACAGATCGCGGCGCAGGCGATCAGCAAAGCGGTCCGGCTTCAGCAGATCGGCTATCGGCGCGTAGTGGTCGGGCGGGCTCGTGCTATCGCAGACAGCCCGGTACGCTACCTCGCGACCCTCGTGGCGGGCGCCGATCCTGACAGTGACGGCAAACTCGCCGGCCGCCAGCGTGACATGGCCGGATTGATCGCGTTCCCCCTGAAGCGACACTACCTCGAATGTCCCCGGTGCCAAGCCGATGCAGGCGGCGAGGGCGTTCATCGCCTCGGTCGCTTCGATATGGAAACGCTCCTTGGCGCCGGCATCATATTCCACGCCGCGGATTGCGAGCGCCAGCAGTGTCGGGAACCGCTTCAGGTCTGCGAGGCGGCGCGTGCAGGCGTGGCGAAGTACGTCGCGGGCCGCCCGATTGGTCGACACGGTTGCCATGTGACGCGCCAGCAGCACGACAGCGGGGTCGCTGTTGGGATCGACGCCGGCATTGCGGCAGTCGTCGACCGCTTTTTCGATCGCGTGCAATGTCGCGACGACGGTGTTGAGGGCGCTCGGGTCCAGCGCTTGTTGGTGGCGGAAAGGCACATCGTAAATCATCGACGCATGCTCCGAATGAGGACCGTGCGCTCTTTCGGCGCACACTCTTCACCCCCCTCTCTTCTCCCGCGACACCCGGTTTGCGCTCGTATCGTCAGCCCCTCAGGGCTGGGCGCTTGGGCACGTCTCGGGAAAGATGTTGCCGGATTTTGGCAACATCTTTCCGGCCTTTAGTCGGCCCCCTCCCCCTCCGTTGGCCAGAGGGGGGTAGGGCGACGACGTTCCCGATCGTCACGGCACCAGTTCGACATGAAGAGCCGCAAAGGTGTTGATCGGGCGTGAGCTGTCGTAGTGTGCTGCATCACACAGGCCTTTGAAGTCCGGGCCTTCATACTGTGCAAAGCCCAGATGATCGCAGCCGGTGATGCGTTGCCCGGTGACGCCGATCTTGCCCTTGGGCACCCAGTCGGCCCAGTCTCCGGACGCTGAGCGTACCCCGATCTCTCCGATCGCGGCCTCGTAGAGCGTTACCTTCTTCAGGACGTAGCTATCGCTTGGGCTGATAACCTCGCCGGTGAAGGCACCGTACTGCATCGGTCGCCAGTGACGTGCGGTCTGATGGGCAAGGTCGCGCTCGATATCGAACAGCGGGTCTTTCAGCGCTGCGAACTCGGTCTCGAACCCGATGACTACCAGCGACCAGTTGACGTCCTCCTCGTAGTAGATGCTGTCGAGGCGCAGCGCGTCCGGCATCGCAGCCTGACGCTCATCCGACAGGACGAAGCCGCCATGCGAGGGGGTGGTAACGAACCAGATGCCTGGCAGGCGCTGGATCGCGGTATCGGGGGTGTCCCAGAGCGTATGCACGGGCGCGGGAGTCGAAGTGAAAGCGAGCATGATCGTCTCCTTGATCGATACCCTTCCCCTCCCCCCTTCTCTCCCAAGCGATTTAGCGCTCTCGGCTGCTTTTGCCCCCGGGCTTCGCACGAGAGGCGTTCGCCGCGACGCCATTTTGCCGGATCGATGAAGTAGCCGGCATGCACGCCGGCATGTCTGGCCTCGGCGTTTTCATAAGCGGCGAGATAACGCTGGGCACGCTCAGGGTCACTCTTCAGGTAGCTGGTCGCCGGCACGGCAAGGCCGGCAGCGATCATGCTCTCGCCAAGGTCCTGGCCTCCGATCTCGACCGTTCCAATCGGACGACCGTAGCTTTGCTTGCCCGTCAGGCGGATCGTACTGCTTCCCGATTTCAGCAGCTTCGACGCATAGTCCTGTGCCGCCTTGCCGCACGGCCAGCAGCCATCCGTATTTCGACATAATTGCCTTTTTTCAAAGGCATCAGCCCCTTATCTCGTGTTTTCTGACATCGTGAGATCCGTTACGATAAGTGACGTGATTGGCGACGGAGTCGGCATATGCCCGAGTTCAGTGTTGTCCGTGAACCGGGGCTTGTTCCCTTCGGCGTCGTAGGCGCCGAAGGGAACAAGCCGGCGGACATCACCGCATATCTTCGCTGGCTCGTCCTCAACGGTCGTTCCCCGTACACTGTTCGAAGCTACGCCCTCGGCCTGGTTCACTTTCATTCGTGGGTACTGGCGAGAGGCGGACTGCCTGAGCATATGACCCCAAGCGATATCGCCAAATACATCGCCGCATATCGTAGTGAAGGGTCCTCGCCGGGGCCGGCGACGACCAACCATCGTCTCACTGTGCTGTCAGGCTTTTACCGGTTCTTGATCGATATTCACATCGACAACCCGGTTTGGGCCGGCAAGAGGAACCCTGTTCCAGTTGCTTTGCAGAGTGAACGAACCAAGCCGATGCACGTACGTCAAAGACTTGCTCGGGCTGATCTCAGACGACGCGTTCCGCGGCCAATCCATCGGCAACTCGATGCTTTCGAGATCGCGTCGCTTTTCAATTCCGCCCGGAGTTTGCGCGATCAAGCGCTACTGAAGCTTCTTGAGTGGTCCGGGCAGCGAATTGGCGACTGGAGCGACGTGAATGGTCGTCACGGCATCCTTGGCTTGGAGTTGGGTGATATCGACCCGTTCAGAAGGATGATAACCGTTCAGCTGAAGGGCTCGCGGCGTTCGCACATTATCCCGGTCGGCGAGGCCTTTTGGCCTATCTACAGTAAGTATCTCCGGACCGAGCGGCCCCCGGCGGATCACTCAGCGGCGTGGATCAGCTTCCGCAGAGGGAGGGGAAAACCCCTGACCTATGCAACGTTCGAAACGATGTTTCGAGACCTGCGGCAAAGATCCGGTGTACGCCAGGTAACAGCCCATTCCTATCGGCATACATTCGCCCAAGGATTACTTGATACGACAGATAACCTGGCGTTGGTGCAAACATTCCTGGCTCATTCCTCCCCGGAAACCACTGCCGCGACCTATGTCCATGTCCCGCTAGGGAGGATGGTCCGGGCGATCCACGATCTCGAACAGCGCACAACAGTAGCGCGAGAAGATCATGATTCAACGGCTTATGCTTTCGCCTATGATAGTAAGTCGCTGGCAGAACTGGAACTCCTCTTTAAGGACGCTGGGCATGAGTGAGCGGCAATGGCCCGATCGCGCATATGTGCAAAATCTCCGCTCGGCGTGTTACGATCGCGAGGTACTGGAACAGTTAGTGTCTGATTGGGCTAACCATTTGAATACGGCAGCGGTCCGGAACAGGCGCAACCCCCAGGCCTATCTAATCACCCAAGGGGTGGGCCATTTCTTTGACCATCTTGATCAACTCGAAGGGGAAACGCTAGCGGATCGCTGGATGAGCTTTGAGCCGTTTTGGATCAAGAACGTCAAAGGTCGGGATCTAACTGCGGCACGGTTCAGGAATAGCATATTCCTGACGCCACTAATGTTACGCTTGGTCGTGCCGTCAGACAACTTTCTTGGCGGATACAGAGCTTTGAACTGGGTCCGCCTGCTACTTCCTCCAGACGCCCCGCTGCGTGCATTGCTCGAGAAGCTTGCTGTTGCGGTCACTAACCTACCAAACATGTCGTATTCGCAAACAGTGCGCGCCAGCGCGTTGCATCTTGCAACCCGTACTGTCCTTATCAACGATTACTGGTCCCTAAGCGATTTCCAAGACTCAGATCTGCTCCACCGGCGTGGTGAGCATAAACGCCGCTTCAAGTTTGGATCAGATGCTCTCGATGCCGCCTTGTGCACGATGGGTGTCTTCAACCGAACACCGCTACGCGGGATTGTGCGTGAACGGCGTCCTGTCGTCGCACCCACCTTGGCGGAGATGGTACGCGCGCGACAACTTCCCGAAGAGTATCGCGAGGTTACCCGACTATACCTGGAGGCGTATCAGGTCCGCATCTCATCAAGATATTCGACATTGAGGAGCAAGCTGCAGGGACTTGCCCGATTTTGGCGCTTCATGAAGGCCTGCTATCCCCAGATAGCCTCCACAGCGGCCATCCGGCCCGAGCACATCCAAGCCTATATACCACACACCCTCGCATCCGCGCGGGCTAACTGCCGATCCAGCCCTAGCGGGGTGGGTCACGGCAGCACGACAGCCAATCACGATCTTGCTACCGCCCGCACATTCTTTAGCGACATCTCTACTTGGTCTAGTGAGGAGGAGTCCCCTTTTCGAGATTACGCGCCGCCCGCCCTGCCGCTAACCTTCCGGGAAACCCAGGTGCCGGAAATCTCGCAAGCTTTTCGTCAGCAAGAAGCCGCAATGACGCGCCGGATAATTGATCTGGAGAGGGAAATGCCGAGAGTGCGAGCCCTCGCGCACGAGCAATGGCAGGCGGCACGGGACCGGCTTCCCAATGATGACAGCCGAGAAGCCTTGCGGTCAGAGGCTGTAGCTTTCTGGAACTGGGCGTTCATCGAACTTCTCGTTCAAAGCGGTTTACGCATAGAGGAAGCGCATAACCTCACCGTCTTTGACATCCTCCGCCGGACCGATAACTCCGGGCGAGCCTATTTTCTGCTACATGTTGAGCCCTCTAAATTTGATTAAGCCAGGTTGATCCCGATCGGAGACTCTCTTGGCAAAGTGCTGTCGGAAATCATCATTCACGTGAAGCGCTTTTACGGTTTGGATCACGTCCCCCCGATCGATCATTTCGATTTCCATCAGCAACAGCCGCTCCCTCGAGCGCCCTATCTCTTTCAAGGCCGCACTCGGCCTCATATGATTGGAAGGTCCACCATCAGGGCCGGGCTGGTTGAGCTGTCTCGCAAGGCAGGAGCTCGCCGACATGACGGAAGTCGGCTCGACATCGCTCCACATGATTGCCGGCGCGTGTTTGCCTCGGAGCATCTAAATAACGGTACCCCGCCACACGTCCTGCGAGCACTGCTGGGCCACGAGCGGCTCGACACCGTGATGATTTATGCAAAGCTCTATCCTGGTACGCTTGTCGAAGAATATCGGCGCCACGTTCGAGGCGTTTATCAAACCGTTCACGGTCCAGAAGTCTTGAAAGCACCGACAGCGGAGGAATGGACCGCTCTGGAGCGGAGTTGCGGATTGCGTGACATGGGGACTCACCTCTGCGCGCTGCCAGCAGGCGATCATTGCCCAAAGGGCCTCGTTTGCCTCGGGTGCGTGCATGCGCAGCCGAAAAAAGCTGCCCTTCCCCTCTTCGAAAAGATGCGCGCCAATCACGCACGCGAGCTTGCTCGAGCCGAAGCTCGGCACGAGCCGTTAGGTCAGATCGCCTCCCGGCGTCTTGAACTGGCTCGGCTCGACCAAGCTGTGCGCCGCGCCAACGAGTTGTCGGTGGACGTTGCGCAGGCGATGGAAGTCGCTTTGATGACGTGAATGTCTCGCAAAACCTGCCGCCCGGTAAGCGAGCACAGGAAAGTTCAATGACAGTTATGCTGATGCAGCCGGACCGAGCGCTTCGATGATCCGACAGTCGGCGACGGTGTTCCGGCTACAGGAATCGATCAGTGCATCCAACTCGCCAGCCAAGGCTGTTAAATCCGCAATCTTGCGCGTGATCGCATCCCGGTGCTGGTTGGCAATCACGTCCACGGCTATGCAGGACTGATCGCGGCGGTCGGCAAGCCCCATCAACTCGCGCACCTGGTCGATTGAAAAGCCAAGATCCCGTGCACGCCGAATGAAGGACAGGCGGCGCAGATGCGTGCCCTCATAGGTCCGATAGTTACTCGCCGATCGCGCAGGTGCCGGCAGCAAGCCAATCTGCTCATAGTAGCGGATCGTTTCGACCTTCGTACCGGTCGCACCGGCCAGTTTTCCGATCGTCAGTTTCTCAGACACGACACTTGACCCTCTAGCGACTAGAGGGTGCATATAGGCTGTCAGATCGATTCTATCGAGGTGGCGAATATGGCCTGCACAAGCTGCGCGTCCGACAAGGCGGACACTCTCAACGACCCCAAGTGGCGGCGTGCGCTATGGATCGCGCTCGCCATCAATGGCGGCATGTTCGTTATCGAGATCATAGCCGGCATCACGGGTGGATCGAAGGCGCTGCAAGCCGACGCGCTCGACTTTTTCGGGGATACTGCGAACTACGCAATCAGTCTTGGCGTTGCCGGGATGGCGATAGCCTGGCGCGCACGCGCTGCGATGTTGAAGGGGGCGACGCTTGCTTTGCTAGGCGTCTATGTCCTGTTCGCAGCGGGATGGGGTGCGCTCCACGACGCAACGCCCCATGCCGAAATTATGGGCGTAGTCGGCATCGCGGCGCTGATCGCGAACCTTGTGGTCGCGGTCATGCTGTACCGCTTCCGAAGCGGTGATGCGAACATGAGGTCGGTATGGATTTGCTCTCGCAATGACGCGATCGGCAACGTCGCCGTCGTACTGGCCGCAGGCGGCGTGTTCGGCCTCAACAGTGCGTGGCCTGATCTTGCCGTCGCCGCCTTGATGGCGGTGTTGGGAATATCGGGCGGTTTTCAGATCATGCGGCAGGCGCGCGCCGAAATGCGTAGCGAGCCCTCACCCGCCCCCGCTACTTACCAGCAGTCGTTACATGGCAGTCGGTAAGCTGCTAAGGCGCGGGCCGATGCACCGCCTTTCCGCCATGTTCCTCAGTTTCATGCTCGTGCTTATGCTCGGGCTTGGATCAGTCGCGCACGCGACCGAAGGCGTGACGTGCGTTGATACCACAGCGGTCAGCTCCCTCGATCATTGCGACGGCGATGCCGACCAAGTGCCGGCAGACGCCGACAAGGCGTATCCTCACCATCATGGCGGTTGCCACGGCCATCATGTCGGCGTGCCGATCGCATCCGATTCAACCGGACCAGCCAGCAGCGTTCGTATGACTGCATCGGTGTGGCGCAATGCGGCCAAGGCCCCGGTAGCGTCGGACCCAGCCCTACGTCCTCCTCAAGCCTGACCAACGCCTAATTCCGCCGGGAAAGCCCGTGCGGACGCCCAAGGTTCGTCAGGAGTCCGTTACCCATGCACCGTTTTATTGCGGCCTTATTGGCCGTGGCGTCGTGCGCGTCGATCGCACAGGCGCAGTCAGCCGATCTAACATCGACCAGTCCCCCGCTCACCCTTGAGCAGGCGCTTTCACTTGCCGGAGCCAGCGCCCCAAGCCTTGAGGCTGCCACGGCTGGCGTCCGGGCAGCAGAAGCAAGCCGCACGGTTGCCGGCTACCGGCCGAACCCGTCGATCGTCGCCGAGACCGAGAACATTGCCGGCAGCGGTCAATATCGCGGTCTTCGCAGCGCCGAGACAACGGCAGGATTGGCACTACCGATCGAGTTGGGTGGCAAACGATCGGCACGGATCGCCGTCGCGGACGCGATTGGCAATCGAGCGCGGATAGGCACGGCGTTGGCCGAAGCTGATCTACGGCTTGCCGTCACTCAGCTCTACATCGAAGCGACAGCGGCGGAACGCCGACTTGTGACAGCGCGCGAGCAGGCCGGCATCGCCCGCGAGGCATCGCGCGCAGCCGGTGTCCGTGTTCAGGCGGGGCGAGCATCGCCGCTCGAACAGCAGCGCGCCGATGTATTGCGGATCAACGCGGAAACAGCTGTGGAGCGCTCAGAACGGCTTGCCGAGGTTGCGCGGAGCAATCTTGCCCGACGGATCGGCCAACCTCTCACAGGACCGTTGGATTTGGCGTGGTTCGGCCGTGTCGAGGGCTTTGGTCCAGCGCGGCCGATTGAGACTGCCGGGACGCTGGCATTGGCGGCGACGCGCGCGGACGTGACAACGGCAGAGGCACAGGTGCGGCTTGCCAGGTCGCAGCGCATTCCCGACGTGACACTGAGCGCAAGCGCACGCCGGCTTGAGGCTACGAACGACGTGGCAGCAGTGTTCGGGCTGTCGATCCCGTTTCCGCTGTTCAACAACGGCAAGGCGGCAGTGGCGCAGGCGCGGGCGCAGACCGATCAGGCGCAGGCGCTACGTCGCGTCGCCGAGCTGGATACCGCGCAGGATATCGCAAGCGCACAGGCGAACGTCGCGAATGCCGCGACGACCGCTCGTAACGCCAGCGGGCCGGCATTGGCATCGGCAAGCGAAGCCGCTCGTATTGCCCGGATCGGCTACCGGGAGGGCAAGTTCGGGCAGCTCGATTTGCTCGATGCCGAACGTACCCTGTCCGAAACACGAACCGCCGCGATCGATGCGCTCGCCACCTATCACGACGCCAAGGCACGCCTCGAACGGCTCGTTGCCGCTGCGCCCTCGCCCGAGGAAACCAATCAATGACGAAGATCATCATACGGGCGCTCGCGCCTGTGACCCTGGCTATCCTCCTTGCCGGGTGCGGCGGGGGTGGCAACAGCGAGGCCGGTGAGAAGGCCGGAGCCGAGAAGACCGAAGGTGTCGAGGCCGGCGAAGCCAAGGAGAGTCCAAAGGATATCGTCACCCTGTCCGCGCAGCAGATCGCGGATGCCGGGATAGAGGTTACGCGTCCTACAGTAGGCGGCGTGTCCGGAGCGATCGAGCTATCGGCAACGATCGAGGGCGATCCTCAAGGTGTGCAGGTTGTGTCCACCTCCGTAGGCGGTCGGCTCGTTTCCCTTACCCGCAATCTCGGGCAGTCAGTCAGCCGTGGAGACCCGCTGGCTATCATCGAAAGCCGGGAAGCGGCATCACTGAAAGCGGAGGTAGAGGCCGCGCACGCGCGGTCCGCACTCGCCCAATCGAACCTTCGCCGCGAACAGCGCCTGTTCGCCGAACGCGTTTCCCCGGAGCAGGATCTGGTCGCAGCAAGAACGGCCGCAACGGAGGCTAACATTGCCCTTCGCCTGGCGCAGCAGCAGTTGTCAGCGACGGGCAGCGGAGGCGGCGCGCTCAACCGCATCGCGGTCCGCTCGCCGATCGCCGGCCAAGTGATCGCGCGATCGGCGACCCTCGGGCAGGCAGTCGCGGCCGATGCAGAACTGTTCCGCGTCGCCAATCTGTCGAAGGTCACTGTCACCACATCACTCGTCCCCACCGATGCCGGTCGGGTGAAACCCGGCGTGCGTGTCGAAGTGACAGCGCCGGGGCGGCGTCAGGAGGGACGTGTCACGTTCGTGTCCCCCATTCTGGACGAGACGACCCGATTGGTGCCGGTGATCGCCACCCTCGACAACGCCGGCAGCACATGGCGCGTTGGTGAGACGGTCAACGTATCGATCCTCGTTCCTGCGACCGGGGACCGCACCGTCGCCGTGCCATCGGCCGCAGTGCAGATGATCGAGGACAAGTCGTTTGTGTTCGTCCGGACGGCGACAGGTTTCCGGGCAATTCCGGTGACGCTTGGCCGCACCAATGGCGGGCAGGTCACCGTAACGGCAGGCCTTACCGGCTCGGAGCGCATCGCTTCCACCAACAGCTTCACGCTCAAGGCCGAACTCGGCAAGGGTGCGGGCGGGGATGAGGACTGAGCCATGATCGGTCGCATCGTCACCCTCTCCGTCGAGAAGCGCTGGCTCGTCCTGCTTCTCACCATCGCGGCTGCATTGCTCGGGATTGGCGCGCTACGTCAGCTTCCGATCGACGCCGTTCCCGACATCACCAACAATCAGGTGCAGATCAACGTCGTTGCGCCTGCCCTTTCCCCCGATCAGATCGAGAAGCAGGTCGCGTTTACGGTCGAAACCTCGCTCGCCGGTATACCCGGCCTTGAATATACCCGCTCGCTAAGCCGCAATGGCTTCGCTCAGATCACAGCTGTTTTCAGCGAAAAGACGGATATCTACTTTGCACGGGCACAGGTCGCAGAACGCCTGCGAACCGCTGAGGAAGACCTTCCCGAAGGCGTGAACCCGGAAATGGGGCCGATCGCTACGGGCCTTGGCGATATCTTCATGTGGACCGTCGAATACCGAGAGCTGGATCAGGTTCATCACCGCAACGGCGAACCCGGCCTGCAACGCGATGCCAGCTATATCACCCCCGAGGGGGATCACCTCGTCAGCGACGCCGACAAAGCGACCTACTTGCGCACAGTGCAGGATTGGATCGTCACGCCGCAGCTCAAAAGCACGGGCGGGCTTGCTGGCGTCGACTCCCTTGGTGGCTACACCAAGGAATATCTCGTTATTCCAGACATACAGCGCATGGCGGCAATGCGGCTGACGCTTCAGGATCTCACCACCGCCCTTCAGCGCAACAATACCAGCGCAGGCGCTGGCGTGGTCAACCGCAACGGCGAAGGGTTGGCGGTTCGATCAGATGGGCGTGTCCGTAACGCCGATGAGCTTGCCCGTACCGTCGTTGCCACGCGCGAGAGCGTTCCGATCCTGCTCAACCAGATCGCGACGGTTCGCACCGGGCAGGCACTACGCATGGGATCGGCGTCAGAAAACGGCCATGAGGTTGTCGTCGGCACCGCGGTTATGCGGATCGGGGAGAATAGCCGCACGGTATCGACGGGCGTTGCCGAACGGCTGACGCAGATCGGCCGCTCGTTGCCGGTCGATGTTGTTGTGAAGCCGGTCATGAACCGGACCGAGCTGGTGAACTCTACGATTTCGACGGTTGCCCGCAATCTTGCCGAAGGTGCGGTGCTGGTGATCGTCGTTCTGTTTGCGCTGCTTGGCAATTTCCGTGCGGCGCTGATCGCGGCCTGCGTCATTCCAATCACGATGCTGCTGACCAGCATCGGCATGTTGGAGGCGGGCGTTTCCGCCAATCTGATGAGCCTTGGTGCGCTCGACTTTGGTCTGATCGTGGATGGCGCGGTAATTATCGTGGAGAACGCATTACGGCGTTTGGGCGAGGCGCAGCATGGTCGGGATGACGTGCTGACCATCGAGCATCGTCTGGGGATTGTCGCGGCATCGGCGCGCGAGATGATCCGCCCATCGGTGTACGGGCAGGCTATCATCATCCTTGTCTATGCGCCGTTGCTCACCTTCACGGGTGTCGAAGGCAAGATGTTCGAGCCGATGGCGCTGACGGTCATCATCGCTCTGGTGTTTGCCTTCATCCTCTCGCTGACCTTCATACCGGCAGCGATTGCGATCTGGCTCAGCAAGCGGGTCGAGGAGAAGGAAAGCCGCGTCGTCACGTTCCTCCGGCAGCGCTATGAGCCGGGACTCGATGCGGCAATGCGCCGACCCACCCTCACCATTGGCGTCGCGATCGGTGCGCTGGCACTCGCCGGGGCCGCTTTCACGACATTGGGGCAGGAGTTCTTGCCGCAGCTCGATGAGGGCAACATTCTCGTGCAGGCGGTCCGCATCCCCGGCACATCGGTCGATCAGAGCCAGGCAATGCAATTCCAGGTGGAAAAGGCACTCGCCAAGGCCCCTGAGGTCCGTTTCGCCTTCTCCCGCACTGGCACGTCCGAAATCGCATCGGACCCAATGCCGCCTAACGCGACTGACACGTTCGTCATTTTGAAGCCGAAGAAGGAGTGGCCCGACCCCGGTTTATCGAAGGAAGAGCTGGTGGAGCGGCTGGAAAAGCGCCTCTCCACTTTGCCGGGCAACGCCTATGAGATCACTCAGCCGATCCAGATGCGGTTCAACGAGCTGATCGCGGGCGTGCGCGGCGATATCGCGATCAAGGTCTTTGGCGATGACTTTGGAGAGATGAACGCGACCGCAGATCGGATCGCCGGCATCCTTCGAAAGACGCGGGGTGCAGCAGACGTGCGGGTTGAACAAACCGAAGGTTTGCCGATGCTCGATATCCGGCCAAACCGTACTGCCATGTCCCGCGTCGGGGTAACGGCCGGTGACGTGCAGGACACGGTTGCCGCAGCCATTGGCGGCCGACAGGCTGGCGTGATCTTTGAAGGCGATCGTCGCTTCCCCGTCGTGATCCGGATGGCCGAAAGCTCGCGATCCGATTTGACGGCGGTTGCTCAGGTCCCGGTGCCGACCGGCAGTGGCGGCTTCGTACCGCTATCGACTGTGGCGGATATCGCCGTGGTCGATGGTCCCAACCAGATCAGCCGCGAGAACGGCAAGCGGCGCGTCGTGGTGCAGGCCAACGTGCGCGATCGAGACGTGGCCGGCGTCGTGGCTGATGCCCGGTCAGCCATCGACGCTCAGGTGAAATTGCCGGCCGGCACGTACCTCGAATGGGGCGGTCAGTTCGAGAACCTGGCATCTGCCCGCGATCGGCTCAGCGTTGTCGTGCCGATCTGCTTCGTGGTCATCATGTTCCTGCTCTACGGCGCGCTTGGCTCCGTCAGGGATGCGCTGATCGTGTTTACCGGCGTTCCGCTGGCGCTGGTCGGAGGCATCCTTGCGCTGGTGCTAAGAGGGATGCCGTTCTCCATTTCCGCGGCAGTCGGCTTCATCGCGCTATCAGGGGTCGCGGTCCTCAACGGGCTGGTCATGGTGTCGTCCATCCATGATCTGATGCGGCAAGGCATGGATGGTGCGGTAGCGGCGCATCAAGGCGCTCTGGCACGGCTCCGGCCGGTTGCAATGACGGCCCTCGTCGCGTCGCTTGGCTTTGTGCCGATGGCGCTTGGGCATGGGGCTGGAGCCGAGGTGCAAAAGCCGCTGGCGACCGTCGTGATTGGTGGCCTGATATCCGCAACCCTGCTCACCTTGTTCGTGCTGCCGACGCTCTACGCTCGCTTCGGACGGCGCGAGCTGCCAGTCCCATCGGGGGGATACATCGAACTGCCGCCTTTGGCTCATGACAGCGTGAGGGCCTAAGCTATGCAGGCCGTTGCCTTCACGCTTATTCCCGTCGTTGCCGTACTGATCGGCTCGCTATTCGCGGTATCGAGACGGCCAAGCGATGCCTTCGTAAGCGCCATGCAGCACTTGGCGGCAGGAGTCGTGTTCGCCGCAGCGGCTGCCGAGATCCTGCCGCAGGTGATGCACGAAGGCTCGCCGATCGCGACATTCACAGGCGGCGCGCTAGGCATCCTCGTGATGCTGTCGCTCAAAGCCCTTGAGGGTCGCGCCAGTGGACCGATCGCGATGCTCGGGGCAGTTGCAGTCGATATCCTGATCGACGGGCTTGTTCTCGGATTGGCGTTCGTCGCGGGCGGGAAGGCCGGGGTGTTGCTGACGATCGCGTTGACGTTGGAGGTGTTGTTTCTCGGACTGACCGTAACGACCGAATTGGGCGAGACGATCAAGTCCAAGGCGCGGATCATCGCGATTACGATGGGGATCGCCTTGTTGCTGCCGATCGGTGCGGCGATAGCGACCCCCGTTGCGACGTTTCCGCCCGTCGTCATCGCCGGGTTTCTCAGTTTCGGTCTAATGGCGCTGCTCTACCTCGTGACGGAAGAGCTGTTGGTTGAAGCGCACGAGAAGCCAGACACCCCGCTTATCAGCGCGATGTTTTTCATCGGGTTTCTGGGATTACTCCTGATCGAGGAGGTATTGGGCTGACCACTCGACGTGGAACGTCCTGGACCGATGATGATGACGCCGACCTTCGTTGGCGTGTCGAGGCCAGGCAGACTCTGCCGATAATCGCACGCGAGATGGGACGAACGATGGATGCGGTTCGGGGAAGAGCTTCAACCCTGAGGGTAACTCTCCGCTCGCCGCAGCGGCCGTGGCGGGACGGCGTGCCGCGCCGCGTAGATGCAGACTAGAAAATAGGGGCGGTTGCCCGCCCCTATCCATCCTTTAGCCGTGCTTCATGCCGCCCTTGGCATGATCGCAGCAGTCAGCAGCCTTGGCTTTTGCGCCATCCTTGCAGCAGTCCGCACCGTCCTTGCAGCACGCCATGTCGGCGCAGCAATTGGCGACAGCGGCAAATGCGCCAGTCGACAGTGTAAGGGCGAAGGCAGCGCTGATGAGCTTGAACTTGGTCATGATATTCTCCGAAATTTGCGTGTGATGGTGTTCGACGTCACACGGTTTGCGGAGGGGGTGTCGCCGGAGCGTATGCCATGCCCAAAAGGCCGGTCTGTGGAGCCGGCCAAGGCGATAGACGGGAGGACGGAACCAGCTCGATATGCTCGACGGTTTCGCCGGCAACTGCAACGCAAGGTATGGCGCAGGCCGACGCAGGCGCCTTTTTGATGGGAGCGCCTACTGATTTGCTGGCGCAGTCCATCATCGCGGACGCAGCCGGAGGCGCGGCCATCGCCATTGTCTCGCAGAGCGGGCCAAGCCGGACCAGCAACATCACTGCCAGGACGAAAAACGCCATGGAATGCAATATCTTGGATAATGGGCGAGCCCGGCGTCTCATTGGATGCATCTAGAAGCACACTTCGTGATGCACAATGTCGCAGGAGCGGTTTGCCACACTAAGCGGACTTTACTCACCTTTCCGGTACGTTGGCGAGATTGCGATGCGCACAATTGACCACCTGGACTGCTTCTGCCGCTTCTCGTTCAGAACGGAATGTAACAGGTAGCCAGCAGTCGCCATCAACTGAATACAAGCTCCAATATGCCTTTGATTCAACGCCGTGGCGTTTCGCCGGGACATATGTACGCTTCAACATCGACAGATTTTAAAAGGACCGAACCAGATTGAAAACCTGGCAGATTTCCGTTCAACGCAAATCGCTTCCGCGCAATGCCAGTAATGACGATCGCAGCGCGATAACCCGATCCACGCTCGCGGGAGGTAACCCGTTCCACGAGAATGCCGAACGGCTCGTTGCCCCCTCCGTCCAGATGCGCTCGGCAAGACCTTCCAGTTCAAAAATGGAAGGATCACGCCCTGTCGCTATGCAATCGACTAGCTGGTGAGGGAACAGTGGAGTCGAGCGTTGCATTGTTTGAGTTCCAAAGTGGCATTTCCGTCTCGCACGATATGGAGGCACCGTGATGACATCGGGATCTCCAGATTCACTGCCAGTGATCGGCATCCCGTTTCTCAACCCTCGCGGGACGGCGCGGTGCTAAGCCGGTTTCCGACTTCGCGTGAAAGCTGATGAGGCGGTTCAGGCCGGCCACCGCCAGCTTTTTGGGATAGCGCGGCGACCGGCCTGAACCGCCTCATCAGCAACCACAGAGATAAATCACGAGATAAACTTGCCAAAAATCCTGACGTCGAACGATACGGTGTCACCGTCGATCGCGCGTCCGTCGGCGCGGATCAGCGCTGGGTCTTCGGCCTGGGAGGCGGCTCTTCCGCAGGCGGCAAGGGCAAGAGCGATGACAAGGGTCAGGCGCATGCGCGGGTGTCCTTGATCAGTCCGACGGTCGTGTCGACGATCAGCCACGGCTGCAGCGGCTCGTCCGTAGCGACGATGTCGGTGTGGATCCCGTCAAGGCGCATCCATGCGGCGACCCTGACGGCGTTGGACCTGCTGCACAGGATACGGCGCAGCGGCGAGAGGGGAGTGTCGGCAGACATCGGGATATCCATTATGCTGGTGTCGCATACGCGGTAGGGGCCGCGAAGACGGTGCGGTGAACTTTGGTTTCGGGGACGACAGACCAGGCCAGGTCGCGGAAGTGCGAGATGCGGTAGTGGCCGTGCCCCTTGTCACTCCGGAAGGTGATCTTCTCGCCGCGTTTCACGACGATGAACTCGGTGCCGGTATGGCCATCGCTGAACGAAACCGGGCGGGGAAGTTTGATCCGCATCCCGTTATCGATTTTGCGGACGTGCAGCCTTAGCCGAGCGAGGCAACGGCGCCGCCAATCCAGCGCGCTCTCTTTGCTGGTCGGCGACAGGAGACGCAGAATCCGGGCAGGGCATCCGGCCTCGCAGGGGCCCATAGATTCCTCCATGTCCTTGTACGCAAAGACGTATCCGTCCCTGGCCTTGGGGTTCCAGCGGACCAGACACACCAGTGCGATGACGTAGAGCGGCTCGTCGTCTGAAATGATCTCAGCTGCTGCGTACCAGACGCGGTTTCCGACGAACGCGCTGTCGATAACGCGCAGCCCTCGCGTGCCGCCACCATCCAGCGCACGGCTGTAGGTGAACTGGTCGTCGAGATAGGCCTTGGGGTTCGGGTGGCCGGCCATGCCGGCGCTGGTCATCGAGAGCCAACCCATGTCGTGTTCTCCGGTTCATGCGGCGAGCCGCGTTTCTGCTGCAGCCTCGGTCGAGAAGGCGCGAAGGTAGGAGAAGGCCTGTTCGGCCTTAGTCGCGGCCAGGAAGATCGCGGTCTTGTCGGCGCGCAACACCCCCAACCAGTTGGCGAGGTAGGAGGCATGGCTGTCGTGCAGCTCTGTCGGGAGGCCAAGATCGCCGCAGATCATGGCCGAGCCGAGTTCAGCGACCAATTCTTCGACGCAATATGCGTTGTCGCCGAAGCGCTTCCCGAAGGTACGATCGAGCCGGGAGGCATGGCCTGCCCAATGGACGGTCTCGTGCGCGCGAACCGATGCGTATGCGTCGCCTGACTTGAAGCTACCGGTGTGCGGCATCTGGATATAGTCGAACGTCGGGTGGAAGAAGGCACGGTCACCACCGTGACGGACCTTGGCCGGGATATCGGCAAAGAAGGCGTCGATGCGATCCTGCCGTTCTGAGATCAGCAAAGGGGTCGGTGCGACCTCGCGTGGATAGTAATAGTCCGGCAGGCCAACGATTTCGTCGGCGTTGAAGACGACATAGGAGCGCAGAAAGCGGATCATCTGGTCGGCGGTAGCGCCGAGGAGATTGGGCATTCCGGCCTTGCGGAAGGTCGATGCATAGACCGAGAACGATGGTCTCGCATCACGGTTGATCTCGCCGCCCAGTTCGTGGGCCTGACGGGCGGTCATCCAGTAGCGGCTGCGATAGCCATAGGTGTCGGCGGTCGCCCAGAGCCACAGGGCATTTATTCCGGTGTACGGAACGCCCTCGTGGCGCAGTGGCCTGCCGCCCTCGCCGGTAACCGACCAGGAGCGCTGCCACGGCAGGGTCCCGGCTTCGAGCCGTGCGATGATGGCGGCGGTGATGTCGGCCGCAATGTCGCGGGTTGTAGCGGTCATGACGCTGTCCTCGTTAGCGGTGAGGAAAAGGCACTGCCGGCGCCGCGAGGTCGCGGGCCGGCAGTGAGGCTGCTCAGAATTGAACCGTCGTGCCGCTATTCGGCCGCGACGATCTCGTTCACATCGTCATCGTTCTGGTGATCGAGTTCGGTCTGGGCGCTGCCATTCGTCTCGACCCCGTCCGTCCCGACATCGTCCGGGCCGTCACCGACCAAAGCGGCAAGATCGTCCTCGCCGGTGTCGTCGCTGTCCGCCTCGATCAGGTCCGCGAGATCGCCCTCCCCGCCGTCGTTTTCGCTCTCACCCGCGACGACAGTGTCGCTGAAGCGCATCGCGGTCGGCACCCATTTCAGGGCAGCTTCCTTGACGTCGGTCTCGACGATCGCTTCGCCAGCGAAGAGCTTCTGGCAGGATGCCGAGATCTCGGTCTTCTTCTCGCTGGCGTGGCGGCTCGACAGCGCTGGGCCTCCGACCTCGTGAAGCAGCGAGATCAACGACCCCTTGGAAACCCGGTCGAAGAAGTTCTCCGACGTCGGACGCCACCAGCTGGCGACATCGACCTCGAGGATGCTGGCCATGCGGCCGTGGAGCGGGTTCTGGCGATTGGAGCCGTAGGACTCCTTGGCCTCCAGCGACGTCGCGACAATGTACGCCAGCCATGCGCTCTTCACCTCGTCCCCGAGCGCGCGGAATGCCTCGAACCGCATGACCTTGTTGTCGGACTCGCCCCACGATTCATCGAGCCCGTCCCGTACCTCGGCGAGGTAGTCGCGCGCGCGCGATCCCGGCATGTTGGTCGACAGGATCGGATCCTGCGGGGCATTGGCGCTGATCGTCGTGCCGTCGTTCGACGAGGTGCCACGCCGTGCATCCACCATAGCGAACAGCATATAGTCCAGCGCCAGGCCGGGACTGGCGATCAACGACGCCGCCAGGACATCGCGACGCTGCATCGCGAGTTGGTCGCTCAGGACCTGGCTGAGTGCCTTGCCGCCCGGCGCTGCGTTATCGGGGTCGACCTCCTTGGGACTGCCTGCCGTCACCGGCGGAGCCGCGCCTTCCTCGATGCGGAAGGTCGGCTCCGCCCGGACCCGTTCCGAGCCTTCGCCCTCGTCGTCGGCAACCCCGTCGTCCGTCTCGTCGGTCTCCCCGTTATCACCTTCGACCGGCTCCGGCTCGACCACCGTCACGCGGATCGGTGTTTCGCTGTAATAGGTCTCATCCAGGACCATCGTACCGGTCTGCGACAGCGTCAGAAACGCGCCGACCCGCGACACGAGTTCAGCGGGGAGTACCGAGGGGCGACGTTTCAGCGCTTCGAGTTCTTCGCCAAGCGCATCATGCTCAGCGTCGCAAGCGGTGAACGCCTCTTCGGTGAGCTCGTCGTTCTCCATCTCCTGCTGCAGTTCGCCCATGCGCTGCTCGATCTCGTCGACGCGCTGTGCCTCGGCCGGCGACATGGGCTGGACCGGCAGGGCGATGCGGTGGAGGCTTCGAGCCGCATCCCAAGTGCTGTGGCTGGCGACAGGCCGGATCCAGGCAAGACCGCGTTCCTCTCCGATACGCTTGGCTTCCGCTTCCATCATCGCGGCCGCGAGGGTCTGTGCGATCTCGGGGTTGGTCCAGCGCTCGCCGGCGTTGCTGAACAGGTCGCGGTCGACGACGCCGCCTGCGGCCTCGTAGGATTCGACGCCGACCAGGAGGGCGATCGGATCGTTGGCCCGCATCGTGTCGTTGGCGATGACGCGGCGGATGGCGTCGGCATTGTAGTGAACCATCGAGCTATAGGTCTGCCAGACGCGCAACTGACGCTCGTGACTGCCGGTCGAGGCGTAGGCTTTGGCCATGTCGAGGGTCAGCTCGCCGTTCGCGAGAGCAGAGAAGATCGGCTCGGCAAGATCGGCCAGGCGGAGCCGACCGTCGATGAAGCGGCGGGTAACGCCAAAGCGCTTGGCCACAGCGTCGATATCGGTGCTGCCGTTCAGGAAATGCTGGAAGGCGCGGCATTCCTCGGCCGGGCTGAGCTTCATGTGATGGAAGCTGACCGCGAGCGAGGTTTCGGTGAGTTCGGCATCGTCACCCTTCAGGACACGTACCGGCACGTCATACTCATCGGGATTGATGACGCCCCGAGCTACCAGCATGTTGAGCGCACGCCAGCGCCGTCCGCCATCGAACACCTCGAACGTCCCGCGTGGCCGCGAGACCGGAGTAACGAGCAGGTTCTGGAGGACGCCGCGGGCTTCGAGATCGGCTGCGAACGGCTCGATCTGCAGCGATTCATCGGGCGCGGTGCGGACGTTGCTGGCAGAGAGGCGGAGCTTCGAGAGTTTCACGGACTGGATCATGGGAAATCACCCTTCGTTTCTGAGCATCCGATTTCTTCGGACACCATCTCCCTCCCCCCTTCTCTCTCCTTGCCGCTTTGGATAACTCGGTGCAGCTCTATGATATTGCTTGATTAAGTATTGTCTGAGATCGCAATCGCACTATCTAGCATCGATCCCCAACAGCCTTCGATCTACGTCCGGAAATATGATGACTGATGATACCAACTCTATCGAACTCGCAACTGAGCTGACCATTGCGTGGTTGAGCAATCCAAATACGCGGACATCGGCGGATGATGTCCCCGCCTTTCTGCAGTCGATGCATGCGGCTGTCTCCAAGCTCGGCGGTGAGCAGAGCGTAGATGCTCCGGAAGCGCCCGCGCAGGAGTACACGCCTGCTGTGACTTCGCGAAAGTCGCTCGCGAGCAAGGATCACATCATCAGCATGATTGATGGCAAGCCTTACAAGACGCTGCGCCGTCATCTCGCTACCAACGGTATGACCCCGGCGGAGTACCGCGAACGGTATAATCTCAAGGCGGATTATCCCATGGTTGCGGAAACCTACAGCGAGAGCCGTCGCGCCATGGCCAAGAAGATCGGTCTGGGTCGTAAGCCCGGCCAGACGGTTCAAAAGGCCGCTGAACCTGCCGCTGCCAAGCCACGCCGTAACACGAAGCCCGCGGTAACGGGCGACGCTGAATAACCAGGTGTGAGGATCAGCGCATGGGAGAATACCATGCGCTGAGACCTTCAGCCGTTTCACGTCGATGGGGTCAGATCACGAACGTGAGTTGCGTGTACGCCGGGAGCGAACGGCAACGACGGGTGAGTGCGGTCCGTTCGGCTTGGAGAGGAAGGTAGGATAGATGCCGTCGAGTGACGTTGCTGGCTTTCTCGAAAAGGATCGAGTTTCGGGAATGGCCCTGTTTGCGTCTAACGCAAAATTACTTGGTCCCTTGTTGAAAGTCGAAAAGATAAAAAGCTCGCGGATCACCGTAAACCAGATTTCTGAACCATTCATCAGAAACTGAATCGTACGAAGGCAGCCGCGCACTGATCCCCGTCGTGACCGCATCATTAGTTACCGCCACAGTAATTCGCTTGAGCCGCACCCCGGGCCCGAACGTTGCGGCAAGATCGGTCGGCACTACTTGTTCAACACTCCTAGGATCGGTCGGGTCTGCAAACGTTACCAACGTCGGATACAGATTTCTCGGCAGGGTCAGGTTTACTTTCGCTCGCTTGGCGGCTGCGCGTGCCTGCATCAAGTTAAGTCCTTGAACTGGCACCCGCACACTTGCTTGCGCGCCAGCCCTAAGTGCGTCGGACAATAGCCGGACTTGATAGCTCGCTGGATCGTCTCGAAATGTATCACCGCTTCCGTGCAAAACCGCGAACAGCGTCCGCCCGCCTGGTAAACTGACTGCCACCGCCTCGCCCTTGAGCGTGAATTGAATACCTGACGCATCGCCCCAGCTTTTGCCTTCCTGCACTTCGGTTTCGACCACCGAACTGCCCGTACGCACGCCCTGGGGTGTTTCGACCTCCACCGTTATTCGCTGCCGCAGTCGGTCCGATGGGTAGATCAGGCCACATCCAGCCAGCATTGCCACCACACTTCCGCAGAGGACCATAAATACAAGACGCATCAAAACGCTCTTGCTGGTGTGCATCGTCGGATTGCTACAATCAGCCAAACGGTATCACTCATCATTGCCCTCCATCCGCACCACGGTGCCGATAAAGCATGATAAATTATTAAAAACCGACATTCCCTCAAACGAACGGCGATCAAGAAGACCAGAGCGTTCTCGGAATCGATCGAGAAATGGGAAAATGCCGCCTCGCCCTATTTTCTAATAAAGTTTCCGCGAGTCATTGCGATCAATGTCTCATCGTCATTGACGATCATTGGCGGTGCGTTGACGTACGAGGGATTGTCCAACCAAGGTAATATCGCAGATATGCCTGTCGTCACTGGCTCATCAACTATTTGCAGGGTCACGCGAGCACCATCGTCGTTTACGATCTGGGAGGGTTGAAGCATCGGATTGACGACGATGTGGATTGGTGGGCTGATCCAGTGGAAGAACTAATCGAAATCAGGAGACGGAACCTGCTTATAGTGGGCCTAGGAAGCGATGGTTTTTATGATCTAGACATCGTTGAGGGGTTTGACCTTGCTCAAAATTACTCACTTTCATTTCCTAGTGGCCGCATCTTCGTAGGGCCGAGAGAGATGTTGACGGGTGGCGGGGATGAACCAGAGCCGCGATACGGTGGCATGTTCCTCGATTTCGAGCCCGGCGATTACACGGTAGGCATAGAACGGAGCGACGATCGCCTACGATTCAGCTTCACCCGCTCTCTCGCGTTTGAGAACAATGTCTCGGAACCAATCAGCATATTCTAATGTTGCTTGCGCGATTCTACCGATTCAAGCTTTTCTCGATTGGGGATGACGATGAAGGCGGCCCAGGCATTCCCGGAATCGATCGAAAAATGGGAAAGCGGCGGGTGTCTCCGCAAGTGCCCCTTCTTGCATCAGGGGGTCGGCACGGGACAGCGATATGCGACCTTGTAGCTCTGCCCCCAGCAGTGGAGGAAGCCATCGAGAACGCGAATGTTCATCGGCCAGCGAACCGCTCTTGGTTTGCCGTCCGGGCCGACCGCGTCCTTTACCTCGGCCGGGCGGGGCAGACCTGCGAGTTTCGCACGAGCAGCTTCCAGCTTCCGGCGATCTCCTCGAAGAAAAGCGATGCTTCCGTCCACGTAGAGGTTCCATCCCCACTTCGCATCGTCTGCTGCGGGATGCCTTCCCGTTTGGAAAAGCCTGATAGCGTCAGCATACTGGCCAACGTCGGCCCGTAGCTGGCCCTCATGCCAAGAGAGGAGGGTATCGGCAGGTCCCATGCTTCCATGCGCCTCCCGCCAGACCCGGATCAGATCAGCAGCTTCCTTGGCACAGCCTTTTGCTTCGAGCGTCCGCCATCCCCCATTCATATCCTGATCGAACGCGGGAAGATCGAGCGCCAACATGGCGGATCGATCATATTGGCACTGGGTCGTACCATCGGCGGGAGCCAGTACGGCAAGAGCAAGCGCTGCTACGATCATCGCATATCCTTGTTTATTGCAGGTTCGCTTAGGGACGCCCAACATGTTGCTGGACGGTCAACCTCATTTACACATCAAATGAATGAGATGCCGGGGCTTGTCGTACGTGATTGACGTGCAACCGCGAAGTACGTCAGCACCAACATAGACGATGTATGCTGCCCGAGATGGCTTGCGCTTCCCGTTGACGACAATGTCGTCGGTCATTTCAGACGGATCAGGTTCCTCGTCTCGTATGGAGTTGGCGCTTCCGAAATCAGCGGTGCGTACCAACAGCCGATCAATGCTGACCGGCCCTAAATCCAGCGTTCGGCTCAATCGCATCACGCGAGCCGGACGTTCGACGCCGTGCGAGATCATAACTCGCTGCGGCGTACCACTAAGGGCTCCGTCAAGTTCCTCACTGATGGCGGCTCCGGCAGCAGCGCTGGCAACGGTGGTGGCAAACTGAGGCGCGAACGCGAACTTGATCGACTTACCCCCGATCATCTTGGACGTTGCAGCGACCCACCAAGTGTCGGGCAGCAGAGGAATTGAGCTTGTACGTTCCGCCCCGTTCGCCTCCCGCAACCGGTATCGCACGACAGGTGCCGGCAGCGCATAGGGTCCCGCCAGCCCGTCCGCAAAATCATACGCGTCTGCCTGCGACCATTTTGTGGCCACTCTGCTTGTATGGGAGCCGACGGTCAGATCAGCGTTCTGCGTGTAGCCTTTGACCAGAATCGGACCGACCTTGTTATCCGGATTCCGAGATACAGATATCAACTGGAAGCGCCGCGCGGCCTTGGCTCGTTCTTGCTCTGCATTGGGACCAAACAGGCCTAAGGCGACGGAGCGTCTCAGCGACAGCACTGACGGCATTCCAGAGCCGGAAAAGGTGTCTAGGGTTTGGCCGTTTACCGAAACCTGCAACTTGCCATTTGGCGGTACGTCGATCACATGCCCCGCCTCGCTTGCCATGACGGTAGGCGCAAGCGTGCCTACCGCGATCGGGGCAAGAACCGCCCATTTTCTTCTCATAGTAAGCGATGCGCCTCTACTTTTTAGCGATGGGTCCTGTGGCCACGTGCTCGGAGCTCTTCATCGACGAATTCTATGGCCGCTTTTAGGCGGCCATCCGCTAGCTCACGAATAGGAACGGCGATCCGGAGCATTCCCAGAGGGATCGAGTTTCGGGAATTTTGAACGAGAGGCTTATTCAGCCCTCGGCTTCGACAAGAAAAACGCCAATCATCTGGTCGTCCATCGAGACAAACATAGCTTCGACGGTCGATAAGGCGATCGGGTTGCGCCGGCTATGAAAAGAGGAATATGAGTGACCAATCAGCTTTATGAGTTCACGATGAAGGTCACCCGTGGTGACGGGTGTGATCTGCCTGAGGGTAAGCATGGTGCACTTGTTCCGACGTATGTTGGAGCTTCTGATTACCTCACGGCCGTCAAAAAGGGTGTCGACGCGATAAAGATCAGAAAATACGTGTTTGAGGACATCGAAGGCCAAGTCCGTGAAATCCCAACCGATCGTTGGGGAGAGTATGTTGCTCAGGTCTGGCCGGAGTTCGCGCTGTCGCTTCCAACAAAAAATCAGATACCGGCTTTAGTTGAGAGCGGGGCTGTGTTTTTCGGGCCGTTCGCCGCTTATAAGTAGCAGCCGCGCGACTGTCCGCCAGCGGGGCGTTACCCACCAATCCGGACTTCCCGACTATGAACCGTCAGTGAGAAGGCACCGGCGTTCTCGGAATCGATCAAGAAATGGGAACGCGAGCAGCGTCTTGAAAACCGGGCGCATGCCGAAACGGGAAGCAATCAGTGCCGACCGCGAACGGCAATGGTAGGATCTTAGACGAATGGAATCTCGGCCCCTGCCG
>NZ_JAPZPR010000014.1:0-95235 GCF_040407565.1 Sphingomonas faeni
TGGACCCTCTCGGGGGGATAATGGGACGAAGTCCACGTCTCGACGAAGCGTTCCAATCCCATCTGTCTGCTCCGCACATCGTGTGAGGATACTTAGCAGGCGGATGAAACCGTGCAATGTCGGCTTTTCTCCCCAAAGCGGACATACGGTCAACGCGGAGTTGAGGTGAGATCGGCCATACGAGAGCGGTTTCGCATTCGCTGAAGCGGCTTGAGCGTTATCGCAACTCGTTTCGAACGACCGCTTCCGCCCACTAGCGGACGTTGGCAGTACCGTTATGATAGACCGGTCTGGGCAAATACTGGGTAGTGCAATGTCGAAACGGTATGCCGTTTTTTTGATCAGCGTATTTTTAGCGATCCCGCTTTGGGCTGAGTTTCGCGAGCCTAATCAGCTGTTTTGGAACGTTTTTCTAGCAACCTTCCTGATCGCTGTAATCGCCGTCGCATTCTTTGGCCTGCGCTATCTAGAACGAAACCATGTCGCGGTAGGCGAAGCGCAATCAGCGCCGCATCGTCACGATATCAACGGTAAATAACCTCTCCAAAGCGGACATACGGCCAACGCGGAGTTGAGGTGAGATCGGCCATACGAGAGCGGTTTCGCATTCGCTGAGGCCCACGCCAAACAGATTATCGTTCGCACGGTCGTCGGCGCGGCCATGCCGCTGGCGGGTACGGGATGCGCGATATCGCCGCATTTTCTCGCGATGGTGGCGCTGGCCCGCGGCGGCGACCCGTTCGACGCCACCAGCCTGACCGAGGATTACGAACTCGGTCTGCGACTTGCCGAACTCGGCGCGCGCGGGATCTTCGCACGGGTCGCCGCCGACGACACCGGCACGGTGGTCGCCGTCCGGGCCTATTTTCCCGGCACGATCCCCGAGTCGGTGCGTCAGAAGACCCGCTGGATGACGGGCATCGCGCTCGCCGGATGGGATCGCACCGGCTGGGCGCGACCGCGCGCGCTGGCGGATCACTGGATGCGGATGCGCGATCGTCGCGCGCCGATCGCCGTCGTCGTCCTCGCGATCGGATATCTCGCGGTGCCGGCCTGGATCCTGTCGCTGTCGCTGCATGCGCAATCGGCGCATGCGGCGCCGTATGCGAACGGCGCGTATCCGATCGCGTTGTGGTTGCTCGCGGCCAACGCGCTGTTGCTGGCGTGGCGGCTGGGCATGCGCATGGTGTTCACCTGGCGAAGCTACGGCCTCCGCGAGGCCTTGTGGGCGCTGCCGCGATTCTTCGTCGGCAATCTCGTCTCGTTGCTCGCGGCGCCCCGCGCGGTACTCGTCTATATCGGCATGTTGCGCGGCGCGCCGCCGGTCTGGGACAAGACGCGGCACGCGTTTCCCGACCTGGCCGGACATCCGGTCGTCGGCATCGACGGATTGGGCCGTGTCGCCGTCACGCGATGACCGGCGGCCGTCCGCTGCGGTTTCTGGTGCTGTCGCTGGGGGGATGGGTGCTGATCCGGATCGCCATGCTGCTCCCCGCGATCGACGCGCTTCCCGCATCCCACACGCTTCCCCGCCTGATCGAGGCAGTGATACCCGGTGGGAAAACCACGATGAGGTTTCTGCAAGATCGGAGTTCGCCACCGGCTGACCTTCCGCATGACGCTTCGGAACCGCATGCCCTGTCGGAATCACACGACTCGTCGGGACCGCCTGTCTCGCCGGGACCGCCTATTTCTTCGGGGTCAAAGCCCACCGTCGAACGCCATTCGTTCGCACCGCCAAGGATCGCAGCGATACCCGCGCTCGCGGCGGTCTCCAACGATACCACCCCTGCATCCGCGCCACGAACCGAGCGGATGCCGTCGCCGATCGCCCCCCCCGTCATGGTGTCGGCACCGGGCCGGCTGAGTGGCAGCGCGTGGCTGCTCGCGCGCGGTGGCCCGGCCGGTACCGTATCCGGCGGCCAGCTCGGCGCATCGCAGGCCGGGTTGCGACTGGTCTACGCGCTCGGCAAGCGACGCAGATTCTCTGTGGTCGCGCGGCTCGCGACACCGCTCGAAGGGGCAGGGCGCGAGGCCGCACTCGGGATCGAATGGCAACCGACGCGGTTGCCGGTCCGCCTCGTCGCCGAACACCGGTTCGCGCTCGATGGCGGGCGAGGTGGGCCGACGCTCGGCGTGATCGCCGGCTATGGACCCGCCGACATCGCCCCCGGACTTCGCCTCGAAGGCTATGGCCAGGCCGGTGTAATCGTCCGCGACGGCGTGGAGGGGTTCGTCGATGCCTCGGCAAGGGTCACGCATCCGATCGGCCGGGTCGCCGGCGCGCGCGTGGATATCGGCGTCGGTGCATGGGGCAGCGCGCAACGTGCCGCCGAGCGGTTCGATCTCGGCCCGTCGATCGTCGCGACGGTACCGGTCGCGCGCAAGACGCTGCGCCTGACGCTCGACTGGCGCGAACGCGTCGCCGGTGCCGCAAGGCCGGGCTCGGGGCCGGCGCTGTCGATCGGCAGCGACTTCTAGGGAAGCCGACCAGTCCTGCCGAGTCGAGCCTAGCCCCGCGCGCGCAATCCGGTGTAACGCTGCGTGCGTGGATCTGTATCTCCCCGTCGCCAACCTGTCGGTCAACGCGCTCGTCATCATCCTGCTCGGCGGGGGCGTCGGCCTGTTGTCGGGGATGTTCGGGGTCGGTGGCGGCTTCCTGACGACCCCGTTGCTGATCGTCTACGGCATCCCGCCGACCGTCGCCGCCGCCTCGTCCGCGAGCCAGGTGACCGGCGCGAGCGTCTCGGGCGTGTTCGCGCATTTCCGTCGCAAGGGCGTCGATACCAAGATGGGCGGCGTGCTGGTCGCGGGCGGCATCCTCGGCTCGTTCTTCGGCGCATGGCTGTTCCGCCTGCTCCAGCAGAGCGGCCAGATCGATACCGTGATCGCGATCGTCTACGTCGTCATGCTCGGCTCGATCGGAGGCATGATGGCGAAGGAATCGATCGGCACGATCGGTCGCGCGCGCACCGGGCGGCCGCCGAAAGCGCGCAAGCGCCGCCACCACCCGCTCGTCGCCGCGCTCCCGCTGCGGACCCGGTTCTACGCCTCCGGGCTCTACATCTCGCCGCTCGCACCTTTGTTGCTCGGCTTCTTCACCGGCATCCTGACGATCCTGCTCGGCATCGGCGGCGGGTTCATCCTCGTCCCCGCGATGATCTACCTGCTCGGCATGGCGACCTCGGTGGTGGTCGGCACGTCGCTGTTCCAGACGCTGTTCGTGACGGCGGTCGCGACGATGGTCCACGCGACCACCACCAAGGCGGTCGACATCGTGCTGGCCGGACTGCTGCTGCTCGGCTCGGTGGTCGGCGCGCAGATCGGGGCGCGGTTCGCCACCAAGTTCCGCCCCGAATATCTCCGCCTCGCGCTCGCGGTGATGGTGCTGCTGGTCGGTGCGCGCATCCTGCTCGGCCTGGTCTGGCGGCCCGAGGAGATCTTCTCGGTCACGCTGTCGTGAGGGCCGGGTCGTGAAGCCCTGGCCGCTACTGCTGCTGGCGCCGCTGCTGATGGCGCAGGCCAAGCCGGTCCTCGTCCCCGACGTCTCGCAGCGCAATATCGAGATCGCCTACAGCTTCACCGGTGCCGAACTGCTGCTGTTCGGGGCGATTCTCTACCCCGGCGGACGCCTGCCGACCGGCGAGCAACCGACCGAAATCGTCGTCGTCGTGAAGGGGCCGACCCAGTCGATCCTGATGCGCGAGAAGGAGAAGGTCGCCGGCATCTGGGTCAACGCGTCGCGGCTGCGCTATCGTTCGGCGCCGAGCTTCTATGCGATCGCCTCGTCGAAACCGATCGGCCGGCTGGTCGACGATCGGACGCGTGCGATCTACGAACTCGGGCTCGACAGCCTGCAATTGTCGCCCGCCTCCAGCGCGCCGACCGCGACGCAGGATCGGTTCCAACAAGGGCTGGTCGATTTGAAACGTCGCGCCGGCCTGTATTATGAGGCGCCGCGCGCGGTCGAGATCACCGACGGCGTCCTCTACCGCGCGCGCGTGACGATCCCGGCGCGCGTGCCCGTCGGGCGCTTTACCGCGGAGACGTTCCTGATTCGCGACGGTCGCGTGCTGGCGGCGGCGGTGCGCGACATCGACATCCGCAAATCGGGGTTCGAGCGTTTCGTCGCGCGTGCGGCGGAGCGTTCGTCGGTGATCTACGGCCTCACCGCGGTCGCGTTGTCGGTGTTCCTCGGCTGGGCCGCGGGCTGGATCGCGCGCCGGGTGTAGGCCCGACCGACGCGGGATCGTTAACGCCGTCGTCACCGGATATTTACGCATTGGATGGCAGAGCTGGTCGGTAATGACCGGAGATGGTGCCATAATGAGCGACTTGTCGGGACACGGCGCATTCCTGCAGGCGGCGGTGCCGGCCAACGGGTCGATGGTCGCGCCTGGCCCGTGCGCACCGCCATGCGCACCGCAGTGCGGGCCGCAGTGCGGGCCGATGTCGGCCCCGATCGGCGTGGTGTTCGCGATCGCAGGATCGAGCAGTCGCGTGCTGCTGGATCGTGCCTCGATCGGCGCGCTGTACGACGATGCCGATCCGGTGGTCGCCGCGGCGGGCCAGGTCGGCAGTCAGGTCAAGATGCGCGTCGGCACGACCTGGCTGGTCGCCAACATCCGTTCGCTCAAGCTCGAGGATGCCGCCGGCACCTGCGTCGCCGCCGAGATCGACTATCTCGGCGAGGGCGACGAGGAGCAGTTGACCGGCCGGCTCTTCCGCTTCCGCCGCGGCGTCACGCGCTATCCGATGCCGGGCTGCGAGGTGTTCCCGATCACCACGTCCGACTTGAAACAAGTGTATGCCGCCGAGGATCGCGCCAATATCGAGGTCGGCATGGTCTATCCGACCACCGATATCCGCGCCGCTTTGTATATCGACGCGATGCTCGGCAAGCATTTCGCGCTGGTCGGGTCGACCGGCACGGGCAAGTCGACCAGTGCCGCGCTGATCCTCCACCGGATCTGCGAACTGGCGCCGCAGGGCCATATCGTGATGATCGACCCGCACGGCGAATATGCCGCCGCGTTCCGATCGAACGGCGCGATCTACGACGTCTCGAACCTGCAGATGCCGTATTGGCTGATGAACTTCGAGGAGCATTGCGAGGTGTTCCTCACCAGCAGCGGCTCCGCGCGCCAGTTCGACGCCGACATCCTTGCCAAATGCCTGCTCGCCGCCAAGGCCAAGAGCCGGCTTGGCCAGGAGATCGCCAAGCTGACCGTCGATGCGCCGATCCCGTATCTGCTGAGCGACCTGACGACGATCATCAGCGCGGAGATGGGCCGGATGGACCGCGCGGGGGACACCGCGCCGTACCTCCGCCTGAAGACCAAGATCGACGAGATCAAGGCCGATCCGCGCTATGGCTTCATGTTCTCGGGCATGCTCGTCGCCGACACGATGGCGAGTTTCCTGGCGCGCATCTTCCGCCTGCCGGGCGACGGCAAGCCGATCTCGATCATCGACGTGTCGGGGGTACCGTCGGACATCACCTCGGTTGTCGTCGCGGTACTGGCGCGGATGACGTTCGACTTCGCGATCTGGTCGCGCAACGAACCGCAGCGGCCGATCCTGCTCGTCTGCGAGGAGGCGCATCGCTACATCCCGGCGGGGCAGGAGGCGACCAGCTCGGTCGGCCGGATCCTTGGCCGGATCGCCAAGGAAGGCCGCAAATACGGCGTGTCGCTCGGTCTCATCACGCAGCGCCCGTCGGATCTCGCGGAGGGCGTGCTGTCGCAGTGCGGCACGATCATCGCGATGCGCCTCAACAACGACCGCGATCAGGCGTTCGTCCGCGCGGCGATGCCCGAGGGTGCGCGCGGCTTCCTCGATTCGATTCCCGCGCTGCGCAACCGCGAGTGCATCATCTGCGGCGAGGGCGTGACGATCCCGATCCGCGTGAGCTTCGACGGGCTCGAGGAATCGAAACGCCCCGCATCGGGCGACCCGCTCTTCTCGCAATTGTGGCGCGACGTCGGCGGCGAGGACCAGATCATCGGCCGCACGATCCAACGCTGGCGCGCGCAGGGGAAATAAGCCGCTTCCGGCCAGCGCGGCGCGATAGAAAAGCCGCGATCGGATCGGATCGAACCCGTTAACCGTACGTCCGATCCATATTATATGTGCTAGCCATCATCGGTAGCTCGCGCCGACAGGTGAGGCACAGGCAGGGGGGGCAGGCATGGTGATCGCGACGGAACAGCCGTGCCCCGAAGACCGGGTCATCCGGTTGGTGGCCGATAGTCCGATCGCCTCTGTGGTCAGCAATCCGCGCCTGCCCGACAACCCGATCGTCGCCTGCAATCAGGCCTTTTGCGATCTGACGGGATACCGGCCGGACGATGTGGTGGGCCGCAATTGCCGGTTCCTGTCAGGCCCGGCCACCGAACCCTGGCTATCCGAGGAGATCCGCCGCGGCGTCCGCGAGCACCGGCCGGTGCTGGTCGAGATCCTCAACTACAAGCGCGATGGCCAGCCGTTCCGCAACGCCGTGCTGGTCGCACCGATCTACGACGAAGACGACACGTTGCTCTATTTCCTTGGATCGCAGGTAGAGATCGATGCCGACGCGACGCCGCAGACGAGCATGCGGCGAATCCGCGCGGCGGAGATGGTGAAGTCGCTGTCGACCCGACAGGGCCAGATCCTGAAGTTCGTGGCGAACGGCCTGCTCAACAAGCAGATCGCCGCCGAACTCGGCCTGTCCGAAAAGACCGTGAAGATGCACCGCGCGATCCTGATGACCCGGCTGGGGACCAGGACGACCGCGGACCTGATCCGGCTGGCCGTCGAAGCCGGGCTCTAAACGGGCTCTAAACGGGTCGGGGACGGGCTGGCCGGAACCCCGTGACACCGCCCGTCCCTTGCGGAGATCACGCCGGTATGGACCATGTACCGTATCGCGCGACGCGGGACGCAGGCGTACACCGATCCCGGTCGTCACAGCGATACAACCGGAGTCGGACGCCAACCCGATGACGGCATGGGCATGACCCCTCCGTTGCGCTCGTCGTCGCTGTGGCGCCATTGTCGGGTGGCATCAAGGACCGGTCCGGACATCGGCCTGGGGCCTCCTCAGCCTTGCCGGCGCGCGATCGTGGCGCGCGCGGCGCCATGCGATCGATCGAGGCTCCAATGGATGTCGTGACCCCCCTCCAGTTTTCACTGGCCTATAATGCCTTCTCCTTCACCCTCGCCGCGATGGGCGCGGCGACCGCGTTCCTCTGGCTGAGCCGTTCGCAGGTGGCGCCGGCCTATCGGACGGCGCTGACCATCTCGGGTATCGTGACCGCGATCGCCGCCTATCATTATCTCCGGATCTTCCAGAGCTGGAACGAGGCCTATGTCCTCAAGGACGGCATCGTCACCGCAACCGGCTTCGCGTTCAACGACGCCTATCGCTATGTCGACTGGCTGCTGACGGTGCCGTTGCTGCTGATCGAACTCATCCTGGTGATGCGGCTGTCCGCGGCGGAAACCGCGTCCAAGGCGACTCGCCTCGGCACGGCGGCGGCGCTGATGATCATCCTGGGCTATCCCGGCGAAATCGCGACCGACATCCCGACCCGCGCCTTGTGGGGCACCTTGTCGGCGATCCCGTTCGTCTACATCGTCTGGGAGCTGTTCCGCGGGCTTGGCGACTCGATCAACCAGCAGCGGGTCGAAGCGCGCGATCTGGTGCGCAAGGCGCGCCTGCTCACCTTCGCCTCCTGGGGTTTCTACCCGATCGTCTACATGGCGCCGTATGTCGGGATCACCGGCGGCACGGCGACGACAGTCATCCAGCTCGGCTACACGATCGCCGATCTGCTCGCCAAGGCCGGACTGGGTATCCTGATCTTCATGATTTCGTCGCGCAAATCGCGGGCCGAGGCGCATGGCGATACCGGGCACTACGCCTGACCCCGGCCTGCATCACCCCGGCCTGCATCACCCGGCCATGCTTCACCCCAGCGTGCCCGGCCGGCGCAGCCTTGGCGTGAGGCATGCCGCCCCGTCGGATGATCTCCGCCGCGTCCCGATCGGACGCGGCGGTTTCGCGCACCCTGCGTTCTGGCTGGCGGCGGCGTGCCTGACAGTCGCGATCGTCGCGCGGGTGCCGCTGACCAGACCGTCCGCGACGGTGATCGCGACACTGTTGTTCGTCGCGGGCGGCATGCCGCACGGCGCCTACGACATCGCGTTGATCGCGCGCACCGCCGCGATTGGGCGACGGCCGCTCGCGCTGGCCGTTGCCGGCTATGTCGGGGTCGCCGCTGCGATGCTGGTGCTGTGGTCGATGCTGCCGCTGGTGGCGCTGATCCTGTTCCTGATCGTCGCTGCGATTCATTTCGGCGAGGACTGGACGATGCTCGACGAACCGCTGCTGAAGATGGCGGCGGGCACCGCGATCATCGTCGCGCCGGCGATCGGTCATCCCGCCGAGGTCGGGCGATTGTTCGCGGCGATGGCCGATGGCGAGGGCGGGGTGGGGGTCGCCCATGCGCTGCTTGCGCTCGCCCCGGTCGCCCTGCTGGTGACGGGCGTCGGCATCGCCGTCGCCTGGCGTGACGGCGCGCGTGAATGGGCGGCGGCGATGGCGGTCGCGATCGCCATGCTCGTCGTCGCGCCGCCGGTATTCGGGTTCGCCCTGTTCTTCGTCTTCCTGCATTCGCCGCGCCATCTCGCCGATGCCCGGTTGCGCCTGCCGGACCTGTCGCCGCTGCGCTGGCTGGCGATCGGCGCGGCGATGTCGGCGGCGGCGATCGCCGGCTGGCTGGTCTGCGCGATGAGCCTGCCCGACGCATTCACGCCCGATCTCACCGCGCAGGCCTTCCAGCTGCTCGGCGCGGTCGCGGTACCCCATCTCATCGCGTCGCGCTGGATCGACCGCGCGAACGAACGCGCCGCGCGCTAGTTTCCGATTCGCACCGCGAGAAGCTGCGCCACCTTCGCCTTGAACGCGCGGAGTTTCTCGCCCGAGAGTTGCGCGACGCTCGCGAACGACACCGAGCGCGGGTTGATCGCGGCCCCGTTCTTCCACACTTCCCAGTGCAGGTGCGGGCCGGTCGACATGCCGGTCGAGCCGACATACCCGATCACCTGTCCGGCGCGGACGCGCGTTCCCGACGCCACCGCGATCCGGCTCATATGGCCGTAGCCGCTCGCCATCCCGCCGCCGTGGATCAGCTTGACGAAATTGCCATAGCCGCCGGTCCGTCCCGCGAACGCGACCACGCCGTCGGTCATCGCGTGGATCGGCGAGCCGTAAGGCGCGCCGATGTCGAGCCCCTTGTGCATCCGCGTGAAGCCCAGCAGCGGGTGCATCCGCCAGCCGAAGTTCGAGGTGATCCGCCCGAGCACGGGCATGCCCGAGACGGCCCGGCGTTCGGTCTGGCCGTTCGCGTCGAACCAGCCGCCGCGGCCCGAGTCGCTGTCTGGATCCGCGTTCGCCGCATCGGCGGCAAAGCGGACCAGCTGCACCTTGCGGCGGCCCTGGTCGATCCCGGCGAACAGCAGGTCGCCGATCCGGGTTTCGCCGGTCGCGGCCCGCTCGCGCGCGACGATCAGGTCGAAGCGGTCGGCGGCGCCGACGTCACGGCCGATCGAGAGCCGCGTCGAGATCGCCTTGATGAACGACTCGACCGCCTTGCCCGGTACCCCCGCCGCGCGCGCGGAGCGGTACAGGCTCGAGCCGACCAGGCCCTGGATCCGCAACGGCGTGGTGTCGACCGCGATCGGCTTGCGCGCGACCATCAGCCCGCTCGCGCCGCGCGTCAGCGACAGCGCCAGATCGAACCGGGCGCGGACATCGAGCTTTTCCAACGGCCGTGCGACGGTGCGATCCGCCCGCCGCCCGAGCGTGAGCGCGATCCGCGTGCCGGCCGGTATGGCTTTCGGGTCGACCGATTGCGCGACCAGCGCCGCGGCGGCCTCCGCATCGGTCCGGCCGACGCCTGCGCGGATCAGCGCGCGGTCGAAACTATCGCCCTCGCCAAGCGTCGCGGACAGGTCGACGCTCGGTCGTTCGGGTACCTGCGCGAGCGGCGCGACGAGATCGTTCGCGGCCATCCGCCGGCCGGTCGTCGCCCCCTGCGCCAGCGGTGCGATGCCCTGCGCCCGCGTCTCCTCCCACTCGGCGCCCGCGAGCGGCGTCGGCACCGCACCGACGAGCGGCTTCACGCCGGGCGACAGCATCCACGTCGCGGCACACAGCGCGGTGCAGGTCGCGAGCCCGCGCCACCAGTCGAGGCTGCCGATCCGCGCGCCGAGATCGGGCACCCAGTCGATCCGCGAGAAATCGGCTCGCGTCGTCCGGTCGCGCAACAGGTCTGCGCGCGACAGCTCGGACAGCGACGGCGCGAGCCCGCGGCCGAACCCCTGGCCCGGTACAGCGCTCGCCAACTCGAAGCCCTGATCGTTACGAAGATACACGCAGGCCTGCCCCGATGGTGCCGGTCCCCCCGGCGTCAGGCGGTCGTTGTGATCGCAACCTGCTAAAGTCAAATTAACCGGTGTGTCCGCGCGAACCGGTTTGCGGCGAGAAGTGCTTGCCCGGCGGTAGGTTGCGCGGGGCGAGGAAACTCGGCCCAGGTCATTGCGCGCGCATGGTTTACCCCCGATGTTGTCGGCATGAGCGATGATGCTTCCGGTGGCGTGACCGCAGTTCTCGGCCCGACCAACACGGGCAAGACGCACCTCGCGATCGAGCGGATGTGCGCGCATTCCAGCGGCATGATCGGCTTTCCGCTGCGTCTGCTCGCGCGCGAGGTCTATGACCGGGTGGTGGCGATCAAGGGCGCGAACCGGGTGGCGCTGGTCACCGGCGAAGAGAAGATCGTGCCGCCCGATGCGCGCTGGTTCCTCTGCACCGCCGAGTCGATGCCCGATCGCGACGTCGCGTTCGTCGGGCTGGACGAGGCGCAACTGGGCGCCGATCCCGAGCGCGGGCATGTGTTCACCGACCGCCTGCTGCGCGCGCGGGGCCGCGAGGAGACGATGATCCTCGGCTCCGAGGCATTGCGGCCGATGATCAAGAAACTGGTGCCCGGCGCGGAGATCGTCAATCGGCCGCGCTTCTCGACGCTCACCTATGCGGGCGCGAAGAAGATCAGCCGGTTGCCGAAGCGCTCGGCGATCGTCGCGTTCTCGGCGGAGGAGGTGTACGCGGTCGCCGAGATGCTGCGGCGCCTGCGTGGCGGCGCGGCGGTGGTGATGGGGGCGCTGTCACCGCGCACACGCAACGCGCAGGTCGCGATGTTCCAGGCGGGCGAGGTCGACTATCTCGTCGCGACCGACGCGATCGGGATGGGGCTCAACATGGACGTCGCGCACGTCGCGTTCGCCAGCCTCAACAAATTCGACGGCAAGCGCCAGCGTCGGCTGACGGTCGCGGAAATGGCGCAGATCGCAGGGCGTGCGGGGCGGCATCAGCGCGACGGCACGTTTGGCGCGCTGTCCGACGATGGTCCCGGCGCGTTCCTGCCCGAGGAAGTGCTGGCGATCGAGGAACACCGGTTTCCGCGCCTCGAGAACCTCTACTGGCGGCAGGGCGAGCCCGATTTCACAAGCATCGATGCGCTGGTCGCGAGCCTGGAAGCGCGCCCGCCCGCCGGTGTTTTGCGCGCCGCGCCTCAAGCCCTTGATCTGGGGGTTTTGAAGCGGCTTGCGGAGGAGGGCTGGGTCCGCGAACGCGCACGGCACCCGGCGATGGTCGCGCGATTATGGGCAGCATGCGGCGTTCCGGATTTCCGGAAAGTCGGGCTCGATCCGCATGCGCGGTTCGTGTCGCGGCTGTTCGGGCATCTGAGCGAGGGGCGGGGGCATATCCCGCACCAGTGGTTTGCGGACGAGATCGCGCGGCTCGATACCGTGGCGGGCGACGTGCCGGTGATCGCGGGGCGCATCGCGGCGACGCGGATCTGGGCATATATTGCGCAGCGCGCCGACTGGCTGGCCGAGCCGACCTTGTGGGCCGCGCGGACGGCGGCGCTGGAGGAGCGGCTGTCGGATGCGCTGCATGCCAGCCTGACGCAGCGGTTCGTCGACAAGCGCACGACCGCGCTGATGCGCCAGATCGGTGCGGATGCGGGCGCATTGCCGGTGGTGATCGGTCCCGAGGGCGAGGTGATGGTCGAGGACCATCCGATCGGTCGGCTCGACGGGTTCCGCTTTACCGTCGCGGCGGACGCGCGGGCGAGCGACAAGCGGCTGCTGCTCGCGGCGGCGGAAAAGCGGCTGACGGGCGAGCGCTCGCGGCGCGGGCAGTCGCTGGTCGATGCGCCGGACGCCGATATCGCGCTCGACGATGCGGCGCAGGTGATCTGGGCGGGACATCCGGTCGCCAAGCTTGGTGCTGGGCCTTCGTTCGCGCGGCCGAAGCTGATCCTCGATCGGTCGCTCGATTGCCTCGACAAGACCGCGCGGGAGCGGATCGAGGCGCGGCTGGCGCTGTGGCTCGCCGGGATGCTCAAGCGGCGGATTGCCGTGCTGGTCCACCTGGCCGAGGTGAGTCGCGATCCGAACGCAACGCCCGCCTTGCGCGCGGTCGCCAGTGCGATCGAGGAGGCTGGCGGGATCCTGCCGCGGTTGCCGATGCGGGTCGCGCTTGACGCGATCGATCTCGAGGAGCGCAAGCGGCTGCGGAAAATCGGGATCACGGTCGGCGCGCTCGACCTGTTCGACGCGCGGTTGCTCAAGCCCGAGTCGGCGCGCTGGCGGCGTATCCTCGCGTCTGCTCGCGGTGTGACGATCGCCGCCCCGCGAGATGGGGCTACGGTGTTGGCGCGTGGCAGCGAGGGTGCGGTCCTCGAGGCAGGGTTCCGTCCGCTCGGACTCCAGGCGGTCCGGATCGACCTGATCGAGCGCATCGCCCGTGCCGCGCACGATTCGCGGCAGGGTCGCACACCGTTCGCGCCCGATCCGGCGCTGGCCACCTCGATGGGTGTCGATCCGGCGTCGCTGGAGCGGTTGATGGCCGAACTGGGATTCAAGGCGCTGGCGGGGGACACGCCGCGCTGGGTCTGGCGCGGTCGGCCGCCGGCTCGCGCCGTCGCGCCGGCGCCGGTCGATCCGTCGCGGCAGAACGCCTTTGCCGGGCTGGCTGCACTGGTCCGCCATGGTTGAAGGCGCGATGCGGATCGACCGGTTCCTGTGGTTCGTGCGGCTCGCGAAAACGCGCAGCGCCGCGCAGGCGATCGCCGAGAAGGGGCATCTGCGGATCGACGGACGGCCGATCGATCGCGCGCATTGCCCGGTTAGGGTGGGGAACGTGCTGACGTTTGCGGTGGCAGATCAGGTTCGGGTGATCCGGGTCGAGGCTTTGCCGGCACGGCGGGGGCCGGCTCCCGAGGCGCAAGGATGCTATCAGGATTTGATTGCTGGGAAGACGCCGGCCGGTACCGTGCGCGATCCTGCTTCCGGGTGACCGACGAGGTTCGACACGAGCGGCCGCCGTCGTCCTGACGAAAGTCAGGACCCAGAGCCGCGAGAGGCTGCCCTTGGTATCCTGGGTCCTGACTTTCGTCAGGATGACGGAGGGGTGTTGGGCAGGGGAGGATACGAGAGGGGCAAAGCCTGATAACGTGTCGCAGAAGGCTTGCTATGATTGACGCGACGGGCAGGCGCGCATAGTCGCTGGCGCGTTCGTCGCCGGAAAGGAATCCGGCCCAGGAGTTCTGCAATGACCTACGTCGTCACCGATGCCTGCATCCGCTGCAAGTACATGGACTGCGTGGAAGTGTGCCCGGTCGACTGCTTCTACGAAGGCGAGAACATGCTGGTGATCAATCCCAGCGAGTGCATCGACTGCGGCGTGTGCGAGCCCGAATGCCCCGCCGAGGCGATCCTGCCCGACACCGAGAGCGGCCTCGAGCAGTGGCTCGAGCTCAACACGACCTTCTCGGCGCAATGGCCCAACGTCACGCGCAACGACAACCAGACGCCGCCGGACGCCGACGCGATGAAGGGTGTCGAGGGCAAGTTCGACAAGTATTTCTCGCCCGAGCCCGGCGCAGGCGACTGATAAGAGGCGGCGAATCCCGAAAAGGGCAAGCGGCCTGCCACGTTCGGCTGGTAATTTTATTGCAAAGCTGCTAGATGGGTCCGCGACGGGCGCGATGATTCACGTCATCCGTCTGACGTGTAGACCTATCCCTCCCCCGATGCAGCAGCGACGAGTCCTTCGTCGAGGCGTCGCGTGGAGGCCTGATCCGGAAAGGCCCCAAATGGCTGCCAAGGCACTGTCCTTCGATGTCGGTGATTTCGTCGTTTATCCCAAGCACGGGGTCGGCCGTGTGATCGAGCTCCAGCGCTCGGAAATCGCCGGCATGACACTGGAACTCTACGTCCTCCGGTTCGAGAAGGAGCGCATGACGCTCCGCGTGCCGACCAACAAGGCCGAAAGCGTCGGCATGCGCAAGCTGTCGTCGGACAAGACGATGCGCGAGGCGATGGACACGCTCAAGGGCAAGCCCAAGGTCAAGCGCACCATGTGGTCGCGCCGCGCGCAGGAATATGAAGCGAAGATCAACTCGGGCGACCTCGTGTCGATCGCCGAAGTGGTCCGCGATCTGTTCCGTGCCGACGACCAGCCCGAGCAGAGCTATTCCGAGCGCCAGATCTTCGAAGGCGCGACCAGCCGCCTCGCCCGCGAACTGGCGGCGATGGAAGAGCTCGACGAGCCCAAGGCGCAGGAGAAGATCCTCGACATCCTCCGCGCCGCGGCCGCGATCTACAACAAGGACAAGGTGCCGGCGTAACCGCCTTCGCATCCGATCCGAGTATGAAAGGGCGGTCCTGCGGGGCCGCCCTTTTTCGTTTGCACCGAACTCAACGATCCTCCCCCGTAAGGGGGAGGTGTCGCCGAAGGTGACGGAGGGGGAGGACACGGAACAACGGTCATTCCTTACCGCCCCCTCCGTCTGGCAAGCGCCAGCCACCTCCCCCTGGCGGGGGAGGATTGCGGCGTACCCACCACCACCACCACCACCCCGGCGAAGGCCGGGGCCCAATTGGATAGGTTGGAGTGACGGAGCACGGCCTTAAGTTAGTGACGTTTCCCAATTGGGCCCCGGCCTTCGCCGGGGTGGTGCACGTTGGGGGTGGTGCAAGTATTGCAAGTATCCGCCATGATATGGGCGGTTCGAGCCGCTATTCTGAACGTAACCTTGCCATACATCAAGAAAGAGACCGGCAGTCTCGTTACGCCTCAAATCCAGTCGCAGGCTCCATCGCTGGCGAACTCTCGCCGCACGGAGCGAACGTCTCGCCGGATATCGATTGTTATTCCATCGACTCTCCGCTGACTGACGCCATCCATGTTTGGAAAGGTTAAGTCTATGCGTACGAATCTCCCGAAATATCCGACGGTCGCCCTGATCCTTATCGCCGGTATCGGGCTTAGCGGTTGCGCCACGAAGGGCTTCGTCCGCGACCAGATCGCCGTGGTCAACACGCGGATCGACGGTATGGACGGCCGTCTGCGCACCGTCGAAGGCACGTCCGGCCAGGCACTTGCCCAGGCCCAGGCGGCAGCAGGCCAGTCGCAGCAGAACGGCCAGCGCATCGACCAGCTCACCGGTCGTGTCGATGGCCTCGACCAGCAGGTCCAGCAGCAGGCCAAGCAGCGCCAGCGCAAGCCCCGCGGCTGACGCGCGGCGGCCGGGCTCATCGCCGCACGACGCGCTTGCATCGACGAACAGCCTTGCCGGACACGGGTGTCCGCAGGGCTGTTTCGCCGTATCCCCCGCATAGCGATTGCCGCCGGACTGGTGCTTGCGGTGGTCGCGCCACAGATGGCGTCGGCTACCCCCACCAAGGCCACGCAAGCGCGCAAGGCCAAACCCAAGGCCAAGCCCAAGACCGGCCCGAGCGCGAAAGCCGTCGTGGCGAAGGTCGCGACACCGATTCCGTTGCCGCCGCTGTCGGAACCGGCCGACCGCCTGCTCGGCTGGATCGCGGCGGAGCACGACAATAAAGGCCTCCCTTTTGTCGTGATCGACAAGCAGGCGGCGTCCCTGCTGTTGTTCGGGGCGAAGGGCGATTTTCTCGGCCAGACGCCGGTCCTGCTCGGCATCGGCATCGGCGACGACTCGTCTCCGGGTGTCGGCGCCAAGAACCTTGCGGACATCGGACCCGCCGAGCGCACCACGCCCGCCGGTCGCTTCGTCGCGAAGTTCGGGCGCGCGTTCGGGCACCAGCGCGTGCTGTGGGTCGACTACGCGAATTCGGTCGCGCTGCATGCGGTGATCACCACGCACAAGAGCGAGCACCGCGTCGAGCGCCTGCTGTCGCCGACCCCCGACGACAACCGCATCAGCTTCGGCTGCATCAACGTCGGCACCAAATTCTATACCGGTATGCTCAGCCGGCAGTTCCAGAAGAAGGGTGGCGTGGTCTACATCCTGCCCGACACCAAATCGCTCGACGACGTGTTCCCCCGCGTGCGCCTGCTGCCCTATGTCGGCACCGGATCGCGCGGTCGGGATGTCGTCGGGTTGGAAGGACGCTCATGATCCTGCTCATGCTCGCGATGCTCGCCGCAGCCGATCGCCCGGCACATCGACCGGCAGATCGACCGGTCGTGGTGAGTTCGCTGACCACGCAGCAGATGCTCGAATTCTGCCGCGGCAAGGACGACGATCCCACCGCCGACGTCTGCACGGGCTACATCCTCGGCGCGTTCGATGCGCTGTCGCTGTCGCGCGAGATCTGCCCGTCGCCGGACCACGCCTCGAACATCGAGGTCGCCGCGACGGTGCGCAAATACCTCCACGCCCGGGCCAAGAAGACCGGCACCGGCGCGCCGTCGTTCGTCGTGCGCGACGCGCTGCGCGACGCCTACCCCTGCAAGCGCCGATGAGCGCCTGATCTTCCCCGCGGGGGGGGGGGGAGTGGCTGGCGCTCGCCGGACGGAGGGAGAGGTGAGGGGAACATCTGTTCCGTGTCCTCCCCCTCCGTCACCTTCGGCGACACCTCCCCCTGGCGGGGGAGGATCGCTCGAGTTCACATCCGCCGCCCGCGATTTTGCTTTGCAGCGCCTCCGATCGAGTGTATTGCTTGTACAACACACAGGAGGATGCGATGAACTATCTTGCGCTCGGGCTGATCATTCCTCTCGCCGCCTGTTCGTTCAGCTGGGACGGCGACAAGGAGGGATCGGGCGTCGCGGCGTCGGGCTCGGGCACGACGCGGACCTACCAGGTCGCCGACTTCGACCAGATCGACCTGCGCGGTTCGGACGATGTCGACGTTCGCGTCGGCACCGGCTTCTCGATTCGCGCCGAAGGGCCTGCCGACCAGCTCGACCGGTTGAAGATCGAGCGTGACGGCGAAACGCTCAAAGTCGGCCGCAAGAACGGCGCGAACTTCGGCTGGACCAAGGGCGCCAAGGTGAAGGTGTACGTCACGCTGCCGCGGCTGACCGAGGCGAACGTCTCGGGCTCGGGCAACATGGCCGTCGACCGCGTCGAGGGCGGTGAATTCGAGGGCGGGATCGCCGGATCGGGCGACCTGACGATCGCCGCGGTGCAGGTCGACACGGCGAAATTCTCGATCGCCGGCTCGGGCACGGCGAGCGCCAGCGGCACCGCGCACGACCTGACCGTCGAGATCGCCGGATCGGGCAACGTCGATGCGTCGAAGCTCCAGGCGACGTCCGCCAAGATCGAGATCGCCGGCTCGGGCAGCGTCCGCGCGGCGGTCGACGGCCCCGCCAAGGTCGACATGATGGGCTCGGGCGATGTCGATCTCGGCCCGAAGGCGCGCTGCACGACGTCGAAGATGGGCTCGGGAAGCGTCCGCTGCGGGAACTGACTTGCCGACAGGCACGCAAGCGGCGACGGTTGCGCGCATGAGATCTCTGCTTGCCCCGCTGCTCCTGCTGTCCTCGCCTGTATTGGCCAAGCCGGCGCCGGTCGCGAGCCGAACCGAGTCGGTCGGGAGCTTCGACAGGCTCCGCGTCGAGGGGCCGTTCGAGGTGCGCGTCACGATCGGTTCGCCGCGCGCGACGATCACGGGCGATCCGCGCGTGACCGAGGGCGTGGCGGTGCGCATCGACGGCACGACGCTGTCGGTTCGCAAGGGCACCGGCGGCTGGGGCGAGCAGCCGCGGGGCGGCGGGAACGGTGGCGGCGGACCGATCGTCGTGACGCTCTCGACCCCCGGCCTCGTCTCGGCGAGCGTGGCGGCCGGGGGACGGCTCACGATCGCCCGGATGCGCGGGATGAAGGTCGACGTGACGGTCAGCGGCAATGGCAGCCTGGCGCTCGCCGCGGCGGACACCGACCAGCTGAATGCGACGCTGATCGGCACCGGCCAGATGACGCTCGCCGGCCGCGCCGCCCGCGCGCGCCTGATCGCCAGCGGACCGGGCGCGATCGATGCGACCGGGCTGACGGTCAACGACCTCATCGTGCATCTCGACGGGGTCGGCGAGGTGAAGGCGGCGGCGCGCTATACCGCGCAGGTGACGAGCAGCGGGCTGGGCACGGTGACGGTCGCGGGCAACGCCAAATGCCGGGTGGATGCGGCGGCGGGCGGACCGGTGGTGTGCGGGAAGCCGGGGGCGGTTGAGGGGAAGTAGGGCGGTCCACTATCGGTATGGCTGCCGAAGTAAAGTGTGCAGTCAACACCACCCCGGCGAAGGCCGGGGCCCAATTGGAAAGGTCGGAATGACGAGGTACTGTCCGCCGCTACATTCGTCCCCCAATTGGGCCCCGGCCTCCGCCGGGGTGGCTTGATCGGCGAATACGCGCACCAGGAATTTCATGGCGGCTGATGGGCGGGTGGCGGAGAAAGCCGATCGTCACACGTGTTGCTGCTACCCAATCCCGTCAGATCAGCGCCAATTCCGCCAGTTTCGTCATCAATGCCGGCGGCATCACGTCCAGCCCGGTCGCATCGCCGCCCAGATCGAGCGGGGCGTCGGCACCCTCCAGATACCGCCACCCTTGATGCGCACGCTTGGGTCGCGCCTGCACCAGCACCAGCTTCGGATCGATATGGATCGCGACGCGCCCCTCCTCCGCCTCGCCGAAGCCAAGGATCGGCGAGCGCGCGATCAGCTGGTGCTTCAGGATCCAGAACATCGAACCCTGGCCCGCCACTTCCTCGTGCCGCTTGGGCAGATAGCGCGTGGTTAGGAACACCGGCCCCTCCTCGCCGCGCAGCCGGAGGCGCTCGGCGAGGTGGTCGACGCTTTCCGCGCCGAACGCGACTTTGGTAAGGTGGAGCGGCATGGCGTTGGAAATGGGCCTTAAACCGGCCCAGTCAACCGGCCGATCAACCGTGCAGACCCCACAAAGACGCGAGCCCGAGGAACGAGAAGAACCCCATCGTGTCGGTCATCGTCGTCACGAACACCGCGGACGATACCGCAGGATCGATCCGGAACTTGTCGAGCGTCACCGGCACCAGCACGCCGCCCAGCCCCGCGGTGATATTATTCACCAGCATCGCCGCGGCGATCACTAGCGACAGGTCGGTGTTGCGGAAGATCACGTACGTCCCGAGACCAATCAGCGCGCCCAGCATCACGCCGTTCGCCGCGGCAATGCGGAACTCGCGACCGATCATCCGCGCGGTGTTGGAACTCGTCAGCTGGTTCGTCGCCAGCGCACGGACCACCACGGCGAGCGTCTGAGTCCCCGCATTGCCGCCCATCCCCGAGACGATCGGCATCAGCACGGCGAGCAGCGCGAAGCTCGCGATCGTCCCCTGGAACAGCCCGACGACCGACGACGCGACCATCGCGGTGCCGAGATTGACCACCAGCCAGATGAAGCGGGTGCGCACGGTCAGTCGGATCGGCTCGTTGATGTCGCCGTCGCCGGCGCCTGCCAGACGCAGCGTATCCTCGCCCGCTTCTTCGGAGATGATGTGGACGATGTCGTCGACCGTGATCATGCCGACCAGCCGGCCGCCATGATCGACCACCGCCGCGGAGATCAGCGCGTATTTCTGGAAGCGGAGCGCGACTTCCTCCTGGTCCATGTCGACCGGGATCAGCGTCTGCTCGCGCTTCATCACGTCGGCGATCGCGATCCCGCGCGGCGTGCGCAGCATCCACGACAGCTGGCATGTGCCAATCGGCTTGTGCGCGGGATCGACGACGAAGATCTCCCAGAAATCGGTCGTCAGCTCCTCGTGGCCGCGCAGATAATCGATCGCGTCGCCAACGGTCCAATGCTCGGGCACCGCGATCAGTTCGCGCTGCATCAGGCGACCGGCGGACTCCTCGGCGTAGCTCAGCGCCTCCTCGATCGCCGCGCGATCGTCCGGATCGAGCGCACGCAACACCGCGCGCTGCTCGTCCTCGTCCATGTCCTCGATGATCGCGACGGCATCGTCGGTATCGAGTTCGGAGGCGAGATCGGCGACCTGGTGCGGCTCGAGCGCATCGATCAGATCCTCGCGGACGTAATCGTTCATCTCGGCGAACACGTCGCCGTCGAGCAGGTCGGTGACCGCACGCGCCAGCGCGGCGCGATCCTGTTGCGGGGTCAGCTCGAACAGATCGGCGATGTCGGCCGGGTGCAACGGCTCGACCAGCGTACGCGCTGCCTCGTCGTCGCCGTCCTCGACCGCATCGAGCACGGCCCGCACGAATTCGGGACGCAGATGGTCGTCGCGATCGAGCTGGTTTTCGGGCTGGGTGTCGGTTTCGACCTCGGGAAGCTCGAGTTCGCTCATGGCTGCCTCCCTTAAAAGATGCGCGGTTGGGCCCTAACCCGGCGCGCGTGCATTTGCCAGTCGGAGTGCGGCTCCCTATCTGCGCCCCATCAATTCAGGAGAAGACATGATGGCCGATACCCCCGAAACGCTGACGCTGACCCTCGATGGCGGCGACGTCACGATCAAGTTCCGCCCCGATCTGGCGCCCAAGCATGTCGAGCGGATCGCCGAGCTGGCGAACGAAGGCTTCTACGACGGCGTACCCTTCCACCGCGTGATCCCGGGCTTCATGGCGCAGGGCGGCGACGGCGGTCGCGGCGACGGCACCGGCGGGTCGAGCAAGCCCAACCTCAAGGCGGAATTTTCGGCCGAGCCGCATGTCCGCGGCGTGTGCTCAATGGCGCGCACCAACCAGCCCGACACGGCGAACTCGCAGTTCTTCATCGTGTTCGACGACGCACGCTTCCTCGACAAGCAGTACACCGTCTGGGGCGAAGTCACCGACGGCATGGACCTGATCGACGCGCTGCCCAAGGGCGAGCCACCGAAGACGCCGGGCAAGATCGTCAAGGCTCGCGCTGCGTAAGCTGAATTCCCCTCCCGCTCGCGGGAGGGGCTAGGGGAGGGCGCGACGTACGTACCGGCGTCCGGCGCGTGAGGCGCGCCCCTCCCCCCGACCCCTCCCGCAAGCGGGAGGGGAGTAGCGGTCATACTTCTGCCACCGTCCGTATCAGCCAGTCGTGGAACAGCTTCACCGGCTTGGTCTGCAACGCCCGCGGGCGGCAGACGAACCAGTAGCTGTACGGGCTCTCCACCTCGATATCGAACAGCCGCACCAGTCGCGGATCGTTTGCATCCTCGAAGTGGCTAGCGTGCATGAACGCGACACCGAGGCCCTGCGCGGCCGCCTCCAGCATCAGCGCTCCCGAATCGAAATGATCGATCGCCAGCGGTTCGATATCGTCCAGCCCTGCCGCCGTCCGCCACGCCGTGAACGTATCCGTCATGTCGCGGTGCACCAGCGCCGTCAGCGTCGAGAGCTGTTCCGGCCGCGTGACTGGGTCCGCGCGCTCCAGCAAACTCCGCGCACCGATCACATACACCGAGTTCCGATCGAGCCGCCGCGCGTAGAACGCCGGATCGATCTCGCGCGACAAGGCGATCACCGCATCGAGCCCATCGCCGAGCCGCGACACCAGATGCGCCGCGGTATCGATGTCGAGATGCAGTTCGGGATGCGTCGTGCGCAGTTCCCCTAGCCGGGGAAACAGCTTCTGAGACGCGTAGAGCGGCAGGATTCCAAGACGCAGCCGCAGCACCTCGGTCGTGCTGGTCAGCGATTCGACCGCGTCCGACAGCGAATCGAGTACCGGGGCGATTTGTGCCAGCAGCCGCTCGCCATCCGCATTGAGCACCATCGCCTGATGCCGCCGCGCGAACAGCGGCTTGGCGATGAACCGTTCGAGGCTTTGCACGCGGCGGCTGAGCGCGGGTGCGGACAGCGCCAAGTCCTCGGCCGCAGCCTTGATCGACCCCAGCCGCGCGACCTGTACGAACGCCTCGATAGATCCCAATGGCGGCAGCCTGCGCATGATCCCTCTTTCGACTCGACGCGTGTGACAATGACCGCTGGACGCATTCAGCCATACGATTGCAGTTAGCGCAATCGTAGCTGATCCCTTCGCACTTGCAACATGAACCGTCTCGCCGCAAAAAGACCTCGCCTTTCAGGCATCCTCTCCTAAAAACTTTCATGGGCTGGCCTTCATTGGCCGGCCCTTTTTTTGTGCGTTTTCTTGAGCCGTAAACGAGGTAACGCCTCGCAAGCCTGGAACTTCGCCCCCATCTGACACGCTTCGAGTTCGAAGGAGTCGAGATGCCCGATAGCGAAAATCCCACGCGGAAAATCCAGGTCGCCAATGCGCGTCCCGAGGATAGCGGCCGCGGTCTCGCGCACGTGCCGCGCGCGCTGATGGCGACGCTCGGCATCGGCGAGGGTGACGTGATCGAGATCCTCGGCAAGCAGAACACGCCCGCGCGCGCCGTCGGGCCGTATCCGGAGGACGAGGGCCTCGACATTCTCCGTCTCGATGGTCTCCAGCGTGCGAACGCCGGCGTCGGTTCGGGCGATTTCGTCGAAGTGCGCAAGGCCGAATCGAAGCCGGCGACGCGCGTCGTGTTCGCGCCGGCACAGCAGAACCTCCGCCTCCAGGGCTCGACCAACGCGCTCAAGCGCACCTTCCTCGGCCGGCCGATCTGCCAGGGCGATATCGTCGCGACCGCGGGGCATCAGCGTGTCGGCAACATGCCGCCGAACGTCCAGCAGTTCATGAACGCGCCGGCGTACGCGTTGCAGGAGATCCGCCTCGCGGTGATCGCGGCCAGCCCCAAGGGCGTGGTGCACATCGACGAGAATACCGAGATCGAACTCCGCTCCGAATATGAGGAGCCGCAGGCCGCACGCCGCGCCGATGTCACCTATGACGACATCGGCGGCATGGCGCAGACGATCGACCAGTTGCGCGAGATGGTCGAACTGCCGCTCCGCTACCCCGAACTGTTCCAGCGGCTTGGCGTCGATCCACCCAAGGGCGTGTTGCTGCATGGCCCTCCCGGCACCGGCAAGACGCGGCTCGCGCGTGCCGTCGCCAATGAATCGGACGCGCAGTTCTTCCTGATCAACGGTCCCGAGATCATGGGCTCGGCCTATGGCGAGTCCGAATCCCGCCTCCGCGAAGTGTTCGAGGAAGCCGCGAAGGCAGCGCCTTCGATCGTGTTCATCGACGAGATCGATTCGATCGCGCCCAAGCGTGGCCAGGTGTCGGGCGAGGCGGAAAAGCGTCTCGTCGCGCAGTTGTTGACGTTGATGGACGGTCTCGAGTCGCGCGCGAACCTCGTGGTGATCGCGGCGACCAACCGTCCCGAGGCGATCGACGAAGCGCTGCGGCGTCCGGGCCGGTTCGACCGCGAGATCGTCGTCGGCGTGCCCGACGAGCGTGGCCGTCGCGAGATTCTCGGTATCCACACGCGAGGCATGCCGCTTGGCGACCGTGTCGACCTCGATGAGCTTTCGCGCACCACGTACGGTTTCGTCGGTGCCGATCTCGCCGCGCTGACCCGCGAGGCGGCGATCGAGGCGGTCCGCCGGATCATGCCGAAGCTGAACCTCGAAGAGCGGACGATCCCGCCCGAAGTGCTCGACGAACTGTCGGTCACGCGCGAGGATTTCCTGGGTGCCCTGAAACGCGTCCAGCCATCGGCTATGCGCGAAGTCATGGTGCAGGCGCCGACCGTGCGCTGGGCCGATGTCGGCGGTCTCGACGATGCGCAGATGCGGCTGAAGGAAGGCGTCGAACTTCCGCTCAAGAACCCCGACGCGTTCCGCCGGCTCGGTATACGTCCGGCCAAGGGTTTCCTGCTCTACGGCCCCCCCGGCACCGGCAAGACGTTGCTGGCAAAGGCGGTCGCGCGCGAGGCGGAGGCGAACTTCATCGCCACCAAATCGTCCGACCTGCTGAGCAAATGGTACGGCGAAAGCGAGCAGCAGATCGCCCGCCTGTTCCAGCGCGCGCGTCAGGTCGCACCCTGTGTGATCTTCATCGACGAACTCGACTCGCTGGTGCCTGCGCGTGGCAGCGGTGCCGGCGAGCCGCAGGTGACCGAACGCGTCGTCAACACGATCCTCGCCGAGATGGACGGGCTGGAGGAGTTGCAGTCGGTCGTCGTGATCGGCGCGACCAACCGGCCCAATTTGATCGACCCGGCGTTGCTGCGGCCGGGCCGGTTCGATGAACTCGTCTATGTCGGCGTACCGGACAAGGCCGGCCGCCGCCGCATCCTTGGCATCCAGACGCAGAAGATGCCGCTCGCGTCTGACGTCGATCTCGATCGATTGGCGGACCGCACCGACCGTTTCTCCGGTGCGGATCTGGAAGACGTCGTCCGCCGTGCCGGTCTGGTGGCGTTGCGCCGCTCGATCGACTCGACCGACGTGACGATGGCCGACTTCGACGGCGCGCTGAAGGAGTCGCGCGCGAGCGTAACGCCGGAAACCGAACGCGAATACGAACAGATGGCCGCCCGCCTAAAGCAGGACGCCACCGCCATCCAGCCGATCGGTTTCGCCTTTCCCGCGAAGAATGGGGAATGACTAGCGCCCCCCTCCCGGCGGAGGGGGGGCTACCCATCGGCAATACGGGTCTGCGCCGCTATTAGTTGACATTACGTCACCCGGCTCCAATGTAACTTGCATGAACGCTCCTGCGACACATAAGCGTTTCCGAGACCATTCCGGGCAACTCGCCGCACGTGGTTAGCCCGAGCTCGCGGCTATAGGCCGTTCGAGTTCGGGCTTTATTCGATCTGACCGTTGGGACGTGCTCTGCGCGCCCATGATCTCGAGTAAAACGGAAACCACATAATGTCAGACTCCGCCCCGAAATCCGGCGATCACCCGTCGGTGCGCCAGGACATAGACGATCACGCTCCTTCGCCTCGGCCCTTCCTGCGAATGCGGCCAAGGCATTTCTTTTCCAACACGTTCGACATGGATATCGTCGAAGACTATTCGGAAGCGGATGCGGACGAGCATTCCGTCCGGCGGCCAAACTGGCTCAACCGGCTGATCCAGATGAACTTGCTGTTGATGATCCTGCTGATCGGCGTTCCGGTGCTTTTATACTGCATCATAGCCTCCGCAAAATAGCGGACGGTGGCGACGCGGGCGACCGTAACACGAGCGCTGCCTGACCGACCGAGGGCGCCCGCGTAACCACGCGTGCGCCCGAATGGGTGTCCTATCCTAACTGTCTCTGGCGTCCTTCAGCGACACCCAGGCGTACACGATCATCACCACGCACGCCGCGCCCGCGACCAGATACGGCAGCGAATGCTGGGCCTCGTACAGGCCGACGCCGATCGACGGGCCGAGCACGAAGCTGGCGCCGTTGATGCTCGTCACCTTGCCCGCGACCGAACCTTGCGCGTTGGCGCCGACCGCGAGCGACGAGCCTGCGGTGAACCCCGGTCGCGTGAAGCCGAAGCCCAGGCTGGCCAGCGCATAGGCGGTCGCGATCGTGTAGAGCGACGTCGCGATCCCGGTCAGCGCGGTTCCCGCCGCCGCCAGCACTAACCCGGTCAGCACCAGTTGCCGCGGGGTCATGTTGAGGCGCGGGATGATGCCCCATTGCGCGAGCAGCGCGGCGCCGGCGCCCATCATCAGGACGATGCCGGTCGGCTCGAGCGCGAGCGCGGGGGCGAGGTGGAGGCGGTCGATCACGAGGAAGCCGATCGCCTGCCCCGTCATCGCCTGCGCGTGGCCCATCACCAGCCCGGCGATCATCCACGCGCGGATCCGCGGATCGGTATAGCCGACATGCTCGACATGCGATTGCGTGGCGGCGGTCACCGAGGCGCCGGTCGGGGCGCCGCCGATCGAGGGGTAGGCCGAACTCGCGCCGTGCGTGTCGTGCGGGGCGACGATCTTGTCGTCGGGCAGCATCCGTCGCACGGTGATCCACACCGCCATCCCGAACACCGCGAAGAGGAATGCGGGGCCCGCCAGGCCGATCTCGACTCCGCCGATCGAGCCGAGGATGAGATACGGCGCGATCGCCGGGCCGAATATGGTGCCGAGCCCGAATGCCGACGCGAGCAAGGTCAGCGCCTTGGTCCGTTCCTCGCGCGTCGTCTCGCCGGCGACCAGCGCCTGGACCGCGGGTGGCGCTGCCGCACCAAACGCCCCGTAGATCAGCCGGCCACCGATGAAGCACAGGAACGCGGTCGTCCCGCCGATCCACGCGTTGATTCCGGCGAGCAAAAACACCCCGCACAAGGTCAGCGACACGCTGAACCCGCCGACGCCGAGCAGGATCATCGCGCGCCGGCCGTGCTTGTCAGACCGGTTCGCCCAGAACGGCGCGGCGATCACCCACAGCAGCGCAGACACCGAGAACGCCGCCGCCACCGCGCTGTCGGCGACTCCGAGCGACCGGCCGAGCGCTGGCAGGACCGATTGCAACGCCGTATTCCCCGCCGCGATCGTCAGCATCACCAGGAACATCAGTGCGAAGCGCCGGTCGATCTTCGGGTCTTCGCGCTTCGGGCCGTTGGTCGCCGCGCCGGTCATGGTCGCGTCCAACGATAGGCGCGCTGGACCTGCGTCACGGCGACCGAATAGCTGTCGTACCAGAGCGACCGGCCACGCTCGCGAATCGCTGCATGATCCGGGTGGTCGCGCCATGCGATCGCGGCGGCATCGTCCGCCCAGTAGCTGACGGTGATCCCCGTGCCGCCCTCGTCACGGGCGGTGTCGACGCCGCGATAGCCGGGCTGCCCGGCGGCGAGCGCGTCCATCGCCGCCGCCGCCGTGCCATAGCCGATCGCGTCCGCGTCGTTACGGAACGACACGAAAATGACCGCCGTCTGTCCTGTTCGATCGTCGTGCATGCCGGGTGTCTAGGCGATGACGCGACATTGGCAAAGCGCGCGCAAACGCCTGTCGCAGCACGACTTGCAGCATGACGTGCCCGATGGTTTGTCGCTCGATGCAACCCGCGCCCCTTGAAACGCGTTCGGAATTCGTGCGACGGGAGGGGCAAAGCTCCGCCACCGTGCGGGACCCCTGATCGTAAGGAACACGATGCCCAGTTCGACCACCGCCACCCGGCGTGCACGCAGCCGCCCTGCCGGCGTGCCGTCGCCGTGGCAGATGTTCTTTTCAGGGTTCCTGAAACATCCCGTCATGGTCGGATCGATCGTGCCGTCGTCCGACAAGCTGATCCGCAAGATGCTGGGGCCGGTCGACTGGGCGAACTGCAAGCTGTTCGTCGAGTACGGGCCCGGCGTCGGCACCTTCTGCCGCCCGATCCTCGACCGCATGGCGCCAGACGCCAAGCTGGTGGTGATCGACACCAACCCCGAGTTCATCCAGTATCTGCGCCACACGATCACCGATCCGCGGTTCTTCGCGGTGCTGGGGTCGGCCGACGAGGTCGAGACGATCGTCGCCGATCACGGCTTCGAAAAGGCCGATTACGTGTTGTCGGGGCTGCCCTTCTCGACGCTGCCGCCCGGCGTCGGGCCGGCGATCGCGACCGCGACGCATTCGGTCCTGCGCATCGGTGGGGCCTTTCTGGTCTATCAGTTCTCGCCCAAGGTGAAGGACTTCCTGACGCCGCATTTCGAGGCGATCGACCACGACATGGAGTGGTGGAACGTGCCGCCCGCGCAGCTATACTGGGCGTGGAAGGCCTGACGCAGGCGCGGCCACGCCCGCGCCGATGCGCAAGCGCAGCGTCAGGCCCGGCCGGCGGGTCGGCGAGATAGCCGAACCCGTCCGACGGCGGCTTTGCCGGCGGCGCTGATAGAATTTTCGATAGTAGAAACCGAACGATCCTCCCCCGCAAGGGGGAGGTGGCGCCGAAGGTGACGGAGGGGGAGGACACGGAACAGACGTGATCCCTTACCTCCCCCTCCGTCTGGCAAGGGCCAGCCACCTCCCCCTGGCGGGGGGAGGATCGAAAAATGCCCCCTATTCATCGATCCCGAAGTTCAGCCCGCGCGACAGGCTCGGGTCGACCACCGCAACCAGGAAATACGCGCCGAGCTGTTTCAGGCGCTGCACCCAGCCGGTGTTCGCCTCGTACAGCGCCGCGGTCACCTCGACCGACTTCGCGACCTCGCCGTCGACGTAGCGTCGGACATGCCCTGCGAACGCCGCATCCTCGATCCGCAGCATCAGCTCCATGTTGATGAACAGGCTGCGCATGTCGAAATTCGCCGAGCCGATATGGACCACGTCGTCGATCACGTAGAGCTTGGTATGCAGCTTGGTCGGCTGGTATTCGAACAGCCGCACGCCCTTGCGCAACAGGCCCGCATAGGTGAACCGCGCGGCGGCGATCGTCGCGTTGTTGTCCGATTTGCTCGCGGTGACGACGCGGACGCCGGCGTTGCGGCGGCCGGCGTGATCGAGCCGCCGCAACAGCGCCGGGCTGGGCGTGAAATACCCCGCGATCACGTCGATACGCCGCCCGGCGCGCATGTCGTCGCGCACAGCCCGCGCCCAGGGCGACAGCTTGCGCGTCGGCCCGCCGATCAGCCAGCGCGTCGGGCCCTGCGTCTCGCTCCACTTCGCCAGCGCCGCGGTCAGCTTTCGCACCTTGCCCTTGGGCTCGTGGATCCATGATTTCAGCGCGTCGAAATAGCCCGCCAGGCGACCGGCCGCGGGGCCCTCGACCAGCAGGCCCAGATCGCGCCACGCCTGCTCCGCGACGGTGCCGAAATAATCGTCCTCGATGTTGAAGCCACCGATGATGATCTTCGATTCGTCGGCAAGCGCGAGCTTCTGGTGGTTGCGCAACAGGTACCGCCGGCCGAATCGCGCCGAGAAGCGGCACACCGACACGTTGGCGGCTTCGAGCGGTGCGAAGAAGGCGTGCGGGGCATCGTCGCTGCCGAACCCGTCGACGATCAGCGACACCTCGACGCCGCGCCTTGCGGCCGCGATGAGCGCGGTGTTGACGCGCTGGCCGGACTCGTCGTCGGCATAGATATAGTACAGCACGCGCAGCGTTCGCGCGGCCCCGTCGATCAGCGCGAGCACCGCATCGAGCCGTCGCGGGCCGGTGTCGAGCAGCGTCAGCCGGTTGCCATCGACGGTGAAGCTGGGTTGTTCGGCGGGATCTTCCATGGCGTGCGTGATGGACATAGCGCGCTCGGGTGGCAACCCGGGGGCGCTGGCCGCGCATTTCTTGACTATGCGGGCCATACCCCCTAGGCGACGCGTTCTCATTCTATCGTTGTTACGAAGGAAGCCGCATGGCGCGCGTTACCGTCGAGGATTGTGTCGACAAGATCCCCAACCGGTTCGACCTGGTGTTGTTCGCAGCGCAGCGTGCGCGCCAGATCTCGGGCGGCGCCGAACTGACGCTCGACCGCGACCGCGACAAGAATCCGGTCGTCGCGCTGCGCGAGATCGCCGACGAGAACGTCAAGCCGACGCATCTCAAGGAGCAGGTCATTCAAGGCCTGCAGAAGGTTCGCGTCGACGACGACGACGAGGTCGATGCCGTCGGCAGCCTGTCGGCCTCGGCCGAGGCGCTCCGCCTGACCGCCGCTGCGCCGCCGCGGAACCAGAATCTGGGCGCGGATTACGAGGGTTGAGGCAGCGGGATTAGCGAAAGCTAATCCGCGGCTTGGCCGAAACCCCGGCCGGCGGGCATAGCCCGACCGACGACGCGGGTTCGCCGCGGCGCGTGAAAATAGAGAGAGCCCGTGGACCCAGGAGGTCCGCGGGCTTTTTCTATGCTCTCTCCTTAAGGGGAAAGAGGGAAGGACCCCGCGGCGTTTGCCGTGGCAAGGGTGAGGGCCCGCGCTCGTTCAGTCCGCCTGCCCCATCCGTCATTCCCGCGGAGGCGGGAACCCATATTGGCTGGCCTCTCGTAGGATTGTCACCGCTCGAGAATATGGATCCCCGCCTGCGCGGGGATGACGAAGCTGCGGGTTGCGGATCGACGTATTACGCTAGGCGATCGATCTGCCCATGTTCTCCCGCAAAGGCGGGAGCCAGTCTGGGTCCCCGCCTTCGCGGGGAAACAAGCTTATGCTTTATCCGAGCCGCATCGCTTGCGATCACCCTAAGGCAGGGCGCCACGGCAAAGCCGCGTCGTCAGTCGTTGCTGCGCAACGCTGGCCGGGGTCGGTCCGCGACGCGGATTAGCCAGGCTAATCCGCTGACCGACCCTTAAACCCCTGCGCAACGACGAACCACTCGACCGACCCCTTGCGGCTGGCCGGCGGCTTGGCATGCTTCACCGTCTTGAAGTTCCGCTTCATCTCCGCGACCAGCTCGGAGTCGGCACCGCCCGCGAACACCTTCGACACGAACGTGCCACCGGGCTCGAGCACCTCGCACGCAAAGTGCAGCGCCGTCTCGACCAGCGCCATCGTCCGCAAGGCGTCGGTCTGCGGATGCCCGACGGTATTCGCCGCCATGTCCGACAGCACCAGATCCGGCGCGCCGCCCAAGGCCTCGATCAGCTTGCCCGGCGCCGCATCGTCGAGGAAATCCATCTCGAAGATCGTCACGCCCTCGATCGGATCGACCGGGAGCAGATCGATGCCCACCACCGTCGCCTTGGGGATCCGCCGCCGGATCACCTGCGCCCAGCCACCCGGCGCGAGGCCGAGATCGACCACGCGTTTCGATCCGCGGATGAGTTCGAACCGCTCGTCGAGCTCGATCAGCTTGTACGCCGCGCGGCTGCGATAGCCGTCGGCCTTGGCGCGCTTCACATACGGATCGTTCAGCTGCCGCTCGAGCCAGCGTGTCGACTGCGCGGTCCGTTTCCGCGCGGTCAGAACGCGGACATGACCGCCGGAGCCACCGCGGCTCATGCCGCAACCCCTGACTTGCCCGGTTTGGGCGCGCCCATCAATCGGCGAAGGATACCTTCGCGAATACCGCGGTCGGCGATGCCGAGTCGTTCGGCGGGCCACAAATCCATGATCGTCTCCAATATCGCGCAGCCCGCGACCACCAGGTCGGCACGCTCGTTGCCGATGCACGGCAGCTTGGCGCGCTCCGTGATCGACATGTGGGAAAGGTCGGCGCTGATCTTGCGCATCGCCGAGGCGGGCACGATCAGGCCGTCGACCACCGAGCGGTCGTAATGGCTGAGCCCGAGATGCACGCTGCCGAGCGTCGTCACCGTGCCGCTGGTGCCGAGCAGCCGCGGTCGCTCGATATGCCGGGGCAGACGGCTGGCGAACCCGGCAAAGCTGTCCGCGACGACGCTCCGCATCCGCGCATAGGCGGCGCGGCGGCCCTCTTCGCCCTCACCGCCGCCGGCATGCTCCGTCAGCGACACCACGCCCCACGGCGCCGAATGCCAGTCGAGCACGGTCGGGATCGGCGTCGAGGTATCGACCAGCACGAGTTCGGTCGAGCCGCCGCCGATATCGAACACGAGCGCGGGGTCCTCGCCGGGCTCGATCAGCGCATGGCATCCGAGCACCGCCAGCCGCGCCTCTTCCTCGGCGGAGATGATGTCGAGATGGATGCCGGTCTCGGCGAGCGCGCGGGCGATGAAGTCGGGACCGTTCGACGCCTGCCGGCACGCCTCCGTCGCGACCGATCGTGCCAGCGTGACATTACGGCGCTGCAACTTGTCCGAACAGACGCGCAGCGCGGAGATCGTCCGCTCGATCGCGGCGTCGCTCAAGCGGCCGGTCGACGCCAGGCCTTCGCCCAGCCGGACGATTCGCGAGAACGCATCGATCACCGCGAAGCCGCCGGCTTGCGGCCGCGCGATCAGCAATCTGCAATTGTTGGTGCCGAGATCGAGCGCGGCAAACGCCTGCGCATCGGCCCACCGCCCACGAGAGGGCCGGGTCGCCGCCGGACGGGCAGGACTGCCCTGCCGGAACGGCATTCGGGCGGAAACATCCCCCATCGCCGTAAAACTCGCTATCTATATCTGCCGCCGCAGGAAAATACCTGCCCGGTGCTTGGCATCGAATGTAGCGCCACGCGGCGATTACGCAAGCGATGTGGCGGTTCCGCGCGATCTTGGCGTTGACAGCCCGCAACACCCCGCCTAGATCGCGCCCTCGCTGATGCCCCGTCGTCTAATGGTAAGACTGCGGTTTCTGATACCGCCTATTGAGGTTCGAATCCTCACGGGGCATCCAGCGCCTCCCGCCCGAAACGCCGTATGTCGCCGTCTGTCGATGGCATCGATCGGGTAGTATTTTCATCGCGATCATGGTGCTGAAACTACCCGGCAAGCGGTTCGGTTGGTCGGGGATCGGGGTGTTTGGCGATAATAGCCCCACAATGGTCCCAAAATGGAAACCGGTCGGCTGGTTCGCCTGTTATGAGGCTGGACGTGATACGAACGCTCGGAGTAGGGCGCGTCCTACGTCGGAACCTCGTCGCTCGATGCTCCACCGGTCGCTTCGGCGCCGGATTGCGCACCGGCGACGTGGCGGGCTGCGAAGCTTGGAGACCGGCACCGTGTTTCCGCGCTTCGGGCAAGGAAGGTAGAGTTATGCAGGTCCTGTCGCTCGAGCTGAACGAGCTTAATTTCCATTATATCAAGAACTTCGTCGATCGCGGGGCGCTGCCGAACTTTGCGCGCCTGTTCGCGGACAATCGCGTGCGCGAGACCGACGCCGGCGAAATCTATCCCGAGCTCGAGCCCTGGATCCAGTGGCCGACGGTCTATACCGGCAAGACCTATGCCGAGCATCAGCTGTTCCGGCTTGGCGACATCGTCTATAACGACCAGCCGCAGATCTGGGATTATCTCGAGCAGCGCGGCGTCAAGGTCGGTGCGATCTCGCCGATGAACGCGTCCAATCGCTGTGCCGATGCCGCGTTCTTCCTGCCCGATCCCTGGACGCATACCAAGCTGGTCGCGGATCCGAAGGTCGCCAAGCTCTATGCGCTGCTCGGGTCGCTGGTGAACGACAACGCGACCGCCGACGCTTCGATCGCCAAGCTCGCGAGCCGGATCCTGCCGCTCGCGCTGCCGCACATGACGAGCGCGTCGATCGTCGAATATTTCAAGATCCTGCCGGTCGCGCTGAAGTATAAATGGGCCCGCGCCGCGTTCCTCGACCGGCTGCTCGCCGATGTCTTCGTCAGCCTGTGGAAGCGGCACAAGCCCGGCTTCGCATCGCTGTTCCTGAATGCCGGTGCGCATATCCAGCATCATCACACCTATGATTCCAAGGCGTATGACGGCGAGCGCGCCAATCCGGGCTGGTACAGCAAGGCCGCGGAAACCGGCGCCGATCCGCTGTTGTTCATCTACCGCGTCTACGATGCGATCGTCGGCGAGATGCTGGCGTTGAAGGATACCCACGTCTTCATCACCACCGGGCTCAGCCAGGTGCCGAACAAGCGCGAGCATTACCAGTACCGCATCGTCGACTTTCCCGGCTTCTTCGCCAAGGTCGGGCTCGAGGGCGCGACGATCCGGCCACGCATGTCGCGCGATTTCCTGCTCGAATTCGCGAGCGTCGAGGCGGCGAAGGCCGCGCTCCCGGTGCTCGATCGCGTGCGGGTCGGCGATGCGCCGCTGTTCGCGGTCGACGAGCGCGGCGAGACGCTGTTCTGTCAGGTCGGCTATTTCGGCCCGCCCGAGGGTTTGGAGGCGGTGACGATCGACGGCCAGCCCGGCGACCATTCGCAGGCGTTCGCGCTCGTCTCGATCGAGAACGCGATCCACCAGCCGACCGGCTATTTCGTCGATGCGCTCGGCCCGCGCGCCGAGCCTGCGCCGCTGCCGCTCGCCGACGTCTTCGATCGGATGTGTGCCGCCGCGCTGGCCGACCGCCACGAGGTTCGCGCTGCCTGACGACGCGGGTATGACCGTCTAACACCGCCCCCCGACCCCTGCCGCCGATGCCGCAGGGGTCGGGGGATTTTGCATGTCGGCATCGTCTGCCGGTTTCGAGAGCTACGGGAAACATCGATGAAGGTTGCCATCGTCCACGACTGGATGACGTTGAAGGGCGGCGGGGAATCCTGCGTCGAGCAGCTGATGGATATCTATCCGCAGGCCGACCTGTTCTGCGTGGTGGATTTCCTGCCCGAGGCCGAGCGCGGCTGGCTGCAGGGGCGCAGCGTCACCACCAGCTTCATCCAGCGCCTGCCCGGATCGCGCAAGCATTACCGGTCGTATCTGGCGCTCATGCCGATCGCCGTCGAACAACTCGATGTCACGGGCTATGATCTGGTCATCAGTACCAATTCGGCGGTCGCGAAGGGCGTCATCACCGGGCCCGACCAGGTCCATATCGCGTACACGTTCAGCCCGATCCGCTATGCGTGGGACCTCCAGGAAACCTATCTGCGCGAGTCGGGGATCACCCGCGGGCTGAAGAACATCCTGGCGCGGTCTATCCTGCACTATCTGCGCATCTGGGACGTGCGGACTGCGAGCGGCGTCGATCATTTCGTCGCGATCTCGGGGTTCATCGGACGACGGATCCGCAAGGCGTACGGCCGCACGTCGACGATCATCTATCCGCCGGTCAATCTCGATCGCTTCACGGTGGCGCCCGGGCGCGGGGATTTCTACGTCACGATGTCGCGGATGGTGCCGTACAAGCGCATTCCGCTGATCGTCGAGGCGTTCCGCTCGATGCCCGATCGTCACCTGATCGTGATCGGCGACGGCCCCGACATGGCGGCGGCGCGCAAGCTTGCCGGCCCCAACGTCACGCTGATGGGCAAGCAGCCCGATCCGGTCGTCGTCGACCATCTCCAGCGCGCCAAGGCCTTCATCTTCGCGGCGGAGGAGGATTTCGGCATCGCCCCGCTCGAGGCGCAGGCCTGCGGCACGCCGGTGATCGCCTATGCGAAGGGCGCCGCGACCGAGACGATTCGCGGCCTGGACGCGGACGAGGCGCGCGGCGGCCAGACCGGCGTGTTCTTCCGCGAGCAGACCGCCGAGGCGATCGTCGCCGCGGTGGAGCATCTCGAGACCCGGCTTCCCGTTATCACGCCCGAGGCCTGCCGCGCCAACGCCGAACGCTTCTCGACCGCGCGGTTCCGCGACGAGATCTTCCGGTTCGTCGACACCGCGATGGCGGACCACGCCAGGGATGTCGCCGCCCTGCGCTGACGGTCCGTCAGACGGCAGATCGGATCTGTGGTGCGGTCAGATCGTGTCGCACCACAGCTCGTTGAACAGGAAGCTCGTCGCGCCGGCCTTCACCAGGTCGACCAGCAGGACGAAATGCGTGGCCCAGCTCGGCGCGGACCGTCCCTTGCGCGAGGCGAGCGGCGCGACCGCGACGAATCGATCGGCGGACGGCGTCAGCGACTGCGTCCCGACGATCTCCTGGCGCACGACGCGCGGCACGCCATTGGCGTCCTCGCCGTCGATCCGCACCCAGGCAGGCGAGACGAGCAGGGTCGCGTCGCCACCCGACCGCTGCGCCTGCCGGACGCGGAACCCGGCGAGAATCTTGTCGCCGTAATGCACCGGCATGGTGACGATCGCGAAGGCCGCCGCGGTCGTCGACGCACCGGCCTTGACCGCGACCAGCCCGGTATCCCCGCCGATCGCCGACTTGCCCAGCCGAAGATTGTCGCTGCCGCCGCCATGGCGTGAGACGATCGGCGCGGTGTCCTGCGTCCGCCAGATCAGGTCTTCCCAGGTCCTGGAGCGGAAATCGGGATCCGACAGCAGCGTATGGGCATCGTGCAAGCGGGGCGGCAGGGCACTGGCGCCAAAGGAATGACTGCCCGTGATCTGGAATTCCCCCGGTCCGGTCGCCCAGCAGGCGGGGCGGCTCGGGTCGGTCGGCTTCAGCACGATATTATGCGCGATCACGCTCTCGAATCGCACCACCGCGTTCCCGCCGACCTCGACGAGATGTCGCGCGTTCCAGTCGTTCAGCTGGTTGAGCAGCCAGCCGCCGTCGAGGCGGATGAACGAATCCTGCCCGGTGCACCGGATCGGCCGATCGTCCCAGCGATCGCTTTCATGATGACACGAGGTGGCGAACACCGAGCCCTCGTCGACCTGATACAGGATCCGCGTATAGTCGATCGAACAGCCGACCAGCTGGAGCGATGCGCTGGACAGCGACACGCGGACCGCGATCTCCGAATTGAACAGGACGCAGCCGAACAGCGTGTTGCGCTCGCCATTGTCGTCGGCGGCGGGCCAGTCGACGCACACGCCGCACCCGAAGACATCGCACCGCACCAGCACGTTGTTGTACGCATGGCTGCCGAACCGGATGCCCGTGCCGCAGTTCGATACCGCCATGTTCTCGATCAGCATCTGAGCCGAGGTGCCCGCGGTCGCCGAATCGAGCGCGATGCCGACGCATTTCGTATTCGCACCCGACCCCTTGAGCCACAGGCTGCCCCAGATCATGCCCTTGCGGCCGTAATTGTTGTTGGGCGTGCCGCGCGCGGCGATGCTCGACGACGTCACGCGCAGGCAAACGCCGTCCCAACCGGCGAAATCGAGGATCGCGTTGCCCGACAGCGAGACGTGCGACGCGTCCATCACCAGGCCCGAACGGCAGCGATAGGCGACGCTCGGCTGCAGCACCACGACCCCGCCGACGCCGCGCGCGACGATCGCGTCGATCGCGCGCTGGATCGCCTTGGTATCGTCGGCCACGCCGTCGCCGACCGCGCCGAATTGCTCGGGGGTCACGGTCGCGTGGGCGCTGGCAGCCGTGCCGGGCGTCGCCGGGCCGGTGTCGGCACGGATCGCCGAGCTGGTCATCAACGGCGTGCTGGTGAGCGCGCTCAGGATTGCGCGCCGGGACGTCGGGAAGGAATCGCGGATGAGTTTGCTCCTGTTGGATAGCGGCCGGATCGCGCGCGCGGGACCTTACCGGCGCTGCCTGTCGTTATGATCTCGGTCAACATCGCTACGCATGTTTTCGCGTATCTCCGGAGCAGAAACCGCGCATCATTGCACCGCATCGCTGGACAAAACCCGGCCAATGCGTGATCCGGGTGGGGTAGGCGGAAGGCCCGCTGTCGATCGTGCAGGCGATTTGCGGTCGTGGCGGCCAGTTCGAGCGTAGGAATAGCATGTACGGATCAGAACGGACCGGTGGCTCCCGACACCGCAAGCGGTCGACGGCACGGCACGGCAAACGCCCATCGCTGCTCAAGGGCAATGGCGATTTCTTCACGGCCGCCGCCTATCTGATCCTGATCACGTTGTTCGGTGGCGGGCTGGCGACCTGGAACATCGGCTATGCGCTGGTGTCGCTGGCGACGATCGTCCTCGTGCTGCTGCTCGCCTGGCGCGATGGCTTCGCGGTGCTCGGCACGCTGTCGCCGATCGCGCGGATCGCGCTTGTCGGGATCGCCATATTGCCCTTGCTGCAGATGATACCGCTGCCGCCCTCGATCTGGCAGGCCTTGCCGGGCCAGGCGCTGCGTATCGAGACGCTGGGGCTGGCCGGTCGCGCAGACACCTGGCAGCCGCTCAGCATGGAGCCGGTCAGCACTGCGCTGTGCGCGATCCTCGCGACCGGGTTCGTCGCGTTCATGGGGTTCCTGCTCCGTCTGAACGACGCGCAGTTCCGCCGCATGCTGCACATTGCGCTCGGCCTGACGCTGCTCGGCGTCGTGCTCGGCGTGTCGCAGGTCGTCAGCGACGGCACGTTCCCCAAATTCCATCCCGCCAACACCGGCGCGACGATGCTCGGATTCTACGCCAACAAGAATCACATGGCGCTCGCGATCGCCTGCTCGATCGTGCTGTTCGGCTTCGTCGTCAGTCGTCAGATGTTCGCCCGCGACCAGCGCCGGCTGGTCAATATCGGCTATATCGTGTTCGCCATGGTGTGCATCGTGACGACCAACAGCCGGGCGGGGCTTGCCCTCGGCGTGCTGGCCGCCGCCGCGGTGTTCGCCGATCTCGCGCGGGGCGTCGCGCTGAAGTGGAAGCTTGCCGCCGTCGCGGGTGCCGTGCTGTTCGTGGTCGCGATCCTGTCCACCTCCGCGTTCGAACTGGTGTCCGGCCGAATCGAGGACGTCGACGGCGATCTCCGCTGGCAGATCGCATCCTGGTCCTGGCCGCTGGCGCAGCGCTACGGCCTGCTCGGCAGCGGCGTCGGCTCGTTCACGACGCTGTTCGCCGCGAACGAGCAGCTCGCCTGGGTCAAGCCGACCTTCGTCAACAGCGCACATAACGAATATCTGCAGCTCGTGATCGAGTTCGGCGTTCCCGGCGTGCTGCTGCTGGCCGCGCTCGTGGTGTCGCTGCCGGGACCCGTGCGTGCGTTCCGCGGGCTGTCGCGCAAGGATCCTCGCCGGATCGAGATGCTGTTCGGCTTTGCCGTCGTCGCGCTGTTCGCGTTTCACAGCGCGGTCGATTACCCGCTGCGCCGTCCGGCCGCCTGGGGGCTGTTCGCACTCGCGCTGGCTGCGATCTATCGCGGTGCAGCGGTAGCCCGTGCGCCGATACCCACGATCCGGGACGACGCATCCTAAACCGACTTGATGAACCGCGGGCCATACTGCTACGGAGCGGCGGGTCGTGTGATCGGCCCGTGTCCTGATTTCATAAAGGTTGTGGGTTTGCGCCTGACATTCATACCGTCGTTGGCGCTGGTCGCCGCCGTCGCGGGTTGCGCGGGCGGCTCCGGCATCCCGATGGGCGGCGAGCTGCCGCCCGCGGCCGTCGGTGGCATCATCACGCCGCCGGCCCCCAGCGATTATCGGCTTGGGCCGCTCGACACGATCTCGATCAAGGTGTTCCGCGAGCCCGATCTGACGGTCGAGGAACTGCCGGTCTCGCTCAGCGGGAAGATTTCCTATCCGTTGCTGGGCGAACTGCCCGTTGCCGGCCGATCGACGAGCGAGGTCGCGCGTCAGATCACCACGCTGCTCAACGCGCGCTATCTGCGCAATGCGAGCGTCGCCGTGTCGCTGGCGCGTGCTGCCAATTTCACCGTCACGATCGACGGCGAGGTCAAGAAGCCCGGCGTGTACCAGATTCCCGGCGCGCATCTGACGCTGCTGCAGGCGGTGGCACTCGGCGAGGGCGTGTCCGATCTCGCCAAGCTCGACGAGATCCTCATCATGCGGCAGATCGACGGCAAGCGGTACGTCGCCCGCTTCGACCTGCGCGACATTCGTGCGGCACGCTCGCCTGATCCGGAAATCCAGCAGTCCGACATCATCGTCGTCGGGTATTCGCAGGCTTCGTCGCTCTTCCGAGTCGGCCTGGCCGCGCTGCCGGGTCTTGCCGGTCTATTCATCGCACTGAACCAATGAACGAGGCGCACGAGCGAATGCAGTTTCCGTTTAACGGCACGACCGGGTCGGGTTCGTCCGAGCTCGTCGTGCCCGGTGCACCGGTCGAGACTCACGAGACCGCGAACACGCTGCGTGAGATCTGGGCGGCGGCCTATCGGTCGCGCTACTGGATCGCCGGCATCTTCACGGTCTGCATCCTGCTGGCCGTCGCGGTCGCGCTGCTGACCACCCGGCTGTACCAGGCGACCGCCTCGATCGAAGTACGCCAGGAGGCCGAGAAGGTCCTCGGCACCGAGGCCGATCGCGAGAGCCCGGGCGGCAAGGCCGATACCGATCGCTTCCTCCAGACCCAGCTCGACATCATCCGCAGCCGCGGCGTCGCCGAGGCGGTCGCCGAGGGCGAAGGCCTGTATCGCGGCGAAAGCTTCCTGCAGGCGATGGACGCCGGCGAGGATCCCGCCAAGCTGCCGACCGGCATGTCGCCACGCGACGCGCACAACGATCGCGTGATCAAGACGCTGCGCGACAACATGACGGTGAAGTTCACGGGCGATACCCGCATCGCCGTCATCTATTTCACGAGCCCCGATCCGCGCCTGTCGGCCCGGATCGTCAATGCCTATGCCGATGCCTATATCCGCAGCAACCTGGCGCGGAAGGCCGGCAGCTCGGTCTACGCGCTGGACTTCCTGCGCGGCCAGCTCGGCGAAGCGCAGGCGCGGCTTGAGAAGTCCGAAAAGGCGGTGGTCGATTACGCCCGTCGCACGCGGATCGTCGACGCCGGCAACGCCGCGGGTTCGGGCGGCTCGACGGACAGCACGCGTCCGCAATCGCTGATCACCGCGCAGCTGGTTCAGCTGAACACAGCGTATTCGACGGCCATCGCCGACCGGATTGCTGCCGAGCAGAAGTGGAGCAAGGTTTCCTCGCTGCCACCGCTCAGCACGCCTGACGTGCTGGCCAACCAGGCGGTCCAGTCGCTGCTCGAGAAGCGTGCCGAGGCGCAGGGTCTTCAGCAGCAACAGCTTGCCACGCGTCGCGAGGACTTCCCGACGGTCGCAGGCGCGACCGCGCAGATCCGCGAACTCGATCGACAGATCAACACGATCGCGCGCAACATCCGAGCGGGGATAAAGAACCAGTATGACGTCGCGATCGCGCGTGAACGGCAATTGTCCGGCGAGATCGACGCGCTCAAGAGCGGGACGCTGTCCGAGCAGAACCAGGGTATCGAACTCTCGATCCTGCGCCGTGAGGCCGACACCAATCGTCAGCAATACGAGGCGTTGCTGCGTCGCTACAACGCGTTGAACGCCGAATCCGGTGTCCAGACCAACAACCTGTCGATGGTCGACCGCGCCAATATCCCGGATCGTCCGTCGTGGCCGAAGCTGCCGCTGAACGTCGCCCTGGCGATCATCCTCGCGATGCTCCTCTCTGCGCTCTTCGTGTTCCTTCGCGAGCAGCTGTTCAACTCGGTCCGCACCCCGGACGAACTGCGCGCGGCCAGCGGGTTGCCGATCCTCGGCGTCGTGCCGTCGTCGGAAAACCCGGCGCAGGATCTCGCCGATGCGAAGTCGTTCCAGAGCGATGCGTACAGCTCGGTGCGGACCAGCCTGTCGCTGCTGTCGCAGAACGGCATTCCGCGGACGATCATGTTCACCAGCACGCAGCAGGGCGAGGGCAAGTCGACCGCCTGCCATGCGCTGGGCCTCAGCTTCGCGCGGCTCGGCAAGCGTGTCTTGGTGATCGACGTCGATCTGCGCCGTCCCAACGTCCACCGCCTGTTCGGCGTGGCGAACAAGCAGGGCTTCAGCAACGTGCTCGCTGGGCAGATCGCGCTAGCAAACGGGATTCGCCGGTCGGACAACGAGAATCTCGACATTCTCGTCGCCGGTGACATCCCGCCGAACCCGACCGAGTTGATGAACAGCCCGCAGGTTCCGTCCCTGCTGGCCGATCTTCAGGCGTCCTACGACATCATCCTGCTCGATTCGGCACCGGTCCTCGGGCTCGCCGACGCGGTGATCCTGTCGAGCCAGGTCGAGGCGACGGTGTATGTCGTCGAATCGGGCCGCAATTCGTCGCGGATCATCCAGACGTCGCTGTCGCGTCTCGCCCAAGGCGGCGGCACGATCGTCGGTGCGGTCCTGCTGAAGTTCGATCCCGGCAAGTTCGGCTACGGCTATGGCGAATATGGCTATAGCTACGACTACGCCGCGCGCGATGACTGAACAGAGCAAACTCCGTCGCGGCATCGCGGTAGCGCTGACCGCGGCGGTTCTGCTGCCCGTCGAAGGGTATCTCGCGGTCGCATCGTCGGCGGTGAATACGGTATCCGCCATGCGGGCGAGCGCGCTGTTGACGAACAAGGACCCTCAGACCATGCGGGGGATCCGCGGGTTGCCGCAGGGAACGGTCGACGCCGCGATCGCCGCGAAACCGGTCGATCAGCGTATCGTCAACGTCGCGATGATCCGTGACGTCCAGACGGCCGGTGCGAGCCGGATCGCGCCGTGGATCGATGCGGTGACCAGGCTCGGCTGGCGCGATACGCCCGCCCTGCAGAACAGGTTGTACGTCTCGGCGACGCGGGCGAACGTCGCAGACATCCTCGACGTCAGCGACGCGCTGCTGCGTCGTCGTCAGCTGATGGACCAGATCATACCGGTCCTCGCAACGGTGGAAACCGATCCTTCGTTGCGCAAAGATTTCGTTCGGCGGTTGTCGAGCAAGGTCAATTGGGGGGGGCTTTACCTCCAGTCGACCGGTGCATTGAAGACGCCCGCGCAGTTTCAGGCGCGTTACGAAGTGATGATGGCAATGCAGCAACGCGGTTTGCGGCTGGATAGCGGCGTCCTCATTCCGAATGTCGACGCGCTGGACAGGGCGGATTTGCCGGCCTTGGCATTCGAGCTGTGGAAAAGCCGGCGGCCTGGCATTACCTCGCCGCTGAACGACGTGTCGTTCGTTCAAGCGGCCACGAATTTCCAGAGCGGCACCGATACGGTGCCGTACGAATGGCAGATGAAGAGCGGTCAGGGCTACAACGCCAGCGCGTATGTCGAGCATGGCCGCGGATCGCTGGATATCGAGTGGAACGGTCGCGGCGTTCCCGTGTTCGCCGAACAGCGTACCTCGGCCACGCCCGGCCGCTACGCGCTCGACGTCGGCACCAGTGCCGAGAACGTCGGCGACCTGTCGGCCTTGAACTTCACGCTGGTCTGCGCCGAGGACGCGACCCCGCTGGTCCAGGATGCGCGCAACCCGAAGCGCTTTGCGACCAGTGGCGCGGTTCCCTGTGCCTATCCCGTGTTGCGCATCGCGGGCGATATCCAGGCCGCGGCGACGCCGCGTCACATCGCTATCGATCGGCTAGTCCTGCGTCGCGTCGGAACGGCCAACGAGGGGGCCTGATATGGCATCGAGTTTCGCCGGTTCCGCGACCATGGCGCGTCCCCGGCCCAAGCCGGCTTCGATCTATGGCCAGGTTTCCGATGGCCTGATCCGGAAATATTATTTCCGCCTTCTGCTGCTCGTTGCGCCGATCCAGAGCATATTGCTGACCCCGATCCAGGGGTCGACCCCGGCGTTCCTGCTGGTGCTGGGGTCGCTGGTGTTCCTGTTCGGTGCCGATCGCCGCTATGCACGGATCCTCGCCTTCACCGCGGGTTTCCTGTTGCTGTACGCGATCTACATGACGTTCAGCCTGTCGGCGTTGATGATCGATGAACCCGATCTCAGCCGGCTCCAGGTTATCCGCGATATTTCGATCTACGGAAACCTGCGACAGTCGCATATCACGCAGGGTCTCTACCTGTTCGTGGCGCTGTTGTTCACGTACATGATCTATACCTATTATCAGGAAGCGTTCCTGAAATACGCCTATTACGGCATTCTGCTGCTCGCGGCGTACGGCATGTACGAGTTCATCTTCTACGCCATCCTGCACAAGAACGTCGATTTCCTGTCGAACCGTAATTTCGGCGACCTCAAGGATGCGTCCGGTGGCGCCGGCGAGGGCGACTTCGCCACGGGCAGCATGGTGCAGCCGTCCAACATCTTCGGATCGGGGTTCATGCGCCTCAAGAGCCTAGTCGGCGAGCCGTCGATGTACGCGCTCACCGTCACGCCGTTCGCGGTCTACGCCTTCGCACGGCGCTGGTGGGTGCTGTTCGCGATCCTGACGCTCACGCTCGTCCTCTCGACCTCGTCGACGGCGATTCTCGGGCTGGCGGTCGGCATCGGCTACATCGAAGTCCGGCAACGCCAGGAGTTCATTCTCTATATCGGTGCCGCCCTAGTCGTTTTCCTGTTGCTGTATTTTACCGCTGCACCGATCCAGGAAGCAGTCGACAAGCTGCTGTTCCAGAAGCTCGATTCGGTCTCCGGCAACGAACGATGGTCGTCGTTCACGAACCATGCCGGCGTGATCTTCGACGGTAACTTCATTCGGGCATTCTTCGGGCTCGGGTTCGGAACGGTGCGCTCGACCGACATGCTGTCCAACCTGCTGGCGAACATCGGCATCGTCGGGTTCCTGCTCTATTCGATGCTGATGCTGGCGCCGTGCGTCCTGATCAAGCGCGCGCCAGACCGCGAGGCGATCATCGCCACGTTGCTCGCGATCTTCTTCATGGAGATGCTCACGGTATCGGAATACGCGTATCTGCCGCCCTGGTTCATGGTCGCGCTTGGCTATGCCCGCGTCCGCGAGCAGCGTCTCGCCCTGCCGGCGCCATTTCGGAAAGCCTAGAAAATGCCGTTGAAATTGGTTCTGAACGGACGGTTCCTCGTCCGGCCGGTGACGGGTGTCGAACGCCTGGCGATCGAACTGACGCGCGCGATCCGTGCCGTCGTGGCGACCAGGGGCCTCGGCGACGACGTCGATATCGTCGTGCCGTCGGCAACGGGCGACCAGCACGAGAAGGTGGCGAGCTTTGGACCGCCGGTTCCCAGCATCATGCCGGTCGGGCGGCTGGACGGGCACGCCTGGGAGCAGATCGAGCTTCCCAAGGTCGCGCCGAAGGCGTGGCTGCTGAATTTCTGCAACATCGCGCCGATGACTCGCATGCGGCAGGCGGTGGTGATCTGCGACGCGCAGTTCGTGCTGCACCCCGAATCCTACTCCTGGGCGTTTCGAACCTGGTACCGCGTCGTGCTGACGGTCGTGGCGCGTCGCGCCGCAGCGGTCTTCACCATCTCGGAATTTTCGAAGGGTCAGCTGGAGCGCTTCGGCATCGTGCCGAAGGGAAAGGCGCACGTGCTGAAGCTTGGCGTCGATCATCTGAACGATCTCGTGGCCGACGACAGCGTGTTGGAGCGATGCGGACTCCGGTCGCGTCCCTACGTGCTCGCGATCGGCTCGCTCGCGCGTCATAAAAACCTGCCGACGTTGATCGACGCGTTCATCGCGGCGAACCTGCCCGGCGTCGATCTGGTGGTGGCCGGCGGCAGCAATGAGCGCGTATTCCACGATGCGGGCCTGCGTGAGGCGGATAACGTCCGCTATATCGGCCGGGTCAGCGATGGCGAGCTGAAGGCCCTGTACGGCAACGCGCTGGCGTTTGCGTGCCCCTCGCTGTCCGAGGGCTTTGGATTCACCCCGTTGGAGGCGATGACCACCGGCTGCCCGGTGATCGCCACCACCGGAGGCGCTGTTCCCGAAGTCTGTGGCGACGCCGCGATCTACGCCGATCCGCACAATCAGGCAGCTTGGGAAGACGCCTTGCGGCGGATCGTGACCGATGCTGGATTGCGCGCGGACCTGGCGGAGCGTGCCGGCCGTCGCGCCCAGCAGTTCGTCTGGCGTGATACCGCCGTGCAGATGCTCACGGTCCTGGCGACGCAGGATGGCGATCAGGCGGCGTTGACGGCCCTGACGCCTTGACTTCCTCGCGCCCCGACGGATCGCCTCGGCCACGATGGTGACCGGCTAACCCATCCGGATCAGCTTCGGCGAATCTTCCTCGACCATTTGATCGCGGAGAATTTCTTGCCGAGCTCGATCCCGGGCAGCTCGACGAACCGATAGACGAGCGTGGCGACGACGAGGCTCGTCGCAAAGTAGATCGGTGTCAGGACGAGAGTGGCCGAACGCCAGTCCGAAAAACTCGTCCAGAAATGCCTGCAGAGCTCATGGACGATCGGATGGAACAGGTAGACGGCGTAGCTGATCGCCCCCAGAAACACCATGATGCGTCCGCCGAACCACTGGCGGTAGATGCACAGCAGGAACAGCGCGACGCCGGCCAGATACCCCGTGCTCATGGCGATCCAGCCGAGCTCGCTGTCGCTGTTGTGGCGATAACCGATCGTATCCGCCGCGACCACGCCGACGACGAGAATGCCGAGCGCGATCGGCGTCAGGATGCCTGCCTCCCGACTACGCTCCAACGTCGCCAGCCGCGTCAGCGTGCCGAAATGCATGACCGCGAGGAACGTCATGGTCCCGGCCGGCATCCCCGTACCCGGATGCGTGGACCGGTAGAACGCCATGGCAAGCCCGATCAGGATAAACGTCGTTACCGCGGCGAAATTGAACCGGGCCGAGTGCAGCACATTGGCAGAAAACGCGAGGAAGCAGATGCCGTAGAAGATCAGCTCGATCGTCAGCGTCCAGCACACACCCAGAATGTAGGGCTGGCCGAGAAATTTCGGCAGCAGCGTAGCATTGGCGAGAATATTCCACGCGGAGTAGCTTGGTCCGACCAGCGGCAGCAGGATCGCCGCACCCGCCAAAGCAAGCCAATAGGCGGGGTACAGCCGGAAAAAGCGACTGGTGACAAACCGGGCTCGCGGGGTTTCGCCCTTGAAGCTGAACGGAATGACGAACCCGCTGACACAGAAGAACGCCACGACGCCGACGCGGCCGGTGCTGAAATAATCGAGGAACGTGGCTTTGAGGCCAAGCGAAAGCGAGGTCGGGACCGCCTGGCGGGAGATCAGCTCGCACCAATGCCCTACCACCACGAGCATTGCGGCGAGACCACGCAGGCCGTCGACATGCTCTATTCTGGATTTGGTGGTCATCGGTCCCCGCAGCATGCTCTGAACTGGATATGGCAGCGATCGATGCGCGTTCCCCACTCGGGAGTCGCGCGCGCCGGAAAGGCTGCCGGCTTCGAAAATCTAGACGGTGCCGTCTGCGCCGCGGGTATCAGCATACATCCAGGCGAGCGTCTCGCGGAGGTCGCGAGGATGCCAGTCGGGGAGGGCCGACCGCAAGCGTTCGATGTCGCCGCCGAGGACGGGTACGTCGTTGGCGCGGACGAAGGCAGGGTTGACCGCCACGTCGATCCGGTGGCCGCTGAGTTCGGTCAGGACGGCGATGATCTCGTCGATCGAACGGACCGTGCCCGTCGCCAGATTGACCAGCGCCGGCGGTGTCTCGGTCAGTGCGAGCCCGGCATAGGCGTCCGCGACCGAGCGGACATCGCCGAAGTCGCGCTTCACCCACAGGTTGCCGAGTTCGATGACCGGCGCCCGGCGCTTAAAATGATCGACGATCTTGGGGATCAGATATTCGATGCCCTGGCCGACGCCGGTATAGTTGAACGGCCGCGCCACGACGATCTCGAGCGCGTTCCGCCATAGCCGGGCACCCTGTTCCATCGCGAGCTTGCTGATCGCGTAGTGGTTGGAGGGGTGGGTGGGCGCGTCCTCCGCGATCAGTCCTTCCGCTCCCGGCCCGTAGACCTGCGCACTACTCGCCAGCACGCACCGGGTTCCCGGTTTGAGGCGCGCGACCGCGTCGAGCAGCGCGTACGTGCCGATCTGGTTGACCTGATAGAAGGATTGCCAGTCGGTCGCGTTGACGAAGGCGCGCGCGGCGAGATGGATCAGCCGGTCGAACTGGGCATCGCCCACCGCCTGCTCGACCGCCGCGGGATCGCAGAGATCGACGTCGAGCGAGAGGCATTCCACCCCCCGCGACGCCAACGCCTCTTCGACGAAGCGACCGGTGAAACCGCTCGCCCCCGTCACCGCAACGCGCATCAGAACGACCAGCCGGCCGTGTTGCGCCGGATATCGGCCTCGACCATCAGCGCGGCGAGTTCCTCAAGCTGGACGGTGGGCTCCCAGCCGAGATCGCGACGAGCCTTGGCCGGATCGCCGATCAGGAGCTCGACTTCGGCCGGGCGGTAGAAGTCGGGATTGACACGCACCAGCAGCTTGCCGGTCTTGCGGTCGGTCCCGGTCTCCTGGTCCTCGGACCCGGACCAGTCCAGTTCGATGTCGATCTGGCGGAAGGCGAGCTCGACGAAGGTGCGGACCGTCTCCATGCGGTTGGTCGCCAGCACGAAGGTGTCGGGGATGTCGTGCTGCAGCATGCGGCGCATGCCCTCGACGTAATCGCGCGCGAAGCCCCAGTCGCGCTTGGCATCGAGATTGCCGAGTTCGAGCAGCTCGGCTTTGCCCATCGAGATCTTGGCGACCGTGTCGGTGATCTTGCGGGTCACGAACTCACGGCCACGCAGCGGCGATTCGTGATTGAACAGGATGCCGCTCGTGCCGAAGATGTCGAAGCTCTCGCGGTAATTGACCGTCAGCCAGTGCGCGTACAGCTTGGCGACGCCGTAGGGGCTGCGCGGGTAGAAGGGCGTGTCCTCGACCTGCGGAATCGCCTGGACCTTGCCGAACATCTCCGACGTCGATGCCTGGTAGAAGCGGATGCCGCGGTTCACGGTGCGGATCGCTTCGAGCAGATAGGCCGCGCCCAGACCGGTGATGTGGCCGGTGGTGATCGGCTGGTCGAACGAGACGCCGACGAAGCTCTGCGCCGCGAGATTGTAGATCTCGGTCGCTTCGGACGATTCGATCAGGCGGATCGCCGACCCGAGATCGGTCAGGTCATATTCGACGAGCTTGAGGTTGGGGTGATCGGTGATCCCCAGTTCGTCGATCCGCCAGAAATTGACCGAGCTGGTCCGGCGGTACGTGCCGTAGACCTTGTAGCCGCGCGCGAGCAGGTTCTCCGCGAGGTACGCGCCGTCCTGGCCGCTGATGCCGGTGACGATGGCGGTTTTACTCACATGTATCTCCATTCGTGGTTTGACCGATCCGCCGCGGCGAACGATCGATCGAAATGCTGAATTTGCCCGCGTCTTAGCCGCGAACGGCGTTGCCAGCCAGATGCGACGATGACGAAATGGCGTCGAAGTGGTCGGTTCGTGCCGAAAAGGGCCTAGTTCGCGGCGGGGCGTGCGGCTGATGGTGCCGGTGGGGCGTGCGATTGTCCTCAACGCCGCGTTGGACTAACGGATGCGCGTCGGCGCCCGAATACGGCTCCGGCCATGGCCCCCATCATGGTGGTGCCAGCAGGAGAGTTCGATGCGCGTATCTGTCATTCTGGGACTCGCTTGGGCAGGGCTGTGCTGGTCCGGGCTGGCGATCGCGCAGACCGAGGCGGTCAATCCGCAAGCCGCCCGCAAGGCGGAGGATGCCGCGTCGATGACGCCGCAGACCGAAGCGGTATCGCCCGACGATCGCGCGGCACCACCGGCCGCGTCTCTCAACGGCCAGGATCGGATTCTCAGCAAGAACGAAGCCTACAACCGTGCGCGTGCTGCCGAGGGCAGGGTCGGCGTACGGCTGGGCAACGACATGAGCTTCCGTATCTCCGGCGACTGAGCCGCCCGCCTTTGGGCGAGCGAGCCGGTCGCCGCGATCGAAAGACCTCAGTCCCGGATGCTGTTCAGGATGGCGCGACCATAGGCCGTCTTGCTGAACATGTTGCCACGCTGCTCGGCCTGTTCGCGCGTGATGAAGCCCTTCTCGTAGGCGATTTCCTCGAGACAGGCGACCTGGATGCCCTGGCGATGCTGGATCGTCCGGACGAACTCACCCGCTTCGAGCAGCGAATCGTGCGTGCCGGTGTCGAGCCAGGCATAGCCGCGGCCCATCTGTTCGACGAACAGGTCGCCCGCTTCCATATAGAGGCGGTTGAGATCGGTGATCTCGAGTTCGCCGCGGTGGCTGGGCTTCAGGTCGCGCGCCAATGCGACGACGCGGTTGTCGTAGAAATACAGGCCGGTGACCGCGTGATGCGACTTGGGGTTCGTCGGCTTTTCCTCGAGGCTGACGGCCTTGCCGCCTTCGCCGAACTCGACCACGCCGTAGCGCTCGGGATCCTCGACGCGGTACGAGAACACCGTCGCGCCATGCGTGCGGGCGACCGCGCTGGCAAGCAGTTCGGTCAGGTGCGCGCCGAAGAAGATGTTGTCGCCAAGCACCAGCGCGACATTGTCGTCGCCGATGAAGTCCGCGCCGATCGTGAACGCCTGCGCGAGACCCTCGGGCTTGGGCTGTTCGGCATAGGCCATGGTCAGGCCGAACGCCGACCCGTCACCGAACAGGTTCTTGTAGTTGCCGATATATTCGGGGCTCGAGATGATCAGGATCTCGCGGATGCCGGCGAGCATCAGCACCGACAGCGGATAATAGATCATCGGCTTGTCGTAGATCGGCAGCAACTGCTTGTTGACCGCCAGCGTTGCGGGATGGAGCCGCGTGCCGGAACCGCCGGCGAGAATGATGCCCTTCATTGGGAAGTGTCCTTCTTGGGGGCCCCGAGCAGTTCGTCGAGGATATTGCCGAGCGCGGTCTGCCACGCCGGCGGATGGATGTCGTAATCGCGCACGATCGCGTCATGGCTCAGCAACGAATTCGCCGGGCGAGTCGCGGGCGTCGGGTATTCGCTGGTCGCGATGCCCTCCACCTCGGCGCTGGTGCCGCCGCGGGCCGCGCTCTGTGCGAAGATCTCGCGCGCGAAACCGGCCCAGGTGACCGCACCGGCGTTGCTGAAATGATAGGTGCCGGTGGGCGCCGCCGGATCCTCGACCAGACGCATCGCGATCGTCGCGAGTGCCGCCGCGAGGTCGGTCGCCGAGGTCGGGCTGCCATGCTGGTCGTCGACCACGCGCAAGGTCGGGTTGGTGGCGCCGACGCGGAGCATCGTCTTGATGAAGTTGTTGCCGTGCGCGCTGACCACCCAGGCGGTGCGGACGATCGCGTGGCGCGCACCCGAGGTCCGTACCGCAAGCTCGCCGCCAAGCTTCGATGCGCCGTAGACGCCGAGCGGAGCGACCGGATCGGTCACTTCCCACGCGCCATCGCGGGCGCCGTCGAAGACATAGTCGGTCGAGACCTGGACGATCGGGATGTCGGCCTTGGCGCACGCTTCGGCAAACGCCGCGGGTGCCATCGCGTTGACCGCCCAAGCGGTGACGATGTCGCTCTCGGCCTTGTCGACCGCGGTGTAGGCGCCAGCGGAGATCACCGCCGCCCAAGGCTGGCCGTCATGGCCCTCGGCGACCTTCGCGGCGATCGCGGCGGTATCGCGCAGGTCGAGCTCGTCGATGTCGATCGCGGTCACCGCCCAGCCTTCGGGCCAGGCGAAGCGCTTCAGTTCGGTGCCGAGCTGACCGTTCCCGCCGGTGACGAGGACTTGCTTCATACCGAAAGCCCGCGGCGCTGGTCGGCCTTGTGCTCGGCGACGATCGCCTCCCACCAGCTCTGGTTGTCGAGATACCAGGCGACGGTCTTCTCGATGCCGGTTTCGAACGTTTCGGCCGGCTCCCAGCCGAGCTCGTTCTTGATCCGGGTCGCGTCGATCGCATAGCGCTTGTCGTGGCCGGGACGGTCGGCAACATAGGCGATCTGCGTTGCGTAGGACTGGCCATCGGCGCGCGGGCGCAGCCGATCGAGGATCGTGCAGACGGTCTTCACGACCTCGAGGTTCTGCTTCTCGTTGTTGCCGCCGACATTGTAGGTCCGGCCGGGCTCGCCCTTTTCGAACACTGCATGCAGCGCGCGGACGTGATCCTCGACGAACAGCCAGTCGCGGACCTGGTCGCCCTTGCCGTAGACCGGCAGGTCGGCGCCCGCGAGCGCCTTGACGATCATCAGCGGCACGAGCTTTTCGGGGAAATGATACGGCCCGTAATTGTTCGAGCAGTTGGTGATTAGCACCGGCAGCCCGAACGTGTGCCCCCATGCGCTGACGAGATGGTCCGAGCCGGCCTTCGACGCCGAATAGGGCGAGCGCGGATCGTACGGGGTCTCTTCGGTGAACAGCCCGGTATCACCGAGCGAGCCATAGACCTCGTCGGTCGAGATGTGATGGAAGCGGAACGCCGCCTTGGCCTCGTCGTCGAGCCCGAGCCAATAGGCGCGCGCTTCGCTGAGCATCGTGAAGGTGCCGACCACGTTGGTCTGGACGAACGCGCCGGGGCCGTCGATCGAGCGGTCGACATGGCTTTCGGCGGCGAGATGCGTGATGATCTCTGGCTTGAACTCGGCGATCGCAGCCTTGACGGCCTCCGCGTCGCAGATGTCGCCCTGGACGAAGCGGTAGCGGTTCGAACTGGCGACGCGCTCGACCGTCGACAGCGTGCCCGCATAGGTCAGCTTGTCGAAGTTGAGCACCTCGTGCTCGGTGTTCTCGATCAGGTGACGGACGAGAGCCGAACCGATGAAGCCGGCCCCGCCGGTGACGAAAATACGCATGGGTCTATCCTTCAGGCGAGCGGCGCCAGGGGGCGGCCGTCATAGGGAAAGGGGCTGTCGAAATCGGCGAGCAGGGGAAGGACGGCGTCCTTCGCGGACAGTTCCGGCGTGACACCCGACGGCATCGGCCAGTCGATCCCGCCTGCGCCGATTTCAGGGTCGTTCCAGCGAACGCCGCCGTCGCAGGTCGGCGCGTAGAGATCGGAGCATTTGTAGCTGACCTCGCAATCGTCCTCGAGCGTCAGGAAGGCATGCGCGAAACCGATCGGCACGAACAGCTGATGGCCGTTCTCGGCGGACAGTTCTGCGCCGACCCACTGGCCGTACGTCGGCGAATCCTTGCGGACGTCGACCGCGACATCGAAGATCGCGCCGCGGATGCAGCGGACGAGCTTGTCCTGGCCGTGCGGCGGCGTCTGGAAATGCAGGCCGCGCAGCGTGAACTTCGGCACGGAGAGCGAATGATTGTCCTGGACGAAGCGGCAGTCGATGCCGAGCTTTGCGAAAGTGGCTTCGCTATACACTTCGGTGAACCAGCCGCGCGCATCGCCGTGGCGCTTCGGGCGGATCAACTGGACGGGGGATTGTGCGATGCTCATGATGACGAGTTACCGTCATAATGGGTGTGTCGCAATGCACCATTCCTTCCACTGCCGGGTTTCGCGGACGTGCGTATTGGTATTCTGCAGGGCCCTTCGCCGGCTTAGCGCGCAAGCCCGGATCGTATGCCTCTGAACCAGATCGGGAACTGTCGCGGTTTCATGCGTCCCCGCAGCACGTTCAGCACCGTCTTGGCGAACACGACCGGTACGACGAACGCGGCCGCACCGAGCCCGAAATGCTTGCGGACGAACACCATGTGCCCGCGGTTGAACTGGAAGATCGAGAAGTCGCTGAACGCGCCGCCCGTCGAAATGCTGACCTTGTGGAGGCAGACCAGATCGGTATCGACCACCACCCGGAGGCCATGTTCCTTCAGGTCGAGGCAGAAATCGGCATCTTCCCAATAGACGAAGAACCGATCGTCGAAGCCGCGAACCGCGTCGAACGCCTCCATGCGGAAGATCAGGCAACAGCCCGGCGCAAAATCGGTTTCCCGCAGGCGAGGGCCGGGCGCGTCGACGACCCGGTGGCCGATCTGGTCGTGATAGGGAATCATGCCGCGCCGCCAGCGATAGGATCCGGTGATGAACCAGATCCGGTCGGGCTCGTCGTAATAGGTGATGAGCGGCGAGAGCCCGATGGCGTCGGACGCGTCGAGCGATGCGACCATGTTGCCGATCAGGCCGGGATCGAATTCGGTATCGTTGTTGATGAACGTGACGTGCGTCGCACCGCGCTCGCGGGCGAAGTCGACGCCCTGATTGCAGGCACGTCCGAAGCCGATATTCTCGGCGTTCGCGACGATGTGTAGATTGGGCAGGTCCAGCGTCCGCAGATAGGCCACGGTGCCATCGGTCGACGCGTTGTCGATCACCAGGATCTCGAAATCCGGATCGGTCTGCGCGGCGATGCACGCGAAGAACGGATCGAGGATCGCGTGCGCCATCGCGTTGTACGTGATCGTGACGAGAAGGTTCATCTACTGCCTCTGTTGCGGATGCTTGCCACCGCAGTTCAACCGCTATGATCCAGTTCGTGCGGTGCGGCTGCGATGCCCCGACGTTCTCGACCGATGGACCGCGAGACGCTTGCGAGAGCAATCGTTCGTCCGTACGCCCGGTGGCCTGTGCCATTGCACATGGCGGGTGTCGTTGCGGCGCCTAGCCATCGTGCGCGGCGCTGTCCAGATCGTCCGCCCCGCCGGACGTCAAGTGCGGCGGGATGAAGACGGTGAGCATCAAGACGAAAACCGCGATCGGGATCGACGCGCTGGAACGCGACTGGACATTCGCAGCCTCCAAACCCGACATGGCGATGCGGTTGCGCCGGCTGATCGCGGTGAAGGGGATCGTGAAAGCCCCCGCGAGCCTCGCGATCATGCCGTTCGCGGTGGCGCCGCGCTGGATCGTGTATTTCGTGTACCTGCCCGATGGCGCGCTGACCGACGCGCATCGTTTCACGCTCGCCCGCCTGCGCGAGGGGACCGCGAAGGTCGCGGTGATCTGCGCCGCGGCGACCGTCGGCGACGTACCGGCCGAACTGCGCTTGATGGCGGATGCGCTGTACTGGAAGGCGCTGCCGGGGTTCGACTTTTCCGCCTATGCGCTGGCGGTACGCGAGATCGTCGCGCACAGCCCGGGCGCAGACGTGCTGGTCCTCAACGACTCGGTGTTCGGGCCGTTCGTGCCGGCGGATTCGCTCTGGCCGCAGATGGCATGGGACCTGACCGGCTTTACCGCGTCGGCCGCCGTGCAGAACCACATCCAGTCCTACGCGTTCCATATCAAGGCGCTCGATCGTCGCAAGGCACAGGCATTGCGGACGATATTCCCGGCCCGCTTCGCATTCGGCGATTACCGCGGTGCGGTGTTCCTGCAGGAAACCCGCTTCGCCACGGTCGCGGCGAAGGCGATGTCGGTCGGCGCGTTGTGGTATGCCGATGGCAGCCGTTCGGACGACCCGAGCCTGTTCGCCGCGCTGGCGTTGCTGGAGGCGGGCTTCCCCTTCCTGAAGCGCGGCTTGCTCGGCAAGCACGGCGCGATCTACGAACGTGCAGCGCTGTTGGAGGTGCTTGCCGATCGTGATCATCCGGTGGACGACCTCCAACGCTGACGTGGGTCAGCGCCTGCGGAGATACCGCGAGACGCGCGCGCCCTGTTCGAGAACGCCGACGGGCAGCAGCATGATGGCGCGCAACAGCCATTTCGGGAGATGCATCGCATCGGCGAAATCCGGCTGGCCGCGAACGTACTCGCGGTTCAGCGCACCGGCGCGGCGCAATTCGGTCAGCAATCCCACCGCGAACAGCCCGGTGTTCTGCGAGTGCGATCGCAGCACGGCGGGGTATTCCTCGGCGCGGATAACCGACGGCTGGCGCCGGATCGCCTTCGCCCAATCGTCGACGAACACCGACAGTGCGCTCTTGCGCCAATAGCTGTCCTTGGGGCTGAACCGCGTCGCGTGGCGACCGACCCATCCGATATCGGGCTCGGCCGCCGCCATATAGTCGACGATCAGAGACAGATGCGGGAAGTTGCGGACGAGGCCTTCGCCGTTCGGGGTCGTGTCGCGGACCCAGTCGAGCATGCGCCGCGAATATATCGTCGCACCCGTGAGGGTCTGGTGCCAGAATTGATCGCGGACGAAAATGCGGGCGGTCTCGCCCGTCATGTGGGGGATGTCCGCGGTTTCGGGCGCATGCGAATTGACGAAGATCAGGTCCTGATCGTCGAGCATCGCCAGCACACGGTCGAGCCCCGCCGGCTCGACCATGCCCGCGTCACCCAGGATCCACACGAAATCCTCGGTCGGCCACAGCAGCGATCGGACGATGTTCAGATCGTGGCGGAGCGCCGGCTGGTTGCGGCGATAGCGGATGTCCGGCATCCGCTCGGCGAACCCCCGCAGCATCGTCTCGGTCGCGTCGTCCGGGCTGTCGTCCGAGATGTAGAGCGTGACACCGTTGGCGACGAGCGCCTCGGCCATGTGCGCGAGGCCCTTGGCGAGCAGCGGTGCGCGGCAATAGGTGGGTATGACTAGCGCCAGCGTCGTCTTGGCCATCGGGTTCACTCTCGTCGGATTCGGTGTTGAGCACTGCGCGGCGCCAGGGGCTACCGCATCTGCCAATACCGGCGGAACAGCAGCAGCGTCCATGGCACGCTCAGCAGAACGATCACCGCCAGATAGCCGATCAGGACATAGGTGGCGCCGTGGAACGAGGCGAAATAGGTGATGCCGGTGACGAGCAACCCGCAAACCAGCGAGTTCCACAGCATCGGCTCCTCCTTGTGCACGCGCATGAAGGTGGCCATCGCGAAGATCGCGACGTTGCACGACGAGATGACCGCGAGGATCGCGAGGTCAGCGGTCGGCAGGAAGCGCTCCATGATGTGGATCTCGAGATAGCGGCCCAGCGCGACGACGACGCACAGCCCCGCGCAGGCGACGATCTGGAACGCCAGCGACTGCAGGAACAGCGTCCTGAACCGGCGTCGCAGCGTGTCGCGCTCGCCGCGCGCGACCAGTCCGGCGAGCACCGGCGTGGTCGCCGACAACCAGCTCATGCCGATCAGCGAGATGTTGCTGAACATCGCGATCGACAGGCCGATCATCGCCGCCTCGGCCGGGCCGCGATGCGCGAAGGTGAACGGGGTGAACACCTGATACAGCAGATAGCCGCTCATCCAGCTGAGGCCGATCCGCCACTGCAACGGCAGGATGTCCTTGCGCCAGCCATAGCCGACGCCCTGCGGCGCCACCCGCCGCGCGATCTCCGGCACGCCGCTGTGCCGACGCAGCCACCAGCCGGAGGTCAGCGCCATCGCCAGGCCGATACAGGCGACCGCGTACAGCGTCGGGTGGATCGCGATGATCGCCCAGCAGGCGAGGTAGCCGCCGACCGACTGAATCGTCCGCAGCTTGGCAACCCGGGCGACCTTGCCGGTACCCTCGGCGATCGCGATCTGCGGGCTGTAATAGAGGTTGATGGCCGCCGCGACGACGATCAGCACCCATGCGCCGGCCCATTCGCTCGGTGGCAGCCCGGCCCCGCCGCGGCGCAGGAACACGAAGCCGCCGATCCCGACAGCGACCGCGAACAACACAGACGTGACCGCGAACCAACGGCGGACCGACTCGTAGAGCAGGCCGATGCGGTCGATCGCGGCCTGGCGGGCCTGCGCATCGTTATGCTCGTCGAGCAGCACGATGTCGTGGCTGACGAACTGCGCCAGGACGAAGTTCAACCCGAGCTCGAAGAACGCCTGCAACGCGATCAGGCTGCTGAACGTGTAGTAATAGCCCTGCATCTCCTTGGAGAAGAGGGTGCTGGTCAGCAACACCATGACGAGGCCGGCGGCGACGCCCCAGACTCGCTGCATCACCGTCATGGCAACGGCGGCGTCGATGCGGATTTTGCGCAGGAACGCAGTCATCAATGGGATCCTGAACGTCATGGGAGGGTGCGCGTCGGCGATCTACGCTGGCGCGCCATGACCAAAGCGGGGGGGCGGCGCAAGCAATTCCGTACCGGCGCGCCGGCTCGCGCCGTTGGAGCGGGACCGGCGGTGCTGGATCGGCGCCGGCTGGCGATCTTGGATCGGGTAGGCTAGGGGCACGCGCATGTTGAACGATTGCTGCCCTGGCCGATCGGCCGGCCTGCGCGAAAGCCTGCGGATGTCCGGTCGGGCCCCCCTCGCCAATCGCGCCATCCTTCTTGATTGCAGGCTCGCATGACGATCGTCCGGGACTCGATTGCCGGCCGTCACTGCGTCGTGCTGGGCGCCGGCGGGTTCATCGGCACCAATCTGTGCCGCCGGCTTGCCGACGCGGGGGCCGTGGTGACCGGCTTCGGCCGTCGCCCGCACGGGGCCGACGCGATGTTCGCGCAGCACTGGGTCGATGGCGAGTTCGACGATGCGGACGCGATCGCGCGGGCGCTGGACGGCGCGGAGATCGTGTTCCACCTGCTCGGCGGCAGCGATCCCTCGACATCGAACCGCGACCCGTCGACCGAGTTGCAGCGGACGCTGGCGGGCAATCTGATGCTGATCGCCGCCGCGACCCAGGCACGCGTGCGCAAACTGGTGTTCGTCTCTTCGGGCGGCACCGTCTACGGGCCGCCCGCGCACCTGCCGATCACCGAGGCCGCGCCGACCGATCCGATCTCGGCGTACGGGCTGGGCAAGCTGGCGATGGAAAAGCTGCTGGGCCTGTACCGCCTCATCGACGGGCTGGACTATGCGATCCTGCGCGTCGCGAATCCCTATGGTCCGTTCCAGCGGCCCAACCGGGCGCAGGGGATCGTCGCGACGATCCTCAAGCGCGCGATCGACGGCCAACCGGTCGAGATCTGGGGCGACGGTTCCGTGATCCGGGACTATCTCCACGTCGACGATGTCTGCGATGCGCTGATCGCCGCCAGCGTCACGCAGTCGGATCTGCGCCTGTTCAACATCGGATCGGGGATCGGCCGGTCGCTGAACGATGTCGTATCGTCGATTTCCCACGTTCTGGGAACCGAGGTCGAGGTGACGTATCGCGCGGCCAGGGCGGCGGATATTCCGGTCAACATCCTGCAATGCGACCGCGCCCGCGACGTCTTGCACTGGACGCCAAAGATCGACTGGCACGATGGCCTGCGGTCGACCGCGGCGTGGATGGCGGCCGTCTCCTGACATGACGGTCCGCGTCGCCGGGTAGATGCGCCCAGTCGGTCGACCTCATGGTTGGCACGGCCACCGCCTGAACGTTGATCGCAGTTCGCGGGTCCGTTCGTCGCATTCCGGCGGTTTTCGACGTTGTTTGCACCTTTGAGGGCGGATCTGTCGTTAAGGCGGAGTGCCGGCTCGCCATCAACCTTTGGCTCGTCACCAAGGCGGGTCGGCACAATTCCTCGCTGTATGGACTATGAAGCCTCGCCGATCAGCTTGGCTGCTGCCGGCGTGTTCCACTCGTAGCCGCCGGTCATCCGCCAGACTTCCTTGCCCGCCGAATCGTACAGGATCGTGGTCGGCAGGTTCGCCTGATAGGCGAGGCTGAGCCCGAGCTTCGGATCGAGATAGGGTTTCAGCGTCGAGAACTTCTTGGCGGCGAAGAACGGCGTCACCTTCTCCGCGCCCTGCATGTCCTGGCTGACCGCAATCACTTGCACCTTGCCCGCGAGCGACTTCGCCGCGGCGTCGAGCGTCGGCATTTCCGCGACGCACGGCGCGCACCAGGTCGCCCACATGTTGAGCAGCAACGGCTTGCCCTTGAACGTCGCCAGCGTCACCGACTTGCCGTCGGGCGCGGTGAAGGCGACCGCCGGTCCGGCCTCGCCCTTGTGGCTGCGGTCGAGCTTCTGCGCGCTGACCGACGGGCCGGTCGCCTCGTCGGGGGCGGGGCCGGCGGGCACTTCGTCGGCGGAGGCGGTATTGGCCGCGACGACGTTCGCTTGCTCAGGCGCGGGCGATTTCCTATCGCAGCCGGCGACCAGCAGGCCCAGTCCCACGAAACACAGGGTCGGCCGCGCTTTGAATACAGGATTCGAGAACATGGACGGTTCCAATTCGATGTGGGGTGGGCGGTTCGCCGAGGGGCCGGCAGCGGTCATGCGCGAGATAAACGCCTCCATTCCCTTCGACAAGCGGCTCTGGCAGCAGGATATTGCCGGCTCGAAGGCGCATGTCGCGATGCTCGGCAAACAGGGCATCGTCTCGGCTGACGACGCGGCGACGATCTCGGCCGGGCTCGATACGGTGGCCGCGCACTATGCCGAGCACGGCGTCGCGGAGGATCTGGTCCTCGAGGATATCCACATGCAGACCGAGGCGCGGCTCGCCGATGCGATCGGTCCGGTCGCGGGGCGGCTGCACACCGCGCGGTCGCGCAACGACCAGGTCGCGACCGATTTTCGCCTTTGGGTACGCGATGCGATCGACCAGGCGCTGGCGGCGCTGGCGGGGTTCCAGGCGGCACTGCTCGCGCGGGCGGAAGAGCATGCGGCTAGCGTCATGCCCGGCTTTACGCATTTGCAATCCGCGCAGCCGGTGACGCTCGGGCATCACCTGATGGCGTATCATGCGATGATTTCGCGTGACGTGGGACGGTTCGCCGATGCCCGCGCAAGGATGAACCGATCGCCGCTGGGCTCGGCTGCGCTGGCGGGCACCGGCTTTCCGATCGACCGGGCGATGACGGCCGAGGCGCTCGGCTTCGACGGGCCGATGAGCAATTCGCTAGACGGCGTCAGCGACCGCGATTTCGCGATCGAGTATCTGACCTCCGCGTCGCAGACCTCGCTTCATTTGTCACGCCTCGCCGAGGAGTTCGTGCTGTGGGCGTCGCAGCCGTTCGGGTTCGTCGCGCTCAGCGATCAATGGTCGACGGGCAGTTCGATCATGCCGCAGAAGCGCAATCCCGACGCCGCCGAACTGGTCCGCGGGCATGCCGGACGCATCCTCGGCTGCATGACCGCGCTGATGGTGACGATGAAGGGCCTGCCGCTCGCCTATTCGAAGGACATGCAGGACGACAAGCCGCCGGTGTTCGAGGCGCACGACCTGCTCGCGCTGTCGATCGCGGCGATGACCGGGATGGTCGAGAGCGCGACGTTCCGCACCGATCGGATGCGCGGGCTGGCAGAGAGCGGCTTTGCGACCGCGACCGATCTGGCCGACTGGCTGGTGCGCGAGGCGGGCCTCCCGTTCCGCGAGGCGCACCATGTCACCGGGCGCGCGGTGAAGCTGGCGGAGGAGCGCAAGGTGGCGCTCGATGCGCTGCCGATCGAGGACCTCAAGGCAATCGATGCGCGGATCGACGAACGCGTGTACGGCGTGCTCTCGGTCGATGCGTCGGTCGCCAGCCGGACCAGCTTCGGCGGCACCGCGCCGGACAATGTGCGCGCTGCGATTCGTGCGGCGCGGGGAGATAGTGCATGAAACGGCTTCTAGGATTGGCGGGACTGGCGTTGGCGCTGTCGGGCTGCGGCGCGGCGGACAGGCTGGTACCGGCAGAGGGCAAGACGCTGCCGATCGCGCCGTACGGGGCGAAGACGACACCGACCCCCGCGCAGTTGCTGACCCCCACCACGCAGCAACGCCCGCAGCGCAGCGACGAGCTGCTCACCACGTCCCAGCCGCGGCGCAGCGACGAGTTCGACCTGCCGCCGCCCAATTGAAGACCTGATCCATGGACCATTTCGCCTATCGTGACGGAGTCATGCACGCCGAGGACGTCGCGCTGCCGGCGATCGCCGAGGCCGTCGGCACACCCGTCTACGTCTATTCGACCGCCACCTTCCGCCGCCACGCGCAGGTGTTCCGCGATGCGCTGAAGGGCGCGGGGCGCGTGCATCTCGCCTATGCGATCAAGGCGAACCCGAACGTCGCGGTGCTGCGCGTTCTCGCCGACGAGGGCTATGGCGCCGATGTCGTTTCGGCGGGCGAGATGCAGCGCGCGCTGGCAGCGGGGATCCCGGCGTCGGACATCGTGTTCTCGGGCGTCGGCAAGACGCGGCGCGAACTGGCGCAGGCGCTCGACGCGGGGATCGGCCAGTTCAATCTCGAGCTCGAGGAGGAAGGCGAGGTCCTCGCCGCGCTCGCGCATGCGCGCGGCGAGCGCGCGCCGGCGGTGCTGCGCGTGAACCCCGACGTGGACGCGGGAACGCACGCGAAAATCTCGACCGGGCGCAAGGAGAACAAGTTCGGCGTCGCGATCGACCAGGCGGTGGCGATGTTCGACCGGCTGTCGCAGCATGACGGTCTCGATTTGCGCGGCGTCGCGATCCACATCGGCAGCCAGCTCGCCGATCTCGCGCCGCTCGAGGCCGCCTATGCGCGGATCGGCGAACTGGTCGCGGAATTGCGCGCTGCGGGGCACACGATCAGCCGCGTCGATCTCGGCGGCGGGCTTGGCGTGCCGTACAAGCCGGACGATGTGTTGCCGAGCCCGGCGGACTATGGCGCGATGGTCGCGCGGGCGACCGCGGACTGGGACGTCGAGCTGATGTTCGAGCCCGGCCGCGTGATCGCGGGCAATGCCGGCGTGCTGCTGACCGAGGTGATCTGGGTGAAGCCCGGCGTCCTGAACCCGTACGTGATCGTCGATGCGGCGATGAACGACCTCGCGCGCGTCGCGATGTACGACGCGTATCATGATTTCGTCGCGGTCGAGCCGAGCGGCGAGCGGATGACCGCCAACATCGCCGGCCCGGTCTGCGAGACCGGCGATACCTTCGCGATGGGGCGCGACATCGACGCGGTGAAGTCGGGCGATCTCGGCATCTTCCGTACCGCCGGCGCGTACGGTGCGACGATGGCGTCGACCTATAACAGCCGCGCGCTGGTCCCCGAAGTGCTGGTCGACGGCGACCGGTTCGCGGTGGTCGCCGACCGCATCCACCCGGAGACGATCCTGGCCGCCGAGCGCGTGCCGGAATGGCTCAAGCGGTGACGTCACCCGCTTCGCCGCCGCCGCCGCTGCCGCCGACATTGCCGCTGCAAAGTCTGCCGCTGTTCGTCCGGCTGGCGGGGCGCCCGGTGATTTTGCTGGGCGAAGGCGAGGCGGCGGATGCGAAACGGCGGCTGCTCGATCGCGCGGGCGCGGACGTCGTTGGTGAAGATGCTCCTGCGTCGCTCGCTATCGTCGCGATCGATGACGAGGACGAAGCGCTGGCAGCGGTCGCGCGGCTGAAGGCGCGCGGCATCCTCGTCAACGCGGTCGATCGTTCTGCGCTGTGCGACTTCACGCTGCCCGCGATCGTCGACCGTGCGCCGGTACTGATCGCGATCGGGACGAGCGGCGTGTCGGCGGGACTCGCCGCGGCGGTGCGGCAGCGATTGGAAGCGCTGGTGCCGGCCGATCTGGGAAAGCTCGCGCTGGCGTTGCAGGCTGCCCGTGGTGCTTTGCGGATGCGCTGGCCCGATATGGGCGAGCGCCGCCGCGCGCTGGCGACGGCGATGGAGGCGGGGGGGGCGCTCGATCCGCTTTCGCCGACGCACGACGTCGACGCATGGCTGGCCACACCAGACTCCCCTCCCTGGAAGGGAGGGGAGCAGGTCGCGATCCGCCTCACCTCGACCGATCCGGACGACCTGACGCTCCGCCAGGCGCGCGCGCTGGCCAGCGCGGACCGGGTGTATCACAGCGCCGACGTCCCCTCGGCGATCCTCGATCGCGCGCGTGCCGATGCGGCGCGGCTTTGCGCGGCAATGCCCGCGGATCCAGGCACCGGCCTGTCGGTCGCGATCGAGATGGCCTTGTGAGCGGCTTCGGCTTTCGCATCACCGACGGCGAAGCGACGCCCGTCGGCGTGAAGGAGGCGCTCGATTGCACCGCCGACCTCGTCTGGGTGCATCTGTCGACGACCGCGGAGCACGGTCAGGACTGGCTCCGCGACGAGGCGAAGCTCGACGAATATGTCGTCGATGCGCTGACCGCGGCCGAGACGCGGCCGCGCTGCGAGGCGGTCGGCGAGGGGGCGTTCCTCAACCTGCGCGGGCGGTCGCACGAGGAGCTCGATACGTCGGACATGCTCGCCTCGGTGCGGATCTGGGCCGTGAAGGGCCGTGTGTTCTCGGTCACGCGGAAACCGTTGATCGCCGTCGCCGAGGTGGAGAAGATGGTCGAGCGCGGCGAGATCCGCGACCCGGGCGACCTGATCGCCGCCTTCGCGACCGCGATCACCACCGATCTCGATCCCGATGTCGCGTCGCTGGGCGATCAGCTCGACGATTGCGAGGAACAGCTCGACGCCAATCGTGTGTTCGAACTGCGTCGCACGGTCAGCAAGGTGCGGGTGGCGGCGATCGGCTATAAGCGCTTTCTCAGTCCGCAACGTGCGGCGCTGGAGAAGCTCGCGGCGTTGCCTGGCGATTGGCTTGCCGACGACGATCGCCTGCATCTGGCGGCGGCGGCGGATCGCGCGGCGCGGATGGCGGAGGAGCTCGAATCGATCCGCGAACGCTCGGCGCTGGTTCACGAGACGCTGACCGACCTGCGCGCGGAGCAGATCGACAGTCGTTCGCTGATCATCTCGATCGCGGCGATGGTGTTCCTGCCGCTGACCTTCCTCACCGGCCTGTACGGGATGAACGTGAAGGGGCTGCCCTATGCCGAGGAGCCGTGGGCGTTCGATGCGATCGCGGCCGCCTGCGTCGTGATCGCGGTGGGCGTCGTCGGGTATTTCACCGCTCGCCACTGGTTCCGGCGCTAGACCTTCAACTCTTTCGGGTGGCGCCAACTGCGACGGAGGGAGAGGCGGCGACCACCGCTGTTCCGTGTCCGCCCCCTCCGTCTGGCAAGTGCCAGCCACCTCCCCCTGGCGGGGGAGGATCGAGCAAGCCTAGGCGGCGCTGGCGGTCCGCCATGCCTGGGCGATCTCTTCGAGCATGTCGGCGGAGTCGCGGAACGGCGCGGGATCGTGGCCGAGCGAGGCGTTGATCACTGTCTTGCGCGCGCCGCCGTACAACCGTGCGAGCGTCTCGGAGACCTGACCGCCCTTTTCGAAATCGAGGCCCGCTTCGAGCGCGAACAGGATTGCGGTGGCGCGGGTGATACGCTCGCTCTTGACCGCGAACTTGCGGTGCTCGCAGGCCCAGGCGGCGGCACGCAGCGCGGCGACGAGCTCCTTGTAGAGCAGTTGCACCAGCGCCGGGCCGTCCGCGGCGGCGGTGCGACCGACCGCGTCGATCTGGCGGTAGGTCGCGAACGGATCGCGCGTCAGGGTCGAGGCGTAGGTCACGAACTCTTGTTCCAGGCGGCGATCTGGTTGGTGAGGAACGTCTGCGTCGATTTATACGCGGACAGGCGCGAGTTCAGGCTGGCATATTGCTGGGTCAGCCGGGTCGACAGCTGCGCGGACTGATCGGTGACCTTGTCCTGCTGCTTGGCGATGTCGCTGACCGCGGCCGTATAGCGCGCGGTCGAGGCGCCGAGCCCGGTTGCCACGCTCGTCGCGCTGGTGGTCAGTGCCGACAGCGTCGCCGACAGCCCCAGCACGTTGCTGCCCGATGGCGCGAACATCGCCTCGATCGTGTCCGGATTGGCCGCAACCTGTTTGGCGAGCAGCTTGCTGTCGACGCGGAGCGTGCCGTCGTTGTTGGTGGCAACGCCGATCTCGGCGAGCGTCCGCGGGATGCCCGAGACGGCGCCGCCGACCAGAGCCTTCGACGTCAGCGCCTTCAGCGATTTCAGCAGCGACGCCGCGGCGGGATCCGACCGCAGCGTGCCGGTCTTCGGATCGGTCTGCTCGGTGATCGCCGCCAGGACCTGGTTATACGTCTCGATCACGTCGGTGACGGCCTGGGTCAGCGCATCGGTCGGCGTGGTGCTGGTGAGCGACACCGGGGACGTCGATACCGCGTTCAGTTGCAGCTTCACGCCGTCGACGAGGTCGCTGACGATGTTGCTCGACCGCTCCACGGCAATGCCGTCGACCATCAGCTGGGCATTGCCCGCCTCGGCCGTGGTCTGCATAGCGGCCGAACCCTGGCCGATGTCGAGCGCGTTGCCGTTCTCGCTGGTCATCGTGAACGCCTGCGTGACGCCGGTCGTGCCCTTGACGGACAGATAGGCGCCGCCGGTCGAGTCTGTGACGATCGACGCGGTGACACCGGTCCGCTGTCCGTTGATCGCGGCGGCGATCTCGTCGAGACTGCCGCGGCCTACGTCGAACGTATAGGCTTTCCCGTCGATCCCGCCGTCCCAGACCGTGCCGTCCGCATCCTGATAGGTTTTCGTGCCGATCGTCAGCGTCAGTTTGCCGGTGCCGAGCGGCGCCGTCCGGCTCGGAAACGGCTCGATGCTGCTCGATGCCTGCGCCGTCGCGAGCCGTTTGACCGTCACGCTGGCGGACAGGTTCGCCAGTTTCGCGCCCGACAGTGCGGTCGCCGAGACCGTCGCGGTGCTGGAGCTGATCGGCTGAGTCTGCAACGAACCGCTCTTCACCAGCGTCTCCAGCGCGGTCGAAAAGCCGGTGATCGTGCTCTTGATCGTGCTGATGCCAGAGATCTGTGCGGTGAGCGCATCGGTCTGCGATTTCAGCGTCGCCGTGCGTGCGGCGAACTGCGCCTCGACCAGTGAGGAAACCAGCGTGCCCGTATCGACTCCCGAACCCGCGTTCAGCGCGGTGAGCAACGACTGCGTCGCGGTGTTGACCGCGGTCTTGCCGCTCGTCGTGGTGGGGGTCGGCGTGGCCGTCGCGCTCGTCGTCGAAGTTACCATGAAGCGATTCCTGCACGCACGATCGGCGCGCGCTTACCCCTAGGAACGGCCGGCGGCAGGCGATCTTTAGACATGTTTTACGCCGTTTTCGTCGAACCGCGCATCCTTCGGCACGGTCACGAAGGGCTGGACGCCGGCTGCCGTACCGCCGGCCGCCGCATTCAGTCCGAACACGAACGCCAGCACCGTGGCGATCGCGGTGTACAGGTCGTCGCGGACTTCCTGCCCCTCCTTGCTGGTGTAATAGACCGCACGCGCCAGCACCGGATATTCGAGGATCGGCACGCGGCCTTCACCGGCGAGTTCGCGGATCGCCAGCGCAGTCGCACCGCGCCCCTTGGCGACCACCACCGGCACCTGGTCCCTGCCGCGATCGTAGCGCAGCGCCACGGCAAAATGCGTCGGGTTGGTCAGTACGACATGCGCCTCCGCGACCGATTTCCGCAGGCCGCCGCTGGCCATCGCGCGCATCTTCGCGCGCATCTGGCCTTTCGCTTCGCCATTGCCTTCGGTCGATTTGTGCTCGTCCTTCACCTCCTGCTTCGACATCCGCATTTTGCCCAGACGGCGGATGATCTGGATCGGCAGGTCGATCCCGGCGATCGCGCACAGCCCGAACGCCATCGCGATCAGGATGCCCTTGAAGATCCCGCCGAGCGTCGACAGCGCCTGGTTGAGATCTGCGGAAGATGCGAGCCCCATCGTCGAATGCGCGGCGTTCCACAGCATCCAGCCGCCGATCGTGCCGAGCAGGACGACCTTCAGCAACGACTTGCCGAGCTCGATCCAGCCGTTCGCGCCAAAGATGCGCTTGAGCCCCGCCGCCGGATCGACGCGGCTGTATTTGGGCGCGAGCAGGCCGCCGTTGAAGCCGAGCGAGCCGAGCCCTGCCTGGCTCAGGATCGCGGCGCCGATGCTGACGATGAACAGCGTGATGAGCGATGGCGCGAGCTTGCCGCCGGCTTCCATCAGCGGCCGCCAGGGGGAGAAGTCCTCGACATCGGCATGGGTGAACTGAAAGCTCGAACTCATGATCGCCTTGCACGCGGTGATCAGCGTCGGGCCGGCGTAGATCAGCCAGGCGACCCCGGCGAGCATGCTCAGCGCGGTGGCGAAGTCGCGCGATTTGAGGATGTCGCCCTTCTTGACCGCATCCTTCTTGCGCTTTGCGGTTGGTGCTTCGGTTTTTTCGCCCGAATCCTCAGACATCAGCCGAGCACCAGGTTTTCGGTGGCGGCGAGTCCTTCGCGGACGATGACGAGCATGTAGTCGCCCATCGTCGGGAACGCGATCGCCAGCGTGATGACGCCGACCGCGAGGCTCGCCGGGAGCCCGACCGCGAACAGATTGAGCGAGGGCGCGGCGCGGCTCAGCATGCCGACGACGATGTTGAGGCAGAGCAGCAGGAAACCCACTGGCAACGCGAGCAACAGTCCGGCGAGGAACGCGTAACCCCCGAAGAACGCGATCGCCTTCAGCCGCTCGACGCCGATCCACGCGGCGCCGGGCGGGAGGACGTCGTAGCTCTTCACCAGCAGGTCGATCAGGATCAGGTGGCCGTCGACCGACAGGAACAGCAGCGTCAGCATGATCGAGAAAAACTGGCCGAGGGCGGGGGAGGACTTGCCGTTCTGCGGATCGATCGAGGATGCGAAGCCGAGCCCCATCGCGCCGCCGATCACCTCGGCCGCGATCATCGGTGCGGCGAACGCGATCTGAAGGACGAAGCCTAGCGCGAGGCCGACCAGCGCTTCCGCGGCGGCGGAGAGGATCGTGGTGACCGCGAAGATGTTCTGCGGCGGGACGATCGGGTGCGCCGCGAGGACGAGGAACCCTATCGCGCCCGACAAAGTGACGCGCACGGTCAGCGGCACCGACACGGACCCGAACACCGGCGCGGCGATGAACGTCGCACCAATGCGGATCATCACGAACACGAGCGCCCACAGCTGCGGCTCGATCGAGAGGCCGAAGCCCAGCATCAGTAAGTTCCCCTCCCGCTTGCGGGAGGGGAGCAGCAAGTGCGGTCGCGTGTTCAGCATGGCCCCGCCGCGGCAAAGCCGCGTCGTCGGACCTCGGCGTCGCCGAGGCCGGCCGGGCTTGCGCTGGCAGCGCGGGCGTAGCCGCGCTGGCGCTGCGCCTCACTTCACCAGATCCGGAATGCGCTCGAAGATCCCGATCGTGAAATCGCTCAGCAACCCGAGGATCAGGCTCCCGAAGATCAGGATCGATACCGCGACCACGACCAGCTTCGGCACGAACGACAGCGTCTGCTCGTTGATCGACGTCGCCGCCTGAATCATCCCCAGGATCAGCCCCGCCAGCAGCGCCGGGATCAGGATCGGCGCACTGGCGAGCGCCAGCACCCACATCGTCTGGTTCGCGACGGTCAGGAAATATTGCGCGTCCATGCTCTCAAGTCGCGAACGAGTTGGCGAGGCTACCCATCGTCAGCGCCCAGCCGTCGACCAGCACGAACAGCAGCAGCTTGAACGGCATCGAGATGATCGTCGGCGACAACATCGCCATGCCGAGCGACATCAGCACGGTCGCGACGACGAGGTCGATAACGATGAACGGCAGGAAGATCAGGAAGCCGATTTGGAACGCGGTCTTCAGCTCCGACGTGACGAACGCCGGGAGCAGCACCGAAAACGGGATGTCGGTCGGCGTCGCGTACGGCCCGGATTTCGCAATCTGCGCGAACATCGTGACGTCCTTGATCCGCGTCTGCTTCACCATGAACGCGTGCAGCGGAACGCCAGCCGTCGTGATCATCTGTGTGCCGGCGAGCTGCCCGGCGGCATAGGGCTGGATCGCGGTCGTGTTGATCTGGCTGATCGTCGGCGCCATGATGAAGAACGACAGAAACAGCGACAGCCCGAGCAGCACCTGGTTCGGCGGCGTCTGTTGCAGCCCGAGCGCCTGGCGCAGGATCGCGAGCACGATGATGATTCGCGTGAAGCTGGTCATCATCAGCAGGATCCCCGGCAGGACCGTTAGCAGCCCCATGATGATGAGGACTTGCAGCGAGAGCGACAACGAGCCGCTCTGGCCGGTATTGCCCGCGGCCTGGCCGCCGAGCTGGCCGAGCGCGCGATCGACCGCGTCGCCGACGGCGGGGTTGGTCGGGGCAGGGACGCCTTGCGCGAAGGCGGGCATTGCGAGGAAGAGAGCGAGGACTACCGCCAGCAGGACCCAAACCCACCCGTTTCCCCGCGAACGCGGGGACCCAGAACCAAGCAGCGCACCGTTCGTGGCTCCTGGATTCCCGCGTACGCGGGAAAACGGCTGGGCGGAGGATGCGGCGAACAGGGCAGGGCCCGAACCCTTGCGCGTCACCGTCGGGCGAGCGACCGCGCTCATGCGTCGACCTTGTCGATCAGGTGCACGCCGCCGCGGCCGACCGAGACGAGCAGGCGACGGCCCTCGAAATCGATCACCGCGAGGCGCAGACCCGGCGAGATCATCATCGTTTCCTTGACGCCGATCAGCCGCGTCGAGGGTTTGCCCGGGATCCGGCTCTCGAACTTGCGCCACAGATACAGGCAGCCGAACATCAGTCCGCACACCAGTGGCAGCAGGATGACGAGCTTGAGGATATAGGTCCAGAGCATCGTCGATCAGCCGCGCTTGTCGGGGCTGACGAGCTCGGTCATCCGCACACCGAAGCGTTCGCCGACCGTGACGACTTCGCCGCGGCCGATCAGGGTGCCGTTGACAAATACATCGAGGAGTTCGTTGGCCTGGCGATCGAGCTCGATCACGCTGGATTCACCGAGCGCGAGCAGTTCGCGCAGCGTCAGGCTGGTCGAGCCGATCTCGACGGTCAGCTTGACGTCGACATCCTGGAGCAGCCGGAAATTGGCGGCGACGGCAGCATCTACGGGGAAGCCTCCGGTCATGTCGTTCATGCTGCAAATCCTTCGTCGAAACGGGTAATCGAGGTGAGCTGGATGGCGGCGAAGCCGTTGGACGTGCCGACCGTGCCGCAGCCGAGGCGGTTGTTGCCGACCATCACCGGCACGTCGCCCGAGATGGTGATCGGGATCACGTCGCCGGGCTTCAGGTCCATCAGCATGGTCAGCTTGACGACCGGCTCGGCGAGCACCGAGCGGATCGGGAAGCGCACGTTCATGGCGGCCCGCGTCAGCTCGGTGCGCCAGGCCGGATCGGGCTCGGCCGACTTGCCGACGACCTTCGCGGTCAGCGACGGCGCGTGCGGCTTCAGCGCGGAGACGGGGTAGACGAGATCGAGGAACACCGGCTTCGCGGCGCCCGCGGCGATGCCGAAGCGCGTGACGATCATCGCGTCCTCGCCGTCGAGATCGGCGATCATCGCCGGGTTCACCTCGACGCGGGTCGGCAGGAAATCGAACCGCGCCATCGGCTCCCACGCGGTCTTCAGCGGCGCGGCGATCATCTGGCCGATCCGCGCGACCATCGCCTCGGCGGCGGGCGAGAACTCGGTCGGCAGGACGTGCGGCGCGGCGCCGGTGCCGCCGAAGAACATGTCGAGCATCTCGAGCACGAACTTGCCGTCCATGATGCACAGCGCCTGCGCCATCCCCGGCGTCATGATCAGCGGCAGCCACGCGGTCAGCGCATCGCTGCGTTCCGCGCGGTAATCGGTGAAGCGCTGGACCACGAGAGGCTCGGCCCAGCAGCGCACTTCCTGGCGCAGCAAAGGCTCGAACACGCCGCGCAAACCGCGTGCGAACCGCGCCGAGAGATGCTGCAACGAATGCAGGTCGCCGAACGGATTGAGCTTGGCCCCGCCGAGCACGCCCTGATGCAGCACGCCGTCCTTGGGCGCGCCGGAACGGTCCCGGTCGCGTCGCTCGCGTGTCTTTGCTGAGGCCTCGTTAACCATGCCTCACTGAACAACGAAACTGGTAAAGTAAACGTTACCGATGCCGCCGAACCCTTCTTTCTGCTTGAGCGTATCGTTGATCGCTTTCGCCAATCTCACCTGTAGCTGACGCTTGCCGTCGCTGCTCATCACCTGCTCCTCGGTGGTGTCGCCGAGCGCCATCAGGATCGCCGAACGCACCGCGATGTCGTTGGTCTTGAGGTTGGTGATGACGGTGTCGTCATACGGCGTGGAGACCGCGACGCCGACCTGGACGAAGTGCACCGAGTCCTGGAGATTTGAGGTGAAATCCTTCTCCAGCGGGTAGTAGGTGGAGGCGTATTTGTCGCCGCCCTGCCCTGCGGGGGGCTTCATCCCGTGGTTTTCGGGCGCGGCTTCCTCGCCGCCGTGACCGCCGCCTTCGCCGCCTTCGGACGCATGCTTCTGCTCGCTCTTGGGGACGAGCTTGGGCTTGCCGTCCTCGGCTTCGGCGGCGTGACCGCCGCCGCCGATCAACCCGGCACTGGACGCATAGACGCCCGCGCCGACGCCACCGCCGACCAGCACCAGCAGCGCGACGCCGCCGATCAGGATCGTCTTCATCTTGCCCTTTTTCTTCAGGGCGGCGTCGGGCGTTTCTTTTGTGTCGCTCATGATTTCAGGGTCCTTCGGTTCAAGCGATTCGGATGTCGTCGGGCGTATCCGCGATCACGGTCGAGACCGGCGCGGGGCGATTCGGGGTTTGTGGCGCCGCGGGTGCGCGCTGCTGCTGGTGTGCGCCGCCGTCACCGAGCGATCCTTGCGAAAGCTTCAACCCGCGCGCTTCGGCGAGTTCGGCGAGCCTTGGCTGCGCGTCGGTCAGCAACGTCCGCGTCGCAGCCTGCTCGGCATTGAAGTGGACGCGCACCGTGTCGCCCTCCGTCTTCACCGATACGTCGATCGCGCCGAGCGCGTCGGGGACGAGGCGGATGCGTGTGTCGACCGCATCGGCGGCGTCGCGGAGCATCTCGATCCGCTCGATCATCGCGTGCGGCCAGCGCTCCTGCCGCATGTCGAGCGGCGCCTGCTGCGCGTCGGCGACCTTGATCTCATGCGGTGCGGTCGCGCCGACCGGGGCCAGTGGCGTATCGGACGGGGCGGGCGTGTCGGGCTCATCACGTTTCTTCGTCGCATCCTGAATCGCCGCGCCGAACACCATCGCGGCCGACGCGACCGTACCGGGTTGCGGCTGGACGGTGTCGGGTTGTGCCGCGACGAGGGTAACGGGCGCCGTATCGGGCATGGCCCAACGCGGCGCGTCTGTGGTCGGCGTGTCCACCGGCGTCTGCACGGCCGTCTTTACCGGTGGCATCGCAGCCATGATCGCGGCGGCGAACTGCGTTGCGGGTGTGCCGCCAGCTTGGATCGGCGAGGCGGGCAGGATTGGTTGAGGCTCTATCGGAGCAGGCGTGGCGGCCTGCGGCTGCGATTGCGCGAATGTCGGTCGCTGCACGCTAGTTGGTTGCATGGTGGATGCATCGGCGATGCGTGCAGCGGGCAGGGAAACGGCTGGGGCAGGGGCAGGCGTTGCAATGATCGGCTGCCATACGAAGACGGCATCGGGCACCATATCCGGCAGCGGCAAGGCGTTGCCGGTCGCGGCGTCGTCCTGCCGGGGCTCGTCTTCCGGCGCTACGGCGGAAGGTTCGGGTTTCGCTTCGTCGCTGACCTGCTCGAAGGCGCCCGCGAAATCGCCCGACTCGCCGCCATTCTTCGCAGCAGAGGCGCGAGGATGGGGGGGAACGGTATGGGAAAGGGTCGCGGTCTGGATCATTCGGGCACTCGCGTTCGGGCGTCTGCCCGGCACTCAGCAAGGATCGTGCCGAACCTTCCGGAAGGCGGGTGCCTCCTCCATCGCGCGGATCGCTTTGAGCACCGCATCGGCGTCGGCGCGGGCGAGGAGCTTCTCGACCGCGCTCTGGTCCCGCTTGGCAGCACGCGTTGCCTCGGCGGCGCGCTCGACGTGATATTCGGCGGCCTGCACGCGTTCGACGGCTGCGTTGGCGGACTGTTGCAGGCGATCGCGGTAGTGCGCGGCGGCACCGAGCGACACGGCGACCTGCGTTTCATGGACCGGCGCGACGGCTTCGGCGAGCAAGGCGATACGACCGGAGAGTGCCTGTTCGCTGGCGAACTTGTCGTTCGCGCGCGCTTCGTCGGCGCGGGTCAGCCCGAGCTGGAGCGTGCGGACGCGGTGGATGCGCGCCAGCGTCTTGCCGCGGGCATCCGCCATCTCAGCCGCCGAACACGCCGGTCAGCTCGGCGACCGCGTCGTTCAACGAGACGTTCTCGTCGGCGTCCTGGCGGATATATTCCATCACCGCCGGGTGGCAGGCGATGGCGGCGTCGATCGCCGGATCGGCGCCGTGGCGGTAGGCGCCCATAAGGACGAGATCACGGTTTTCCTCGTAGGTGGCGAGGTGGCGACGGAGCGTGCGTGCGGCCTTGGCGTGATGCGCGGGCACGATGTCGGTCATCACGCGGCTGACCGAGGGACCGATGTCGATCGCGGGGTAGACGCCACGCTCGGCGAGTTGGCGGTTGAGGACGATGTGGCCGTCGAGGATCGAGCGGGCGGAATCGACCACCGGGTCGTTGCCGTCGTCGCCGTCCGCCAGCACCGTGTAGATCGCGGTGATCGAGCCGCCGGTGTGGACGTCGACGCCCGCGCGCTCGATCAGGTTCGGCAGCATGGCGATGGCGCTGGGTGGATAACCGCGCGCGGACGCGGGTTCACCTAGCGCGAGGCCGATCTCGCGACCGGCGTGGGCGACGCGGGTCAGCGAATCCATAATGAGGAGGACCTTCTTGCCTTCGTCGCGGAAGGATTCGGCGATCGCGTGCGCCCGCAGTGCGCCGCGGATGCGGAGGACGGGGGAGTGGTTGGCGGGGACCGCGACGACCACCGAACGCTTGCGCGCTGCGCCGGCCACCTTGGTTTCGAGGAAGTCGGCGACTTCGCGTGAGCGCTCGCCGATCAGGCCGATGACGATGACGTCGGCCTGCGCGGCGCGGACGATCATGCCGAGCAGCACCGACTTGCCGACGCCCGAGCCCGCCATGATGCCGACGCGCTGGCCCTGGCCGATCGTCAGCAGGCCGTTGATCGCGCGGACGCCGACGTCGAGCGGTTCGAGCACGCGGCCACGATCGAGCGGCGACTGGAGTTTCCCCGCGAGCGGCCAGCGCCTGGCGCCACGGATCGGGCCGAGCCCGTCGATCGGCTTGCCGGCGCCGTCGACGACACGACCTAGGAGTGCGGCACCGACTTCCGCCTCGCCTGGAGAGCCGATCGGCTTGACCGGCGCGCGCGGGAGGAGCGCGGCGGGGCCGCCCAGGTTCATCATCAACGTGCGGCCGTTGCGGAAGCCGATGACTTCGGCCTCGACGCTCGCCGTGCCTTCGCCGACCTGGCAGACCGTGCCGACGGGTAGCGTCAGGCCGACCGCTTCCATCAACAGCCCGTCGAACGAGGCGAGGCGGCCGGAGACCTTCGGCTTGGCGACGAAATCGGCGTTGGAGAGGGTTTCGAGATAGTCGGCGGTAAAGCGGTTCAGCATTTGGGCACCGGCACCCGGTCGATCGCCTGCGCCAATTGGTCGAGCCACAGTTCCGGACCGTCCTCGACGATCGTCGATGCGCTTTCGAGCACGAAGCTGCCGCGTGCAACGCCCGGATCGCCCGCAGCGAAGATCGATTTGGGCAGCCGGCCTTCGAGCAGCGCGACGTCGTCCGGGTGGACGCGGAGCAGCGCGGATTCGGCGGAGTCGGACAGGAGGTCGGCAGCGGTTTCGATCCGTCCGGCGAGGACGTCGGGCGCGATGCCTACCTCGCCGACGAGTTTCGAGACGAGGAACAGCACCGTCTGGCGGAGTTGAGCGGCGACGTGATCGCGGTCGATCCGGTCGTTGCCGAGTGCGGCGGCGAGGTCGCCGAGCAGCGCGCCGTCGCGTGCCGCCGTCTCGTGCGCGGCGGCGGCTGCGGCGGCGAGACCCTCCGCATAGCCGGCGGCATGCGCGGCAGCGAGCGGATCGATGAACGACGACTCGCTTGCCGGATCGAGCGGATCCCAGCCAGCGGTCGGGTTCACGTCCTTGTCGGCCGGGCTGAAGTGACGTGGGGTGCTCGGCTCCGACGAGAAGTTCGGCGACGCGAAGTTCGCGGGCCGCACCGTCGCACGCTCGCGAATATCCGCAGCCGCGAACCCGGAGGGTGGGGCGAATGCGCTTGCCAGAATGTTGGCCGTCGTCGTGTGGCGCGACGCGAAGCCCGCGGTGAAGCCGTTAGACATAATCGTCGTCGCCCCCGCCCATCTGGATCGTGCCGTCCTTCGCGAGGCCGCGCGCGATCCCGATCATCGCCTTCTGTGCCTCGAGCACTTCGGCGAGCTTCATCGGACCGCGTGCCTCCATCTCGTCGCGGATGCCGTCCGCGGCGCGCGCCGACATGCAGCCGAGGAAGCGGTTACGGATGGTCTCGTCGACGCCCTTCAAGGACTTGGTCAGGATCTCGCTGTCGACGTTGCGGATCAGCGTGCCGAGATTCTTGTCGTCGAGCTCAAGCAGATTGTCGAAGACGAACATCGCCTCTTCGATCGCCTTCGCCACGTCGCGGTCGATCTTGAACAGTTTCGGCATGACGCGCTGTTCGGTCGCCTTGCGCGCGCCGGACAGGATCTTGGCCGCTTCACGCGTGCCACCCAGCGTGACGCCCGCCGAGCCCGGGGCCGCGGTGGTGCGGTTGGCGAGGACGATCTTCAACGTCTCGACCGCCTCGGGCGTGATCGGGCCCAGCCGGGCGATGCGGTGGAGGATATCGGGCTGGACCGCGTCGGGCAGCAGTTCGAGCACCTGGCCACCGATCGAGGCGTCGAGATTGGCGATCAGCACAGCCGCGATCTGCGGGTGCTCCTTCTCGATCATCGCGGCGATCTCGGGTGCGTCGAGCCAGTCGAGCAGTTCGAGTTCGCAGGCGGCCTCGGGCGGCGTGATGCGCGCGAGCACGCTTTCCGCTTTCTCGGGGCCAAGCGCGCGGTTCATCACCGCCTCGATCTGCGGACGCGGGTCGAAGCCGATCGCGGTACGCTCGCGCGCGCGGCCGACGAAATCGTCGAGCACGTCCTCGACTTCCTGCTCCGACACGTCGGCGACCTTGAACATCGCTGCACCGAGCTGGCGGACTTCTTCGGGCTCGAGCTTCTGGAGGATGGCCGCAGCCTCCTCCTCGCCGACGAGCATCATCAGCACCGCGGCGCGCTCGACGCCGGTGTAGGTGCGGATGGCGGCCTCGCTCACTTGGCGTCGGCCTTGATCATGTCGCGCACGGCAAGCGCTGCGCGCGTCGGATTGTCGCGCGTGAAGCCGCGGACTGCACCAATCCGGTCGTCATAGCCGCGCGTGTTCTCGAGCTGGTCGAGGCTGACGGGGGCGGCGACCGCCATGCCGTCGGCGTTCGCTGCGCCGATCGGCTGGCCGAGCGCAGGGCGCGTGCCGGCGTCGTCGCGCTTCTTCATCAGCGCCTTGGCGATCGGGCGGACGCCGAGCAGCAGCACCAGCAGCGCGATAAGGATGGCGGTGCCGTTGCGTGCGAGCACCGGCAGCCAGGCATTGTCGTACCAGGCGGGGCCACTCGTCGCGGTCGCATCGGCGCCGGCGAACTTACGGCTGATCACGGTGACGTTGTCGTTGCGCGCCTGATCGAAGCCGACCGCGCTCTTCACGAGATCGCTGATCTGGTTGATCTCCATCGCGGTGCGGCGACCCTTGTCGGGATCGCGGAGCAGGACGGCGACCGAAAGCCGCTTGACCCCGCCCGGCGTGGCGCGCGTGACCGAGACTTCGCGGCCGAGGTCGTAGGCGCGCTGATACTGGTCGGACTGCTTCATCGCGTCGGGCGCGGCGCCACCGGCGACCGGCTGAGCCGGGCTGCCCGACGCGCCGTTGGCGGCCTGCGGCGTCGACAAGGTGCTGGCGGCGGGCGGCGTGTTGCTCAGCGCGCCAGGAATACCACCGGGAGCACCGGCAGCGCCGTCCTTCTGGTTGCCGGTCCAGTTGCCCGTCTCGGCGCGTAGTACGCCCTGCTTCTCATAGCTTTCGCGCGTCGCCTGGCTCTCGTCGAGATTGACGTCGGCCTGGACTTCCGCGGTGAAATTGCCTGCGCCCACGAGTGGCGTGAGCAGCGCGATCAGCTGGGTGCGATACTTGTCCTCGACGCGGCGCTGGATATCGATCCGTGCGTCGCTCGCCGCACCGGCACCGTCCTTGCCGCCACCCTTGGTGAGCAGCGCGCCCATCTGGTCGACGATCGTCACGGCCTCGGGCTTCATGCCGGGGACCGACGAGGCGACGAGGTTGATGATCGAGCTGACCTGCGCGTCGCTCAGCGAGCGGCCGCCCTGAAGCTTCAGGATGACCGACGCTGACGGCGAGGCGTTGTCGCGGACGAACACCGATGCTTCGGGCATGGCGAGATGCACGCGCGCCTCCGCGACCGCGTCGATTTCCTCGATCGATTTCGCCATCTCGGACTCGCGCGCCTGGCGGAGGCGTTCGCCTTCCACAGCGCGCGAAACGCCCATCGGCAGCTGGTCGAGGATCGCGTAACCACCGGGCGCTGCCTTCGGCAGGCCTTGCCCAGCGAGCAGCATCTTCGCGCGGCTGTAATCGTCCTCGCCGACGGTCAGCGCGCCGGTGCCCTCGTCGATATGGCTCTTGATGTTGGCGGTCGTCAGCGCGGACGTGACCGCGGCCTTGTCGGAATCGGGCAGGCCGCTGAACAGCGTCTTCTGCGTCGGCGTCGACAGGCTCATCCACGCAAGCGCGGCGGCGGCGATAAGACCGACCATCAGCGCCATCGGCAGCGAGCGGCGGACCGCAGGCTGCGCGAACGCGCCCTTGATCTGCTGGAGGGGATTGGCGAACCGTTCGGTCGCGCCGGATGTGGGGATGAGTGCGGTGCTCATGTCAGACCGGCATGCTCATGATATCCTTGTAGGCGGACAGCAGCTTGTTGCGGACCTGCAACGTCGCCTCGAAGCCGACCGACGCCTGCTGGCGGGCGAGCATCACTTTCGCGATGTCGACCGTCTCGCCACGCTCATAGCTTTCGCTGAGCTTGGCGGCCTGGGTCTGGCCGTCGTTGACGCTCTTCAGCGCGGTTTCCATCGAATCGGCAAAGCTGGTCGGCTTGACCGTCTCGGTCGGCGTGACGTTCCCGGCTGCTCCAGCACGCGAGAGCGCCTGATTGCGTTCGAGGATCTGCGAGCGCAGCGCCATGACGCGGTCGACGCTCATCGCGCCGCCGCCGATGCCGGATACGCCGCTCATGCCGAGGCGGCCCAGTTAGCGTTGCCCCAATTCTGGGCGCTGCCGATGTCGTCACCCTGCTCGCGCGCCTTGGCGAGGCGATAGCGCAGCGTGCGTTCGGAAATGCCGAGGCGTTTCGCGGTCTCGATGCGGCTGCCGTTGCAGGCCTTGAGCGTCTCGCGGATCGCCGCGAATTCGCTCATCTGGACGATATTGCCGAGGGTTTCGGGTTCAGCTGGTGTTGCGGCGGGGGCGATCGACATCACCGGCGCGGCCCGCTGGAACGTCATCGTTACCGGGCGGTCGAACACGATGTGGTTCGCCTCGATCGTGTCACCACCGCAGAACAGCAGCGCGCGCTGGACCACGTTCTCGAGCTCGCGGACGTTGCCCGGCCAATCGTGCAGCATCAGCTGTTCGATCGCCGCGTGGCTCGGCCAGGGGATGACGTTGCGGTTGCCGGCATGACGCAGGATAAGCGTCGCGGCGAGCGCGGGGATGTCCTGCGGGCGCTCGGCCAGCGACTTGGTCGCGAGCGGGAACACGGCAAGGCGGTAATAGAGATCGGCGCGGAACCGGCCGGCGGCGACTTCGGCATGGAGGTCGCGGTTGGCGCAAGCGATCACGCGCACGTCGATCGGCTGCGGCACCGAGGCGCCAAGCGGCACGACCTCGCGCTCCTGCAACACGCGGAGCAACTTGGCCTGCAACTGGAGCGGCATCTCGGCGATCTCGTCCAGCAGGATGGTGCCGCCATTGGCCGCGCGGAAGAACCCGTCGCCGCCCGACGACGCGCCGGTGAACGCGCCCTTCTGGTGGCCGAACAGCAGCGCCTCGAGCATCGATTCGGGCAGCGCGGCGCAGTTGATCGCGATGAACGGCTTGTCCTTGCGCACGGAGCCATTGTGGATGGCGCGGGCGAGCACTTCCTTGCCGGTGCCGGTCGGGCCGTTGATCAGGACGGTGATGTCCGCGGCGGCGACGCGCTCCGCCAGCGCCAGGAGAGCGAGCGATTCGGGGTCCGCTGCGGTCGGCATCTCGGGCCCACCGATCAGCGCGCGCGCGAAGCCGTTGCCGACGGCGGTGTCGTCGGCGGCGAAGCTGATCCGTGCCGGCGAACCGTTGCGCGACGGGGTCACTTCACGGCCCTCGTTGCCGATCACGACGGTGCGGGCGGGGGCCGCGATGCCTTCGCCATCCGCCACCAGATACAGGTCGTTGGCACCGGGCTGCGCGGTTTCGAACGAGCCGATGCCGAAGCCTTGCGCACGGAGCGACGACACGAGTGCATATTTACGCGAAGTGACTGCAGCTGATGGAAAAATCGAACGCATGCTGTTCCCCCTGGACGATTCGGTGAATGGGGTAGGGGTGGTAAACGCGCGGTTAAACCCTGCCGCCGGCCGGCAGATTATTTCCGGGCGCGGTCGCGCGGCCACACGCGGCTGCGTGCGCGCGCGTGCCCATGTTCGCGCGCGTGTCCGCGTCCGTGCGAGCCCGCACACGAGGCGACGTCCCGGGCGAATTTTCCGACGCATTTTCCGCTTAAGTCCGTCCCGAAGCGGCCGTTACCTCATTCGACGGCTCGGTCCTTCGCCATGGGGGCGGCGGGAAGCCGGACATTCGGAGACCCACCATGACTGTTATCGGTACCAACATCTCGTCGATGCGCGCCTCGAACGCCTCGAACATGGCATCGGCTGCACTGTCGACGGCGATGGAGCGCCTGTCGACCGGCAAGCGGATCAACTCGGCCAAGGACGACGCCGCGGGTCTCGCGATCGCAAGCTCGATGAACGCGCAGATCAAGGGCATGAACCAAGCCGTTCGCAACTCGAATGACGGTATCGCACTGGCGCAGACCGCCGATGGCGCGCTCAACGAAGTCACTAACATGCTGCAGCGTATGCGCGAATTGTCGGTGCAGTCCGCATCGGGTACCTATGACGACACCGATCGTACCAACATGCAGGTCGAGGTTACCCAGCTTTCGGCGCAGATCACCAGCATCACGAGTGACACGAAGTTCAACAAGGTCAAGTTGTTCGATACCGCGGATACGGTCATCAAGATCCAGACCGGCGCCGGTAGCACTGACCAGGTCGACCTGACGATCACGGCCCTCGATCTTACCGCAGCAACGGGTTCGGACATTTCCAGTGCTACGGGTGCGGCTACTGCGATCGACGATATCGACACGGCACTCGACAGCGTTTCGGCGACGCGAGCATCGCTTGGTGCAGGTCAGCGCCGCCTGGAGTCGGTCGTCAACAACCTGACCTCGAACGCGACCAATCTGTCGGACGCCAAGAGCCGCATCGAAGACGCCGACTTCTCGGCCGAGACGACCGCGCTCGCCAAGGCGCAGATCCTGAGCCAGGCATCGACCGCGATGCTCAGCCAGGCGAACCAGAGCCAGCAGAGCGTCCTGAAGCTGCTTCAGTAATCCGGACCGGCACCGGCACCGCCCCCCCGAGGGTGTCGGTGCCGATCGGACCTGCCTAACTCCGGCAACGGAGGGGCGGCACGAAACCCCGGTGGCGCATGCCATCGGGGTTTTTGGGTTTTGCGGTGCGTCGCCGACAGGGCGGATCGCGTGCGGTGTTCGGTGACGCTATTGTCATTGGCGGACGACGCGACACGGGATTAGGTCTGCTCGTCGATCACAGTGCCGGGGCGACCACCATGAGACACGCTGTTTGTGCGTTCGCGCTCGCGATCCTCGGATCGACCTCGGCGCAGGGCCAAGCCCGGATCGGCGAGCGATGCAGCGGCACGGAAACCATCCGGGTCGGCGACGCTGCGCCACAGATCGTTCCCTACGCCCTGACGTTCAGCGCCGATCTGGCGACGGGATATTATTGCTACGCGGCGTGCCGGGCCGAGCAGACCTATGCGATCAGCGACCGCGCGTCCGATCCGATCAGGCTCGCGGACATACATGGCGGCAATCAGACGCGACTAATGACGTTCGATCGCAGAACCGCGACGCTGGTCGACCATCAAGTCATCCGCCTTCTCGGCAGCACCACGCGGAGCGCGACGGCAACGTGTCGAGCGGCGCCGTTTCACGCGCCGGTGCCGCTGCCTGGCGGTCGACCGCCGGATGCGCGCGGCTGAGCATGCGCTAGATTTGGCGGGCGAGCGCCTTTTTCAGCTTGGCATGCGCCGACGCCTTGATCTGGCAGACGCGCGCGGAGCCGACGCCGAAGACTTCGCCGATCTCCTCGAGGTTGAGTTCCTCGACGTAATAAAGCTGGATCACCTGCGCCTCGCGTTCCGGCAGCGCGGTGATCGCCTTGATCAGGGCCTCGCGCATGTCGCTGTCGGCGAGCTGCTCGAACGCGTCCGGCGTGTCGTCGGCGAACCAGGGCAGGTCGTCGGCGTACATCTCGTCGATCGAGTCGAAGCGGATCGCGTCGGCGGTGACGTAGTCGGTGCGGAGTTTTTCGATCGTCACGCCGATATGCTCTGCGATCATGTCTTCTCCTGGAGCTTTTCCGGTGCGGGCGGTGAGCGTCGAGATCGCCTCGGCATACTGGCGACGGCGCCGCATCGCGCCGCGCGTCGACGTGGCCTGGCGGCGGAGTTCGTCGATCATGCTGCCGCGCAAACGCGTGATCAGGTAGGTCTTGAACGGCATGCCGCGTTCGTCGAAATTCGCGGCGGCTTCGACCAGCGCGACGAGGCCGACCTGGATCAGGTCCTCGACCTCGACGCTGCTGCTCATGCTGCCGTGGACGTGCCAGGCTATCCGGCGGACGAGCGGGAGGTGCTGTTTGACGAGCTGGTCCGCATCGCCGCCGGGGCGTTGGTGCGGGCGGTACGTCAGCGGTTGCGCATCGGCGAACGCACCGCGCATCGGGAGGGCGCTCATGCCGCCAGCGCCTGTTGCGACGCACCGATGACGGCGACGACTTCGACCGCCTTCTCCTCGGGCACTTCGAAGAACGACATGACCGGCGTATCGGGCAGGCACGTCCGCACGAGCTTGCGGATGGCGATGCGGATGGTCGGCTGGACCACCAGCGCGAACGGTTTCGCCTCGGCGATCAGCGGTTCGGCGGCGCGTTGCAGCGCCTCGACGATGCGGCGGCCGAGATCGGGTTCGATCACGTGGCGGCGCGATTGATCGGCGCGCATCGCCTGGCCGAGCAGACCTTCCAATTGACCCTCCAACGTCATGACGCGCAGCGGTTCGCGCACGCCGCACAGTTTCTGGATGATGAGCGCGCCGAGCTCGGGACGGATCGTCTCGATGATCTCCTCGGCGTCCTGCGTGCGCTGTGCCGCGACCGCGATCGCGCCGGCGATGCGACGGAATTCCTTGAGCGGCACGTTCTCCGCGAGCAGGCCTTTCAGGACCTGCGTCAGCGTCGTGATCGGCAGCGGTGCGAGTGCTGCCACCAGTTGCGCGGCGCGCTCCTTGAGACCGTCGAGCAGTGCCTGCACTTCGTCCTGGCCGAGCAGCTCGGACGCGTTCTGGCCGAGCAGGTGGTTGAGATGCGTCGCCATCACGGTCCCGGGATCGACCACGAGATAGCCGGCACCAGTCGCGGCATCGGCGTCGCTCGCATCGACCCAGGTCGCGTCGAGCCCGAAGGTCGGATCCTTGACCTTCTTGCCGAACAGGTCGCCGAACGCCTGGCCGGTGTCGAGCGCGAGCATCTCGTCGGGCGAGACGGTGTCCTCGCCGACGACGACGCCGTTGACGAGGATGCGGTAGACGTACGGCGCGAGGTTGATGTCGTCGCGGACGCGGACCTGCGGCACGACGAAGCCGAGTTCCTTCGACAGCTGGCGACGCACGCCGGTGATGCGCCCCATCAGCGGCGACCCGCGACGCTCGTCGGCGAGCGGCACCAGGCCGTAGCCGATGTCGAGATTGACCTGCATCCCATCGGTGACTTCCTCCCAGCCGATCTTCGATTGGTCGATCGTCTCGACCGGGACGACGACGACGGGGGCAGGGCGGCGCTCGATCTGGCGGAGCTTCCACGCGGCGAACCCGGCGATCGCCGCGGCCGGCAGGATCACCATGTGCGGCATGCCGGGCAGGATGCCGAGCAGCGCGAGGATGACCGCGACCGGGGTCCAGGTGCGTGGGCTTCCGAACTGGCCGCCGATCTGGCCGGCGAGATCCTTGTCCGAGGTGACGCGCGTGACGATCGAGGCGGCGGCGATCGAGAGCATCAGCGACGGCAACTGCGCGACGAGCGCGTCGCCGATCGCGAGCAGGATGTAGTTGTGCGCCGCATCCGCGATCGTCATGCCGTGGCTGACGGGGCCGAGGATCAGGCCACCGATGATGTTGGCGGCGAGAATCAGCATCGCCGCGACCGCATCGCCCTTCACGAACTTCGACGATCCATCCATCGAGCCGTAGAAATCGGCTTCGGTGGAGACTTCGACGCGGCGTGCCTTGGCTTCGTCGGGGGTGATCAGGCCGGCGTTGAGGTCGGCGTCGATCGCCATCTGCTTGCCGGGCAACGCGTCGAGCGTGAAGCGCGCACTGACTTCCGACACGCGGCCCGCGCCCTTGGTGACGACGATCATGTTGATGATCATCAGGATCGCGAAGACGAAGATGCCGACGACGTAATCGCCGCCGATCAGGAACGTGCCGAACGCCTCGATGACGTGACCCGCCGCGCTTTCGCCCTCGTGGCCGTGGACCAGCACGATGCGGGTCGAGGCGACGTTGAGGCCGAGGCGGAAGAGGGTGGCGAACAGCAGCACGGTCGGGAAGGCGGAGAAATCGAGCGGCTTCTGCGCGTTCAAGGCGACCATCAGCACCGCGAGGCTGATCGCGATGTTCGCCACGAAGAAGATGTCGAGCATGAATGCCGGGATCGGCACGACCATGACGAGCACGAGCAGCAGAATCGCGAGCGGCAGGACCGACGCGCGGGCGTTGGAGAGGATGCGGTTCATGGCTTAGCCGCCCAACCGTGCGAGCATCATGTAGGCGAGGCGCGCGGTGTCGGGCGTCGGGCGCAGGACGTTCACCGCAGCCTGCGTCGTCTTGCCGGTGAACTTGTTTATCGCGGTGGTCGCCCAGGCGAGCGCGTCGTCGGCGCTCTCGTTGTTGCCGGTGATGACCGTGCTGCCGTTCATGTCGAGCGCCTGCGCGGCGTAGTTGGCGGGCGTCGCGGTCGCGCTTGCCCCGGCGGCGGCACCGCCGAGCTTGTCGGCAAACCGGTCGTAGATCGCCGACAGCGTGCGCGGCTGGTTGTTCGAATCGTAGAAGACATTGTGGTTTGCACGTGCCGCGGCCGGAAATAGTGCGGCGCCGCTCGCCTGCGGGTTGGCCTGCATCGTTTTCAGGAACTTGGTCGCGCCGCCGAGACCCATGAAGTGCGCCATATACAGGTCGGTGCCGGAGGCCGGGCGGTTCAGCGTGCCTTCGAGCGAGGCCTTGTTGTCCGACGCGTATTCGGCGGCCATCAGCGACGCGGCGTTGGGATCGTTGCGCAGCGCGAGGATCGCCGCCTTGGTGCCGGCATCGCCGACCGAGAGGCGGCCGCTCGACGATGTGCCGATGCTGTTCGCGGCCCACGCCATGCCGTGCTCGGCGCCGTGCTTTTTGACGACGGAGAGCCAGCTCTGTTCGATGAATTGATAGAGGCCGGAGGCGCTGGACGTGCCGGCCTTGGCGTTGGCGTTGAGCCCGCTCTCGAGCTTCGCCTGGCCCAGCAGATAGTCGAAATCCACGCCCGTCTTGCTGCTCGCAAGCGCGATCGCGGACTGGATTCGGCCGGTAGTGATAGGATTGACGGTCATGCCCGTGTGCGGTGCCCCTGGTTTAGGGGATGCTCAGCAAGGGGCGTGCCAGTTTTGGTGTTCGGTTCCCGTAGCGCCGTCATCCTGACGAAAGTCAGGACCCAGAGCCACGTAGTGCAATCCTCTGTTACTCTGGATCCTGACTTTCGTCAGGATGACGGAGGTTAAAATGGAGAGGTGCAGAATTCAGGCGTACGCGGCGCGCAGCCCCGGCCGATAGCCGGCAATGGCGCCGTCACCGGTCAGGGTTTGCAGGCGGCGGCGGACATTTGCCGCCATCAAATTGGTGTAGATCCGGCACGTCTCGTTGAGGCGGTTGGCTTCGTCCGCGAGCTCACGGATCTCAGGGCCGGCCGGGCCGGTGCCTAGCAGCGCGACCTGTTCGATCCCGGCGAGCTTGTCGGCGGTCGCGCGCTCGAGGCTGGCGACGTCGTTCGACTTCAGCGCGGCGATCTCGGCGTGGAGCGCGTCGATCACGCGGATCAGGGCATCACGACGCTTCATTGGAATTCCACGAAAGCTTGAGCGCCATCAGCCGGTCGGCGATGGTCGCGGGGAGGATCGGGAAGGTGCCGCTGGCGATCGCCTTCTTGATCTGGGCGACGCGCGCCGCATCGACCGGGGGCGCCGCGGCCATCGACTTGGCGAGCGCGATCGACTCCGGCAACACCGATGCCTGGGGGCGTACGGGCGTCTGAACCGCCGTCGCCGGCGTCGCAGCGGCGACGCGCGCGACGGTGCGATCTCCTGCTACTGACGGTTTCGCACCGATCGAGTCCACCATGTCCGCATCCTCTGGTTTGCGCTGACATCAGGAGAAACGGCCGCACCGGCAAAACCTTTAGCAAAATTAATCTGTCTGCCGAATTTAGTTCGACCATCCCGGCAGCGTGGCTCGGCCAGCGTCGACCGCGATTGCCTGGACCGGCGTGCGGGTCTCGTCGACCTTGACCATGAAGCGGCCGCCGGGCGCGGCATCACCCATCGCGACGCCCTCTCGGCTGATCGAGAAGCCCTCCGTGCCGGCCTCGATGACGATCGGATCGCCGCGCTTGATGACGGGTGCGGCCTTCACGGCGGGGGCGAACGACGCGGCGATCGCGGCGGGCGCATTGGCCGGGCGGATGACGGGGACGAAGATCCGCCAGGCGGGGCCGGTGCACGAGACGACCACCGCGTCATGCTGTTCCGAGCGCCACGACAGCGACACGGTCGGGCAGGTCGCGAGCCGCAGCCGTGCGTCGACCGGCGTGCGCGCGCCACCCTCGGCGCCGGTCGGGCGGCCGGTGAACGCGGCGACCGAGGCGTCGAGCGCGGCGGTATCCTGGAAGCTGGCGGCCATGAGCAGGAACGGGATGATCATTGAGCGGTCCTAATCGGTTCGCCGACAAAGGCGACGGAGACGATGGCGGCACGGCGGCCGGGCTTGGTGGCGGTGACGATCGCGACGCGAGACGGCGCGACCGCGGCGAGCGCGGCGGCGACGGTCCGCGCGCGATCGGCGGCGAGGATCGCGGCGCTGCCGGTGACGCGGTCGACGTCGGCGGGCGTGCCGTCGGTGGAGCCGGTGACGGTGAGCATGACGCGGGGATCACGCGCCGCCTCCCGCGCCCAGGCGACGAGCGCGCCGGGCGTGGTCGGCAGGATCGCCGAGCCGGGCGCGAAATCTAGGATGCCGGCGGCGGCGACGGGCATCGGCGTCGGCTCTGCGTCGTTCGCGCCGAAGCCTTCGCGGATACCCTTTGCCAAATCCTTGCCGCCGATATGCTGGGTTGCCTGCAGGAGCACGAGGAAGCCGACCAGCAATAGGGCGAGATCGGCGAGCGTGATCAGCCAGAGTGGCTTGCCGGTCGGCGCATCGGGATATTCGCTGGCGTTCACGCGACGGTGGCCAGCGTGGGTGGCGAACTGGGTGCGACGTAGCCGCGCGGAGTCTCGCGTTCGGCAAGCGCTACCAGTGGCGCCTCGATCCGCGCGCGCTCGAAAGCCTCGTTACGCCCTTGCGCGCGCAGGCGGTTGGCGATTGGCATGAAGAGCAGGTTTGCGAACAGCGCGCCGTACAGCGTGGCGAGCAACGCCACCGCCATCGCGCCGCCGATCGCGCCGGGATCGCTCATCGTCGCGAACATCTGCGCGAGGCCGATCAGCGTGCCGACCATGCCCATCGCGGGGGCGACTTCTGCAGCGCCGGCCCAGACGTCGGCGGCGGCGACGTGACGTTCGATCCGCGCGCTGCGGCGGTGCTGGACGAGCGTCGCGACGTCGGTTGCCGACGCACCGTCGACAATCGCGGCGATCCCGGCGGCGACGTCGGCGTCGGTGATGACCGAGCGGTCGAGTGCCATCACGCCGTGGCGCTTGGCGATGCGGGCAAGGGCGGTGATCTGGAGCAGCAGCGGGTCGGCGTCGAACCGGCCGCGGCCGAGCGTGGTGACGGCGGCGAGGGCTCGGCCGAGATCGCGAAGGGGGGTGCGGAGGACGACGGCGAGCGTCGTGCCGCCGGCGACGATGGCGAGTGCTGCGGGGTCGAGGAGTTGGGCGAGCGTGGTCATGTGCGTGGGGTGATGCAAGGGGTGGGCCAATTGGGAGACTTTTGTTCCGCTCCCTCGTGAAGGGCGGGGGGAAGAAGGGTGCTCTTGGTCATATCTCTATCCCGGCGGAGGTCGTGGGTCAGTTGGCGGACATCGGCAACTGAGGCTGCGCTGCGCTACTGCGACCTTTCCAACTGGGCCCCGGCCTTCGCCGGGGTGGTGGAAGTGGGGAAGTGACAGCGCTCCTCTCCTTGTTCTCCCGCGAAGGCGGGAGCCCAGACTGGGTCCCCGCCTTCGCGGGGAAACATCGTGATGGGCACGGGCCAGTGGTTCGGTTTGCCGGTCTTAAAAGCTAAACGGCAACTGCCTTGCCGCTCACTCCTGCAACACCGGCAACCTCTTGCCGCCTACCTTGCCGCCCGCCCGCCACCACCCGGCAAACCACCATCCCCCACCCTCGCCACAAAAACTGGCACGGCCATTGCTTATGTCGGATTGCGCAATGGTGCGCCAGGAGACGGGCTTGTGTCAGGCGACACGCTTTTCGGAGTTCACGGAGCGGCACTCGAGGTGCGGTCGCAGCGCATGGGTGTGCTGGCGTCGAACATCGCCAACGCCTCGACGCCCGGCTTCAAGGCGCGCGACATCGATTTCCAGGCCGCGCTCGCCTCGGTCGAGAACGACGGCAGCACAAATGCGGCGACCAAGTACCGCATCCCGACGCAGACCTCGATGGATGGCAACACCGTCGAGCTGAGCCAGGAGCAGACCGCGTTCGCCGAGAACGCCGTGCAGTATCAGACGACACTGTCGTTCCTGAACGGGCGGATCGGCCAGATCACCCGCGCGCTGAGGGGCGAGTAACATGTCCAATCAGCCCATGACGATCTTCCAGGTCGCCGGCCGCGCGATGTCCGCGCAGCTCGTCCGGATGAACACGACCGCGTCGAACCTCGCCAACGCCGGCGGCACAACCGGCTCCGCGGAGACCGCGTACAAGACGATGAAGCCGGTGTTCCGCACCAGCTTCGACGCCGCCAGCGGGATGTCCACGGTCGACGTCGAGCGCGTCGTCACCGCCGGAGAAGCGCCGACGAAGCGCTACGACCCAGACAATCCGCTGGCCGACAAGGATGGCAACATCTTCGAGGCGGCGGTCGATGAAACCCGCGAGATGGTCGACATGATGGAGACCGCCCGCAGCTACCAGAACAATATCGAGGTGATGAACACGGCGAAGTCGCTCATCATCGATACCCTCAAGCTAGGCCGCTGATCATGGCAACATCGTTCGATACCACGCTGTCCAACCTCGGCATCACGCGCTCCTCGGCGGCCGCGGCGGCGACCACCACGACCAAGTCGTCGACCGCGCTCGGCCAGTCCGACTTCCTGAAGCTGATGACCGCGCAGATGCAGAACCAGGACCCGTTCAACCCGGTCGACAACACCCAGATGGTCGCGCAGATGGCGCAGATCTCGACCACCTCGGGCATCTCCGAGATGAACACGACGATGAAAGCGATCGCCGACAAGCTGGGCGTCACCAGCACCGGCGAAGCGCTCGGCTATGTCGGCAAGACCGTCCTGACCCCGGGCAGCACCGCTTATGGTCGCGCGGGCGGCGGGATCGCCGGGTCGGTCGAGCTGGCCGGTGCCGCGACCGACGTCAACGTCACGATCAGCGATGCGAACGGCGCGGTCCTCAAGACCATGTCGCTCGGCAGGCAGGCCAAGGGCACGATCGGCTACGACTGGGACGGCCGGGACGCCGCCGGTGCGGACGCCGGTAGCGGGCCGTTCACCGTCCAGGTCAACGCGCAGAACGCCGGCACCACGGTCGGCGCGACCGGCCTGGTCTGGTCCCCCGTCCAGTCGGTGTCGACCACCACCGGCGCCGCCATCCTCACGCTTCCCGGCCTCGGCGAAATTCCCGCCAGCGCCGTCCGCCAGATCGGCTGAACCCAGAGTTTCCAGGAGCTAAACCGTCATGTCCTTCTACACTTCGCTCTCCGGTCTCCAGGCGTCGCAGGCCGAGATGTCGACGATCTCGCACAATCTCGCGAACGTCTCGACCAACGGCTTCAAGAAGAGCCGCACCGAATTCGCCGACGTGATCGCCTCGAGCGTCTCGCTGGCGCCGTCGCAGCAGGTCGGCTCGGGCGTCGTCGTCCAGGGCAATCGCCAGCAATTCTCGCAGGGCAGCCTGATCCAGTCGTCGAACAGCCTCGATCTCGCGGTGTCGGGCGACGGCTTCTTCGCGGTCAAGCCGAACGCGGAATCGGCGACGATCAACTACACGCGCAACGGCGGCTTCCTGGTCGACTCCAACCGCTTCGTCGTCGACTCGCAGGGCTCGCATCTCCAGGTGTTCCCGGTCGACGGCTCGGGCACCGTCGTCCCGACCGGCACCGACGCGTCGGTGAGCCTCCGCCTGCCCGAGACGAGCGGCAAGCCCACGCCGACCAAGGCGGTGACGATGTCGCTCAACCTCAACGCCAATTCCGCGGTGCCCACGACCGCGACGTTCGACCGGTTCGATCCGTCGAGCTACAACCAGTCCGCGCAGACCACGGTGTACGACGCCGTCGGCAACGCGATGACGATGACCAATTACTTCAAGCGCACCTCCGCGGCCTCGACCGCCGACCTGGGCAGCACGTGGGAAGTCCACAGCTTCGTCGGTGACAAGGAGCTGACGTCGGGCGGGTCGGCGACATCGCCGAGCGTCGGCGGCACGACGATGACGTTCGACGCATCGGGCAAGCTGACCGCGCCCGCCGCGCCCATCGTGTACGACGAGTTCACCACCGCCAACTCGACCGCCCCGCAGCAGATCAGCTTCGCGTTCGGCGCGGGCACGACGCAGCTGAAGAGCGCGTTCAACGTCGCGTCGCGCACGCAGGACGGCGCCGCTGTCGGCCAGATCCAGGGCGTGACGGTCGACGAGAAGGGGATGGTCAACGCCAGCTTCTCGAACGGCGACACGCAGGTGCTGGGGCAGGTGATGCTCGCCAACTTCTCCAACCCCGAAGGTCTGCGCCAGCTCGGCAGCAGCTATTGGCAGTCGACCGGCATCTCGGGGTCGGCGAAGCTCGGCGCGGCGGACACCAACGGCTTCGGCAAGCTGATGTCGGGGACGATCGAGGGATCGAACGTCGACATCACCGAGGAGCTGGTCAACCTGATCGCGGCACAGCGCAATTTCCAGGCGAACTCGAAGGCCTTGGATACCGCCAACCAGATCTCCGAAACCATCTTCAACATCCGCAGCTAAGCACGAGCGAGCAGGGGACCCTGAATGGACAAGCTGGTCTACACCGCGGCGACGGGCCTGCGCGCGCACATGGCGGCGCAGGCGGCGATCGCCAACAACATGGCGAACGCGTCGACCACCGGCTTCCGCGCCGATCGCGTGGTGTTCGACCGGCTCAACCTGAAGGGCGACGGCTCGACGATCGAGGCGCGCGCGCCGACGTCGGAAGAGGTGACCGACGCCGATCGTTCGCCCGGCGCGATCCAGCTGACCGGGCGTCCGCTCGACGTCGCGATCACCGGTACGACCGCCTGGCTCGCGGTGCAGGCGTCGGACGGATCCGAGGCGTACACCCGCCGCGGTGACTTAGAGGTCGCGCCATCGGGCGTGCTGCAGACCGGCGACGGGCATCCGGTGATCGGCTCGGGGGGGCCGATCACCCTGCCGCCCTACCAGTCGCTGACGATCTCGGCCGACGGCACGATCTCGATCGTGCCGCAGGGCGGCGATGCCAAGGATACGCAGGTGATCGACAAGCTCAAGCTCGCCGACACCAAGGGGTCCGACACGGTCAAGGGCCTCGACAATTTGCTGCGCGTGCGCGGCGGCGGGGCGTTGCCCGAGGACATGGACGCGAAGGTTCAGGGCGGCGCGATCGAAGGATCGAACGTCAACATGACGCAGGCGCTGGTCGACATGATCGAGAACCAGCGCAGCTACGAAGTCCAGGCCAACATGATGAAATCCGCCAAGGAAATCGACGAGAGCGGTGCATCGCTGATGCGCCTGCCGAGCTAGAAGGAACAGACGAATGTCATCCGCAGCCATGCATATCGCGCGCACCGGGCTCGACGCCCAGGACATGCGCATGCGCGTCATCTCGAACAACCTCGCCAACGTGAACACCACGGGCTTCAAGAAGGACCGTGCGGCGTTCGAGACGCTCGCCTACCAGACCGTCACGACGCCCGGCACGCAGAGCACCGCCGAGACCAAATACGCGACCGGGCTCAACCTCGGCACCGGCGTCCGTATCCAGGGCACTGCGCGGATCGACACGCAGGGCGCGATGCAGACGACCGGCAACAGCCTCGATCTCGCACTCGACGGCGACGGCTATTTCCAGGTGCAGATGCCCGGCGGCACGCTCGGCTACACCCGCGCCGGCAATTTCTCGCGCTCGGCCGAGGGCCTGCTGGTCACCAGCGAAGGCTATCAGGTGCAGCCCGGCATCACCGTGCCCGAGGGGACGACGGGGATCACGATCGGCCGCGACGGCACCGTGTCGGCGATGGTCCCCGGCCAGACCGAGGCATCGCAGATCGGCCAGATCCAGGTCGCCAGCTTCCCGAACGGGGCAGGGCTCCAGGCGACCGGCGACAACTACCTCGTCGAGACCGCAGCGAGTGGCGCGGCGAACGTCGGCGTCGCGGGGCAGGACGGTCGTGGCGGCATCAAGCAGGGCATGCTCGAGGCGTCGAACGTCAACGTCGTCGAGGAGCTCGTCGACATGATCGAGACGCAGCGCGCGTACGAGGTCAATTCGAAGATGATCTCGGCGACCGACGACATGCTCAAATACGTCAACCAGAACCTGTGATGACCCGCACCCCATTCCACTCCGTCGTCATGACGAGCGCGATCGTCCTCGCTGGATTCGGCGCGTCGTCGGCAGACGCCGGCCTGTTCGGCAAGAAGGCGCCGCCCGAGGATTTCTCGGTCGCGCGGCCTCTGCCGGTCCAGCCGGTGCCGGTCGTCGCGACCGGCTCGATCTTCCAGGCGCAGGACGGCTACGCGGCGCTGTACGAAGGCTGGCGTGCACGGAAGGTCGGCGATCCGCTGACGATCGTGCTGGTCGAGCGCACCGCCGCGTCGAAGTCGTCGGGGTCGAAGCTCGACAGCAACGGCGGCGCCAGCATCACGCCGCCGACCACCGGGCTGCTCAATCTGTTCAACAAGACCGATGCGTCGATCAGCGGCGGGCGCAATTTTAACGGGACGGGCGCGGCCGACCAGGCGAACTCGCTGTCGGGCGAGGTCAGCGTCACGGTGGCCGCGGTCTATCCGAACGGCACGATGCTCGTGCAGGGCCAGAAGCGCGTCACGCTCAACCGCGGCGACGAGTTCCTGAAGATCAAGGGCCTGGTCCGCACCGCCGACGTCGACGCCAACAACCGCGTGCTGTCGACGCGGGTCGCGGATGCGCAGATCTCGTACACCGGCAAGGGCGACGTCGCCCGCGCTGGCCGCCAAGGGTGGCTTGGCCGCTTCTTCTCCGTCGTCAGCCCGTTTTGATGCGCACCCCCCAGCCGTTCGTCCTGAGTAGAGACCGAGTAGTGCCGAAGGCGCGTATCGAGGGCTCGTATCGAAGGACAGGTTGGCGCGCGGAACCCATGCTTCGATACGCACCCTCGATACGCCGCTGCGCGCCTACTCGGTCGCTACTCAGCACGAACGGTAAAGGACTAAAGACCGTGTTTCGCTTATTCGCAGGTCTCCTCACCACCCTCCTCGCCTCGCTCCTGATCGCCGCGCCGGCCTCGGCCGACCGGATCAAGGACCTGGGCGGGTTCCAGGGTATCCGTTCGAACCAGCTGACCGGCTACGGCATCGTCGTCGGCCTGCCAGGCACCGGCGACGACAATCTCGAATACACCGTGCAGTCGTTGAAGGCGGTCGCGTCGCGCTTCGGCCTCCAGCTGCCGCCGTCCGCGAACCCCGGCATGAAGAACGCGGCGGTCGTCATGATCACCGCCGAACTGCCGCCGTTCGCGAAACCCGGCCAGCGGCTCGACATCACCGTCGCGTCGATGGGCAAGGCCAAGTCGCTGCGCGGTGGCAGCCTCATCATGACGCCGCTGCTCGGTGCCGATAACCAGATCTACGCGATGGCGCAGGGCAACCTCGCGGTCGGCGGGCTCGGAGCTGAAGGCGCGGATGGGTCCAAGATCGTCGTCAACGTGCCCTCGACCGGGCGCATCCCCGAGGGCGCCACCGTCGAACGCGCGGTCGCGACCGGGTTCGACAGCGCACCGACGCTGACCTTCAACCTCGCGCGCGCCGATTTCACGACCGCGCAGAACGTCGCCGGCGCGATCAACTCGAAGCTCGGCTTCGGCAGCGCGCAGGCGATCGACGCGGTCTCGGTCGCAGTCCGTGCGCCGATCGGTGCCGATATCCGTGCGACGCTGATGTCGACGATCGAGAATCTCGACGTCGTCTCCGCCGAGCCGTCCGCCAAGGTGATCGTCAACGCGCGCACCGGCACCGTCGTCATCAACTCGGCGGTCCGCGTCGGCCCGGCGGCGATCACGCACGGCAAGATGACGGTGCGGATCGACGAGAAGCCGCAGGTCAGCCAGCCCGCGCCGTTCAGCGGCGGCCAGACCGTCGTCACGCCGAACAGCGCGGTCGCGGTCGAGGAGGAGCGTCGCCCGATGTTCCTGCTCGCGCCCGGCCCGAAGCTCGCCGACATCGTCAAGGCGGTCAATGCGATCGGCGCATCGCCGGCCGACCTGGTCGCGATCCTCGAGGCGCTGAAGGAAGCCGGCGCGCTCAAGGCCGAGTTGATCGTCCTTTGAGCCCGCTCAACGCACCCGCAGCCGCGCCCACGACCGGGATCTCGACCGACACGAGCCGCCTCAAGTCGAAGGACAATCTCGACAAGGCGGGGGAGAAGTTCGAGGCCGTGTTCACCGGCATGATGCTGAAGAGCATGCGGCAGGCCAAGCTCGCCGACCCGCTGTTCGATTCGAAGGCGATCGACACCTTCACCGACATGCAGGACGGGCTGATCGCGAAGTCGATGGCCGAGCACACGCCGCTCGGCATCGGCAAGGCGATGACCGATTTTCTCGCCAAGTCTCAATCCGATCTTAACCAGGCCGCGGCAGACTCGCCGCCATGAGCGATCTCCTTTCGATCGGCGCTTCGGGCGTGCGCGCGTACCAGACTGCGCTGTCGACGGTGTCCGAGAACATCGCGAACACCGGCACCGCAGGCTATACGCGGCGGACGACGACGCTCACCGAAGTGTCGTCGGTCGGCGGCGGCCTGAACGCGCGCCGGTCGGTCAGCAGCGGGGGCGTCACGATCGCCGGCATCGGCCGCAGCGCCGACGCGTACCGCTCGCAGGCGGTTCGCTCGGCGGGCTCCGATCTCGCCAAGACCGAAGCCGGGGTCACCTGGATGAACCGGATCGAGACAGCGCTGGGCGACAACCAGCTCGGCGACCGGATGACGGGCTTCTTCACGTCCGCCCAGAAACTCGCCGCCGATCCGACATCGGAGCCGGCGCGGGCGGTCATGCTCGAAGCGGCCGGCACTGCCGCCGCCGCCTTCACCGCGACCGGGCGTGCGCTCGATACCGCGACCGCGGATCTCGATTCGACCGCGTCGCAGGCGGTGCAGTCGTTCAATGCGCTCGGCACCGCGCTCGCCAAGATCAACGACGGCATCGCGCGCACCGCGCCGGGATCGTCGACCGCCGCGCAGCTTGCAGACCAGCGCGACCAGGTGCTCGAGCAGATGAGCGCGATCGCCGACGTCAACACGTCGTTCGATTCGCTGGGGCGGACCACCGTGCGGCTCGGCGGGGCGGCCGGCGCGGTGTTCGTCGCGGGCGGGGCCAGCGAGCAGATCTCCTATGCGCGCAACGGCGAAGGCGCGGTGCAGTTCGCGGTGACCGGCGCGGGCGGCGCGTCCGCGGTGGCGCCTGTCTCTTATACACATCT
>NZ_JAPZPR010000015.1:0-93784 GCF_040407565.1 Sphingomonas faeni
AACTCGGCCGTGAAACCCGACTGCGCCAATGGTACTATCGCTCAAGCGATGGAAGAGTAGGTCGTCGCCAGGCATTGAAGCCCGTGCAACATGCATCACGCACTATATCACAAACCCATTCACAATTCCTTCTACCCAACGCACGCTAGCCGTGCCGTCGCGGGGTGGAGCAGCCCGGTAGCTCGTCAGGCTCATAACCTGAAGGTCACAGGTTCAAATCCTGTCCCCGCAACCACCGCCATAGAACTACGATCGCCGCCCTCACGGGCGGCGTTGTCGTTTGTGGCAAACTCTAGCAAGTCAGACACCTTTGCCACCACCTCGGCTTCCGGACCATCCTTGCCGTGCGGGTAAATCGTCACGCTTTCGATAAGCGTCGACAGGATCTCTGCAGCTTCGCCGCGGAACGTCTCGGCGTCGAGCGTCTCGCGCAAGCGGCCGACATTCTCTTTAAACAGTTGCAGCAGAACCGGATGCGGCAGGATCGTGGCCGAAGGCACCACTCTCGTCAGCATACGCAATTGTCCTTCCAGTCGCGATTTCTCTGCCTCGCGGTCGCCAAGGAGCTTCAGCAGGGCAGGGGTGGCCACCGCTGCAAGCATGTTTGCGGCCAGCATGTCGATCTCGCGGGTGACGACGGCGAGGCGGTCGATGACCGATTGGTCATGTTGCGCTGACGTGCTGGCGAGCCGCGCCATCTCGCTTTTAAACTCTTCTGCAAACAGCCGGGCGTGGTCCTCGGTCAGCAACTGGTGTTGCAGGATTGAAAGGGTTGCCGTCTCCAGCGGTCCCTTGCGGACCGACAGCGTGTTCGAGCAGGTGCCGCGCTCCTTCTGGCCGGCACAACGGTAATAGTCCTTGCCGGATATTGTGTAGGCCGACCCGCAGCAGCTGCACCTGATAAGGCCCGACAGGAGGTGCTTCTTACGGTTCTGGCGGGCGACCGGAATGTTTGTGCTGGGACGCAGACGCTGCTCGATCTGAGCCTGAACCGCGCTCCACTGCGAGTCGTCGACGATACGAAGACCGGGCACCGCGACCTCAATCCATTCGGACTGATCGCGTAAGCGATAGCGCCGCTCGCGCTTCTCGCTGTCGGGGTTACGTCGCCATTGCCTGCGACCCCATACCAGTCGACCAACATAGAGCGGATTGTTGAGGATACCGGTCGCCTTTTTCGGATCTCCGCGAATGGTGGACGCATTCCACGAGCCGCCCTGCGGGCCAGGGATGCCGTCGACGTTGAGCCGGGTTGCGATCTGAATGGAGGATGCGCCGGCCGCGAACTCGGCAAAGATCCGCTCGACGATGACCCCTTGCGCCGCATCGATCTCAAGCAGGCCCCGAATGACCTCGCCGCGTGCGTCGAGCTTGATGACCCGTTTGTAGCCATAGGCGCGGCCGCCGGCGAAACGACCGGCAAGCACCGCGGCCTCCATGCCCCTCACCGTTTTGTCGATGAGGTGTTTGAGGAAGATCGCGCCCAGCATGCCCGCGACTGCGAACTTGATCTCGTCGACATGGCCTTCTGAAACGGTGTGCAGTGGCACACGGTGATACATCAGCTTTTTGCCCAAAAACGCCACGTCTTCTGCGTCGCGGGCCAGCCGGTCGAGCGCTTCGCAGACAACGAGATCGACGGCACCGGTTTCGATGTCGCGCAACAGCTTCATCAATCCCGGTCGGTCGCGGCGATAGCCTGATTGCTCGGGATCGAGATAAGTCGCGACAACCGTGCCGCCCAAATAATTGACGAGCTTCATGCAGGACGCCGCCTGATCGGCGCTCGACGAGGCCGTCTGCATCACCGTCGAGTGGCGGCCATACAGCGCGACGCGGGGAGGGTAGATAATCATATTACGGTGCTCTCCGAGCGGTCACGATTTGATCGTGTACAGTGCACTCCGAACAAGAACGGTGCTGCTCGGCTGCTGCTGCTCGAGCCATCAACCGAACAAGTTGACCAAGCGCATACGCGTGCACGTCGTCCGCCGGAGCGGGAGAGGAAACAGCGTATGTTGATCGACGGGCCATGCCAGGCACCGTGGCGGGCTTTGCGGATTCGCGAGTGGGTAACGCGAAACTGTTTAGGCATCTTCAGGCAAGCCAAAGGGCGGGATCGTGCACGAGAACGGTGATGGCGTCACCGGGGTGAACGCACCGGAATTTCTTTCTGGCTGCGTCGACCATCGCTCTGCCGGCGTTCGTATTTTCAAACCCGCACGATCGTTCCGCATGATGGCGATCCATTGCGAGATGACGACGTAGGAACATCGATGTTCTGACCAGCGCTCGTGATGAAATCTTTGATTTCTCTGCGGAAACTGCACCGTTCCAATGTCCCACCGCGTGATAATTCAGCTCGAAGTGTCCGGTCACCGCTTGATTCGAAAGGGCGGCGTCAATGCAAATGTCGATGCGGGCTTTTGCATTGAGCAGAGCCATGGCCAGAATGACGCTGCTTTCCGAGCCGGTGACGCCAATTCGCTCCATTACGAATTCCCTGCGCCCGAGACCTTGCTTCGACAGCGTCGATCGACTGAGCGAGGTTACGCTGCTGAGTTCTGCGACAAGGGACGCGGCGACCTTCGCGAAAGACGATGACCGGGCGCGGCCTCCGATTAAGCGCGACTGAATACGTTCGGCTATTGCAATCAAGCGCGGATCACGCAGCCAGCTTGGCACTTCGCTTAACGGGGATGTTGTCGTTCCGGGCCGTTGGCAGATGTTGGTATGCAAGCCTGCCATTGTCGCCGAAATTTGTTGGGCAGGCACGATGATATGACTCTCCATGACACTCGCCATCATCGGCCAATCGCAATCTACGGGCATCGTGTCGCCCAAGGGTGCCGTGTTCCACCGCCTGATCAGGTGCCCTTTCAAAACAATATCGACATAATAAAAGAACAATGCCTGCTGGCGTACAAGCTCTCGCATGTCCTCGATGCTCAAGATGGCAGTCTTGGCATTCTGGCGGAGAGCTTCTGAAAACTGCCCGCTGACGATAAGCTGCCATAAGGATGGACCGCGATCGCGCAGTTCGTCGAGGTTCACTATCAGCCACGAACGGCGCAGGCCGATATCCGCGTCAAGACGGTCGACGACTTTGATGGTCGCTTCGCTTTCGAACCATTTAGATATCCATGAGATCGGCGGCTCGGTCGGGGCGTATCCTTTGGGGGGTAGCGCCGGTGCAGAGAGATGCTGCTCCGTCAGCCAATTAATTGTCGACAGAGAACAGTCGTGGATTGGCGTGTCGATCGAGTCCGACTTTTGAACCGACAGGGCAATGCTTCGAATATCGTCGATTAATGCGTGATGATCTCCCGTGCCGGTCAGGCACTGATCGATTATATTCAGCGCTGCGTTCTCGACAAGATCGGTGTCTGCGCCAGCCGAAATGGTTTCAATGATAGAACGGGTGCCAAACCCTGCCGTATCGACGGCGGACCGCCGCTTCGCCGACGCGAGGACGCAGGAAGACAGGAAAGCCCCCTTACGCGAGGCGCTGACGTGAAGTGAATGTGCCATAGCAGCTGCCAGTTTTGCTCAATCCGGCGCCGGCCGGGTGAATGGAAGGCTCATCTCGCACTGGCAGCGGCGAGTGACGGAGAAACGGAGGGTGACAGCGCGCTCCGGTAACCTGCTGCAGACGCCCCGGAGACCGTCCCAATCACAAGAGGCCGGGCGCGCATCGTCACCACCGGCCAAGTCAGGATGTTATCAAACACCTTACGGTTGCGTCTACATCAAATTTGCACCGCCAACTGACCGGCATCGTGAATGCAGATCGCTGCATTCGGGGCAAAACTGATAGAGGCACGAACCCGCGGCGCGGGAGGGCGTGTGCGGCACTCTCAGCGCCACGCGGTACTTTATGCCCAGTGCCCAGTGCCCAGTGCCCGGTGCCCGTTGCCCGGTGCTGCCTCGAGCAGCCGCGCTACTTCCTCGATGCTCAGTACATCAGGCATCTTGCGGGGACGGGGCGCCAGGACCAGCTTGCGCAATAGGTCGGGCCGGTCGAGCGGCACGCATAGTCGCAGGCAAGTGCTACGCCCGACAGCGGATCTTCCGCCTCCACCGTGGAACCGTCGCGCTGTCCCGCAGCGCCGTCACTTCGCCATCGGGCGCAACGGCAAGGTTGGCGTCGTTACGCCGGAGCACGCCGCCAGTGACGTGGCCCGAGCGGAGCCGCTTGATCGTCGTTTCGTTATTACCGAACGCAGCCAAGAACTCCCAAGGGAACTCGTTCGCATCGAACGGCTCGGCAGCGAGCCTGGATACGGCTTCTTCGATCTCGACGACGTTCATGACGTGTTCTGTACTTAGTCCGGATCTACCAGTTCGTTCGGCCCGGCGGAGGGGGCCAAGCCAAGGAACTTAGGATCTCCGCGTAATCCCACAGCCCATCGAACGGGTCGTTCCTCCCTCGATCATTAGCCAAGCCAGAGAAGTTTCGACAAACCTGTAAGAGGGCGGACTTGATCGCCTTCAAGAAGTCCTCGTTGTCTCGTAAGGCGTGAAGCACGACCATGATCCGGTGGCTATCACGAGCACGATCGGTGTCCGTCTTCTCGTCACCGGTCTTGCCTGCGATGGCTCGCAGAATAGCCCAGGCCGGCCCCATCGCGAAGATAGGTGCGGTCGCACTGCGCAGTTCCGTCATCAGTAGCGTCATCGCGTATAACTTGAGGCCATGCTCTAGTTCTGCAGTATGTGACTTCTCTTCGTTGAGCTGCAGTTCAATCTCCGCAATCTTCGACGACGCCCGATGTCGTTGGCGTCACCGCTTCTGCCATAGCTGTCCAAAAGGACGTCGCCGCCGGCTAGCTATGGCAGCAGGTAGCGTGAATTTCAGAAACCATGAAGTATTGCTATGGCAGGAAGGGCCTACTGCCATAGCGAATTTTGGAGGCGCAATACCGCAAAGCTGGGGGACCCATCTTTGCATGCGAATTCGGCGTTGCCGAGCGACAATCTGGCGATTATCGCGTCCCTCGACGACGCCCGATGCCGTTGGCGTCACCGCTTCTGCCATAGCTGTCCAAACGGAAGTCGCCGCCGGCTAGCTATGGCAGCAGGCAGCGTGAATTTCAGAAACCATCAAATATTGCTATGGCAGGAAGGGCCTACTGCCATAGCGAATTTTGGAGGCGCAATACCGTAAAGTTGGGGCACCCAACTTTACATGCGCTTTCGACCCTGCCGGTCGATGAGTACCCGATCAACGCCTTCGTGACGAAGGTCGGCGCCACATTCTGTAACGCCGCTTTGACATACCGATAGACTAGCCATCGGGGTCCTCCTCATGGCGACGGCCATGCTCCGGAAGGCGGGTAGCTAAAGGGCGCAGGTCTTGAGATAGAGACCTGAAGGAAGAGTAAGGGGACTAAAAGCCATAGAAGTTGGGTGGGGCTGATTGAGCCCCGAAGGACGGACGAAAAAGTAAGTCTGAAATGAGGAGCTTGTCGCGTGCCGGATTGGCCTGCGACCCTCTCTGAGTTCTGCCCAATGATTGAAACCCACGTTACGCAAATGTCGCTCGCAAGCGTCCTATGCAACTACCTCCTCGAAGGCCTTAGCCCGGTTACGGCGTGTGAGCATATGCCGGGCAACGGTCTCCCCGAATTCACGGTGCGGGTCGATCGCCAGGATGTCGTATTCTCGTTCACCTGCGTCGCTCCACCAATGTTCAGCGGTAAGGTCGAGCAGCTTGCGCGCGCACAGTCGATCGACGTCGTGCTGGTTCGCTGCTTCACTGAGAGCTTCGATGCGCTTCCCGCGAGCGTCGAGGCGACGCTTGCGGGAGGGGGCCTTGTGCCGTTCACGCTTACCGATCTTACCCTTTATCGCCACGAAGACGATGCGCTGTGGCTCGTTCCGACCGGGTTCGGTGCCGCTGTCAAGCTGACCGATGAAGGGCTGCAGCTCCATCTGGTTCCGCCTTACGAGACGCTCATCGATCGCGCATTCGGCATCTACAAATCGGCTGCCGAAATTGCCGAGCGTCTTTACCCGCAGGTAGTCAGGTGAGCGCGGTTGAGATGTCGCCATCCAGCATCGTCATCAATGCCGATCGCGAAACGGACCCGCACAATCCCCATACGCATCTTCGCCTCCTTGGTGACCCGACGGGAACGGTGGGGGCTAGAGTAATGTATGGTTGTTTGCGGCCATCGCTGAATGGCCACGTCAACAGCGCCGCAGCGTTCGCGCTCTCGAAGGTCACCGTTGCGGCAAGGCCAGATACACCGCCCTGGACCCCGACCGCTGAGCGGGTCGAGGTTCTTCTTCCGCGAGGCGCGTGCGATCGGTTCGCTGATCCGCGGATGTTGATGGAGGCGGTCGATGCCGAGCGGCCCGATAAGGTCAACGCGCTGCTCGCCTACGTCACGTTCACCTTTCACACCGATCGGCTTCACCACCAGTGGGAGTTGGTCCGCGCGTTCATTCGTCGGTGCGTTGTGGACCCGATCGAGGTGGGCGTTCTCCTCGTCCAGCATGCGCCGCACAAGGCAGGAAGCGCGAACGAACCACACGTCCATGCTCTTATCGCAGGGCCTCGTCGACTCGGACCATTGGGGTTCGTCGAGCCGATACCGGCGCTGATGCGCGACAGCGCGCATCCGCTGATCCGCGATGCCTTTCGAGCATTCGAACGCCGCTGGCCCAAATCCTAATCGCACCAGACAACATCTACGAAAGCCTCTGATATGAACGATAACAACACCTGGCCGGTTCTCGGCGAGGCAGCAGCCTCGCGCGTCGCAAAGATCCTCGCCGCGCGTGCAGGCTGGAAGCTTGCTGAGGTCGCGGCCGATCATGGCATGCCGCTCGCCGGCTTCCTCGAAAACGAGGCGACGGCGCTGCTCATTGCGGTCACGCGCGACCCGCTGCAGCTCGCCGCAGCGCAGATGGAAAGTGCGCTGATTGCCGGCAGATGCGATGGTCTCATCATCGCGGACGAGAGAGATCCGTGGTTCCCCCCGCGGATGTCGCTTGGACATTGGCAAAGCGGCAAGGTCAGTTGGTACCTGCCGATGCTTCCCTACGAAGATCGCCATGACACGTTGTGGCTCGTCCCGCACAATACGGTCGACATTAACCCGGGCGCACCGGCGTTTCGGCTGGTCGCACGCTATCTGCGTCCCGAACCGCTGCCGTGGCGCGACGACGTCGAGCGTCTCGCCGGGCTCGACCGGGGCGCCACACTGCTGCGTCGGAGCATCGTATGAGCGAGAGCTACTCGTCCCGGCAGATACGCAGCGCGCGTGACGCGGTTACGATAGGGCTCGCCGTCATCGGGCTATTCGGTCAGATATGGTGGGCGCAGCCCGCAGGGGCGGCAACCCGCGCATTGATCGCCTGGTCGGATCGGATCTGTCCGGCGATAAAGACGACACTCCGCGAGAGTGTCACCGTCGGGAATGGGGCGCACCGCCTGGATATCGCGGTCGTGCACCGAACGATCGATGCGCTGAGTGGGCAGGCCGAATGTGCTATGCGTCCTTTCACACAAGCAACCTGATAAGCGTCACTGTAGCAACGTGCTATTGCTTGGAGCCCCTTGGGCGCCGTCTCGCCGATCGTCTCGATTGCGAGACCACCGAAGAACAGCATAGCAATTTTCTTGCGATAAGCGACATGCGACACGCGAAAATTCTTCGACCACTGGTCAGTCCCTGTTGGCAGATGAAGTAGAGTGTAAGAACATCTCATCGACACCCGCCCTGTGCAGTTAGGCTGTTACGGCTCTCACCGTTTGCTTGCATCGGCACCGCTGCGCAACAGCCAGCGTCCGGGCACAAGCTCCTCATATCGCGCCCTCTGCTCTGCGCTTGCGCCAAGCATCACGATCATTAACGCGAAGGGAGTTTGTTGAGCTTTGCCCGACGAGTTCAGGAACGGAACACGGCCTTGCAGGAAGTAGGTGTCTGCATCGATGCTCAGCGTTTCATGGAAGAACGCTGAATCAGTCCTCGACGGAACGAGGCAAATAACGGTTTCGACGTTACCCGCCCGCCACTGGCTGTGCGCGCGACGCAACCATTTGAGCTGTTCGGAGAAAGGTGGGTTTACGAAAGCAAGCCGGCCCGACCAGTCATCGACGAGCCCATCTCCGCCTTCGCTAAGCAGGATGCGCCGACGTGCCACGACAGGGCTGAGCAAGTTGGCGCACGGATCTAGGTCGATTTCGCCAAACGCTGCATAAACGTTCTCCATGAATGCTGGCGGAGTGAAGCGGCTGTCCCTGTCCTCCTTATCTCCCGGCCCCCAATAAGCGCGCTCGGGTGCGCGACGTCGTGCCCTGGGCGCGATCAATGCCATCAGGCGTAGCAGGCTGGTGACAGATCCATCCCCGCGTTCCAAACTGACGATCGTGGTGCGAGACAGACCGGTGCGCGCTGAAACCGCGGCAAGAGACAGCGATCGCGAGCGTCGGCAGAGACGCAATTGCTCGGCAAGCGTTGAACCTGGTCCGATCCCGATCAAGTGGAAGTCGAGCGCATCCATCACCCGGATCAGGGTTGCGACCGAACCGACACCCTGCTCCAGTCGCAGTATAGCCTGCGGTTGCACGCCGATACGCTTTGCCAGCGTTCGCTGTGACCACCCGCCAGAGCGTCGAACTTCCTTCAAATCATCAACCAGCATATGATATCAATTGATATCGATATCTGATCTGTTTTGCACACGATTTTACCGGCAGCAGTTAGGGAGCGGAAGGGGAGGGTTCGCCACGGACTCCGGCTTTGGAAATGAGGCCACCAATGCCAAATCTGTTACGGCCAAAGCCGGAAAATTGTATTTGCTTTAATAACGAATGCACGCTCCTGAAGGATGTCTGGTGAATGCGAACCGTCCGCATTTCAGAAAAACTGGTGGAAAGCGGACCAGCCGCTTATGGGTGGATATCGTGAAAGCAGCCGTTCGTTCATAATCTCGTCGAGATGGGCGCGGCACCAATCATCTTCGAGGCGGGGCGCGCTCGTCCAGTAGTGTGCAAATGCGGCTGGCGCGAAAGCGCTGGGATATTGGAGTCCCGAAACCGTGATGGCAGAGCCATCGCTATCATTTGGTAGCGTCGGCCTGCCACGCAGTCACCCGGTCGCCAGCATTGCGGCGCAGCGCGTCGTAGAAGATCCCATAGTCGTTGAGGTGATAGCTTCCGAATGCCAGGCTCAGCTTGTCAATGAATCCAGGCGGCGCAGACCATGGCACGTGCACGGCGAGTAGGGCGTCGCGACACACTGCGCCGGTGAGATGAGGTACGAGCGCAGATAACGGCTGGGCGACCCGCCCGAACGGCGCAACGGGAAAGGGGAGGCTGCCGGCGTTTGCGGTCGCCGGTGCCGCGCCCACGCGCCGCCAGGTCAGCGGATTGACGCAAAGCGCGTGCGACCTGCCGTCGGTAACATGGCGACCTCGCCACCAATAGGCGCGGTTGTCGGTGATCATCCGCGCGCCACTGCGGCCTGTCTCACTGGTGTTGTAGGACAACACGCACCCGGTCTGACGCGCAGTGCTGCAGATCGGCAGGCCGAGTTCGCCGAACGTATCGGGCACATAGCCTCCGATGAGATACGCTGCGACGAGGCGCCGTTTGAGTGGCGTTCTGAGGATTTCTTCCTGAAGCAGCCGGATCGCGTGCGCTGTCCCCTGGCTATGCGACGCGATAATGAACGGGCGGTCGTGGTTCTGGTGCGCGATAAAATATTTGAACGCACGGGCTATATCGCCATAGGCGACGTCCATCGCCGCGTTCACCTTGAGGGCTGCCAGTGTGGCCTGGCGATACCGCGGTACATAGAGCCGACAACAGCCGTTGAAGACGCTGACTTGATCGAGGAGCACGGGCGCGTTGAGCGGGGCGGCGGTGTCTGAGGCGTCGAACGGCGCGATCCACACCGGGCTGCCCTTGAAGGTCGTAGGGTGAACGAAGAACACGTCTGCAGGCGCGGTGCTTTCGTCGACGGGCGTCACCCCCGGCGGAGTGGATCGTTCGAGCCCGTTGTCGCCGGGCAGGGCCAGCCAGGCGTTTGCTTTTGCGTAGTCGGGAGCGGGCGGCAGAGTTCGCGCGTCGTAGGGCTTGGCCGGACCGCGCAGGCTGGCGAGCGTGGCCCACCCGCCATTTGCAGTGAACGCCCCCAGCAGGACGACGACGACCAGCCCGAAGCATCCGAGGCGCCGTCTTACCCAGCGTCGCGGCGCGGTCACAGCCGGTTCGCCCTGGCATGCGCCGCCAGCACGCGCGCACTCGGCTTCACCGTCCGCTTGAAGGTCTTGCGATCGACCGCGACCAGCCCGAACTGCTTGGCATAGGCCGAGGTCCATTCGAAATTGTCGAGCAGCGACCAGTAGAGATAGCCCTTCACGTCGATTCCCTCAGCGATGCATTTCGCGACCTCGGCCACCGTCGCGTCGATGAATTGCGCGCGGAGGCGGTCGTCGGTCGCGGCGATGCCGGTCTCGGTCAGGTAGATCGGCTTGTCGATATGCGCGTGTGCGTAGCGCAGCGTCGCGCCGATCGCGTGCGGGTAATTCTCATAGCCCATGTCGGTCAGCGGCACGCCGGACTTGGAGTTTATCAGGCCGTGTGCGCCGATGCGCAGCCGCGAATAGGTCTGCACGCCGACGAAGTCAGACGCTCGCGCGGCCTCGATCCAGCCACCATACATCGTCTGCTCGGCTTGGGCAGCGCGGTTGCCCGGGCCGACGCCCTGGATCTCCTGCATCGAAAGCGTCACGCCGACGGGGAAATCGCCCGGCCCCGCCTTGATCGCCGCATAAGCCTTGGCATGCGCGTCGAGCATCACGGCGTTGATCTTGTCCGGATCGCCGAACAGCATCGCCGAGAAGGCGGGCGAGTCGGTGCGGCGCGCCGCCGTCGCGATCATCGCGCGCGCATTCGCCGCCGCCGCGTCACTTGCGAAGCGCGGCAGAACTTTCCGCAACAGCACGATGTTCGCCTCGTTGAAAGTCGAAGCCATGCCGATGAGCGGGCCGAGCTTCTGCGTCGCGCGCGCGCAGAAGCGGGCAAACAGGTCGGCGCCGTCGGCCACCTCGAACCCGCCGTGCATCGCGAACCACAAGGGCACGGTGAAGTGGTTGTAGGTCACAATCGGCAGCAGCTTGCGCGCATGGCACGCCTGCAGCACACGGACATAATGGTCGAGTGCGGCCTCAGAGAACATACCTTCGGCAGGCTCGATCCGCGCCCATTCGATCCCGAACCGGTAGCAGTTGAGGCCGAGGCTCGCCGCGATGTCGAGGTCCTCCTCGTAACGCTCGTAACTGTCGCACGCGTCGCCCGACGGGTCCTTGAACGCGGTTGGCGTGATCGTCTCGAGTAGCCAGCTGTCCGACGCGGTGTTGTTGCCCTCGCTCTGGTGCGCGGAGATCGCGGTGCCCCACAGGAAGCCGCGAGGGCGGCGGGGTTGGGCGCTGGTAGTGCCGCCGACGGCGATCAGGCCGGCCGCGCCGGCGACGAGCTCGCGTCTGCTGGGGTTCAGGGGCATGGCGTGTCCTTCAATATCGTGCTCGGTCCTGTATCTCTCCCGTCCCTTTCAGGGAGGGGAGCTACGCCGAGCGCCTCGAGGGGAAAGATCCGTCGATCATCGACGGACGGACATCACGGCTTAGGCATAGCCGCCCATTTTTTCTGCGCATCCGCCATCGCTGCGGCCTTGGCGCGTTCCTGGATCGGCTGCAGCCGCACCGCCTGCGTCTTCGTCCCGATCGCGAGATAGTGTGTTGGCGCCGTCGTGACCGGCGGCCATTTGGGCGCACCGGCACCATTGGGATCGCCGGTCTTGGCAAAGCGTACCCAGTAATCGCCCATCATCTTCGAGACCGCGACGTCCTGCGCATCCCAGCTATGTTCAGCCGCCTTGGTACCGAAGACATATTCGAGCTCGCCACCATGGTCGGTGCCGGCTGCGGTCGCGCGCCGATCCACGAAGACCTGGTCGAAGTCATAGGCGAACGCCTTCTGGCCATTCGCGGCATGGCGATCAGCAAGCGCGAAGGAGGGGAGGACAAAGCCGACATCCTCGGCGAGATCGGTCGTCGCTGCAGCCACAGGCTTGCCGGTCATCGCGACATAGCCGTCGCGAAGCGCGGTGAAATCGTCGCCGAGCAATGCCTTCGCCGCTGCCTCGGTCATCCCGCCCAGGCTCGATTCGTTCGAATTGCTGCCGATGATCAGCGGGATCTTCGCCTCGTCGCCGCGATAGAAGGGCTCGCCGGGGCTTTGCACCACAACCTTGCCGTCGATGAAGGGGAAGGCGCGGCCGTTCTTGACGACATCGGCGAGCGGGACCGCGCGAAGCTGTTCGGTCGTGGCGTTCTTAAGGCCGAGGCTGTCGGCCCACATCTCACCTACGCGCTCGGCGTTGAGCATGCCGCCGCGGATCGGAAATAACGGACTGCTGCCCGCGCCCGATTCCGAAATCGCCTTGTGGAACAGCCCCTTCGCGAGAGGCGCGCCCATTAGGATCTGTACCGATCCAGCGCCTGCGGACTCGCCGAACAGCGTGACGTTAGCGGGATCGCCGCCGAAGTTGGTAATGTTGCGCCTGACCCATTGCAGCGCCGTGACCTGATCCATGACCGCGTAGTTTCCAAGCTGGCCGCTCGGATCCTCGCGGGTGAGCGCCGGGTGCGCGAAGAAGCCAAGTCGCCCGAGACGATAGTTGATCGTCACGATTACGACACCGCGCTTCGCGAGCGCCGCGCCATCGTACAGCGGCACCCCCGCCGCGCCATAGGTGAAGCCGCCGCCGTGCAGGAACACCATCACCGGATAACGGCCCGGTCGCGCCGGCCGCCAGACGTTGAGGAACAGGCAATCCTCGCTGATCGCGCCGACCTGTGCCCAGGGCTCCTTGTGTTCGGACCCCTGGGGGCAGGCGGCTCCGAAGCTGCGCGCGTCGCGTACGCCCGTCCACGACACGGCAGGCTGCGGTGCCTTCCAGCGAAGCGGTCCGACCGGGGGCGCGGCATAGGGAATGCCCTTGAAAACGAGCGTGTCGGCGGCGCGTGTGCCCAGCACCGTGCCGGTATCGATCGTCGCCTGTTGCGCGGCCGCGCCGGTTGCCAGCATCGCGGCTGCCATCGCGACGGCGCAGCGCGCCCATGATGTCGTGCGGATCATGCCCTTTTTCCTCTCCTGCGCGCCGAGTGGGCTCGGCTGTCACGATGCATGCTAACATCAAAATCAACATTCACCAGAGCGATAATGAAAGTTGACAGTCGCGCCGAATCGATGCCAATCAACTCCGACGCGCCGCAGAGCGCGACATTCAGAGAGGATGATTGATGCGCATGTTCCTGCTGTCGGCGTCTGTGATCGCCGTTGTGATTTCTAGTGCCGCCTATGCCCAGGTTGGCCCCGCCGATGCTCCCGCCACGTCCGCCCAGACGACGCCGCGGTCGTCTCAGAACCCGGTCGATGCGGCCGACCCGAATGCCGTTCCCGGCGACACCGGCGCCGCCGACATCGTCATCACCGCCGAGCGTCGCTCGACCAGCCTGCAACGCACCGGCGTCGCGGCATCCGTGCTGACCGGGGAGGACCTGATCCGCAAAAGCGTCAACACCGTCGAGCAGCTCCAGTTCTCTACGCCGTCGCTGACGGTCAACACCTCGGGCCAGGCGAACAGCTTCAACATCCGCGGCATTGGCAAGTCGGAGATCAGCAGTTCGGTCGGCGTCGGCGTCGTCACCTACCGTGACGGCGTGGCGACCTTCCCCGGTTATTTCCAGACCGAGCCCTATTACGACATTCAGTCGGTCGAGGTGCTGCGCGGACCACAGGGCACGTTCGCCGGCGGCAACGCGACGGGCGGCGCTGTGTTCATCACCGAGACCAACCCGACCTTCGATCGCGTCAAGGGTTTCGCGACCGTGCAATATGGCAATTACAACCAGCTGAAATCGCAGGGCGCGATCAACATTCCGCTGACCGATACGCTTGCGATCCGGCTCGCCACCAACCTCGAAAAGCGCGACAGCTTCTTCGACGTTACCGGGCCATGGTCCGGCAATCCAGGAAACCTTAATGCGATCAGCGGCCGTGCGAGCCTGTTGTGGCAGCCGGATACGCATCTACGCTTGTTGGTGAAGGGCGATTATAACAAGATCAATTATGGCGGCTTCCCGAACACGCCGGCTTATTTCGGCAGCGCGGCTGCGCCCACGCTGAACACGAGCGATCCGTTCGCCGTTACCAGCAACGCGGGGCTGTCCGGCCAGGACGAGTTCGGCCGCATCTCGGCGAATCTGAGCTATACCTTCGACAGCGGGCTGATGCTCCGGTCGATCAGCGGGTATCAGAAGGGTACGACTCAGGAGGAACTCGACGCCGACGGTACGAGCACCGCGAGCAACACCTTCCAGGATTTCGCCAACGAGAAGATCTTTTCGCAAGAATTCAACATCGTGTCGCCCGACACCGGCCGGTTCACTTGGCTGATCGGCGGCTTTTATCAGCATGACAAATACGATTTCCCGGTTGGCAACGGGTATGTCTCGATCGCGGCGACCGGGGTGCTGCGTTCGCTCCGGATCGAGGGCACCAATCCGCACACCGCGCTCGCTGGGTTCGGGCAGGTGGGTTACAAGCTGACCGATGCGTTGCAGGTCACGCTCGGTGGTCGCTGGTCGCGCACGACCTCGCGCAACGACGTCAATTATCCGATCCAGCTTAACCTTGGCGGGCCGACGAATGTGCCAGTGACTTTGGTCCAGCACGATTTCAACGCCAACAAGAATGTCGATGGCAAGATCGCGCTGAACTGGACGGTGGATGCCAGTAACTTCGTCTATGCGTTCGTCGCCAGCGGCACGAAGGCGGGCGGGCTCAACGGCGCCAATCTGTTCGGGGCAACTCCGCGCGGGTTTGATCCGGAGAAGGTCACCGATTACGAACTGGGCTGGAAGAGTACGTTGCTCGGCGGCCATCTGCGCACGCAGCTCGGCGGCTATTACAACAGCTACAAGAATTTCCAGGTGACGATCGTCGACCCGGCGACGCCGAACTACACGTCGATTTTCAACGTGCCGAATACGACCAAGCTCTATGGGTTCGAAGCCTCGGCGCAGGGTTCGTTCGACCGTCTCCTGTTCGATTTCTCGACGTCGCTTTCGCATTCTTCGGTCGGCCAGTTCTTCGCGCGCGACCCGCGGCTCGCGACGACTGGGGTATGCAACGCCACGACGGGGCCGGCGACGGCGGGCTGCATCGATCTGGGCGGTCGTCGCCAGAGCTATTCGCCCAAGTTCACGGTCAGTGCCGGTGCCCAATATGCGATCCCCGTCGCGGCAGGCTTCACGCTGACCCCGCGGCTGGATTACGCGCACATCTCGTCGGTATGGGCGACTCTGTTCCAGAAGAAGGCGCTGGGCGACTATCTGGTCGATCGCAACATCTTCAACGCGCAGTTGACGCTCGACAACGGGACGTGGTCGATCGCTGGGTTCAGCACCAATTTGAACGACCAGCATTATATCGGGTCGCTCAACGGCATCCGACGCCTGGCGGCTCCCCCTCGCCAATACGGCATTCGCGCCAGCACGAAGTTCTGATGGCGAGGGGGGTGGCCTTGGCTCGCCCCCCCTCCCCAGGATCGTCAGGCGACGCGCTGCGACAGGCCTCTCTTGAAAGACCCGCAATGACCCCCGGATCGATGCAGCCCTACACCCTGACGCTCGACAAGTTCATCGACCACGCCGCCAAGTGGCACGGATCCACCGAGGTGGTGACCGGCGGAGAGGGGGGGGGCGCGCGGATCGGCTATGCAGCGCTGCGCGAGCGCGCCAATCGCCTGTCGGGCGCATTCGCCGCGCTGGGTCTCACGGCCGGCGACAATCTGGCGACGCTGGCGTGGAACAGCCAGGCGCACATGGAATGCTGGTACGGCGCGATGGGGACCGGGATCGTCTGCCACACGCTCAACCCGCGGCTCGCGCCCGCGCATCTCGCCGCGATGATCGACCAGGCGCAAAACCGCGTGCTGGCGGTCAGCCACGGGCTCGCACCGCTCGTCGAGGATCTGCTAGCGCGCTGTCCGGGGATCGAGCATGTCGTGCTGTTCGACGAGCCCGGTCCGGCGAGCCCGGCTCCGAAATCGGATCGCGCGCGGGTCTGGCGGCTGGAGGATCTGCTGGTCGAACACGGCACCCCCGTGGCCTGGGGCGGCTTCGACGAGAACGCGCCCGCCGGGCTGTGCTTCACGTCGGGCACGACGGGCATGCCGAAGGGCGTCACATATACGCATCGATCGAACTACCTCCACACCACGCACCTGATGGCCGCCGACGTGATCGGTATCACCGCGCGCGACACCATGCTGGTCGGCGTGCCGATGTTCCACGCCAATGGCTGGGGCTTCGCGTTCGCCGGGCCGGCTGCTGGCGCGAAGCTGGTGCTGCCCGGCCGCAACCAGGACGGTGCGAGCCTTGCGAAGCTGATCAACGAAGAAGGTGTGACGGTAGCGGCGGGCGTTGCGACGGTGTGGCTGGGGCTGGTCGACCATCTCGAACAGACCGGCGGGACGGTGCCGTCGTTGCAGCGCATCCTGCTCGGCGGATCGTCGGTGCCGCAGGCGCTGATGGACCGGTTCGAGGCGCGGCTGGGCGTCACCGTTCAGACGAGCTGGGGAATGACCGAATTGTCGCCGGTCGGCACCGTGACGCCCGCGAACGCGCCGGTGCGTGTCTCGACCAAATCCGGCAAGCCGCCGCTGGGCGTCGATCTGCGGCTGACCGACGAGGCGGGCGTCCCGCTACCCGACCAGCGAGACGGCGAGGGGCGGTTGTGGGTGAAGGCAGCGAGCGCGGTCGAGCGCTATTTCGGGCAGCACGAGACCGCGACCGATGCCGAGGGCTGGTTCGACACCGGTGACCTTGGGCGCATCGATGGTGACGGGACCCTGAGCATCACCGGCCGTGCCAAGGACCTGATCAAGTCGGGCGGCGAATGGATCAATCCCGGCGAGATCGAGGCGATCGTCGGTGCCTTGCCCGACGTGGCGCTGGTCGCGGTTGTGGGCCGTGCGCATCCGCGCTGGGGCGAGCGACCGGTGCTCATCATCGAGGAGCGGCAGGGTGCTGAACTGTCCGACGAGACGCTGCTCGATGCGTTGCGTGGTCGGATCGCGAGCTGGTGGCTGCCCGATGCGATCGTTCGCGTGCCGGTCATGCCGCTGGCGCTGACCGGCAAGATCGACAAGATGCGCTTGCGGGCCGAGCATGGCTGAGGCCATGACGGCGGCATGACCGACGCGCCGCCCCGACCCCGACGTTCCCCGACCAAAAAGGCCGAACAGCGCGCCGCGATGCTGGAGCAGATATTCGATGCGGCCGAGGCACTGTTCGCCAAGCACGGCCTGTACGGTGTTACGCTGAAGGAGGTCGCGCAGCAGGTCGGTGTCCACCAGTCGCTGCTGCATTATTATTTTACGGACAAGAAGGAGCTGTTCGACGCGGTGATCGCGCGGCGTGCGCCGGTGACGATCGAACGCCGGCTGGCAACCCTCGACGCCTATGAGCGGAGTGCGGGGGGCAGTCCAACCGTGGAGGGAGCGCTGCATGCCTATCTCGACGCCGATCTCGATCTCTACGGCAATGGCGACATCGGCTGGCGCAATTTCGGCATGCTGGGCGCCCAGATGAGCAACACGGCCGAATGGGGTGCCGACCTGATGGACACGCATTTCGACGCGGTGGTGCTGCGGTTGGTCGGCATCCTCAAACAGGCGCTGCCGGAATGTCCCGAGGCGGATCTGTTCTGGGGATATCATTTCGTGACGGGCGGGCTGATGCTGTCGCTGGGGCGTACGGGACGCATCGACAAGCTGTCGGGCGGGCTGTGCCGCTCGGAGGATTTCGAGGCGATCAAGGAACGGATGGCGCGCTTCATGGCGGCGGGCTTCATCGCAACGTGCGAGGCGCGCACCGCCAAGGACTGATCCTGTTGTCTGGCCTGTACGCCACCCGTCCTTCGCCTGGTTGTGATGTCCGCCTATTCACACCCCGCCACGTCCGGTGGCATCGGCGGTGCGGCTAGGCCGACGTTCCAGTTCCAGCCGATCGTCCCCGTCGCGCGGCGGCCACACATCACGCGTTCGTTGAGCGCGAACATGCCGGGTAACAGGTCGCGCCGTGCCTCTGGCGTAGCGCCGAAATGCATGTAAGCGCGAGTCGTGGTATAGGCCGGCCAGGGCGCGGCGTGCCGGGCGACCGGCTTGCCGTCGCGGACAAAGCTCGCCCAGTAGTCGGCCATCGCGTCCGACAGCGCCCGCTCGCCGGGCGTATCGGGAATTTTCGGCCATTGCGGCGGCGTGCTGGCGGACGTGCCGAACACGAACGGCAGTTCGCTGGCGTGGAAGGCGTGGAGGGCCGCTTGGTCCATCGCGGGATAGCCATGATCGAACAGATAGAGATAGGCGGGCTTGCCGAGTGCGGCCTGCTTGCGGACGAGGCGTTCCGCGGTCCAGCCATACAGCGCATCTCGTGTCGCCGCGAGGATGCTTTCCTTGTACGTGGCCGCTGGATAGAGCCGCAGGAACGGATCTGCGAGATCAGCATAGCGCGCGCGGATCGTGCTTTCATACGCAGCGGCATCCGCCGGGGTCGGTGGTGCGAGCATCCGTAGCGAGCGGATCTCCCCCTGGTTGAAGCCCGCAAGCACCGGCACCGCGGCCTGCTTGCCCTGATCGAACGCATCGACCATTTGCTGCGGCAGCACGGCGCCGTCGACCACGCCGAACGGCGCGAACCCTAGCTTCGACGCGGTGTCGGTCAGCAGCTGAGGGTCCATGGCTCGCAAGGCGGCGATATCGGGTGCCTGCAACGCGGTCCCGAGCGCCTGGCCGCCCGCTTCCCAGGACGGCATGCCAAACACCGGTTTGCGCAGATCGGGCATCGAAATCATGTACGAGCTTTCCGCGATGACCTTCGCGAACAGGCCGTGCGCGGCGGGCGACGCCATCAGGTACAGCGCGCTGAGCCCGCCTGCCGATTCCCCGGCGATGGTGACGTCGCGGGGCAACCCGCCGAACGCGGCGATGTTTTCGCGGACCCAGGTCAGTGCGGCGATCTGATCGAGCAGGCCGTAATTGCCCGAGACGTGCCGTGCAGATTCGGCGCTGAGCCCGGGATGCGCCAGCCAGCCGAGCACGCCGAGCCGGTAGTTGATCGACACGACGATGATCCCGCGCTCGGCAAGCTTTCGGCCATCGTATGTCGGTTCGCGGCTCGATCCGGTGCGCAGCGCGCCGCCGTGGATCCAGACCATGACGGGCGCATGCCTCGCATTGGCGGGTGCCCAGACGTTGAGCGTCAGGCAATCCTCGCTGACCGGCATCGGCGGTCCGGAATAGACCGTGGCGTTGGGCGCCTGGGGCTGAACGCAGGCCGGGCCGAAAGCGGTGGCGGCACGCTCGCCCTTCCAGCGTGGCAGCGGTGCTGGCGGGCGCCAGCGCAGGTCTCGGACGGGCGGGGCGGCGTAGGGAATGCCCTTGAACACGCGAAGCTCGCCTTCGGTCGTGCCGCGCATCTTGCCCACCGGCGCGTTCACCACCGGCATCGGCGCGGCACCGGCCAGCGCCATGGCGATTAGAAAAGCTGTCATCAAATCGTCTCCTGGCGATGCAGTGTCCGCGCGAGCCAGAGAAACAGGCCGATCGCGATGACGTAGAAGGGGGCGAGCGTGTAGAGCGCGAGCTGCAGTGGATTGGCCGCGCCGCCGGCCGAGAAATGGTCGCTTGCCGCACCGACCCAGGTCGGCCCGAGGCCAAGCCCGATGAAGTTCATCACCAGCAACAGCAACGCCCCTGCCAGCACGCGTTGGTTGGGGGCTGCCTCTTCCTGAACCAGCGTGACCGAGCAGGAGAGGTAGAAATAGTTGAAGAACATCACCACCGTCAGCAGCGCGAGCGCCAGTGGCCAGGTCGGCGCCCAGACGAACGCGATGTAGAACGGCATCGAGATGGCCAGCGACACGGCTGGCGCGATCGCGAACACGCGGCGCGAGCGTCGCGCGAAACGGTCGATGATCCGCCCGGACGCGATCATGCCGCCGCCCATGCCGATGACGATCGCCAGCGCGTACCAGAAGGCGATCTCCGGCAGCGTCATGCCCTTTTCGCGGATCAAGAACAGCACCGCGAAATTGCCGAGGCCATAGGTGACGAACTGCGTCGCGCCGCTGCCGAACGCGGCAAGCGTCATCACCGGATTGACGAAGAATGCGCGCAACGTCGCCCAGAACGGGGCCTTGTCGGAAAGATTGCTTGCGCCGGAATCGGCGGCACCGCGCACCGGCTCGGGGATGACGAACGGCAGTGCGGCGGCAGCCAGGAGTCCAACTATGCCGATCGCCACGAATGCGTCGCGCCAGTCGAACATCGCCGCGATCGAGGCGCCCAGCGCGATGCCGAGCGCCGCGCCGATCGGTGGCCCCAGATTGTAGATGCCGAACGCGACGCCCCGGCGGCCCGGTGCGAAGATATCCGTGATGAGCGCATAGGATGGCGGCACGCCGCCTGCCTCGCCGAAGCCCACCGTCATCCGAGCGACCACCAGTTGCGGATAGGTGCGCACCATGCCGCAAGCGATCGTCGCGGCGCTCCAGATCGCACAGGCGAGGGTGAGCACCCCGACCCGGCTGGTACGGTCGGCAAGCCAACTCACCGGAATCGCGATGAAGCAATAAAACATTGCGAAATACAGTCCACCGATCAGCCCCAATTGGCCATCCGTGATGTGCAGCGAATCCTGGATCGGCTTGGCAAGAATGCCGAGCAGCTGTCGGTCGAGAAAGTTCAACACATATACGAAAGTCAGCATCGCCAGCACGATGCCGGGACGACGTGATCGTCGGGGTGTCATGGTTTGCGCGCGCACTGCGTGCGTCGCCTCGTCGCTCAGGACCGTCATCACCCTCTCCCACTTGGCGTGGATTATGCTTCGACGATGCGGCACGCGGGAGTAGGTGTCAATACACACTCTCTTATGGGTGAGCATGGCTCATTAGACTTTGCGCCTTGACGCCTGCTCGCTAACGCGGGAGTGAAGACGGCGTGACCCAGCAAGCAAAATCCGCCCGTCCCTCGCGCAAGGCCGAACAGCGCGCCGAAACGATGGAACAGATTTTCGATGTGGCCGAGGAGTTGTTCTCGAAGCACGGCCTTCACGGCGTCACCTTGAAGGATGTCGCCACGAAGGTCGGGGTCCATCACACGCTGCTCAACTATTATTTCACGGACAAGAAGGCATTGTTCGATGCAGTCTTCTCACGCCGGGCCGGGATCACCAGCGAACGGCGCATGAAGGCGCTGGCTGATTACGAAGCCGCCGCCGGCGACACGCCGACCATCGAAGGGGCGTTGCACGCTTTTCTCGACACCGACCTCGATACCTATATCGATGGCGGCGAGGGCTGGAAGAACTACGCCAAGCTCGGCGCGCAGGTCGCGAACACGCCCGAGTGGGGGGCCGAGTTGATGGACCAGCATTTCGATCCCGTCGTGCTGCGATTGATTTCTCTGCTCAAGAAAGCGATGCCCGATTGCCCCGAAGAGCGTATCTTCTGGGGGTATCACTTCGTCACCGGCGCGCTGATGCTGACACTCGCGCGCACGGGACGCATCGACAAATTATCCGGAGGTCTATGCCGTTCGGACGATTTTCCTGCCGTGAAAGAAATTATGGCGACCTTCATGGCCGCCGGCTTTCGCTCGCTCTGCGACTGATGGCGCGGTCGCGTCGGACCGATCAGGAAAACATTGCGCCTAAACTTTAGTTCGCTATCACGTTAGCGAATATAACATCTGGAGAGTGGATCCGATGCTTCATGGTAAGGTTGCGATCATCACCGGAGCGGGTGGCGGTCTGGGGCGGGCACACGCGCTCTATCTGGCCGGTAAGGGCGTCAGAGTCGTCGTGAACGACGTCTCCGCCGAGGCCGCGGTCCGAGTCGTGATTGAGATCGAGGCGCGGGGTGGCACGGCGATGGCCATCGCCGCGTCGGTGACCGACGAAACCGCGATCGGGGCGATGGTCGAGTCGGTGCTCGCGGCCTGGGGGCGGATCGATATCCTTATAAACAATGCCGGCATTCTGCGCGACAAGAGCTTCGCCAAGATGACGATCGACGATTTCCGCACGGTGGTCGACGTCCATCTGATCGGCGCGGCGATCTGCACCAAGGCGGTGTGGGATACGATGCGCAACCAGCGTTTCGGCCGGATCGTGATGACGACGTCGTCTTCCGGCCTTTACGGCAATTTTGGTCAGGCGAATTATGGTGCCGCAAAGATGGCACTCGTCGGTCTGATGCAGACTCTGGCGATCGAAGGTGAGAAATACGATATCCGCGTCAACTGCCTCGCGCCGACGGCCGCGACAGGGATGACCGAGGGCGTGCTCGACGCGGAGAGCCTCGAGAGGCTCGCGCCAGATCGCGTGTCGCCAGCGTTGCTGACGTTGGTGAGCGACGCAGCGCCCACGCGCGTAATCTTGTGCGCAGGGGCGGGCCATTTCGCTACTGCGAACGTCACGCTGACGCGGGGACGTTATGTCGGTCATACCCACGACGCCGGTGAACAAGCAACCGTGCACTGGGACGAGATACTGGACCGAACCGCCGAGATCATTCCGGCTTACGGTTTCACCCAAGCGGAGCGCGAGGTTCAATCTGCGCGAGTCGCCGGATAAACGAACGTCCGTAATGGCGTTGGCAAAAGACGCCTACGATCGTCCGCTTCTGGGTCGTCTGACAATTTTCGCCGAGCCGTTTAGACCGACCGGGGATAATCGGTCTTCAAACCGTTACTGCCGAAGTTACTTCTGCTTTTCTGTTCCCGAACAGCTTCCATCCCAGAAATCCTGCGGCAAGAAGGCCTACGACGACCCAGGTGAGATTGCCGAGTAAGCTCGCGACGGTCTGAACCTGATCGCTGAATTGGCGTCCCAGCGAGACGTATATGAGAAGTCAGAGCAGTTCGCCGGCAACGTCGAGCAGGATGAACCATCCCCAGGGTATCGCGTGAGGCCGCTTGTCACGTTGATCCAGGGTCCGAGCGGGCCGATCAGCCAGCGGCTGAAGAAGATACCCCAGCCTGCCCATTTGCGAGAATAGGTCTCCGCTTGCGCCACCCTGTCAGCGTCCCCGATCCGCGTCGTCACGGCAGCAAGAAGCGGGCGGCCCCCGTAACGACCAAATGCATAGCCGATCTGGTCGCCGAGCACGGCGCCGCCCGCACCGGAAAGCACGACCGGCCAAAAGCTAAGTTCGCCCTGCGCAACGAACGATCCCATTGCGATGAGCGTCAACGAACTGGGGAAAGGAAGCCCCGCAGCCGCCAGCACCATCGCGCCAAAGAGGGCAGGTAGGCCGTAGGTCGTCAGCAGTTCGAGCAGCTGGTCGGTCACGGCTTCGAGCTCGTCGGCGGGGAAGACCGTGGAGGCGCGGCGGGGGGCGGGTAGGGCGGTCGGGCATGGACGATCGCGTAGGTGAGCTTGCCGTCGATCTGCGTCATTGTTTGTCCGGTGTCCTGCGCGATGCGACCGAACGGACGGCGATCGGGTGCCGGGGGCAGGTTCAGCGCGCGGTGCAGGACGTGGGGTGGCACATGGTACGAATGCGGGACGTACCCGATCGTCATCCAGCGCTCGATCGGTTCGTCGCGGTGAGCGTTCCAGTAGATCGCGTCGCTGACGGTCCGCGCCGCATGGTAGCCGGTGAACGCCACCACGGCGACGAACATTGCGATCAGCAGGCGACGCCACATCCGATCGCGCGTCATCCGAGGGCAATCCTGAGACCAAGGGCAGCGATCAGCGCCAGCGGCATCGCCACCGCGCCGACCTTCAGGAACCGCCAGAACCCGATGTCCTCACCCTCCCGCCGGATCGCCTGCAACCACAATATCGTCGCCAGGCTGCCGGTGATGGACAGATTGGGGCCAAGGTCGACGCCGATCAGCAAGCCGTCGACGACCAGCTTGGGCGGCTGGGCCTGGGCAACCGCGGTGCTGGCAACCAGGCCTGCGGGCAGGTTGTTCATCAGGTTCGATCCGAACGCCAGGATCGTCCCCGATACCGCCGACGCCTGCGCCGGATCGGCCGACGCGGTGCGGATCGCGTGCGCGACCCACGCGATCACGCCGGTCAGGTCAAGCGCCTCGACCAAGACGAACAGTCCCGCGACCAGCGGCAGCACGCTCCACGAGATATCGCGCAGCAGCGCGACCGGCGACGACCGGGCGATCGTGCAGACCGCCAGCGTCGTGACGACACCGGCGATCGCGGTCGGCAGACCGAGTTCGATATCGAGCGCGGATACGGTGAGCAGCACGATTGCGGTGGCGACGATCCCGACGAACGCAGCCTTGCCGCCCGCGGTCAGTGACGTGCGCTCGACCGCGCTGGTGCAGCTACCTGCCAGCCGCGTGCGCTCTAGCCAGCGCAGCACGGCGAAGGTGACGACGATCGACGCCAGCGATGGCAGCGCGAACGAGGCGAACCATTGGCCGAGCGGCGGCATCTTGCCACCGTAGAGAACGAGGTTGGCGGGGTTGGAGATCGGCAGGACGAAGCTTGCCGCATTGGCGATCAGCGCGCAGGCGAACAGCAGCGGCAGGGGGTCAGCCTTCGCCTTCTTTGCCGCGGCATAGACTGCCGGGGTCAGCACCACCGCGGTCGCGTCGTTCGACAGGAAGGTCGTCGTGACGATGCCGGTGACGTAGACCAGCGCGAACAGCCGTGTGGTCGATCCCTTTGCGTGGATCGCCGCGGTCGCCGCGACCCAATCGAACAACCCTTGCGCGCGAGCGACCTCGCTGAGCAGCATCATGCCGATCAGGAACAGATAGACATCGATGCCCTTGGCGACCGCGCCGATCGCCGCAGGGAAGGGCATCAGCCCAAACAGCAGCAGCAACGCTGCCCCTGCCACCGCCCAGATCGCCTCCGGCCAGCGGAACGGACGTGCGATCACCGCAGCGGTTGAGGCAGCGCAGATACCCCAGGTGGCGCCGGTCGCGAGGATCACCAGTGCTTCCCGTTCTTATTCGGGCCGAGCTGCGTGCCGGCGATGCCGTGCTCGGCCCATGCGCCGATGCTGTGGAGATCGCGACCCGGCGCGATCGGCACGCCGCGCCGCGGGATATCCGCTTCGCCACGGACCAGAATTTCGACCCTGTCACGGTCTGTGCCGACGCTGGCCGCAACGCGGTGGAGCCCGGCGTCGAGCTTGATGCGCAACGACCAGAGCGCGGTGCCCGACACGGCGAGCATCGGCTGGGCGATGCCGTCGTCGACCGACAGCATCACCGGCTGTGTCGTGCCGCCGAACAGCTTGGCGACAATCTCGACCTCGCCCGGCCGCGGGACCTGCGTGGCATCGGCGGGGCGCGTCACCAGCCGGATGTCGGCAGGCGCGACGATCTTGACGAACGGCCAGTCGCTACTGGTCTCCTTGAACCGCCAGCTCGGCACGCGGCCGTGTACCGTGACAATCGAGAAACCGGGCTTGCCGCCGCCTTCCTCGATCTCGCCGGTCGAACGCGTTGCGCCGTAGACGACCCGTCCGTCGTTGAGCAGTTCGTTGTAATGCGTATGCCCGGTATCGACGAAGGCGACACGGGCATCGGCGAAGATGCGGGCAATATCCTCGCCAACCGCGGCGAGGTCGCCGGGATAAGCATGCATGAACACGACCGGCGTCTGCCGCTCCGCCTCGGCGCGCGCGAGTTCCTCCAGCAGGCGGTTGCGGTGGTGCATCGTCAGCCGAAAATCGGGGCCGCCCGCACCCGCCGAGACGATATCGAGGAAGATACAGCGATGCCCGGCGATGACCTCGACCTCGGGCCGGTTCGCTTCGGCAAAAGCGGCGTCGTAATGCGCAAGATCGCCGAGTTCGAAATCGTGATCGCCGGGGATGACCCGGTAGGGCAGGCGCAGCGAGGCGAGCGTATCGGCGATGACCCGGTATTGTTCGGCCGTCGCGTGATTGGCATTGTCGCCGGGCAGATAGACGAAGTCCGCGGCGTCGCCGATATGCGCGTTGATCTCCGCGACGATCGCGACGAGCCGGTCGCGGCTTTGCCAGTCGTTCGCCTCGTCCATGTGCAGATCGCCGATGTGCACCCATGTGATGGAGGAAGGGTGGATCACTTGTGCGTCTCCGGCATGGCGGTGAGGTACAGCACGAACCCAGCTGCTGCGATCCCGGCTAGTGTCAGGAAGCTCGCGCTGTATCCGGCCCAGACGATGATTGAGCCGGCCAGCGTCGCCGACAATGCCGCCCCCAGGCCGAACACGCTCGAGACGACGCCTTGGCTGACGTTGAACCGGCCGGATCCCTTGGTCAGGTCGGCAACTATCACCGGGAACAAGGCGCCGAAGATCCCCGCGCCGATCCCATCGAGCGCCTGTACGCCGACCAGCCACCACGGATCGTTCGACACGGTGTAGAGCGCGCCGCGCGCCGCCAAGAAGCCGAACGCGACCAGGAAGATCGGCTTGGTGCCCCAGCGTTCGGTGTTGCGCCCGACGACGATCGCGACCGGCACCATCACGAGCTGCGCCGCGACGATGCACGCGGCGGTCAGCGACGTCGCCTTGTCGGTGCCGACGGTGCGACCGAGCAGCTGGCTGACCGAGGTCAGCATTGCCGCATTGGCGAGATGAAAAGTGAACGCGGCTGCCGCGAAGATCATCAGCGGACGGTTCTCGATCAACGTCTTCCAGCCGCTCGGCTCCTCGCAGCCTTCCTCCGGCTCGCAGTCGAGGCCGCGCGCGACCGCATTGTCGATGTCGTCGTTCTTCAGCCGCCCCGCGACGATGACGCTGGCGACCGTTAGCCCCGCCATCAGCCAGAAGACGACGACCGGACCGAACGACCAGGCAAGGACGCCGGCAAGCGCTGCCGACACGGCATTGCCGGCGTGGTTGAACGCCTCATTGCGACCGACTCGCTTGGCGAACAGCTTCGGTCCGACCAGCCCCAGCGTGATCGCCGAGATGGCCGGCGCAAAGATCGCGCCCGCCGCAGCCGCGATCGACTGGGTAATCGTTACCATCGTGAAGCCCGAGACGATCGGCAGTGACAGGCTGCTCAGCGTTACCAGCAGGGCGCTGGCGATGACGATGCGCGGTTTGTTCTTCGCCCGATCGATCAACCCGCCCGCCGGCGTCTGCGACAACAGGCCGACGATCCCGGCGATGGTCAGCACGAGGCCGACCGTCGCCTCGTTCCAGCCATGCGAAGGCCCACGTACGACCAGTAGGTAGATTGCGAGATACGGCCCGAGCCCGTCACGGACGTCCGCCAAGAAGAAGTTAAGCGCGTCGAGCGTACCGGTAGGCACGCTGCGCTGCGCCGGGTCTTTCGTCTCGGGCATGGCTGCCGCAGAGGCCATCGGATGTCTCCAGATTTCGCGTAAAGAAAAGTGAACCGGGCAGTAAAGCGCTTCAGAGGCGGCAGCCTGAACGATGCCGTTCAGGTTCGATTTTACAATGGCTTGAGGCATGCCGGATTAGCTGCGCAATATCGTTTGGGAGCTCATACAAGTTCCGAAGTGGACCGATATTCGTTAGAAATAACCATACATGACAGTATGTTAAAGCTTGAATGAACCGGATTTCACAGTCGGGCAGAGTGCGTTCGCTATGGGGCGCGTTCCACGAAACGTTGATTGGCATGCCTTTGGATCGGCAAGCTATAAATCGAGAGACATCCGAAGGAATGTCCCGAGTCTGACGAGTATCGGCAAGGTGTCGAAGTGATCTGTTGTTGAGGAAAGCGACAGTTTTGTAGCCGAGGAACGGACCCGGCGCGGTGCGCGTGCTGCCGGGGGGCAAGTAGGGCGGTCATGGTGCCGAGATGAATGGATGTCTTAAGTTTGGGAGCGGGCGAGGCCGCCTATGCATACGGATGTAGGTTAGCGCCCGGGGGGGCGGCGTCGTGTCATCGAAAGCAGGAAGTTGCGGATGGGAATGGTAGCCATCTGGCTGTTGGCGCCTAAAGCCGCCCTTTGGATCATCGAGAAGGCCTGGGTAATATCACGGACCAGGCGGACTTTTCTTTTTCGCGTTTTAGCCGCAAGTTACGGCTAGATGGCTCTCTCACCCGACTATTATTCTGTTCTAGGTGTTCCCTCGACGGCAAGTCGCGACACTATCCACGCCGCGTGGAAAGCGCTGCTCCGTCAATATCACCCCGATGCCAATCATGGAGCGGACGTTTCTGCTCGTGCGAAAGAGATCAACGAGGCGTATTCCGTTTTGGGGAAGAAGGAAGCACGCGCCGCCTATGATCGGTCGCAGATCAGGCCGTCTGCCCACCGAGCGACTACGGACCGCCCGTTTCACCCCAGGAAAGCCGGCAGACGCCCGATGCGACCTAGCCCGTCGATGCAGCCCAGCGGTAGCTTCTCGCAGCCGCTACAGCCCAACGAATGGCTGATGGGCCTTTTCCTGCTGATCCTCACCGCCGCACCGATCGCTACAATCCTGGTTCTGTGGAATGAGGAATCCGGATTGGCACCTACGGTTCGACGTAGCGTCACCGCTCATCCCGTGCCTGAGCCACCTGCAAAAGCCGTTCGCAGCTTATCGAGCACAAAACTCGGACTTGGACAGCCTGCTTCCTAAACTATTGCCCAGTTGGGACATTCGAGTTCGCAGGGTCAGGCGCTAAAAGCGGTTGTAACACGGAAATGCACGAGCGGCCGAAGTTGGGAAGCTAGGAAGGGGGCGGGGACGTCTACTTCTGGGTCGTCGGGCTGCTTCGAGGAGGCTTTGCGTTACCCTCGCGCTCACAGCCGCAAACAGTCGACGCCTATGACATGCTGTGTGCTTATAGGTTGGCCTGTTCCTCTTTGTTTAAGTCAGCATCGGGACCGTAATAGAGTTCAGCGCACGCGTCGCGCAGGCAGCCACCCTCGATCTCGATATCATCCCGATAGGCGTCCCCGATGAAGCCGAGGGTGTCGACGTGCTTTGCCTCGAAATACATCGGATGCACATCGTTGCGACCAGCACCGTAAACGACGCGGCCGACTTTCGACCAGATCGATGCCATCGTGCACATGCCGCAGGGCTGGAGTGTCGAGTATAACGTTGCCCCGCGCAGCTCCAGTTCTCCGGTTTGCTCACAAGCCCGACGGATCGCCATCATCTCGGCATGAGCGGTTGCGTCAGGCAACTCCTTGGTCTGATTGCGTTCGGCGGCAATCACCCTCCCGTCTAGCACGATGACGCATCCAAGCGGGGAGGTTGAGGGATCGGACCCTTTGGAGCGCGCGACTTCTATCGCCATTTGCATCCAGTTTTCGTCGGTATCGGTCTGCATTGTGTATCCACCTAATTGCAGTTGCTGTTAGATTTGGCGTGTTGATCCGGTTGCTGCGTCAGCTCTGTACCACCCTGACGGTCGCCTCAGTGGGATCGACCGGATCCATCACGAAGGCCCCAGCATCACGGTTTGCGACAAGCCATGCGACGTGCGCGGCAGTGATGCGCTGGCCCGGTACGAGCCGAGGGACGCCGGGCGGCGCGAGCGCGATCATCTCGGCTGCGATCCTTCCCTCAGCCGCCTCGTAGGCCACCATCTCGGCTGAGCCGTAGAGTGCCGCAGGCCCGGGCATTGCCATGTCGACGGAAAGGGTACCGATCCCTGGCACAGGCGAGATTGCCGGCAGGATGGAGGGATCGGAAGCGAGCTGATTCACGAGATCCTGCAAACCACGTACGAGCTTGCGGAGATCGGACCTAGTTGTGCCCAAGGACAGAACAGCCAGAATATGCCGGGTGTCGGACAGCCCCATGCTGATCCGGTGATGCTTGTATAGCCAGTCGTCGATCGCATACCCTGCTACGCCCAGCGCCGAGACGTCGATCAGCACCTTGGTGACGTCCAGACTGGCATCTGGAGGCAAATGATCATGACCGAACACGCGCAGGGGGGCGATACCAGCAATCTTCCTGCGGACCTTTTCCGCCAGCGCAATGACGCCGTTCCACATCTGCTCCCCGTTCAACGCGTGATCTCGCCGGGTCGCGTCAAGCGTTGCTAGGATCGGTACCGATGGGCTGGTGGTCTCGAACAGTTCATAGGCCATCCACAATCGCTGGCGATCGATCAGGTCGCCCTTGACGACGATCACCGATCCCTGCGCCAGGGCCCCCATCGTCTTATGGGCGCTGTAGACGGCAGCATCCGCCCCCTTGGTCAGCGGATCGTCCGGCAGTCCTTCACAAAATGCGAACGCACCACCCCAAGCTGCATCGACGATCATGGGAATACCGTGATCGTGACAGACTTTGGCGAGTGCCGCGATATCGCTCGTCACGCCGTAATAGGTTGGGCTGACGACGATGAACGCCTTGGCGGTTGGATTGGCCGCCAAAGCGGCGTTCAGCGCCTGCGGCTCAACACCATGCTCAATGTCCCATTCCCCGTCGATCTGGACCGGCACGATAGCGGCATTGAGCCCCGTCGCGAGCGCGTAGGTACGCTCGGCCTTGTGGGCATTCGCCGCGACCAAAATGGTGTCACCGGGGCCAGCGGCCGAGGCCATAACCGTGTGAAGACTCTGGGTGGATCCGCCGGTTACAAACCGGCAGAAGTCGGCATTCCAAGCCTCCGCCGCGATCTCGTGCGCACGTTGAAGGGCCAGCTTGCCTTCGGTACGGTCGTCGAGCCCCTTCGGCGTCAGCACGTCGGCTTGGAAAACGCGCTTGCCGAGCAGTGCCTTCATCCCGCTAGGAATAGCTGCACCCTGGTTGTGGCCCGGCGCTCCAAATCCGATGACTGGCCTCTTCTCGATCGCCGCCAGCGCATCGGCCAACGGCGCACTCTTCTGATCCATGCCGAACCCTCTCCTGATCGAGTGGGTGAAACGCACGGAAACTGGAAACCCCTTCACGACAGTTGATCTTCTTTACCAAACAAGCAGTTATCTGCCGAAGGCGGACATGAATCAAACCTTCCGCCTAGCTGACTAGGGCGCTCATCGATAGCAAAGCCCGTTTCCGAGATTCCGTCACCAAGGGTACGAAAGAGGAAGAGCTATGAGGAACGAGGTGCCGATCAACGTCAACGCGGCGAGTGCGGTCGAGTTGGACGCCATCCCGGCGCTAGCGGGGCACGGGTTCGAGATCGTCCGTTATCGTGAGGAACGCGGCGGGTTCAGTGACCTGAGACAACTTGATGAAGTACCCGGTCTTACCGGTAAGGCCGATGGGGCGACTGCTTCACTGACCGTCGGCGATAGCTAACTCAGGCGGGCGCCAGGCTTTGGAACGCAGCGATAAGAGCCTGTTCGTTGATCGGTTTGTCGAGAACAACCATCGATGGGCGACTTACGTGGCATGCTTCGCGCGTGCCGGTGACGAAGATCACGGGCGTTGGCCCATGCTCCAAGATGATGGCTTCCACAGCGGCAGGACCGGTACCGGCTGAGAGATTGACGTCGGACATGATGATGGAGGGAGGCCGCAATCTCGCGGCATCGATTGCCTCATCTTGCGAGGCAGCCTGATCAAAGGATGTGCCGCCAGCCCGCTCGATCAGCTGGATGATGTGGTCGGCGATGAGGAAATCATCCTCGATGACGAGCACATGGCACATATGACAGATCCCGATAAGCTGAGCTCTTAACCAATGTGGTCACGCAATGGGCCCGCCACGGCGTTAATAAATGTCAGACATGGTCGAGAGCTTAGATCGGCGCTTCGATTGCGAAGCGAACACCTTCCGGCAAATATTGGATTTCCGCCCTGCCGCGGATGTGGCGTGACAGGACACGCTCAATCATTCGCGTACCAAATCCAATACGCGTAGGCACGGCAACGACAGGACCATCCTGCTCTGCCCAGGAGAAGGTAAGTCGACGTTCCGTCGCATTGCCGTTCAGGTCCCAGCGTATGCTCACCTGACCCTCCGGTACCGAGAGCGCACCATATTTGATCGCATTGGTCGCCAGCTCGTGCAGCGCCATCGACAACGCAAGTGTCACTTCCGGGGTCAGCCGTATCGTCGGGCCGATAGCGGAAAACCGTCGACCGTTGCTGTCCATGAACGGCGCGAGCACCCGCTCGACGATCTCACCGATCGCCGCGCCTTCGATCTCGTCCTTAAGCAGCAGTTCGTGGGCAGACGCTAGGCTGGCGATGCGGCCCGATACCGCATCCCGAGCCTCAGCGAGGGACGCAGCATCGCGTAGCGTCTGACTGACAACGGCACTTACCGTCGCAAGCGTGTTCTTCACACGGTGCGTCAGTTCATGTGCCAGAACCGACCGTTGCTCCTCGGCGAATTTGCGCGCTGAAACATTGCTCGAAAAGCCCGAAACCGCCAACGGCGTGCCATCCGCACGGCGCTGCAGCGAGCCTTGGGAATGGATCCAGCGTTGCTCGCCTTCAGGCGTCAATATGCGGTATTCGACGTTATACCGCGTGCCATGCTCGATAGCGCTGTTGAGCGAGTTCGTGAGGAGGTCTCGATCCTCTGGATGAACGCATGCCAACATACTTTCTATCGACAACTTTTCGCCGACAGGCCGGCCAAAGTTCGTCAGGCAACTTGGCGAGTAGCTGAGCCGCCATTCCGGCAGGTCGATGGTCCAAGTGCCCAGTCCGCCAGCATCGAGCGCAAGTGCCAGGCGGGCCTCTCGTTCGGCTAGCGCAACTTCGCGCTTCGCAAGCTCGGCACTCAGCGAGTCGCGGTCGCGTTCCAACTGCAACAGCCCGTGCCGCTCGAGTGTGACATCGAGCTGGGATGCCACGAAGTAGCGTAGGCTGCCGGTCGCGTCATGCACGGGCGCGACCATGAGGCGGTTCCAGAACGGCGTGCCGTCACGACGGTGATTCAGGAGGTCGATATCGATCGGCTTACGGAGAGCAATTGCGTCCTTCATGCGTTGGACGTCGGCCTGATCGGTCAACGGTCCCTGCATGAAACGGCAGTTCCGGCCAACGACCTCGACTGCCGAGAACCCCGTCAGAGCCTCGAACGCACGATTGACGTAAACCAGCGGGTTATCCGGTAGCGTTGGATCGCTGACGACCATCGGCGTAATGCAGTGATCGAACGCCGCAACGAAGGGGTCATGCTCGTTGAGGCGGGACGCAAAGGCGTCGACAGCCTCGCGTACGGCACCTGAGGCATCGTGCGGTCGAATAGGCGAAGGTGGGAGTGGCTGACGGTCCAAAGCGTGAACGTCCTAGCGGTAAGACGTTGATGGATCAACGTAATCGAATTTATGTATAACTTCTGTCATCTGTCGTCCCACTTCGTGAGGCCGTGGATTGTCGCTTATCACCCGGAAATCAGGGACTGGTCTGGGACCACTCTGCGGCAAACGCGGGCGCAGCAATGAAGCTCGCTGGCTGCGGGGATACGGGCGGTGGATCGCAGACACCCTCTTCGATGTAGCGCATTGCGGACATCAGACCATTCCGGGAGAAGGGCTTGGGTATGACGCCATGGCCACCGGCAAAGTCGGCTGGAATCTTGAGCGGGTTTGCAGTGACGAAGACGACTATCGCGCCCGCCCATCGCTTCCTGATCAACGCGCAGACATCTAGGCCGCTGGTGCCTTTCGCAAGCTGTATGTCGACAAAAGCCAAGTCCGGATGGAGATCGCTTGCCAGGTCTTCAACTTCGTAGAGAGACGCGGCCTCGCCGACGACACGGTGACCGGCGTCTTCGATCATAGCTTCAATATCCATCGCCAAAAGAGCTTCGTCCTCGACGATCAGCACATTCAACGGCGGTTGGGCACGTGCATTCATTAATCGTCCACCGGGAATGAGAGAGATACACGAACACCGGGGGCGGCGTCAGACCACACGACGTCGGCCCTGACTTGCTTGGCGAGGCGGGAAATAAGCATTTTGCCAATGCCGTCCGGCTGAACGTCATTGCTGGCAAGCCCATGCCCATCATCGGTGATTTCGATCAGGGCATTATTGCCTTCTAGGGCGGTGCGGACGGAAATCGTACCGGCTCGCCCGTCGGCAAATGCATGCTTGATGGCGTTGGTCGCTATTTCGTTGAGGATCAACCCAAGCGATGCCGCCTTACTGGACGGCACCTCTATTTGCGAAATTTTCGAAACAAGCTTGATGTCGTCGCGTCGGCTGGCACCAACGACGTCGCTGATTAGATTTTCGGTAAACGCCCCGACATCGAACCGGGTGACGTCGTCCGACTGATAAAGACGGCGATGCACTGTCGCCAGCGCATCAACCCGTTCGAGCATGGTTTCAAGTTTTGATGAAACGGCCGGGTCTGATATGCTACGCGCCTGCAAACGCAGAAGTGAACCGATCATCGTAAGATTGTTCTTTACGCGATGGTCGACTTCGTGAAGCAGTAGAGTTTTCGCATCTAACGCGGCCTCGAGGTCTGACGTGCGCGCCTCGACTTCCTGTTCGACCAATAACTTCTGCTTTGAAATGATAGTCTGCGCTTTGACGCGGTCAGTAACATCAAGCTGGGAGGCGAAGAAGAATACAACCTTGCCGGCGTCATTGCGTACAGGACTGAGATACAACGCGTTCCAGAACGCAGATCCATCCTTCCGATAGTTTAGAAGGTCCACGGCAATGTCGGTTTGGGCGTCGATTGCCCGACGCACTTTAGCCACCTGCTCTCGGTCGGTGTCGGGCCCCTGCAGGAAGCGGCAGTTACGGCCAATGATTTCACTTCGGTCATAACCCGACAGCGTTTGAAAGGCTTCGTTACAGAAGACGATCGGGTTATCGGTCTGCGCGGGGTCCGTAATGACCATAGGCATTCGGGTAGCCCGAACAGCCGCGGCAAAAGGGTCAGCTCGTCCGTGCTCGTAATCGAGCGCTTCCGTCAGATGCCAATCGTCCCGCTGCTTCATCACGCCTCCGTGGAGCGTGCCGACCAGCCGAACTCCGTGTCGGGACTAAATCGTTTTGATCGTTTTCCGTTCCGCTGAGAGATCGAGTTCGTCTCACTCAGGCATGACCATTCGGCAGCATGGTTTGCGCGTACAAAGCCCTTTTGGGTTCGAAAATCGGCGACCCGTCTTGCAGACTGTAAGCTGAACGAATGGCAGAAGTAGGGAAAGCGAAAACGGCTCATGAGTGTCCGCTTGTGGGTCTGGTCGGAAGCCGTAGGCTAGGGGGTGATCGCCCAATGTCGGACGTCGACGGTAGTTTGTGGCTCCCCAACATCAGACGTTTGTTTATCTCGCTAAACCATCCGACGCTTGGCTATGACGGCGATATGACAATTCTTTTTGCGATTTCTCTCGTGCTGTCTGGGAGTTCCGACCGTCCCGGTCTTCGACCGGCTGGGTTTATCGACGGTGATGTATCGCCTACAGCGCGACCGATCCGCGATTGTTCCGGTTGCCCGGAAATGATCTCGGTACAAGGTGTCGGTGAAGGCGGTCGCCCGCTATGGGTCGCGGCGAACGAGACTACTTGGGCTGAGTATCTTCGGTCGGTCGTCGTTGAAGCTTGTGCACCGCCCCACCTAATGGAAAAATCATTGGGCGCCACACCCGCCATTATAGTCCGCTTGGCCTCAAGCGACCTGCATCCGGTGACCGGCGTCTCCTTCCCCAAGATCGAATGCTTTGCGCAATGGCTGTCGAGCAAGAAGGGACGACATTACCGCCTGCCAACAGAAGCCGAGTGGGAGCGCTTTGCTCGGGCCGGCGTCAAGACGCAGTATCCATGGGGAAACACGCTACTGCCCGAGCGCGCGGCGCTAAGGTTGCACACAGCCCAGCGGGGCAATCAAATGATGGAAATTGGGTCAAACACCTACGAGGGGCTGCCGGTGCGGTCCTTTCCGGCCAACGAGGCCGGGCTATACGATGTGATCGGCAACGCGCTGGAACTTACGACAACATGCAGGCAATCAGAGCTGAATACCGCGACGCGAGAGCAAAAGGAGCAGGCGGGATGCGACTTCTTCATTCGCGGAGGTGGATATAACGCGACGGGGCGGGAAGCGACGCTTTCCAGTCGTATATATGTCCGGTCGACGCCTGAGATGAACGGGGTCGGATTTCGCTTGGTAGCTGATCAATAAGCGCAAATGAGTTTAGCCTAGCGTGAGCAAGGCCGCAGGAACCGAGTTGCCTCTTTGCTCTGGTAGTCGGTTTATAGGAGTGTTCGCTTTCCACCAACTCGGGACATTCCGCTACGCCCAGTTGCGGACGTTCGTCAGCATGAGTAGCGTTCAGCAATGATGCTCAAGCTTGCCACCATTGTTCTGCTTGCCTGCGCCGCTTGCCATTCAAATGAGACTAAACCGCCTCAGCGAATAAACGTCGAGGTAACCGGCTCCCCGGAATGCCTGGGCCGCGCCACGGGTCGTCTTGGTCTCCCTGCCGTCACGATGCCAGTTTGGTCGAACGATCGTGGAACGATGGAGTTTGGTCCCTTCGAGGCTACGGAATTCTCCAATGTGGTGAAGCGGCTCCGAGCTACGAAGTGTGTTCAAGCAATCCGACAGCGGCCCTGCGCTAATGGGCTGTCCGATGTCGATATGTGTAACGCGCCAGAGCGGCGTAGCTAACGGCAGCTATCCTTCCCATCTCGGCCATTCCGCTTACGCCCACAACCGGCCACTCCGGCTGTCGAAAGGCTTGCCCGATAGCGGCCGTTCCGACAGGTTGAGTCGATGATGATCCTGCTCCCCTTGGCGTTGATGATGATCGGTCCAGCGCCCGTCGACCATCCTCACACTTATCTACTGTCAATCGGGCGAATACCGCTCAGGGATACGGAGCATCAACACTTTCGCGATCAAAACGTGGGGCGTTCAATTTCGATCGATCTGCCGAATTCCAAGCGGCTGGCGGATCAAAGCCGGGAGCAGCGCTACCCCTAGTGGTGGTCTTGAAGGCAATGGAAGCCAAGGAGTTACCTGGTTTAATGAGGGTGCGCGCCGCCTTCATTGAGCAGAACACCGTTGTTATCGCGTAGGCGTCTGTGTCCTGAGTAAACGCTAATCGTGTTGGAAGCTGCCAGTTCGTCTCCCTCTGTCTACGGCCATCACCTGAAACCCGGCGCTTGCTTTCGAAAAATGACGCTGCAATGATCTGCGATCGGGAGGATCATCCATGCTACTTACGATTCTACTGTCCGCGGCTTTGTTACAAGGGCCGGCAGCTGCTTCTGCTCCGCAAGACATAACCAGCGCAAACGCTGAAATGATCGCGCGGTACTACCCGGCAGGGTCAATCCGGCGCGGAGAGGAAGGCGTTGTAGATTTCCAAGTGGCACTAAACCGTGATGGTGGAATAACGAGTTGTAATATCACAAGAAGTAGTGGCTTTCCTGCGCTTGACGAGCGGACTTGCGACTTGATGGTAGAGACTGCCCGTTTCAAGTCCATCCGAAACTCGGCAGGTTGGAAAGTTAGTTCGGTACACGATGGTCGCCTCGTTTGGCGGATACCGGATGATAAGATACCAGAGAGATTTGCTGCTAAGAAGAATAATATAGTCCTGTCTCAGGAAAATAAGATAGTTTGTCGCAGGCAGCTTCGTCAGGGCTCGCTATACGTCATGGAAAGACTGTGCTTTTCAGTTTCCGACTGGCGTAGGCAACGTGAGTACTCGCAGGCTGCGTTGCACGCCATGCAATCTCCTAGCGGTCCGATTCTCTAATTCTGTTATGCCGATTGAATTTACCGTTGCAAAACTAGAGAATCGGTGCGTGAAGCAGACCGTCCGCTTTCCTCTCCAAAGCGGCCATTCCGCTACCCCCGCCATCGCCTCGCAGCGACGCGTTCAGCCGGTAAGAGCTATCCATTTGCTTTCTGCATCCTCCAGCGCCTCCCAGTCGTCTCCGCTTGCGCGGTTCGCCTGAAGCCATTTTCTCGCAGCCTCGACGTCGCCGGATCGCGGAAAGGTGCGGTCGATCGCCGCAGCGTTCGCGAGTTGTCCGATGAAGCCGCCCGCGTCGCGCTGGGTCATTAACCAGGCACCAAACGCCAGGGCCGGCGCATCGTCTTGTTCGTAGTCATCGGTCGTCGGTATCTTCCATCGATCGCGGGGTATGTTTCGACTTGGTGCTTGTCGTCAGTCTAACCTCGTAGCCTTCGCTCGAACCGCTTCCAGTGCCGTTCGTCCCGACCGTATTGCGGGAAGGATGGTGGCAGCGGTGTAGGGACGATCCTGTTCGGCCGGCCGCCGCATTTCGAACAGCGGAGGTATCGCGGCAGGTTCTCGATCGCGCTGTTCACCCGCTTGAGGAAACACCAGCGGGCAAGAACGTCTCGATGTACGACGCCTTTGCGTCCGCAATGACCACAAATAGCGCCGACATTCGCTTCATACTTGGCAAAGTCGCCCAGCGTCCTGAAACGCGCGTTGCCCATAGATCACCAAGGTAAGGGGATCTGTGTCGCCTCGGCGTTCATCGGCGGGAATAGGCCGCCGTACACATGCTGCGCGACTTCGAGTTGGGCAGCAGCGCGCAGGCTTTCCCCCGGCGCGGCAATGCCGACCAGCGCCCACGCCGGGGCGTCCTCGATCAGCGAAGCGATCCGCTCCGCAGTGATCTTGCCATCCATCACCGGTAGTCGGTTGAGTAGGTAGCGTATGGTGACAGGCCGCGACGAGCGAACTCCGCCTCGATCGGCGCGAGCAACGTCTGCGGCCCATCCTCCATCGCTTGGAAGTAGATCGACTGCATCTCGCAAGGGCGGATGTCGGGCAGAATTTCAGCGATCAGGTTGTGCGTCTGGCTGAAGGGCTGTGCGCCGTCGCGCATCGACTCGGGGGCGTGTTCCATCCCGATGCTATAGCGGAACATATGGGGAACACAAAACGCAAGACCAGATTGGCCGACGCAACAAAATTACGCGAAAGAAATTTATAAAATCGACGAGGTCGGGCCCGCCGTCCCTGAACCGGCGACCCCGAGAAACACGCTATTCCCCCCGCCTCGCCCGCGTACTTTCCGTGGCGCAAAAGGTGCATCAATCGAACCTTAGAAATCCGGGCTAGGCCCTCGGCCGCGATGCGACTGGAAACCACTTCGCACGGGTGCGATTCGGTGCACTCGAAGCGCCAATATTGGCTCTATGGCACGGCTATCGCAGACCCGCCTGTTGGGTTAGGTTGACCGTCGAATTTTAAGGCGCGCTGATGGCCGAGCTAACGGAACTGAGATACGCGGTCGAGATCGCGGATATTGGCTTGCCGCTCGCGTGGACAACGGTGGCAGTACGCTTGTCGATTGAGGGAGCGCGATTTGAACTGCTCCTTCACCGGCGCGAGCCGGGTTCGAGGGCTTTTCGAATATTTGATCGGCGGACCGGCGAACCTTACGCCGAATGACCGAGGCCAAGTTACAAATCCCTATTGTAGCAATCGTACAGCTCGCCCGACGCTAACACCGGAAAGCAACGCGAACCGCGCTGCACGCAGCGGGCCAGCCGGTCGGCGACTGACGTCGCCTATCTTTCCCATTTCGGCCTTTCCGCGTTCTCCCAAAACCGGCCTATCCGCTTTCCTCTCCCACATTCCCGACGTGCCCTGCTTACAGTCAAAATTAACCGTCCAGCGGAACTGAAGGTGCACGATATTCGCTACCCATAAATCGTTGTTTCTCGGCGACTGAGAGACATCGTGCTCCCGCGTTAGTCTGGGGGCCGTAATGTCGGTTTTTTACTTTGAGATCGCCGATGCCAAGCCGAATATTCCGTGCATAGGTGAGAACCTACCCTCTCTAGCGGCTGCTCGCTGCTTTGCGCTGAAGTATGCGGCGCTGTTGCTATGTGATCAGGAAGACGTGTTCTGGGAGGGTGAGGAGTGGGTAATGACGGTTACCGACGCAAACCGCTTAACCATGTTTACGATTATGATCTGCGCGACGGCAGCGCCTGCTACATTGAACCTCAAGAAACTAATCTGAGAATTCTGCAGCCCTAGGCGTTTATCTCGTCGAGCCTCTAGACAGCCGCCCGTCCGCTTTCCTTCCCATTCCGCTATCGCCCAAACCCAGACACGCGGGGGTAAAAATAGACGTTCTCAAAACGGTCATTTGTTCAGGACGATCTTGGCCAACTGCTTCTGCGGTCGCGATCGCGCGGAACATTTTCAAAAGCGGTTCCCTTAACATTCCCCAATGCGCGCTTTGTAGCTATATTTTGCTAACCTCGATTTCATAACCAAGGAGTGTTGATATGTCGATCTTGTTGGCTGCCAATATAGCGTTGGTTTTGACCGCTCCTGCCCAAGTTAATTCTGGAGTATCATCCGCGACGTCGGCGCAGATTGCGAATCGTAAAATCACGACTCCCGCTGGGGTCGAATTTTCGTGCGATACTTTTCGTGGACGTTTGATCATCGGTGGCTTGCCGATGCCGGTAACTCAGATCCGGATAAGATCGAGCGTTTTCTTTGAAAAAGAAGGGGGCGCAAAAATATCCGTTCCATCGATTTCGCCGGAACTTTGGAGGTTTGGATCGAGTCGATCGCCGATGCGTATTTACATGGGGAAGTCAGCACAGATAGTTTCACCGAACCCAAGAATTGTTACGTTCATTAGGTCATGCGCCAATGCTAGCCGAAAGACATACTGAGATAGATGGAATACGAGCGCTGCTCAAAAGCGGTCGTTCCGCTTTCCTCTCCATTCCGGCCGTTCCGCTTTCGCCCAATCCCGGACGCCCGGGGTACAAATCGACCATCTCGGAAACGGTCATTCGTTCAGATGGGTCCTTAAATACAGCGACGCCGAGGAACCGACGTTCCCGTTGGAGCAGGTGGATTACCGAGTATCTCGCAGGATTTTCTCTGAATATAAGCCTGATGTGCGGACGTAAGCTTGCCACCGTCTTGTTTCAGTAAATTATTGGCCTCAAGCCGTAAGGCAACTGCTTGCTCGTATTTTTTAGCGCGCATTGTCGGCGTGTCTTCAAGCCTCAACCTTCCATTCAGACCGGGGAGGGATGTGGAATAGTTGGGACCGGTCATGGCTGGGCTCGGCCCCTCCTTCTGGCCGAGAGCCGGGACCGAAACTGCCAAAAGCGTCAAGCCGACAATCTTCTTCATGGTATGGATCCCTCATAGACGGACAGCACCGTGCAATGTCCGCCTCACAATCACGAAAAGCGCGAACCAATGCAACAGCGAATGATCAATTCCTAACCCCGATCTCGCCATTCCATTTCCGCCGAGTAGTGGGCGTTCGCAAACGCGCTTGCTCTCCATATTAGCGGAGGTCAGAATATAGGGATGACGAGAATCAAACGGCTGCTTGAATCTTTTTCGTTCGGTTTATCAGTGGTAGCGTCACTAATTTCCGCGCCTGAACAGGCCAAGTCGGCATCCACGCCAGTGGCCGAAGACATCGTCGTGCTGGGTACGACGAGAGCACGAATTAGCGGCACAGTAAATCGAATGACTGCCGCTGATGGTGCGCAAATTCCGCGTTGGAACACCTCTATATGCATCGCCGTGCGAGGCGTGCTGCCAGACCGAGCTCACTCTCTCGCTGACACGATCGAGCTGCATGCGCGAACGGTAGGGGTGGTGGTTGAGAGCGGATCATGTTCCCCGAACGTCGAAATCTTCATTTCGGGACAAGCGGACGCACTCGTGAGTCAGTTCTTGCGTCAGCAACCCTATATGTTTCGGGACGTTGCCCGATACGGAAGACCGCGCGCGCGTGACCGTGCAGAACTGCTAAACCCCGAACCGGTGCGGTGGACCGTCGGCACTGTCAGAGAATCCCGCTTGGGCGTCGCGTCCCGGCTTTCCCAACCTTCGCGGGAGAACAAAGAGCGATTGCTAGCAATTGTCGATTTACCTCGATGTGGCAATGTAACGTGGAAGCAACTCTCCGCCTACCTTACTATGGTAGTGTTAGCTAATCCTGAGCACGCGAACGATGGAGCCAGCGGAACGATTATGGCGCTGTTCGATGATGGTATGACTAAAGAGAAACCCAATGATTTAACTGATCTCGACCGCTTTCTGCTTAAAGCTTTGTATGTCACTGAAGAGCAGGTTTCCGCGGGTTCCCAGCGGACTGCCATGGCGGACTTTATTCTTCGTCAACGTGACAAACCTACTCCGAGATGACGTGGTCTCATGCTATCTTCATTGACCAAAATGCCGTTGTTGTCGGTTATTTAGATTGTTCGCAACGCGCTATCGCTGGCCATAGCGGACGGTCCGCTTTCCTCTCCATTCCGGCCATTCCGCTTCCGCCCAATATCAGACGCTCGGATGCCGTATCGAGGCTCCCGAAACTGCCATTCGTTCAGAACGATCATTCCCATTACAGCACCGGACTAAACGGAACGCGTGAACGCCCCGTCAAAGCCAACGGTCAGCTTGCCCTTTTCTGGAATATTGGACCAAGCTGCGCTCAGCTCATCAATCCTGACGCGTATCGCCTCGATCTCTTGCTTCGATACGGGAGCGACCGCATGCCCGCTGGCCGCACAGCCATGCTCATACATTGCGATGGCGTCGGATGCGCTGACCCTTCCGCTCCACATTTCGGCTTGGAAGGTCTCGACGAGCCGCTCGATCGAGTCAGCCACCTCGTCGCCTTGGGTCGAAAAGCTCGCCGGTTGGCCTTCCCGTAACAAAGACAGGAAGCCGCGATGCGGCACGACGCTCTCGACCGCATAGTGGATCATATCGTGGGGGATGATGCCCTGTTTCGGGCATTGAATGACCTCTAGGGGTAAGCCGCTACGCTCGATATGCAGATGATCGTACTTCCCAGTGCCTTTTGTAAACGTAAGATGCACGCATCAGTCTCCTTGCGTTTGCAATCCAGCAAAGTCCGCCGCGCGTGGCAAGACCGGCGGCTAACGCCCATAGTCAGACGTTCCGATCGTCCCTCGACGACTTCGCTAGCCGACATTCGTTCAGGATGCTGCAACTGGTTTAAATCGAACGTTGCAGCATCGCAGCGCCATATTCCGGGATAGCTTCGGCAACGACATGCCCTGATACTTCGATGGAGTAGCGCCAAACCTCCCCATCGGGATCGGAAAGGGCGAGCCGGAGCATCTTGTCGAAGCGACCCTCGCCAATCTGCTCGTTCATGCTATGCGAGACGTCGTTCAAATTCGACGCATCCGATCGAAACAGCCGAGCATGAATCTCCGGCAAAAGCACATCGCCAAGACCGGTAGGTGTTTCGATTGCGCTGCTCCTCATGGTCACGTCATATGATGCCCACCTCATTGCGATCTATAAGGTAGTGACATCATTTTGCAGTCTGCCGCTATACCCTATCGCAATAGCCGCCTGAACGGCGTTGAGGTTCTGCTAGTAACCTCTCGAAAGCGATCCAGGTGGGTATTGCCCAAGGGTAAGGTAAAGCAGGGAATGCCAGCGCACCGATCTGCCGCTCGTGAGGCGTTTGAGGAAGCGGGCGTTACAGGCACGATTAGCGCCCTATTTATTGGGACCTACCATCACTTGAAAACTCAAGACGACGGCCAAGCAAAGATGGTAGCTGTTCAGGCGTTTCCGATGCTGGTTCGTCAGGAAAACAAAAGCTGGCCGGAAATGCACCAGCGACAGAGATGCTGGATGTCCATCAACACAGCGATTGGAGCTGTAAGAAATAGCGAGCTTCGTGCGGTGCTGATGAAGTTTGCACAGGAACTACCCAACGTCGCCTAGATCTTTGGCGATCATCCACCGCTCGTAAAACACAAACCGGCTTAAACTAGCGGTCTTTTGATAGTCGAATTATGACACGAAGGCGCCACGTCCAACGTGGGCGTAGCGCGCGTCGTGTCCGCACGACTACGAGTGATCACGCTCCATTTTAGTGATGGCACCTGAATGCGGATCGACGTGAAACTCGTAGTTTACCCTGGCTTTGCGGGCCTCGCCTTCCCAATGGCCATCGTCGGCTTCCAGCTTCGTGACCCGATAGCCTCGCTTGGAAAGCATGGCCTTCACCTTAGCGCTGCTGATCCAGTTTTTGCCTGGCATATCTGCAAAGGCGGGGGAACCAAGGCCCGCGGTTAAAACCGTAGCGATGAGAATCTTCTTAATCATAATCAAATCCTTATGGGCTGAGTCCAAGTGCATAACATCTGACCGTCGTTCCGGCCGAAACTAGAAAAAGTGTCGATCTCTTTGGACGCAACCATGATAATCGTCGCCAACGACTGGGATCGCCCAGATATTGCCGTTCTACGCCGCTTTCGCAGTTCCTGATTGCAGACGCTAATTCAGGAAGGCAGGATCGTGGCATGAGTATGCCCTTTCAGAGCGGAGACGTTGTATCTGTAAGTTGGGATCATCGTCCCATCCGCGTTTTGCAGACCGACGCCATAGAAACCTTTTACGATGTCGGGATAGGCGAGGTGGGTTGGGTAATGGCTAAAGCGCGGACAGCGATCTACTATCGAACCTCACCTCCATATTTAAAAGAAACATCTTCAAGGACGCTGCCGAGTCCATTCTCTTTGAAAGAATATAAAAAGTTTCGACCGGATTTGCCGACGCGCTTATTTAGACATCGTGACGCCGATTGGTCGGATGAGTTGCCGATCCTAACCTCTTTAGAAGGTGACGTTTCTATACCAGCACAGGAAGTCGTTATCATTCCGTTTGGCTCGAAAGGCGGCGCAACGAAACCGGTCAAAGTCCAAGCCTCTGACGGCGAAAGCCTTTCCCTGCTGGAGATTATCGAAGCCGCCCACTCCGCCCAGCAATCGAAATGCGCTGATGTGAAAGGAGTCGGGTTATATCGATCGGGGTTCGTCGGGGGTGTCCCTTCCTATTACCTGTGGGGTGCGATTGACCGAGCAGGGTACGCCGCTTGAACGGCCGGTTCCTCCAGCACCGCTTCCGAAAGTCGCCAGTCTGCAATCCTTCCCATCCCGGCCATTCCCGAAATTCGATCCTTTTCGGGAAAGGCCGCAGCGTCAGGCGACGTCCGCTAACGCCACCTGCCTTCCTAATAGCGGACGGGCCGTTCCCCTGTCCTATCACGACATTCGAGAGCGGATAGCCGGGCTTCAAAATCGGTCATTCGCAAGATGAACCAGCGTCCGAAGTTGGGAAGCGAGGGAAGGGGCGTGAACGTCCAGTTCTGGGTCGCTTGCGCCATGAGCATGGCCGACAAATCCCCGTCAGTGGCGGACGCGGCTCTTTTCGTAGGCAGCCTTGCCGACGTGGCGGCGGATCGCGATGGCTGCGACGGCACGCTTTATAGCGAGTTCGTCGATGTCGTCAGGGTCGAACGGGCCGCCGTACCATTGGCGTAGCTGTTGATGTTCCCCGTGAGCCGGGTCGCTCATTGCGTCGAGGAACAGCTCGAAACCGGGAAAGCCGCCGACGTCCTCGGGCGGGCAGCCCCGCTCGCCAGCGACGAAGCGAGGGTATTTGATATCGGGCTCGGCCGGCCCGACCGCGTCGACAACGACCGTATGCCGCCAGTCGTCGCCCATGTCGTAGGTGTAGGTGAGCTGGCGGACTCCGAGGTCAATGAGGGAGCCGAGCTTCACGTTTCTGGCGTTCGTGAGATTGCGGTCCGGCCACTCAGGGTTAGGTACGCCGTAGCGGCGGTCGCCCGCTTCGAAATGCCAGAGGTGATAGTCCTGCCAGCCCATGGCGGCTTGTATCACGTCGTGAAGCATCTTGAGGCTGGCGGTGACCGGAATCTCGACCGACCGCCAAATTTCGGGCTCGATGTCGTTGAGGCTTATGCGGAGGCGCGCGATGGTCTCTTGGGTCATGCCGCGGTTTTGAAGGCTAGGCGGCTCAATGCCAAGGCACCGTCTTGTCGCAGCGCAACGGGTGAACGGCATTCGCGCTGCACAGGCAGCCTGAACGAGTGGCGGAAGTTCGGGCGCGCCATATGGCGTCGGAACGACCGCATCTGGGTCCTCCCAGCAACTGAGCGGTCGATGACAGCATTATTCAGCGTCAGCGGCTTCCTGACAGGCGCCGCCTTCCAGTTTTCTGTCGGCCTCTCAGCGTCGGGAACCCACCCACACTCTGGCCGACGGCGCATCAACCATGACCGGTAGGAAAACAACGGCTTGAAGCTACAGCCCAAGTTCCTCCAGCCCCGGATGATCCTCGGGCCGTGGCCCGAGCGGCCAGTGGAACAGTCGCCCCTTTTCGGAAATCGGAACGTCGTTAATGCTCGCCATCCGGCGCGCCATCAGGCCATCGAGCGTGAATTTCCAATTCTCATTGCCGTAGGAGCGATGCCACGCGCCGGCATCGTCATGCCACTCATAGGCGAAGCGCACGGCAATTCGATCGCCGTCATGCGCCCACAGGCCCTTGATAAGCCGATACTCGTGCTCGCGACGCCACTTTGCGGTTAGGAAGGTGACGATAGAATCCCGCCCCCGAAGGAAATCAGACCGGTTTCGCCACTGGCTGTCCTCGGTATAGGCGAGCGCGACCCGCGCTGGATCGCGGCTGTTCCAGCCGTCCTCGGCGGCGCGGACCTTTAGCGACGCAGTCTCATGGGTGAAGGGAGGGAGGGGCAGTCGTGGCATCGAACGGATCCTTTCAGTCAAAGGGCGTGGCAAACTCCAGACGGATCCCGCCCGGAATGAGGATCAGGAAGTGGCGCGCCGTTGATCCGGGACGGATGGCGCCCGGCGCTGCGTCGACCACGACTTCTGGATGCGCCGTCACGGCGGCCCACGCCGCTGCCAGTGCAGCATCGTCGGCGACCGAGAGCGAGAGATGATGGAGACCGATATTGGCGCGCCGGTCAAAGGCGCGGGCCGTCACGGGGTCGGCCGCGCGCCACAAGGTCAGCAGGATTGTGCCGTCCGATACGAAGATAGCAGGATAGTCGGGCACGCCGCCTACTTCATCGAATCCGAGCGTGTCGCAGAAGAAGGCGCGTGCCTGATCGAGGTTGGGCACGGTTAGCCCGACATGGTGGACGCCGCGTGTGAGTTTGCTGGTCATGATGCTGCCCGTTAAAGTTGAGCGATGTGGGCTCGAAGCACCGCAATCTCGTCAATGAGCGGCTGGGAAGTGCGGCGCACTTCCGCCTCGGTGAAACGCGGCGTGATATGCTGCGGGCAGTTCCAGTCGAACCCGACGACATCGATCAGAAAGCCACGCTCCGGCTCGGCCGCGTAGCCGGACGGCATGAGCGCTGCGATGACGGCGGGGTCTTTGCTCACGTGGGCATGGCCGATGATCTTGAGGCGCCGGCGGTTCGGATAGTCCATTAAGAACAGCGCAACCCGGTCGTCGGCCGCAATATGCGCGACGGAGAGATATTGTCGGTTGCCGCGAAAGTCGGCGAACCCGAAACAATTGCCCCCGAGGTGTCGGACGAAGCCGGTTGCCCCGCCGCGATGCTGGACATAGGGCCAGCCATTTTCGGACGTGCTCGCCAGGTAAAAGCTGTCGCGGGCGGCGATGAACGCAAGTTCTTTGGCCGTAATCCGGTCGACCGTCTCCGCGCCGGCTTCCATGCGTGCGTAGGACGCTCGCGACCCCGCTGCTTCTTGCAGCGCGCGAGCGCGTGGTCCGAAAAGGGTGTGGAGATATGCCTGCGCCATGGCCACGAGGATGGCGAGTTGCCCGAGATGTGATAATTCGCAATTACTGATACGGACTATTGCGATACGGGGAATAATGGACCGCTTCGAGAGCCTTTCCGTCTTTGTCGCGGTGGCAGAGCAGCGCGGCTTCGCGGCTGCGGCGCGCGTCCTCAATCTGTCGCCTCCTGCCGTGACCCGTGCGGTCGCGGCGCTGGAGCGGCATCTGGGCGTGACGCTGTTCCACCGCTCGACGCGAGCGGTGTCCCTGACGGACGACGGGGCAAGCCTGCTCGATCGGGCGCGGCGCATAATCGCGGACATTCGCGAGGCGGAGCAGATCGCCATGGGCGGTCGCTCGGTTCCCCGGGGGCAGCTCTACGTAACTGCGCCGGTCATATTCGGGCGGCTGCATGTGTTGCCGGTCATCAGCGCGCTGCTGGCCAGCCACACCGGCCTCAACGCGCGCATGATGCTGCTCGATCGTAATGTCCGCATCGTCGAGGAGGGTGTCGATGTGGCGGTGCGGATCGGGACGCTGGCGGACAGCACGCTGCGCACCGTGACGATCGGTTCGGTCCGTCAGACCATCGTGGCAAGCCCGGGCTATCTTGCCGAACATGGCTTGCCCATCGATCATGGAGACCTGGCCCAGCATCGGTGTATCATGGGTAGCGGTGTGCGCGCCGGCACCCGATGGTCGTTTGGCGCGCGCGGCGAGAGGCTGTTGGAAATCGTCCCCCGCCTGACCGTCAACGGCATCGATGCGATCCTCGCTGCTGCGGAAGCAGGCGTCGGCCTTGCCAATGTACTGAGTTACCAGTCGGCCGCGCATATCGCGAGCGGGCGACTCATTGAGGTTTTGGCCGATCATGCTCCGTCCGCCATGCCGGTAAGCCTGCTCTATGATCCCGGTCGAGCCGCTATGCCCGCGGTCAGGGTGTTCATCGATGCGATGCGGGAAAAGGGGCGGCGGGGCGTGTGGTCCTGACCGGGACCGCCGGACAAGCTATTTCGCGGCGAAGGCTCGGCAGATTTCCATTTCAGCATTCCTCCCGGTGAAGGCTCAAACGCAGGCCGGCGGCGTTCCGGCGGCGTTCGCCCATTGATCGCGGCGTCGCCGGCGCCTGAACGAACTGCAAATGTGTGGATGGGCGAGAGCGGTTCGGCAATGTCGCTTTCTGGGTCGGAGCGGTTGAAGGGCAGACGATCCGCACCTAGCCCACCTGGCGCCATTCACTTAATGCGCTGGCGTAGTCATAAGCGGACAATTGTTCATAACCGGATCCGGCGTAGGTATGTCTCTCATCGATCGGTTTGAACTCTCGGTGCCCTTGATCCAGGCGCCGATGGCAGGCGTCGCCACACCTTCGCTGGCGGCAGCGGTATCCGAGGCGGGAGCCTTGGGATCGATCGGAGTAGGCGCGACCGACGCCGCCGGCGCACGGGCGATGATCGAGGAGGTGCGCAGCAGCACGACCCGCGCGTTCAACGTCAACGTCTTCGTCCACGCTGGCCCAAAGGCCGATCTGTCGCGGGAAGCGCAATGGCTGGATTGGCTTGCCCCGCTGTTCGCCGAGTACGGCGCACAACCCCCGACGGCACTCATGACCATCTACAAGAGCTTCGCAGATGATCCCGACATGGTGGCGGTACTGCTCGACCTCGCGCCGCCAGTGGTTAGCTTCCACTTCGGGTTGCCGTCCGCCGACGTGCTCTCGGCGTTGCGAGCGCGTGGTATCTATCTCATGGCGACCGCAACCAGCCTCAACGAAGCACACGCGATCGAGGCCGCCGGGATCGATGCGGTGGTCGCGCAAGGGATCGAGGCTGGCGGGCATCGGGGTGTCTTCGACCCCATCGCGCCTGACGACGCGCTCGGCGTATTCGCGCTGACCCGGCTCCTGGTGCGCAAGAACAACCTACCAATCATCGCTGCTGGCGGGATAATGGACGGCGCCGGCATCGCCGCGGCGCTCGACCTGGGCGCATCGGCAGCGCAACTGGGAACTGCCTTTGTCGCGTGCCCGGAGTCGGCCGCAGACGATGCATACCGGGCGGCCCTCACCGGTGAGGGCGCTTACCACACCGTCCTCACTTCGCTAATTTCTGGTCGACCCGCGCGTGCGCTGGCCAACCGGTTCACGGCTCTGAGTCAGTCGGTTGATGAACGCCGACCGCCTGATTATCCTATCGCCTATGATGCGGGAAAGGCCTTGCACGCGGCTGCCAAGGCGCAAGGCGAGCACGGTTTCGGAGCGCAATGGGCGGGGCAAGGTGCGCCGCTTTCTCGTGCCATGCCGGCAGCAGCCTTGGTCAGGGTGCTGCGAGAGGAATTTGAATTGCGACGGATTAGAGGCTCGGTTGAGCGTTGCGACGTTCCTTGATCGGACTGGCCGTTTCCCCACTAGAAGCCGTATAAGCAGACCTTTCAGCGTACTGAAAGCCTCAAATCATGATGAACCAGCGCCCGAAGGTAAGAAGCAAGGTAAGGGGCGCGGGCGCCCTTTTGTTGGTCTCCGCGGCCGCTGGTCGCCTGATCGCTGCATGATCACGCTCGTCTGCTCCCAAGGTCTTTCGCATCCTGGAACTCGCTGCTTTAAAAGGCTCAAAGCCTTTCCGTTTCTCCGTGTCCACCAGCCCATGTTGGGAAAGTGTATGCGGGAAAGGGTTTAGGGAAAGCGGTTTACGATGGTGAACGGTCGCGTGGTAAGCACGGGCGGCATACCAGTGAGAGGGCAGTGATGACGGACGCCACAAACGTAATTGCCGTGGACCACACAGGCTTCGCTGTGTATTCTTTGGACGAAGCCGTTCGGTTCTGGACGGGAGCGCTCGGTTTCACACTTGAGCGGCAATCGGAGATGGGGGTCGACTTCCTTCATCAGGTGACAGGTGTCGATGATCCGAAAGTGAGAACGGCAATCGTCAAGGCACAAGACGGCTACGTGGTCGAACTGTTGGAATATTCAAACGGGCTCCAGAACGGGACGGTGCCCAGCGGCGCGGGATCGATCGGAGCGGCCCACTTGGCTCTGACCGTAAAGGACATTCATGTCGCCATTGCCCGTGTCGAGGCAGCAGGATGGAAGGCGAAAGGTAATCCGCTGCCGATCCCAGGTGGTCCACGGAAGGGAACGTTGGTGGCCTACGTTTCAGGCCCCGATCATATCACGATAGAGCTTATGCAGCCGACAGCCCGTTAATGGGCCGGCAAAAGCTTTGCCGCCTCATCATCCTTTGAAAGCTGGCGAGTCAGCGTGCAGGGCCGAGGCTCAGCACCTTCTCTGCTGCAATACTGAATGGATGGCAGAAGTTGGGGAGCCAGAAAGAGGCCGCGAATGACCGCAAGTGGGTCAAGTTACTGCAGAAAGCCGATCAGTCATCGTTTCTGCAGTTTATCATTTGAAGCGCACGTTTAGAGAACTGAAGCGCAAACGCAGTGTTTTTCGTATATGCACAGATCGCGATTTCTGGCACCATACTCGGGCAAGTTTAGGTCACTTTCACTGCGGCACGGCCATGCTCGACGATCGCCGTACCAGACGTCTTGATAACGCCATCGGGCCGCGTGACGGTATCGACGGTACGGAAGTTGGTCTTCCACTGGTCGGCGTTCACATCGCACAGCAGATAGCCGCGCCGGTCGTTGGTCCAGGCGAGGAACGGGTTGCGGGCGCGGATGCGATCTTCGCCGCCCCGCCGATCCGCGCCGTCGCCGCCCGAGGTGATCGATGTGCCGACGAACTCGACCGCGACTGCATCCCCCTGGCCGCCGTCGGTACGCAGCACGCCGGCATAATTCTGATGCTCGTCGCCGGTCAGCACGACCATGTTGCCGAGCCCCTCGACCATCTTCAGCACGCGTTCGCGCGGCGCGTCATAGCCGCCCCAGCTGTCCATGTTGCGGATCGGTACGGGTTCGTCGCCGGTCCGCCGATCGAGCGGCATCATCATCACCTGTTGCGCCAGCGCGTTCCAGCGGGCCTTTTTTTGCTTCAGGGCGTTGGCGAGCCATGCTTCCTGGGTCCGTCCCATCACCTGCGCGGCGGGGTCGGCCCAGCCCGCACAGCGGGTCTTGAAGCCGTCGTCGCACGGCTGATCGGTCCGGAATTGCCGGGTGTCGAGCAAATGCAGGTCGAGCAGATTGCCGACCGTCGCCCGGCGATAGATCTGCATCCCGGCGGGCCCCGGAAAGGCCGATCGGCGCAGCGGCATGTGCTCGTAATAGGCCTGGAACGCAGCGGCGCGGCGCAGCGCGAACACTTCGGGCGGGTCCTTCTCCTGGTCGATCTCGCCGACCCAGTTGTTCTCGATTTCGTGATCGTCGAACGTCACGAACCATGCGGCTGCGGCATGCGCGGCCTGCAGGTCCGGATCGGTCTTGTACTGGGCGTAGCGACGGCGATAATCGGCGAGGTCGAACAGCTTCTGCCCGGCATGCTCGCGGACGAACCGTCGGGGCTTGCCGTCATAGCCGACCGGCATCGGCGCGCTTCGGCCCTCGTAGATATAATCGCCGTAATGGAAGACGAACGCCGGATCGTCCGCGGCAAGGTGGCGATAGGCGGTGTAGAGACCGTCCTCGTAATTCTGGCACCCCGCGACCGCGAAACGTAGCCGGTCGAGCGATGCGCCGGCGATCGGCAGGGTGCGCGCGCATCCCGCGGTCGAGCGCTCGCTGCCGACCGTGAAACGGTACCAATAGGGGCGATCGGGCTGCAGTCCCGCGACCTCGACATGGACCGAGTGCGCGAGTTCCGGACGCGCGAGCGCCTTGCTGCCGGCCACCAGCGTCGCAAAGCGCGGATCGGTCGCGACCTGCCACTCGACCTCGACCGGCTGCATCGGCATGCCGCCATGCTCGGCCAGCGGATCGGGGGCGAGGCGGGTCCAGATGACGAAGCCGTCCGCGGCTGGATCGCCCGCCGCGATACCGAGGCGAAACGGGTAGGCGGCGAAGAGTTGCTGCGCGCGCAGGATCGCGGGTGCGCCGATCATGGCGGCAGTGGCACCGATCATGGTGCGGCGATTGAGCAGCAGGCGCGAGCCGGTCGAGTCGGTCATGAGTGTCTCGTCAGTAGAGGGGCTGGGCGACGAGTGCCGCCTCACGTGTGCACTGGACCGTATCGTGTTTCGCCGCGGCGCCGGGCTGTCGGAGCGCCGCGATCTCCTGTCTGGCCGCGGCAAGATCGGTGGTGAAGGCCGGATCGCCCTGCATGGCGGTCAGCGTCGACGAGGCCGACAGCCGCCCCGCCTCGACCGCGCTGGCATTGTGGACGCCGCACACGATCCGGCTTTCGCCATACGCCCGACCACGCGCGAGCAGCGCGGTTGCGCGATCGGGAGCGATCTCCGCGAGCAACGTCGCCATCGTCCAGCCGGCAGTCGTACGGCCCGACGGATAATCATAGCTGTCCGCGACCTCCGATGCAGGCTGGCAGATCGGTCCGCGGTCGATCAGGAACGGGCGCTGCCGCTTGTAGAATGTCTTCGCGATGCCGGTCTGTCGTCCGGTGTCGAACATGGCGCGCCGAATTAGCGCGGCCGTCCGTGGCGCGTTTTCAGGCGTCATCGTGATCCCCATGGCGCAGTTGAAATCGCGGAAGAGGTCGGCGGGGGCGGACTTCACGTCGTTTGTCGCCATCGCCCAGCGAGGACTGCCCTGCAAAGCCCGCGTTGCCTTGAAGATCGCGCGGTCGGCGAGACCGCGGGGATCGGTCGCCTTCGGGGCAGGCGGCAGGACGGCCAGCACATCGAACGCGCCGGGCTTTAGATACCCTGCCGGTCCGAGCGTTTGCTGCGCACCGGCAATGCCACCAAGACTTGCCAGCGTGACGGCGATGATTAGCGGCAAACGGGTCATGGGGTCGGCATCCTGATGGCTTGGATCATGGGAATCGTGAGAACGTGCCCGCCGATCGCGTGACGATGATGGGCCGCGAATATGTCAGCCACGTTGCATCGCCCGCTCCCACAGCGCAGCGGTGTCCGCTGGCGGCGGACCGTCGATCACGAGCAGCAACCGCTCCTCGCCGGTGCCCGCGATTGGTGGCGAGCGGTGGACGATTGCCTGCTCGCCGGCGAGGATGCGGCCCTTGAACAGGCCGACCGCGCCTTGAGCGAGCGATCGCGGTGTCTCGACCGCCGGCGCATCGGCGCTCTCTACCAACCGTTCGATCCACTGCGTCCCCGATCCGCGATAGGTGCAGATCAGCCGGACGGACACGTAATCCGCGTGCCAGCGCTTGCAGGCGTCGCCGACTACCCGTTCCAGCCGGATCACGACGTGCGACAGATCCATGATCGCGGCGAAGGACTCGGCCAGCGTAGCGATGTCCGCGGCGATATCCGCATGCCAGGCGGCCGGCGGCTGTTGTGCGAGCGCATCGGTCAGTGCGGCATGCGCGCGACCGACCGTCGTCGTCATCTGGATGGTGCCGAAGCCGTCCAGCGACCCGACCGGCAGCATCGACGGACGATCCCAGATCGCAAGGTTCACGTCGGGGTCGAGGATCGCCGCGAAGGCATCGACGGTCCGCGCACGGTGAACGTGCGAGCGGCACGGGGCGAGTATCGCCGCGCCGTTCATCAGGCCATCTCCCGCACGCCCCAGGCGGGGAACGGATCGGGCAGCCCCTCCCACAGCCGGGGCGTGAAATCGGCCGCGGGGACGAGGCACGCATCGAGGCGCCGCCTGATCTCCGCCTCGTCCATCTCGATGCCGATGAAGACCAGTTCCTGCCGCCGGTCGCCCCAGATCGGCGACCATTTCGCCGCAACCATCCGGTCCCAGGCCTCGCCGCTCGGGCGCTTCGTTTCCGGTACGCACGCCCACCAGCGGCCCAGCGCCTCGGTCACCGACTGGGCGCCGGCTTGTGCGAGTTCGCCGCACCAGTCGGGTCGCGTCGCGAGCCAGAAATGGCCCTTGGCCCGGACCACACCCGGCCAGCCGCCGCGTGCGAACGCGTGGAACTTCACGGGGTCGAACGGCGCGCGAGCCCGATAGACGAAGCTCTCGACGCCGTATTCCTCGCTCTCGGGACGATGTTCGGCGTGGCCGTAGAGTTCCTTGGCCCAGAGCGGGTGCAGTTCCGCCTTCTCGTCGTCGAACAGCCCGGTCCCGATCACCGAGTCGAGCAATACGTGTCCGTGGCGTGCCTCGACGATGCGGGCATCGGCGTTGAGCGACGCCACCAGCTTGCGCACGGTCGCCAGCTGCGCAGCATCGACGAGATCGGTCTTGGTAATGACGATCACGTCCGCGAACTCGATCTGCTCGACCAGCAACCCGACCAGGCTGCGGCGATCGTCGTCGCCAAGCGCCTCGCCGCGGTCGGCTAGAAAGTCGGTGCTGGCATAGTCGCGCAGCAGATTGGCGGCGTCGACCACCGTCACCATCGTGTCGAGCCGTGCGACATCCGACAGGCTTTCGCCATGCTCGTCCTCGAACGAAAAGGTCGCTGCGACCGGCAGGGGCTCGGAGATGCCGGTGCTCTCGATCACCAGGCAGTCGAACCGCCCGGCATCGGCCAGCGCGCGCACTTCGATGAGCAGATCCTCGCGCAGCGTGCAGCATATGCAGCCATTGGTCATTTCGACCAGCGTGTCCTCGCCGCGCGACAGGGTGGTATCGCCACTGCGCACCAAGTCGGCGTCGATGTTCACCTCCGACATGTCGTTGACGATCACCGCCACGCGCCGGCCCTCCCGGTTGGCGAGGATGTGATTGAGGAGCGTGGTCTTTCCGGCACCCAGGAATCCGGACAGGACCGTCACGGGTAACAGCGGCTTCGCATCTTGAACCATCGACCTACCTCATATTGAATGATATGATGTATCATTACTGTGTTGATGGTGGTTGTGGCAAGATGAGAACGATACGGAATTACGGAATGGATTGGCTCGACCGCGCGGCGATGGCGGGATCGGCGGCCTGCATGGTTCACTGTCTCGTGCTGCCGATCCTCCTGGCGGCGGTACCGGCCGTGTCCGCGTTCATCGTCATACCCGAAAGCTTCCACCGCTGGGCGCTGCTGTTCGCGGCACCGATCGCAGCGATCGCACTGGTCGGTGGTCACGCGCGCCACGCGGCGTCCTGGCCGCTGTGCCTTGGCACCGCCGGACTGGGCCTGATGACGATAGGGGCCTTCGCCCTGCCGGAAGGCGGCGTCGAAATCACCGTCACGGTGACCGGCGGCATACTGGTAGCACTCGCCCACACGGCCAATCTGCGGTTGCGGCATAGCTGCGGCAGCCTGGGAGATCGCTCGCGCGCACGGTCAGCCTGAGCCGTTGAGCCTTCGATACAGCTACTCATTGCTCTGCTGAGGTGTTGAGCCCGGCCTAGCGCCCGCAGGAATCTGTCTCGGGCTCGTTTCTTGGGGCTCCCGGCTTGGGAATGCTGACGGGTAAGTACGGTAGCCGGGGGGAGCAGGTTTGGGAGAACTCCGAGTTTCTCAAAACCGTGCTGTCGTCCTAGCAGCAACAGCGGCTCGATGCGGCAGGCGCGCTGCTTTCACTCGAGCTTTGTCTCATTTTCGCCTCGCCGCGCAACCGCATCATCAGCAGCAGTGACGTGAGAGTTTGGAGCGAGGGTAGCTGAACGAACGGCCGCTTCCAAGACGGCAGTTAGCAGGGCTGAATGTCCGTTTCTGGGTCGTCGCTGACGCGGATCGGTCGACGGTCTTCTATGACGGTGGTCTCAACTAGCCTAGTCGCGCCGAACCTGTATGCCGGTAAGTAGGTCGCTGACGGGAGTTGATAATGGATTTGGTGTCCAGGCGGACGATGCTCGCGGCCTCGTGCTTCGGGACGCTCGCCATAGCCGTGGCGGCAGGTGCAACAACCGCGACAACGCCCGGCATTCTCGCCAACTTGTCGACCTGGATGGACCTGGCGTCCGTACCGGGCGCGAGCTGGGCAATGCTGGATGGGTCCGGCGCAATCTCGTCTGGTGCGGTCGGCTATGCAAAGGCTAATGCGGTGCCCGCGACACCCGAAACACTATTCGAAGCAGCATCGCTGTCCAAGGTGGTTCTGGCGGTTGCGGTTCATGACATGGTGCGGGAGGGCTTGATCGACCTCGACCGGCCGGTGGCGGAGCATGTCGCGTTCACGGATGATGCTGCGACGCGATCGATTACGCCTCGCCACCTGCTCTCCCACTCTAGTGGCCTGCCTAACTGGCGCGATGAAGCGGGCGAGCCTTTAACAGCCGCGTTCCCTCCCGGCACGCGATTCCGCTACTCTGGCGAGGGCTTCGTACTGCTCGGCCGGTTGGTCGAGGCAGTTACTGGGCAGACCGCCGCGCAGGTGGTGGAAACGCGGGTCCTGCGACCGGCGGGAATGAACCGAAGCACCTATGGATGGGCAAGGGGCACCGAGCCAGCAGTCGCGTGGGCGCACGACGGAGGCGGAGGTGTACTCATCGACAAAGGCCCGGCCGGCTATGCAATGCGTCGCGATGCTGGCCCGCCGAAACCAGTCGACCGGTGGACGCTAGGCGAACGGGAGAAAGCGGCCGTCGCACTTGGCAAACCGGCGATGCCAATATTTATGACGCCTAACATGGCGGCCGGATTGTGGACCACCGCCAGCGACTACGCGCGGTTCCTAGCTTTCGCACAGCGCTATCCGGGGCTCTCGACGAAGACCACTCGGGTGAAGGGAACACTCGACTGGGGGCTAGGCTGGGGAATGGAGAGTAACGGTGGGCGGCGTTTCGCTTGGCACTGGGGCACCAACGACGGCGTCGCGAACCTGTTCGTTGTGGACCTCGTGTCGGGCCTGGCGATCGTGGTCCTTACCAATGGCGACGCTGGGCGTAAGGTATACGAGCGTGCTGCGCGCACTGTCTTCGCACGCGAGTTCGATGCGTTCGCCTGGCTGAAGTGACCTCTGCCGGCCCATCCGGCTCTGCTTGCGATATGGAGAGGGCCGCCGCTTGAAAGTCGCAACCCTGTTAGCCGGCGCATCTCAGTCGGCTTCTGGAGTATGAACAAGACGCTCTCAGTAGCCGGGGATGGGTCACGCTGATCGCAGGTAGCGTATTGCAGCCTCCAAAATGTCGCCGCCCATGAGGACAGGTACATCGGGTTCAAGTTCCCATCTGGGTTTATCCTGGACGTCGTAAACTGGCTCTGCTGAGTATTGCAGCGCCAGACCAGTGCGGTCGAGCCGTAACGGAAAGACCGCGGCACCTACCCGCATCATTGGCGTTCCTACGATAGCCGCACGCCCGAGACCACGCATGCCCATGGGAAAGCCTTCCGCCATGCTAGCGCTCCACCGCGTTGTGAGGACAGTGACCTTACCGGTGTAGGTAAAGGGGCCCCGCGCCTCGACGGTCTCTGTCCAGGCAGCACTCAATCGGTTGCCGTCGCGCCTGCGCATGCGGGCATAGGGCATCGTCTTGGTGATAAATCGCCCCATGATCGGGCGGGCTATCGCGGTGTCGCCGCCACCATTCTGACGAACATCGATGATGAGTCCGCGTGCATTCCGGAAGCTTGCTAGCGCCTCGTCGAAGGCTGTCACAACCGCATCGTCAGCAAAGCTGCGAACGACGATGCAACCGATGCTATGAGCTAACATCCGGCTCTCGACATTGGGGAGCGTAACAGGTTGCTTCACGCGGACAGGAACGACGTGTTCCGAACCTGGGGTCGACCGCACCGTTAACGTCCTTGGCATGCCGCGCCAGCCCGAAACCGCCACGTTAAGCGCAAACGCCGTTGCCGCTGGATCTGGACGGCTAAGACAGCGCGGCATTGTGTCCGAGACGATCTGTCCAATCGGGCGGCCGTCGATCGCAAGCACGCTCTGGCCAGGCGTAATGCCCGCATCCGCTGCGGGGGACCCATCGCGAACGCTTGTGACAAACGCCGTACCATCGCGGTTGGGTTCGACCCACAGATCGAAATATGGCCCGCGCGGCGCATCTGGTGCCGGATCATTCAAGTGGGTGTGCGCATCGTACAGCTCGCCGATCACCCGGCCAACGATGCCGGCGAACGCTTCGGACGATTGGGCGGCAGCGGCAAGCGGGCGGTACATTCGCCTCACTGCCCTCCAGTCGGTGCACTTCTCCCCGAAATAGCAGTAGCGCTCGTCCAGTGTCCGCCAGAGCTCGTCAAAATCTTCAAGGAACGTCACGTCATGAGCCGGCTCTCCCGCCTGAGCCATACCCGGCGGGAATGCCGCAGCCGTACCCAGGGCGATACCAGCCTGAAGCAGCGAGCGACGGGTCATGGGGTGGTGCATGTGATCGGCTTTCGCTGGTGGTCTTCCATGCGGTTAGCCGAAGGAAATCTCGCCGCCTTGAACGATATTGCTGTCGCGCGAACGGTGCGAGCTTACCTGTTTGCGTAGCGTGCCGGCGATACACCGACGATACGCTGGAATTGCCGTGTGAGATGGCTTTGATCGGCATAGCCGACATCAAGCGCAACCTCCGCGATTGGCTGACCTGCCAACAGAAGGCGTCGTGCTGCGACGATGCGGCACTGATTGCGGTACGCGAGGGGGGTGATCCCGACTGCCTTGCGGAAGCTTCGCGCGAGATGGAAGACGCTGATCCCGGATACACTCGAGAGCGTGCCCAGCCCAAAGCCGTCGGCGAAGTGGGCTTCGATGTAGCTTCGAGCGAGCGCGACGGCATCGCTGGATACCCGGGTATCCAGCGATACGTGTCTTACCTGGTCGGCGAACAGAACCCCAGCCAGATCGGCGAGCGCGCTTTCCTGTTCCAATCGCCCCGCGTCGTCTCGACACAATAAAGTGTGCGCATCAGCAACGATGGAGTGAGACCGATCGCCAGCCAATACGGGGGAGTCAAACCGCGGCGCGTTCAGGCGCGCGGCGATGTAGGGACGTATTGCTTCGTCGGGGATGTACGCGACGCGATAGCGTAAGGTCTCACCTCCCGTCGTTCGGTTGGCATGCGGCTGGTCGGGATGAAGACGCAGTACCTGACCTGCTTCGACGTTGTAGGTTCTGCCGCCAACAGCGAGGGCCTCACAGCCTGCCATGACCGCGCCGACTACCCATTCCGCATGGCTGTGCTCGGGAAAGGCTCGCTCGTTATACTCGACGGATACGAGTTCGACGCCTGGTAGGTAGGAGGGGCGGGAGAAGTGGGCATCATTTCTCACTGGCTCACTCATGTTAACGCGCCGCCTACCCAGAGCCGAACGCCGATCAGTCCAAGCAAGTATGTCATTGCGCCTTACCGATCCACGCGCGGCCGGATCCCAAATCGACCGTCAGATCGCGCCTGCCCATCAGTTGCATGCCGATATTGCCGTCCATGATCATATTCGGAAAGACGCGTGCTTGCCCGGTAAATACTACGTCGCGCGTAATCGTCGCGCTAACCGGCTGAGCCGTCCGAATGTCCGTGCGTAAGCCCAGGAGCGGCGCGATCTGCGGCGACACGAAGATGGTTGGCCCTGCGTTGGCAGAGTCCAGTTCCATCCAGGCACGACCCCGGGGGGTGTTCACCCCGATGTTGACGTCGAGGGCGGCACCTTCTGCTCCCCGCACCAGCCGAACCGGCACTTCGAGACCGGACTTCATACGCGCCGCGAGGGAGTCCGGTGTTTCGATCACGATCTGGCGACTAGCGAAGCGAATAGTGATGATACGGCCAGCGAAGAGGTCTAGTCCGATCGAGCCGTCCAGCCTGGCAGTGTCGGCATCGAGCTTGCCGAGATCGTAGATGATCGTTGTCGGTGCTGTGTAGGCGTGGTTGCCCATTTTAAAATCAACGTCATCGCAGCGTGGTAGGTCCAGTCGCTCTCCTGTCATACGAAACGCCGTGACGTTGCCCCAAGGTTCGCAGCCAAGATCGCGGGCCAGGGCTGGCGTAATCATTGTCACGCCCTCGCCGGTGTCAAACAAGAAGGTCCGCTCGCGGCCGCCAACCGATGCCTGAACAGTGAACTGCTTACCTTGAAAAAGCTCGAGGCTCATCGTTTGTGGACCGCGGTCTTGCGATGGTCCGGCGGGAAGGGCGGCGAGCAACGCGCTCATCATCAACAATTTCACTGGCATCCCCTTTGTTCATTGGCTGGCCACCGACGCTACGGTCGAAAAACTCAGACGCCCGAATGTAGGCCGTCAAGTTCACGAGCGTGCTGCCCGTTGCGTTTTCGCCTGCGACTTTGATTCTCATTACCCCAAAGGCTTCACTGGCGGTGGGGTCCCCATGCCGGCGGGTGCAGCAACGGCACTGCGTTTGAGCCAAACCCGTCCTTCAGCGAGATCCATGGTGACCACCCAATCTTTGAGAAACGGCATGCCAAGGTTTCCATCGATCACGATGTCGGGGCTGAAGATCATCCCGGACGCTTCGACACTGGGGGCGATCTGAAAGCGGCCTTGTTGCGGCCCCTCGCCGGTAACCTTCTTCAAGCCAAGTAGAGGAAGAAGTTTTGGTGCAACTATGATCGTGCCGCCATTGCCACTGTCCAGCTCAAGGCGCGCCGGTCCACGTTCGGTGGGGACGTCAATGAACACAGACAGCGCCAGGCCGCCAATCTCACGAGCCAAATGAGCAGGAAGCTCTACCGCGTTCGCCTTGCGCCCAGCCGCGCTTTCACGTGTTTCCAACGTGAGCTCGCGACCTGCGAAATCGATGGTTACAGTGCGTTCGGCGAATGCGTCGAGGGCAAGCAGACCATCGATCGGTGTGTCGGGAGACCCCACGTCCATGACGATTGCAACAGGGCTCTGTAGGGTCTGGTTCTTCCAGTGGATTGCAACATTGTCGCATCGTGGGGCGGTGATCTTCGTACCGGTCATATGAAACCCGGTGATTGATCCCCAAGGTTGGCAGTCTATCTCCTTTGCCAGCGCTGGTGAGATCACCGTCAGTCCGCCTGCAGTGTCGAGTTGAAAAAGTCGCTCCCGTCCGGCCACCCTCACTCGTGCCGCTACGCCTTTGCGGTAGCTCTCCAACGGTAGCCGAACCGGACTCGTTGGGGCAGCATTCGCTTCAGACGCCACACTAATGAGCAACGCAGCCGATAATAGCATTTTCAAAAGAATGTCCCTTTCACCGTGGGATACCCGCCCATCGAAGTAATCGAATAGACGATGCATATTACTATTTGAGGCTAAAGAGCAGTGATCCAGCGCTCGAGCAGATCGGTGTTGCGCATGTCGCCCGTGTAAGCGTGTACCGGCTTGGCCGGGACGTTCGAACCGCGTTTTCTGCCGCGATACACCTTCATCGGAATAACGGCCCGGGCAAAACCGCTAGGCAGAGCGACTTGCCGTACGTCCATGTAGAGCGAGTCAGCGCTTGTCTCCTGTCCGACGTGAATGCCGCCTAACGCGGTCCATAGATCGACCGCATCAAGGCATGCCGATCCGCATCCCCAGTCCGTCAGCACGAATACCCGCGCTTTCAGCACGGGAGCAGCGCCGTTTGCCGCTGGCTTAGCTTCGTCAGCATCGATTTCACGCCAGAGCGCCTGGCCGCGGGCGCGGGCAGATGTCATGCCCTTCGCTGTACGAGCAGCCCAGTCTTTTGCCGCCTGCGAGACATCGGCGGAATTCTGCCAGGCGGTACGATAGCCTTCGAGCGTGGCGATGTTTCCAGCCGAAGCGCGCCAATCGACCCCTTCCGATCCTGATGGAAGCGCGTTCACTGCAGCCTGGCCCCAGAGGATAGCCGCAATCTGATACGACCAGTCGGACGATCCACCGCCATTGCCTCGAAGGTCGAGCACGATGCGCGGCGCTGCTGCGATCGCGAGGGCGTCCTTCCTCATCGATTTGATGATTGGCGTTAGGGACTTGGCATCAGCGCTGTCGGGGTCACCGTTGAAGCCGGGGAGCGAGAACCAGCGCGTGCCGTCAGCAAGGGTTCGAGCCGCGAACTCCGGACGCGCCCGCGGTGCGGTAGCGGCAAAACGTGCGTCGAAGTCTGCATCAGGCAGATCGCGCCAGCTGAGCGTTACGTCCTGTAGCTTGCCATCGACCTTGAAGCGGCAGCGGACTGGACGCTTGATGTAAGGGTTGGCGGCGTCGAGGAACAACCGACCACCATTGGTCGCTCGTTGGCTGACCAATTCCCACCTGCCTCGGAAGGCGCCGACGTTGCGGGCAGTCAGACGTTGGGCATCAATGCCATCGCAGCTTACGAGCATTGCACCGAGCGGTAGGGGAGCGTCATCCGCTCCGGTCATCACGACCTGACGTCCGGTGCCGTCAAAGCCGGTCAGGAAGCCGGGCCAGCGGATCGGCAGGGGGGCTGGCTGATCGAGGTCGAGCGCAACATGCCCATCGTTGAAGCTCGCCACGTAACCGCGCATCACCCACAGATATCCCGGGTAGTCTCGGACGGTAGCAGCGCGACGCAACGCTGAAGCCAGACCGGCATCGTTGCGACGCGCAAAGTCAGGGTCGAGTTTGTTGAAGGGACCAGGGTGATTGTCGGCGATCTGGTCGTGATAAGCCTGGGCGTCTGCCCGCAAGGTCGTTGCCCAGTCGTGGGGCACGTTGGTCGCACCGATCAGCAGAACCGCCGCTGGTATGGCAGGGAGCGACAAGTTCATCTCGGCGCCGCCAGTTTGCTCGCTGCCTTCTCAAGATAGGGCCTGACATCAACCGAACTGTAGCCCGGCGTCGTTGAGGCGAAGTGTCGCAGCCAGTACCCGTGACCAGCCCCATACACGACGAGGATGCGATCGCCTGGTTTGGCCACATTGATGAGCTTTGCAAAGATCTTCGCATTGCGGAGGTACCACATGGCGTTCAGATCTGCACCGGGCTGCTCGTTACCGTCACCAAGTCGGAGCAGGGAGTAGTATGAATCCTGTCCACCCATTGGCGTAGAGGGGTCATTATAGCGGATCAGCATCCGCGGTATGCTGGTGGTTGCCTGCTCAGCCTCAAACTTCTTGGCAGACGCCTGGACCGTCGCAAAGGCGGCGTCGAGATAGGCCTGCTGCCCGTGAGCTTTTGCATAAGCTTCGACCCGGTCGATCGGGAAATAGTCCGGTTCGCCCTTGCCGGGTTGCTCGTCGATACCTTGAACGGACTGAAGGCCGGCGCGAGCAGCGATGCGGTAGCCGATCTGGGTTGTCTCGTCCCGGTCGGTCTTGAGGACGTTTGGCGAAAACGTTGCGAAGTCCGTCACATCGTAGGTCGGGCCCGGGCGTTGCGCCTCGACCATGACCCGTGTTGGCCTAAACTCTGCAATGGCATCAGCCAGTAATCCCAGTTCGCGCTGGCGCTGCGGCGTGGTGACATCGTCGACATGGGCATTCACCTTGTCACGACCAGGATTGCCGAAATGATAGCCACCAAGCACCATCACTTGGACAGGTTGCTGTGGTGCAGCGGTAACGGCAGGCGTTACTGCCGCAGCGAGTATGGGTAGCAGCATGCAGCAGGTCTCCTTGGTGTGGTGCTCAGACAATACACGTCGAATGACAGCAGTCTATCTGGATTTGCGGCGTTGAACGCCAATCTAACAGAGGTTGATCCGGTCAACCGAAACGCGCGTCAGATCGCTTGAAAAATGCAGCGAGCACTCCGTTGAAGGCGAGGGAATGTCGGCGGCATCGCCTCTGTTCCAGACATGAATGAATGTCTGAAGTTGGGAAGTGCGCAGAGTGCTATAGATGACCGGTTATGGGTCCGCTCAGACCTCGGTGCGTTCGGCCAATTCCAAAGCGTCCTCCACGTCAACGCCCAAGTAGCGCACCGTGCTGTCGATCTTGGCATGGCCGAGAAGGATCTGAACGGCGCGGAGGTTGCCAGTCGCCTTGTAGATGATCGATGCTTTCGTGCGCCGTAGCGAGTGCGTCCCATAATCCTGCGCCGGTAGGCCGAAGCCGACCACCCACTCGCGCACGAGGCGGGCATATTGCCGCGTGCTCATGTGGTCCATGTAGTCGTTGCGGCTCGGGAAAACGAAGTCGTTCAGTGTCCCCCCACGTCGCTCCAACCATGCTCGCATCGTCTTTCGCGCCGTGTCCATTATCTCGAACTGAACCGGTCGTTTGGTTTTCTGCTGAACCACGATGGCGCGGTCACGGACGCGCCCGCCGGAAACTACATCGCCAATCCGCACGCTGACCACGTCACAGCCGCGGAGCTTGCTGTCGATGGCGAAGTCGAACAGCGCTCGGTCGCGCAGTCTCCTCTGCTGGTCGAGCCAGAAGCGAATGGCCCAGACCTGTTGCTGTTTCAGCGCCCGCTTCGCACCAATCAGCCGGCCTTCGTTCCAAGGCCGAAGTTCGTGAAAGGCGGGGTCCATTGACGAGTGACCCATCGATCATCTCCATCGGCCCAGATCAATCAATCGAGTATACGCATGCGCAGTAAACCGCCGGTTTAGAAATGCGGTTGATCAGCCGTCGATGATGCTGAACGAGCTGTCGGTTTCGGGCGGCGCCTGGCGGTCGCTGTGCAGCCGGAAGTGGGTCGACCTTCCCCTCCGATTCCTCCACGTTCGTCGGCGCAGTGCAGAATTTAGTTTTAGCCGAGCTGACCCTCCCATATAGAAGTCCACTCGTTGATGCCGAGGTGGCTCGGTTTTAGGATCGTAGAACAATGCGTGCAGGAGCGTTTGTTCGCTGGCTGGATGTTGGGGCAACCTCTTCCTTCATCGCGATGGGTCTTGGAATAATCGCGGTCGCGCCGACCGAGGCCGCTGTACAGTTAGTCGAGCCGTCTCCAGCGGCAATGCTGAGGCTTGATGCATTTGCGCAGTGCTTGGCAAAAACATATCCGGTTGAAATGCACAAGTTCCTGGCGGCGCCGCAATCGACCGAGACGGCGCGTGCGTTCCGCGCCTTCATAGCAGCACGTCGGGCCTGTCCTTACACCGCTCCTGGCCCTGACAACTTCGTCTATTACACCGGTGCCGCTGCGCGCTTTTACCTACGACAGGCCCGTTTTCAACTTATGGGTCGAAACATTGCACGTTCTGTCAATTCGACGGGGTATATCTGTATCATGCAAAAGGCACCAAGGATGGTTGACCGCATTCTTGCTACGATCCCGGGGACCGCTAGCTACGAGCAAGCTTTCCACGATGTCCAGCCGATCGTCGATCTGTGCATTGCCGATCCCAAAGCGCGCCCGACGCGATATCTAGCGGGCGCGGGGCTTTCAGTCTTTACCTATCGCTTCGCTGGCCTTCGATAATCTGAGGCGTAAGCCGGACCTGAACGAACGTCCGTTTGTGGGCGCCGCAATTTTGCGCTCGGATGTCCGCTCATGGGTCTCGTACGCCGTTTTTTCCGTCCGCTCGATAGGCGGCGGCGGCGTAATCGCGAAGGTCGCGCTGCACAGAGTAGGTGGCTTTAACAATCGGTTTTGCCAAGGAATATAGGGGATTTGGAAAGCGCCGCTCGGGAGGGTAGTAGCGCCCGCGATATGACCGATGATCCTTTTTCCGAACTGTCCGCCCTGCCGCGCCACCTTCGTTTTCTCGAAGGCGGCGGCCAGGCGTCCCGGTTGATCCTTAAGCGGGATTGGTCGGATCATCCTTTAGGGGAACCTGCGGGTTGGTCGGAAGCGCTTAAGGCGACGCTCAGCACAGTCCTGAACTCACCCGAGTCGATGATCCTCGCGTGGGGCCGCGACGAGCTGAGCTTCTTCTTCAACGAGACCTATTTTCCCTTACTCGGGCCTCGGCTGGTTTGGGCCATGGGGGCACCGTTCCGCGAGGTGTGGGCCGACGCCTGGGAGCAGGCCGAGCCGATCATACAAGAAGCATTCGCCGGTCGCAGTCAGCGATTTACGGATCTCCCGTGGAAGCTGAGCACGGATCGCGGTCAGGCGGACACATGGTTCACTTTCTCCTATTCCCGCATTCTCGACGAGGAGGGAGAGATTGCCGGTCTGTTTATCTTTACGAACGAGACGACCGCCCGCGTTCAGGCCGATGCTGCACTCAAACGTAGCCAGGCTGAACTGGGTGCACTGAATGAAACGTTGGAACAGCGCGTCCAGGCGCGCACCGCCGAGCGTGATCGGGTGTGGCAACTTACGAATGACCTGATAGCGACGGCGCGGCTCGACGGCTATCTAACTCAAGTCAATCCGGCCTGGACGCGGCTACTAGGATGGAGCGAGGAAGAACTGCTGACGCGGCCTTTCACCACTATCGTTGATCCGGCCGATCACGCGGAGACAGCCGACGTGGTTGCACGACTGGCGGCAGGCGGTCTGGTTACGGACTTCGTTGATCGCGTTCTCGCCAAGGACGACAGCAAGCGAACGATCATGTGGACGGCCGTTCCCGAAATGGGATCTGACCTATTCCACATCGTCGGCCGTGATATGACGGAGCAGTATGCGGTGGAGGACGCGCTGCGTCAGAGCCAGAAGCTTGAGGCCATTGGCCAGCTGACCGGCGGTGTGGCGCACGACTTCAACAACCTGCTGACCGTGATCCGCGGCTCCGTCGATTTGCTTCGGCGCGACAATATCGCGCCCGACAAGCGCCAGCGCTATCTCGATGCGATCGGCGACACCGCCGATCGGGCGTCCAAGCTCACGGGTCAGCTTCTGGCCTTCGCACGCCGGCAAACGCTGGAGCCGGAAGTGATCGAGGTGGAACAGCGCCTCGGCGCGATCAGCGACATGCTCGACAGCATCACCGGCGCGCAGGTCACTATCCAGTATGAGATGTCGCAAGAAGAATGCCGGATCCGGGCCGATGTCAGTCAGTTCGAGACGGCACTGGTCAATCTGGCGGTTAACGCTCGTGACGCAATGGATGGCAAAGGAACGCTGACGATAAGGCTGCGCTGCGGCTCCAGGATGCCGGCGATCCGTGGGCATGGCCCCGGCGCCGGTGAATTCGTTGCGGTGTCGCTAACCGACACCGGCACCGGCATTCCAGCGGACGTTTTGGAGCGAATCTTCGAACCCTTCTTCACGACCAAGGAGGTGGGTAAGGGCACGGGGCTCGGCCTGAGCCAGGTGTTCGGCTTCGCCAAGCAGTCGGGCGGCGACGTGGATGTCCATAGCGTTCCCGGCGAGGGGGCGACGTTCACGCTCTACCTGCCTCAAGCCCATGCGGTTTGGACGGGCGAGCCCCGGCCTACGACAGAGGCGGAACCGGTCGATGGCGCAGGCCGGTGCGTTCTGGTGGTCGAGGACAATATCAGTGTCGGACAATTCGCCACCCAACTCCTCGAAGATCTTGGCTATCGTACCAGGTGGGTGACGAGTGCCGAGGAGGCGCTGGAGCAACTGGGGGACGACGGAGACGGCTTCGACATCGTTTTCTCGGACGTGGTTATGCCAGGAATGGGTGGGATCGAGCTGGCTAAGCGGCTTGCGCGTGACCTGCCGGCTCTCCCGGTGGTGTTGGCAAGCGGCTATAGCCATGTCCTCGCAGAGCAGGGCGTCGAAGGTCTGGAGCTGATCCGCAAGCCCTACTCAGCGACACAACTTTCTACTGCTTTTCAAAAGCGCATGACAGCTGCAGCCTCACGAGGTTGAGCGCTTAGCGCACATCCGCATTTCGTACCGCTTTTCAGTTCGATTGGGAGCGGCAAGCCTTCAGGTCAATCCAGCGTCTTGGCGCTCTATCCGCCGCTGCATGGCCTTTACAATTTCGCCGTGTTCCATCGGCTTTGAGTAGAATTTGGCAGGTTCGGCGAGATGAACGCTCTCGCGCGTGAAAAACGCCGCGGTCAGGATGATCTCGATCGGCAGCCACTCGCCTTCACGAACGCTGCCGCTCACCCGTACTCCGCCCCTCGCCGATTATCTGCCGCAGTCTGGGCGGGGTTACTTCGCCAATTTCGAGATTAACGAATGGCAGATGTTGGGAGGCGGACAGGACGCGCCGGCAAATTCATAGAAGCCGCGATACAAACAATTTCGCGCAGCGTCGCGACCGCGAGCATCTCCTCGCTGCCCGGACCAACGTGCCTACCTTTTCGAAGCCACAAAGTCGCAAGTTCCGCCCATGGGACAAATTCCTGATCATTTTCGACGACGAGATGGGGCGTCATTTGAAGTCACCTTGTTGCCCAAGGAGGTGAAGTAGTACGATAGCACGGCGGATACCCCATCCGCCGCAACCGCTCCCGCCTCGCAGAAATGCGCGGTGTCTCGACTTCCTTTGCCGCTATGGACCCCCGTGATACCCCAAACGGTCTAAGCGATCCGCCGAATTAGATCAGAACTGAACCATGTCGCCTCAGGTAGGTCACGCCCAATTGCGAACGCCTGTTGTATCGTTCACGTTGCCAGCAGCGTCAGCTAAGGGGCGATCGAAAATGAATTACCAGATGGACCATCGAAGCCGGACGCGAGCAATTGCCGTCTATGTGACCCTACTGATGATAGGCGCGGCTTTGGGCTTTCTGGTCAGGCTTGGCGTGATTACCGATCATATTATCTGGTAGCCGCAGCCGACGGTCGCTCGAACGATGCACCCCATCGAAACACTACCCCTGGCACCGATCGTTGCGAGTTCCGCCCCGCTTCCCCATTTGTACGCCATGACCGACGGTCCAGACCGAACTAGTGAGGGCGAGCACACAACCTCGCAACGCGAACCTCGCCAAAGCGTGTTCCTGAGCACCACGCTTGAGCGGTTTGGAAGCGCCGCGAGGACAAAACATCGCGTGCGTGACCTGTCTCCTCAAGGCATGCGCATCGACTTGGCTGACGGCTTACAGGCTGGCGCAACCGTACTCGTCGCAGTCGGCCAGCTCGAGGCAGTCGGCGCTACCATCGTGTGGGTCAAAGACGGCTCCGCAGGCGTAAAGTTCGCGAAACCGATCGACCCTGATCAGGCGCGAGGTAAAGCGGCCGTACGCCGCAAGGCCGACATCGTGCCTAACCAGCAGAAACAGCGCGGGGCGACGGCTGGTTGGGTTGCCGACCTCAACAGTCCCTACCGTAAATAGAGGCGGAGACACCCTCCGCCGCAGCCCTACCGGAATACTCGAGACGCTAGATTTTTCACCTACCTCCCCATCAATGTACCCCAGCGATACCCGTCTCGAAACGCCCATAACCTAGACATTCACAGGTCTTCACCCCGCTTCCGATTGCAGAAGTTCGTTCATCAAAGTGGAAAGGTGGGATCAGAACAAAGACTAAGCCGTTGTCATATCGTCCTTTTATACAAGGGGTGTATGTGGCAGATCACGTTTTGGAATTCGAAAGAGCCCGAACGGCTGGCGCTAACGCCGCCAGTAGCGAAAAATTGGGATATGACGATTGTCCCTATGATGAAGATCATGAGCCAATCCTGCGAGCCATGTGGCAGGACGGATTTTTGACAACAAAATTATACGGCACGGGATGATTTGAACGCACCACGGTACGCCTTTGGCGACCAGCAAGTAAGGAAGACGCCCCCGATCCCGTAAGCAGATCGTCTGCTTTCCTTCCCCTTGCAAGCCGTCGCGGCAATGGATCGTCCGCCAAGCGCTACCGCTCAGCCCGATGAACGAACGGCTGAAGCTGGGAGGCGGGAAAGGACACCTGAATGTCTGGATGTGGGTCGTTTCGACATATATGCCGAGACCGCCAATCACTGCTGACCAGAATGTGATACCAACTGATATCATATTTTGGTCCGCTGTTGAGTGCGCCGGACACGGGCGAATGCAATGTGAACGAACGTTCGCTTGCGGGAGGCCGCGTCAATCCCACGAACAGCTGACTATGCATCAGCGCCGCCGTCACGCTGGCGGCAGCTCTCGACCAACTCACGCCGTTCTTCAGCAAGGGCGTTAACGGCAGCTTCGCTCAAAACCTGCCACTCGGCCTATGCGAACACGATGTGCGGCTTCGTGACCCATCCCAGCCATCCCCCTATTGAGTGAGAGGCGAGTGACCTGCCATGTCGCAAAACACCTGTTTTCCGCATAGTCGTGATTGCGACAGGGTTTTTCACACAGTTACCCCTGAGGTAGGGTCGTTGTTCAGGCAGTGCGAAGGGCGGGAGACTCCAGTCCCAGCCAAAGCCGCGCTCGAGGGACGCGCCGCAGCAGGACCCTTTCAACAATCGTCACGACCAACAGCGTCAGCCCGAACAGCGGCATATAGATCCCAAGGCCGACGATCGCTGCGACTAACGCAGGCCGGTAGCGTGGGTGCGCCGATGGCACCGGCGCACCCAACAAACCCGTCGGTCGCCTCCGCCACCACATAACCCCGCCCGATACGGCTAAAACGACCAGCAACAGCGCAGTGAGCGTGCCGAGGATCTGATTGGCGATACCGAACAGCGCGCCCTCGTGCGCTGCGATGCCGTAGCCGATGACCCGGTCGATCCAGTGGCGCTCGGCGAACGCGACACGGCCGACAAGGCGCCCTGTCGCACCATCCACCTGCGCGTCCGATCGCAGCGGACGATCGGCTGCGTCCGATGACACCGCCCACGGTGCACCATCATGCTCGGGCGGAGACAGCAGCACGGGCGGCGCGATCCGCAACGGCCGGACCGTCGCGATCACGCGGGCAAGTTCACCCGGTCGGATCGTGGGCGTGGCCATCACCATGCCGTCATGCCCGGCGTGAGGGCCGAGCATTGCGTCCGTTTTCGGCGTCGGCGCCTTGCCGCCGATCGTCCAGTCAACCGGACCCTGCGTCGCGCCCGTGAGCGTGCGGACTTCGCCGAGATAGCTGCCCCAGGCGTTTGCCCACGGAAGGCCAGTGAGGATCAGCCCGAGCGCGAACACCGACACCCAGATGCCGGCAGTCGCGTGGATATCACGCCAGAACAAGCGTCGGCCGCCCCTCAGGCGCGTGTAGAGGACACCCGCGAGCCCTTTCCGGTTGCGCGGCCACCACAGATAGAGACCCGTCAGGAGCATGACGATCGCCCAGCAGGCGGCGATCTCGACGAGGTAGCTGCCCCACACCCCCGCCAGCAATTCGCCGTGAAGGCGCGATACCACGTTGAGCGGCCGGTCTTCCTCGCCGATGACCTTCAGCACCGCAAGCGAGTGCGGATCGACATAGACGCGGTGATCAACGCCATCAGCGGAGACGATCACACGCACGGCGTTTCCCGGATGTTCCGAGAGTACGTATTTATGCAGCGACGATCCTGGCACCGCAGCCAGTGCCGCCCGCACCTGCGCGTCGGGTGAGACGGTCCGCCCGGCAACGGGAAGATGATCGTAGGGCCGGTCCAACAATGCTTCCATCTGCGGTCGCCACAGATAGATCGTGCCCGTCAGTGACAACCAGATAATGAATGGGATGCAGAACAGGCCTGCATAGAAGTGCCAACGCCATACCGCGTTGTACCACCGCGCGCCGGGTGCTCGATGGCCAGCGGGTGGGTTCGTGTTCATCGCTGAAGCGTCCATGCCCGCCATCATAATGCCTTGGTCAGACGTATCCCGATCGTCCGCGGCGGGCCGACGAGATAGGAAAAGTAACTGGTCGCAGTGGTGTTGCCGGGCGACGTCGTGAACTCCTGACCGAAGACCGGCACGGCGTCGAACAGGTTGGTGACGAACAGGTCGACCCCCAAGCCGCCACGCATCGTCACCCCGGCGGAGGCGTCGACCAGCGTGTAGGCCGGACGCGGCAGCACCTCGCCTTCGCCGAACCCGCTGTTGGATCCGCCGACGTGGCGCGCCGCGGCGAACAGCGTGCCGGTCAGCCCTTCTGTGAGCGCGGTCTCGTACTCGCCGCGCACATTCCACAGCCAGCGCGGCACATCGAGCACACGCGAGCCTACCGGCAGCAGCAAGTTGGGCACGTCGTTGCGGTAGGTCGCGTCGGTGAACGATCCGCCCGCGTGAAGATCGAGCCCCCGGACCGGCGACACGGAAACTTCAAGCTCGCCGCCACGGCTACGAACCCGGCCGGCGTTGACGGTGAAGGAGATGGTCGTCGCGTTGTTGATCCCGCACGCAGTCTGGAACGCCTGCTGATAGTCCTTCCAGTCGATCGCATAGGCAGCACCGTTGATCCGCACGCGACCGCCCCATAGGCTGGTCTTGGCGCCTATCTCGTAATTGTCGGTACGATCGCTGTCGTAGGGCGGCGGTACATCGGGAATGCCTGCCGCGCGACGTTCCGCAGCCGAGCAGATATCATCCGTCACTGGCGCATTGACGCCCCCGGTGCGGAATCCCTGCGAGTAGCTGGCGTAGAGCGTCGCGGCACGGCTCGGCTCATAGCTTAGCGTGAAGCGCGGTGTGACGCCGTTCTCGCGATTGCGCTCGTCATAATCGTAGGCGAGATCGCCGCCCGCGACGCCACCGATCCCATAGCGTCGGCTCGCTTCGCGCTGGCGATAGGCAAACACCCTGGCGCCAGCGGCGACCTTCACCTTCGGCACCACGGCATAGGTCAGCTCCCCGAAGGCCGCGATCTCGCTCTCACGGAAGCGCACCGTGGTGTCCTGGATGACGGCCGGACTGCTGGCACCAAGCGGCAGCGGCGCGGTAACGCCGAACAGGTCTGCGACGGTGATCGTACGGCCGGAGTCCTGATGGAGATCGCGGTAGAGCGCGCCGAACACATATTGGAGCCGCCCCGGGCCGTCGGACACCGCGCGCACCTCCTGCGTAAACTGCTTCGTGCGGCCAAAATCCTTGAGCGGCGTTGGGAACAGCTTGCCGCCTGGCCCCGGTCCGACGATGTCCTCGACAATCGGAGAATCGAACCCGGTAACGTCGAACGACAGCCGGTTGCGCCGGTCGAGCCAGGACGAATTGGACGACACGGTGAACCCACCAAGCGCATCGAACCGGTTCTCGATCAGCAGCGAGCCGATCGCGAACCGATCCTTAGCATATGTGTCCGCATACCGCGCCTTGAGCCGCGCGCGCTTGCCGAAGGTCACGTCGCTATGGGGGCGGTCCGCATTGCTGTAAGCGTCCTGCCAGATCAGCGACGGTGTGATCGTCAGGGTCGGCGTGGCATTCCATCGAAGCGCGGCGCGAACCGTGCCGGTGCGCGTCCAGTTGACGTCTTTGCGGACCGCCGACGTTCCGGCGTTCTCGGTCAGGTCGCCGGTAGTCGGCCGCAGATCGTCGATCCAGCCGCCCTGCCGGACAAACCCGCCCGATATGCGCAGCGCCAGCGTATCGGCTGCGATCGGCAGATTGAGCATCGCCTTAGCGTCCCAGCTCGTGCCGCCATCGGTAACGGTCGCAACGCTCGCCTGACTCAGTGCGGCGATCTTGGTGGCATCCGGCTGGTTGGTCACGATGCGGACCAGGCCGCCCATCGACGACGACCCGAACAACACGCCTTGCGGTCCGCGCAGCACTTCGACCCGAGCGACGTCGAACAGCTGCGGGTCGGGCTGCGAAAAGCCGCGGAGTGCGCGGGTCTGAAGCGGGGTCTCGTCGAGGTAGACGCCCGTCGTCGGCGACTGGACGAACCCCACCCCGCCGATCCCGCGTATGATATATTGCGAGTTGCCGGGCCCGGTGGTCGCGAAGGCCAGGCCCGGCACGGAGTCCGCGACGCGGGAGAAGTCCTGCGCATTGAGGCGGCGCAGCAGGTCGGCAGGAAGGATGGTGACGCTTGCGGGCACGTCCTTGAGCGCTTGCGGGCGTTTCAGCGCGGTGACGATAATGTCGTTGGTTTCCGCTGGTCCATCGCTCAGCGTGTTGGTCGCCGTTGCGTCGGCCTTCGTGGGAGGGGCCACCAGATCCTGAGCAGATGCTGGTACGGCGAGCAGGAGGCAGGGCAGGCATGCCCCCGCCAACAAGTGGGATCGGATCATGAATAGGCCTTTGACCGGCCCCGCGAAAGCACGCGAGCCGTGGACGTGGTTGCTCCTGAAGGAGCACGCGATCAGGTGGTCAAAGGAGGGCCGGTGGACCTCGAAGCGGAGGCCGAAGATGGCTGCGGCGAATGATCGCCGGCAGCACGGCCGGTGACAGCCCGACCGCCATGACGAAAACGATTAGGGTGATGAGCTGAATAGGATCGATCGCACCGAGCGATGCTGCCGACAGGCCCGCAAAGGCGCAGGGCATGTCAGCCTTGCCATGATCCTTCGACTTGCCGTGATCGGGCATGTCGCCGTGCATTCCCGGCATTGCCATCGTCACGGCTCGAGAGGCAACGCCGGAACATAGCTCGATTGTGATCCGGCCGTGCTCGCTGCCGATCATGTACCCGGTCGGCACCAGCAGCTTGAGCAACAGCGTTGCCGCGCACACGAGCACAGCGAAGTAGCGTTGCGCTAGGAGGCGACGAACGGCGAACACCGAACGCGGGTAGCGCAGGCAGGCAGTCCTGTCATTGCCGTGTCGATCTCCCCTGCAAATGGACGGGATCAGAGAAGGCCTAGGCTGTCTTGCCGATCGAAACCTTCCCCGGTACGCATTGTCCGTCAGGCCGGAGAAGAGTCTCCGACCCGACAATGATCGCGTTGGTGTCCCGAGAGGGACTTAATAGGGAACACGGTGTGGGAGACGCTCTCCCGAAGCCGAGGCTGTCCCTGCAACTGTAAGCGGCGAGCGAGACATACATCGCGTCCTCTTCCGGAGGGTGCAGCCACTGGACCAACGCCGCAACGGCCGAGATCCGGGAAGGCCGTATATCGAGCGACGACCCGTGAGCCAGGAGACCTGCCAGCGTCTGGTCGCTCTTGCTTTGGTCCAGGGGATGGTCGGGGCACGGTTCTTCCGTCTGAGCGACGAACGAGCGGCGGGGGTCGCATCGGTTCGTGTCGCGGGCGCTTGCGTCCGCCTGTCGACGCGTGCCGACCGTTCGCAGCGGACGCCCCCGTCCGAAGTCGCTTGGCGCACGGGGGACGGACATGAAGAATCTGAGATTACGAACAAAATGGCTCGAATGCGTAGCTATCGCTTCGGCATGTAGCGCCACACCCGCATGGGCTCAGGGGCAAGACACCGAGGCTGTGCCGTCACAGGCACCAAACGACATCGTCGTGTTCGGCCGCGGCGAAGCAAAGATCGGTGTTGCGCATGCAGCGAGTGAGGGCACCGTCGCCGGTGCAGACCTTCTGGTTCGCCCGCTGCTGCGCGTCGCTGAATTGCTGGAAGCGATTCCCGGGATGGTCGCTGCGCAGCATTCGGGAAGCGGCAAGGCTAATCAGTACTTCCTGCGTGGCTTCAATCTCGATCATGGATCGGACTTCACGACCTATATCGACGGGGTGCAAATGAACCTGCGCACCCACGGTCATGGCCAGGGCTATCTCGATCTCAACGGACTGATCCCGGAGATCGTCGCGCGCGAGGATTTTCGCAAAGGGCCATACCGTGCGGATGGCGGCGACTTCGCGCTGGCGGGGGCTGCCGACATGACCACGATCGACAGCTTTGCTCGGCCGTGGCTTTCGGTCGAGGGCGGCTCTTATAGCTATGGTCGGATCGCCGCGGGCGGGACAATTGATGGAATTGGTCCGGGGAAGCTGACGCTCGTCGTGCAGACCAAGGTCTATGATGGACCATGGGAGGAGCCCGAACATCTACGACATGCATCTGGCTTTGCGAAATATACTGCTCCAGCCGGTGCAGGCCAGATCGAAGCGTCGCTCAACGCCTACCGCGCGACCTGGCGCCCGACCGAACAGATTCCCGAGCGCATCATCGGTACCACGCTCTGCAAGGACGTGTTCTGTTCACCCGATCCGACGGCACGCGGCGAAACGACACGGCTCGTCGGCAATGTCGCGGTCCGCCAGCCGGACTGGCACGCCAATGTCTATGGTCAGTTCTACGACTGGTCGATGTATTCGAACCCGACCTACACCGACCCGGACGGGACCAGCGCGCAGATCCGCCAGTTCGACAAACGCTGGATCGTCGGTGCAAGGGGCGAAAAGCGTTGGACGCTCGCGCCGACCCTTGCCGTCTCGCTCGGTACCGAAGAGCGCTACGACCATATCGGCAGCGTCGGTGTGTATCGCACCAGCGCGCGATCGTTCCTGTCGTCGCTCGGCCGCTACCATGTCGAGGAAGCGTCGGCAGCATTGTATGGCGAAGCGACGTGGACGCCCGTTACGGGTCTCCGCCTGATCGGTGGGGTTCGTGGGGACTATTATCACTACGTCGTTCGCGCGCGGGATCAGGCGGCGGTCTTGGCCGGCGAAGGCAGAGGCGACGACGCGATCCTGTCGCCCAAGGCATCAATCGCGTACTCGCCGACCGATCGGCTGGAGTTCTACGGCAACTGGGGACGTGGGTTCCACTCCAACGACGTCCGCGGCGCGGTAAACGTCGAAACGCCGGTGCCTGTGCTGGTCCGCGGCAACGGCCGTGAAGTCGGCGCCCGGTGGCAGTTACCCGGCATTACGCTGACCGCGACCTATTGGTGGCTCGACGTCGACAGCGAACTGCGCTTCGTTGGAGATTCCAACGCGGTTGAACCGACCGGTGCCAGCGAGCGTCGTGGCTATGAACTTGTGGCGTTCTGGCGGCCCAGGCCGTGGCTTGCGATCGACGGCAACTATACGGCAAGCCGATCGCGCTACGACAATGGCGATCGCATTCCCAACGCCTTCGAGAACGCCGCATCCGCCGGGATCGCGCTGGTGCTCAATCCTTGGGAGGCAAGCGCTCGCGTCCGCCACCTTGGGCCCTATCCTTTGATCGAAGACAACAGCGTCCGAGATACAGGAAGCACCGTCGTCAACGTCCGCGCGGCTCGCAAGATCGGGCGGTTCGACGTGTACGGTGAGGTGCTCAACATCCTCGACAGCCGCGACAAGGACATCGCCTATTTCTACGAGTCCTACATTCCCTCGTTCGACGCCTCAGGGCCGACGGATGGCCGGTTGAGCCGCGTAGTTGAGCCACGCACCTTGCGCCTGGGTGCCCGGGTGAATTTCTAGGCAGTGCCAGATGGTCGCCTGCTTCGGATGAAGCTGGCGACCATTGAATTTCGGTATGGATAAAACACTCCCGTTATCTCACGCGGCCGACACATCACCACGTTCGTTGTAAACACTCGAGCAAATGTCATAGCCCACTTTGAAGGAGCAATACGATGTCGGACCTCAGCCTACACGAACTGTCGAAAAAGATGGCAAAGTTGGACTTCACAATGATGGCCACTCGCTCATCCAACGGAACGATGACGGCCCGCCCGATGAGCAACAATGGCGATGTCGAATATCAAGGTGACAGCTACTTTTTTGCCTACGAAAAATCACGGAAGATTGCTGACCTGCGCGCCGATCCTCACGTCACGCTTAGCTATACCGGCGCCGTCGGTATGCTCGGTGGTCCCCCGCTGTTTGTAGCTGTCGAAGGAGCCGCTGCGCTAATCGAGGACAAAGTCGCGTTCGCCGATCACTGGACCAAGGATCTCGATCGGTATTTTCCTCAGGGCATCGACACACCCGGCGTTGTGATGATCCGTGTCGACGCAAAGGCAATTCGTTACTGGGACGGTAGTGACGAGGGCGAAATCGCTATCTGAGCAAGCCGCCAAAAGCTTGTCAAATACAGAACTTTCGCGCGGGTGCTTCGCGGGAGTTCTGTCTTTTGGGCGTATCAAATGCCTTTTTCTTTTAGACGTTATCGCTCGTACGTTACCATAACTGGGGCTGGCTCCCGATAAGAATGGGCAGGCGGCATCCCGGGCATCCTCAAGGCTCGTATCCGGTCGACAGGCGAAAATCCGGCAAAACCGGACCATCTTTGCCAGCCACATACGAGCACCGAGATCAACTAACCGAAAAATCGGTAATCCTTCCAGCCGCTTGCACTTAACCTGTGTCTGGAACCCCTCGGTCGTTTCGCAGTTGATACAAACCGGACAGTGAGCTCGGCGCGCCCGGGACACACCCTGGCGCTTCGTCAGGAGAGATGCCTTGAAATCAATGATCATCCTGGCGGCACTTGCCGCCGTACTCCCGCTGGCCGCTTGCAATAAAAGCCCGTCGGACAAGCTTGCCGATCGCGTCGAGAATGCAGCGGATACCCGTGCTGACGCCATGGAAGCGAATGCCGAAGATCTGCGTAATCAGGCAGCGCAGCTCGATAATCGCGCCGACAAAGCACGTAAGACCGGCGACTCCCGCTCAGACGCCATTGAAGCAGCCGATATGAACGTCGCCGGTATGAGCCAGGAACAGCGCGATGCCGTCGTTGCCAATCAGGCCGCAGCAGTTCGTTGATCTTTCTGCCCGGCCGCTAGTCGGCCGGGCATCTTTCGAAAGCCTTGCCTCATGAACGCCGGCTTTCGCCGTCTGACCGATTATCTCGGTTCAAGCTACTGGTTCGTCCCCACCGTCATGGCCATCGCCGCAGTACTGTTGGCAGGTGGTATGGTGGCGCTGGACTCGAAGGTCGGCTCGGCTTGGATGGACGGCTATGTCTGGCTGTACGCCTCGCGACCGGATGGTGCGCGACAGGTGCTGTCCTCAGTCGGTGGGTCGATGATCACCGTGGCCGGTACGGTGTTCTCCGTCACGATCGCCGCAGTAGTGTATGCATCCGGCCAATATGGTCCCCGCCTGCTGACCAACTTCATGCGCGACCGCGGCAACCAGGTGACGCTTGGAACCTTCATCGCGACGTTCCTGTATTGCCTGCTAGTGCTCCGCACGATTCACTCGGCTGACGAGTCAGGTGGCTATGGCTTCGTGCCCAATCTGGCGCTGCTGGTCGGCGTGCTACTGGCGCTCTGCTCGATCGCGGTGCTGATCTATTTCATCCACCATGTACCATCCAAAATTCACATCAATAGCGTGATTGAGGATGTCGGCGACCGCTTGCTGCGCGGCATTGACGATCGCTTCCCCCGCTTTGTCGGCAGTTCGCCCGACGATCATGCCACGACCGCTACGAACGTTCCCGACACTTTCCGCGACGATGCCAACGCGAGCGTCGGCAAACAGCGTCGGATCGTTGCGGCCAAGGATACAGGCTACATCCAGTTCCTAGACGATGAGGCGGTCCTCCGTCTGGCATCCAAGCACGATCTCGTTCTTCGCCTTCAGTACCAGCCCGGTGACTTCGTCCATGTCGGGCGGGCTTTGGTGGAAGTTTGGCCGCCTGAGCAGTGCGACGACGCCTGTGCCAATGACTTACGCGACGCATTCGCCGTCGGCTCGCGCCGTTCGGCGTTGCAGGACCTGCGCTTCCTCGTCGACGAACTGGTCGAGATCGCGGCACGGGCGCTATCGCCCGGCGTAAACGATCCCTTCACGGCGGTCACCTGCCTTGACTGGCTGAGCGCTGCGATGTCCGATCTGGCCGGCCGATCGCTGCCGTCACACCTGCGTGTCGACGATGCCGGTGCGCTCCGCGTCATTGCCCATCCCACCACGTTCGCTTCGCTGATGGACCGATCGTTTGGCGCGCTGGCGCAGTATTGTGCGGCCGACATGGTAGCGAGCCTGCGCTACCTCAACGCACTAGGCGAGGTATCGCTCGACTGTGACGAGCCCGATCGGCTGACGACGATCCGCCTCTATGCCGACAGGCTGGAGGAACTGGCGGGTGACGCGCTGAAGGGCTTCAACCTGACCCGCGTTCGGACGCGCACAGGTGAGTTGCGGACCGCGCTCGACCAACCCGACTACAAGCGTCGCCTGCGCGACGGCACCGCCTGGCTTGCCGGCACGGCCTGAGGAAAAACATGATGAATACTCCCTCGGCGAAGGCCATCCATCCGTCCGAGATTTGGACGACCGTCAACGGCATGGTCAACGGCTTCCTTGCCATGCTGCCTTTGCTTGTGGCGGGGCTGATCGTCTTCCTGATATTCTGGGGCCTTGCATCAGGTGTTCGCCGCGGCGTCGAAGCGTTCGCAGCCAAGCGTTCCGAGTTTCCGAGCGCTGGCATGGCGTTTGGCCGGCTTGCCTATATCGCTCTGATGCTGCTCGGCGCGTTGATCGCGGCGACCGTTGCGTTTCCGTCCGTCACGCCGGCGAAGCTGTTCTCAGCGCTCGGGATCGGTGGTGTCGCGATCGGCTTTGCGTTCAAGGACATCTTCCAGAACCTGCTCGCCGGTATCCTGCTTCTCATTCGTCACCCGTTCCGCGCTGGAGACGAGATCACCACCGGGGGCGGCTTCACTGGAACGGTGGAGTCAATCGAGACGCGCGCCACTTACATCCGCACCTATGACGGCCAGCGGGTGATCGTGCCCAACAGCGTCATCTATACCGAAACGGTAACCGTCATCACCGCCTACGACTTGCTGCGCAGCGAGTATGACGTTGGCATCGGCTACGGCGACGACGTCACCACCGCACGACGGATTGCCCTGGAAGCGGTCAAGGGCGTCGACGGCGTGCTCGCCGAGCCTGCCCCCGATGTGCTGCTCTGGGATCTGGCCGGATCGTCCAAGAACCTAAGGGTGCGCTGGTGGACTAAGCCCAAGCGGTCGGGCGTTGTTCAGGTTCGTGACCGGGTTCTGCAGGCGGTGTCTGAGGCGCTGGTCGGCGCCGGGATCGATCTGCCGTTCCCTACCACCCAGGTGCTGTTCCACGACCAGACCGAGGCGAGCGACGGCGATCGTCGACGCCAGCGCGAGGGCTGGCCGGCGGGTGACACCGTTCCCGAGCCGCGCCACATCAACGCGCTGACCATCGTGCGTAGCGACCCGAAGGACTAACCGGCCGTGCTGACTCCGTTCGACGCAGCGGCGATCCTGATCGTACTCGCCGCGGTGCTGGGCTACTTCAACCACCGTGTCCTGAAACTGCCCTCGTCGATCGGCTTGACGATCATGGGGGCGGTCGCTTCCTTGCTTGTCGTCGGTATTGACCAGTTGCTGCCCGGCAGTCAGGTCGGCGAGCAGGTCGTCGGCTTCATCGCCGGCATCGATTTCCACACGACATTGATGGACGGCATGCTGTCGTTCCTGCTGTTCGCGGGCGCACTGCACGTGAAGTGGGATGATATGCGACGCGGGCGCTGGCCTATCGTTGTTCTCAGCACCGTTGGCGTGTTGCTCTCCACCCTCATCATTGGCGGTGGCTTCCACCTGATCGCTGGTTGGCTCGGCCTTGCCGTGCCGCTGATCTGGTGTCTCGTCTTCGGCGCGCTCATCAGCCCGACGGACCCCGTCGCCGTCATGGGCATCCTCGGTCGAGCGGAGGTTTCGCCGACACTGAAAGCGACGGTGGCCGGTGAAAGCCTGTTCAACGACGGGGTCGGGGTGGTCGTCTTCGCTATCCTGCTCGAAGCCGCGCTGGGCACTGAACCGCTGTCGCTCGGTCACGGTGCGGCACTGTTCCTTCAGGAAGCGGGCGGAGGCGTGCTTCTGGGGTTGGCGGCAGGCTGGATCGGCTACCGGGCGATGCGATCGATTGACGAATACAATGTCGAGGTGATGATCTCGCTGGCGGTGGTTATGGGGGGCTACGCGCTTGCCGCGCAGCTCCACATCAGCGGTCCGGTCGCCATGGCAGTCGCCGGGCTGCTGATTGGCAACAAGGGCGTTGCCGATGCGATGAGTGACATCACACGCGATTACCTGCTGAAGTTCTGGGCGTTGATCGACGACATCCTCAACGCCGTCCTGTTCCTGCTCATCGGGCTTGAGGTCGTGACCATTGCATGGGACCCGCGACTGATCGCGCTCGGTGTCGCGGCGGTGCCGCTCGTACTGCTGGCCCGCGGGATAGCGGTCGTCGCTCCGCTTGCGGTCCTGCGACCGATCCTGTCGCTCGGACGGCTCGCGCCGTTAACACTGATCTGGGGCGGCCTACGTGGAGGAATTTCGGTGGCGCTGGCCCTGGGCCTGCCAGATGGCCCGGCGCGGTCTATCGCGCTGGCCGCCACATACATCGTGGTGCTGTTCTCGGTGATCGTGCAAGGGGGCACTGTTGAGCGCGTTCTTGATCGCGCCAAAGCCCGCAGCCCAAATAGCTGACGCTGAAGGAGCGGCGATCAGGCTCCCACCTTCCATATCACTGGGGAGGGCTGCTACGATGACATCGTAAAGTCGTACCTCTCTGGATCCCGAACTTTGCAAAATCTGGTCGCGATGCGTTAGCCGACTACGATCGAAGAGGAGCTAGAGCAGATCCTCACGATCATGCTAATGCAGGGCTACCTACCGTTTCTGCCAGGATCGCTGTTTTCGTGCCCCAATCTGCCAGCCCGACAAAGACCCTGGATGCTGTGTCCTGGAGCGGCCTCAATCTGGAGGGTGGGCAATTTGCCGATGTAGTGCGACTTGCAGCACAAATTTGTGGCGCACCGGTCGCGCTCGTCAGCGTTATAGAGGCGGGGCAGCAGATTCCGAAAGCGAGCATCGGCATCACTGCCAGTACGGCACCGCTCAATGAAGTGATCTGCCAGCACACGATCAACGAGCGTGATCTCCTCGTCATTCCTGATCTCAGCGCTGACCTCCGCACCTCATGCCATCCACTGGTCACGGCTGATCCTGCGCTGCGCTTCTATGCCGGCGTCTTCTTGGTCGGTTCCGATGACAAGCCGCTTGGCACGCTGTGCATCATGGACCGTGAGCCCCGTCCAGGCGGACTTACGGATAATCAGGCAGGAGCCTTGGCAGCGCTGGGTCGCCAGGTCGTCACGCTGCTCAACCTGCAACGTGAACGTTCCCGGTTTGAAGCCGTGTTCAACAGCGCGGTCGATTACGCGATCATTGTCATGAACCGGGATGGCAGGATCACGGACTGGAACGAGGGGGCACGTCAGATCCTTGGTTGGACGCCCGAGGAAATTTGCGGCCGGGACCTCGACGCCTTCTTCACGCCAGAAGACCGGGCGGCAGGTATCTCTGACAAGGAGATGGAAAGAGCCAGAACCGTCGGCCGCGGGATCGATGAGCGTTGGCACCTTCGCAAGAGCGGCGAGCGCTTCTGGGCCAGTGGCGAGATGATGCCGCTGCGAGGGCCAGACGGCGAACTGCAGGGTTATGTGAAGATGCTGCGCGACCGCACGGAAGTGAGGCTCGCTGATGAGCGACTGGAAATGGCGCTGGCCGCCTCCGGTGTTGTCGGCCTGTGGGACTGGGTCGTTGATACGGACCTGCTGCACGGCGACGCCCACTTCGCGCGCCTGTATGGCCTGGACAAAGCGCAGACCAAAGCTGGTCTGACCATGGAGGAATATCAGACCCATGTTGTCGAGGAGGATGTAGCGCCTTTGCGCGCCAGGATACGACAGGTGTTCGATACTGGCGCCGACTTCCTGGTTGAGTACCGGCTTGCCATTCCCGGCGAGCGACTACGCTGGGTCGAGTGCAAAGGCCGCATGATCTACAATCAGCAGGGCCAACCTGTTCGCTTCTCTGGCACAGTGGTCGATGTCACCGATCGCAAGGACCACGATGAGCGTCGTCAGCTGCTGATGCATGAACTGTCGCACCGGGTGAAGAACACCTTTGCGATGGTGCAATCCGTCGCTTTCCAGACGTTGCGTGGGACCGACGAAACAGTTTCGACGGCCCTGCAAAACAGGCTGGCAGCGCTGAGTCGTGCACATGAGGTGCTGATCCAGACCAGCTGGTCCTCGACATCGCTCAGCGAGCTTATGGAGCGTGTGCTGAGGCTTGAGGCGGAAGGAGGCCGTTTCCTGCTTACAGGCCCTGACATGGTCGTCGGATCGCGAGCCGCGCTGTCGCTATCGTTGCTGCTGCACGAGCTGGCGACGAACGCGGTCAAGTATGGATCGCTGTCGGTACCAGACGGCCTCGTACGGATCGAATGGTGGGTCGAAGAAGAGACGTTCTGCCTGAGATGGAAGGAAGAGGGTGGACCACCCGCCCGTGCCTCTACCGCAACAGGTTTCGGATCACGTTTGATACGTATGGGTATCGCTGGTGCGCGGCAAGCCAGGCTTAACTATACCGATGAAGGCCTTGCGGCAGTTTTCCACTGCTCCCGCGCGTTACTGGAGCAGGATTGATACCTCCAGCGTCAGCAATGTGAACCGGTTTTTCAAAAATTGCGGGCGCATAACCATCGCCGACCGGGTCACTCTGTACGCAAGCTATCTTCGAGGATCAGCCGCTCGTGCGCCAGCGCCGCCTGGCTGATTAACGTGCTGAACAAGACTCCCCGATCGGCCCTGATCGGATCACGCCCATCAGAACGAACGAAAGCCAAAACTGCCAGAGTCCCAAGTGACGTCCGCAAAGGCTCAACCCGCCACTCCGCAGAAGCAATATTTGTCGTCCCACGACCTGCCGATACGCCATGCTCCCAACACCAATCCAGCGCTGCTTGATCGATCGGGCCCCAAGAAAGTGGATCCATTGTCGCGTCGACAAGTTCCAAACGTCCACCGCGTTCGCGGAAAACGGCAACGTCGGCCTTCAGCACGCTGCTGAACTCGTCACAGACTGCGCCAGCCGTCTCTTTCCAATTTGCTGCACGAGCAAGGACCTGGGCAAAGGATGCGATCCGGGCATTTTCTTTCGCGCTGCGGTCACTCAAGGCAACCCGGCTCCGGAGCGCTTGCGTTACCCAGCTGGTATAGACTGCGACCGCCAGTAACGATGCCAGCGTCAAGAATATGATGGGCGTTGTCGGTTCGAAGTGGAAACGAGGCTGAAGCAAGAAAAAATCGAAGCCCAGCACTGACGCCGTGGTCGCGGTAAGGGCTGGACCGATCCCGAAGCGGGCGGCCGCAGCGATCACAGGAAACAAGAACAGCAGGTTCAGCGGTCGTCCGCCGATAAACAGGCTTGCCAGCTCTGCAAGACAGAGCGTGATGGCGACGAGGCCTAAGGCGAATAGATGATGGCGTAGGTTGGGCTCTGATGGGAGCGATGCCTCTGCATCTGCTCCATCAAAGGCTGATGCGGGCACGGTCGCTGGCGCGATATGGACCGTCACCGAAGGTAACCGCTCCTGTACCAACGATATCATCGACCGTTGAAACCAGCGGCGCTTAGGTTCGGATGTCGGGGCTCCGATGACGAGATGCTCAACGGGTGAACCTGCAAGATGTGCAACCAAGCCGCTTGCTACGTCGTCGTCGGGTTCGTTGCTGACTGTCGCCCCCCGACGCAAAGCCAGCGCTAACGCGTCGGCTGCTCTTCGTGCGATGGCGGGATCGCGAGCCGATCGAGGCGTCTCGATGAACACCGCGTGCCAGCTCGCACTTAGCGCCTTGGCCAGATCTGCAGCTAGTTCAACGACCCGCTCTCCGCTTCCCGATCCGCTTACTGCCGCAAGAATACGGGTTTCCGCCACCTCCTCAACCTTGAGCGAGGCATCTTTCGCGTTCAATCCAGACTCGTCGTGAAGGATCATGTGACAAACAGCTTTATGTTCAATTGCCACAATCTCACGTTCTGTTCGCCGACGGCCAGGTCGCTATCGTTTCCTTTGTCGACGGGTTCTCGATGGCGACATCGTCGAAGCTTACGGCAACGAGGCATACCGGACGCTGGTCCTTGCCCGCCGGCTGACGGCACCGAACTGTCGATCCGTCGGGAAAGCGGGCTATGCGCCCGGAGAGGCGGACGCGCAGGCCTTGATCGATCTTGAGATCGGTCTCAGTTATCTGACGTACGCTCTCATAGGGCTTGCCCCCGCGTCTCGCGCTCCTCGCCCCATCATCGGAAAAAACTTCCGCCAACCCGAGCGTCTGGCCCGGAAGCGTCACAGCATCGATGCCGAGTGGGGCGACGGGCAGCGAACCGGACTCGCAGGTCTCGCGCGACGACCACGGTCGGGCAATCCAGAAGCCCTCGATAGCCTCTTTCCGATTGGCCGAAGGCGTGGCGTTTGCAACGCTTGATGACGGTTCCTCCAGCCACTCGCTAGCATCGAATACAGCCGGTGTGACCGACACTCTGAGTGAGGATGACTTAGCGTCGTAGCGCCATTGGAATGCCTCGCGACTGTCTTCGCTCACCGGACCATCGCAACCGAACGGTAAGTCGACCTCAAACCGCAAACCCTCGGCAGCGGACGCCATCTCTGGAAGTCGCGCACCTGACGAAGTGGCGTCTGCCGCAGCGTTGGCAATCGCGATCATATCGCTGCGTGCCAGAATATTGGCGGCAGGCGCTTCGGGAACGGGCAGTTTTTTTGCGACCCGCACAGGCTCCGAACTTGCGACTGGCGGCGGAGGTAAGGGTGCGGTGCTCCGCCCTAGGAAAAACCCGCCCCCGCCTAACAGAACGATCGCTGCGGCCGAGCCGGCAACGACAAGGCGACTTGTACGGGGGGTTGGCTCGAGCATTCGGGAACTGTAGCAAATTTCTCACGATCCTCCATACCGCGTGGCATGAGGGTCACTATGAAACGCACTGGCTTCTGGTTACCGCTGGGGCGGTTATGACGCTCGACCAGATCGTTACACTGCTTGTACTGGGTTGCGTCGTCGCGGCGCTCATCTGGGACAAGGTGCGTGCGGATGTTGTAGCGCTAGCGGGCGCGGCCGTTTTGCTTATGGCGGGCGTGGTTCGCCCGATCGACGTTCAGGGCGCGTTTGCTAGCCCCGCTATTATCGCACTCGCCTCGCTTTTCGTCATTTCCTATGCGCTTGAACTGTCGGGGTTGCTTGATCGTGCGATCGAAGCCGCCGTCGCGATGTGCCGTCGTTTAGGCGGGACGGGGGTCTGGCTATTGCTAGGTATTGCCGGGCTCTTTTCCAGCGTATTGAACAGCACCCCGATCGTCGTGCTGACCGCCCCCGTCGTCAAGGACGTCGCGGCGAGCCTGCAACTACCAGCCAAGCGCTATCTGATGCCGCTATCCTACATCACGATCCTCGGCGGATGCTGCACGTTGCTGGGCACGTCGACCAACCTCCTGGTCGACGACATGGCGCGCATTGCTGGGCAAAGCCGCTTTGGCATTTTCGAGATAACGCCCGTGGGTGTGCCCGTTGCGTTGGTTGGCGGACTCTATCTACTGCTATTTAGCGGCAAATTAATGGGCACGCGGATGCTGGACCCGACCGATGGGCATCCGGATGCGACTATCAATGTTGCTGGCGGGCAAGTCGGGGACGCCGAGTTGTTTGCCGAGCGTCGTCCGTTGCAGCCCGTCAAGGCTGCCATCGCGCTTGGGACGTTCGTCGGCGCGATCCTGCTCGCCGCGCTAAACGTCGCGCCGATCGCCGCAACGGCATTTGCAGGAGCTGTGTTACTGATCTTGCTACGTGTCATCTCGGCCGATCAAGCCTATGGCGGCCTTCGTCCTCAAATCCTCATCCTCATTGCCGGCATGGTCGTCTTGGGGATCGCGATGGCGCAAAGCGGGCTCGCGAGTGCCGCCACGACGACGCTTATTGCCACTCTCGAGGGCGTCAGTCCGTTAACTGCTCTCATCGTGCTCTATGGCCTGACGATGGTGCTGACGGAGTTGCTCTCGAACGCCACCGTGGCCGTGTTGGTCACACCGGTCGCAGTGGCATTGGCGGAGAGTCTAGGGGTAAACCCTCGCCCCTTCCTTGTAGTAGTCATGATCGCCGGCAGTGCCTCATTTGCAACCCCATTCGGCTATCAGACGAACGTCATCGTTTATCAACTAGGACGCTATCGATACACGGACTTCCTTCGCGTGGGACTTCCGCTTAATCTTCTCACCGCTGTCGTCGCGATCATCACTACGTGTGTCTTCTTTCCGTTCTGATCCAGCCTCGACGCAGCACCTAAATAACCGCCATGGTTAGATTGCAATGGGGCGGCTACCAGCTGTGAATGACGTTGTGATCGTCGCCATGATTGTCGGGTGATCGACGCCGCAGAGCTGGCACTGGAGAACCGATTGGAACACGATGCCTGGTGGCAGACTTATCTGGATCAATGGACGGCGCTCCCGTTTCATGACCTGATCTCGGCTGTCGCGATCTTAAGCACGGCCCTCCTGCTGGGTATCATTGCAGCGCGCCTCGCCTGCCGGTACCTTCTGCCGGCCTTGGCGCCACGTCACGCGGACGTGATCGCGCCGCGGCTGATGGCAATTGCTCGCGCTGGTGTGACGGCACTGGTACTGACGGCGTTTTTGGGCATTCGCGGGCTGAACCCCGGCGCGGACCTTCTCCTCGCCGGAGGTCTCGGCGTCGCTATAGCGGTGCTGGCCTATGAGTTTGGCCGTGCGCTTGGCCTCCAAAGCAGGCCGGCGTCGTTGATCGCGGCGACGTTGTTCCTCATTGTGCTGGCAAGTCGACTGGGTGGCCTTAGCCCTCTGATCGCGGGATTAGATCGCGCCAGCATGAGGGTTGGCAACCGCCGCATCTCGCTGCTCGACATCGTCAATGCCGTCGGCTTGTCGCTCCTGCTGTTCCTCGCCGCGAGAGCACTCCTTGGGATTATCCTGCGCTGGATCGGACAGGCTCGGCTGCTCGACGCGGCGCAACGCGTGTTGTTCCAGAAACTCGCCCAGATCGCGGTTGTCACCGTCGCGATCTTCGTCGGTATAGACCTTCTCGGCATTGATCTCACAGCGTTGGCCGTTTTCTCCGGGGCGTTCGGGCTCGCGATCGGTTTCGGTTTGCAGAAGACGCTCGGCAATCTGATCGCCGGTCTCATCCTGCTGCTCGACCGATCGATCAAGCCCGGCGATGTCATCGCGGTGGGCGACACCTTCGGCTGGGTCAACAAGATCGGCGTTCGCGCGGTCTCAGTCCTGACCCGCGATGGCAAGGAGCATTTGATCCCGAACGAACGGCTGATGACCGACGAAGTCGAAAACTGGTCTTTTTCCAGCCGGGACGTCAGGGTTCATGTTGGATTTCGGGTATCGTTCGATTGCGATCTGCGACTTGCGCAGAGGCTCGCCGTTGAAGCCGCATCCGTCTCGCCCCGTGTGCTGACCGAACCCGCCCCTGTCTGCTGGATCAAGGAATTTGGCGACAACGGGGTAGAGTTCGACCTGCGGATATGGATCGACAGTCCCGAGGCGGGGGTCGGGAACGTCACTAGCGACGTGTTCTTTCGCATCTGGGATCTGTTCAAGGAACATGGCGTCACCATGCCAGTGCCCCAGCGCGATCTGCGCTTTCATTCGCCACCAAGCGGGGAAATAACTCCGACATAGTCCACTGCCACCCTGATCGGGTTGCCCCGGTCAATTTCCGGTGCGATAGGGCGCGACGGGTGCTCTCATGTCAATGGGGCAGGTTTTTACGCTGGTCGGGCCGCCAGCGCTGAAAATTTGTGTCCGGAGACCGTCACGATGGGCCACTCGCGCCACGTACAGCCAAGCGCTATTCGCCGCTTTCTCGAAAGCCAGTCCTCCGCCGGTCTGGTGCTGATGGGCGCGGCGGTATTGGCGCTCATGGTAGCGAACTCTCCGCTCGGACCGAACTACGAGACCATCCTTCACGCCTACGTCGGGCCGCTATCGGTCGGGCACTGGATCAACGATGCGTTGATGGCGGTATTTTTCCTGTTTGTTGGCTTGGAGATCAAGCGCGAGATGCTGGATGGCCAGCTTTCGACTTGGTCGCGTCGCATATTGCCGGGGATCGCTGCCGCTGGCGGCATGATGGTACCGGCGCTCGTGTATCTCGTGTTCAACCGTGGTCCGACCGCTGCAGGCTGGGCTATTCCAGCGGCTACTGACATCGCGTTTGCACTTGGTGTGATCGCGTTGCTTGGTAATCGCGTTCCGGCATCGCTCAGAGTGTTTCTTGCGGCATTGGCGATCATCGACGACCTTGGCGCCGTGATGATCATTGCCGTGTTCTACACGGCGAAGCTGTCGATACCGGATCTTGCCGGGGCGGCCGTAGCGCTCATGGTTCTGATAGGCCTCAACCGCTTCGGCGTGCTTCGCCTTACGCCGTATCTGCTCGTGGGGGCGATCCTGTGGATATTGGTGTTCCGTTCGGGTATCCACGCGACGCTCGCCGGGGTCGTGCTCGCCTTCACCATCCCGATGCAGTGCACGCCCGGCCGTCCCGACAATGACTCGGACAGCCCGTTGCATCGACTGGAGCATGCGCTGAACCTTCCTGTTGGCTTTCTCGTCGTGCCCATCTTCGGCTTGGCCAATGCCGGAGTGCCCGTGCTGACGCTACCTGCTGAGGCGCTGGTTGCGCCCGTGACGCTCGGCGTTGCCCTGGGACTGCTGATCGGGAAAATTACAGGCGTGTTCGGGTTCTCCATGCTGGCCGTTCGTCTCGGCCTGGCCGACATGCCGGCACATGCCGGGAAGCGGCAGTTGCTTGGTGTCGCACTGCTCTGCGGGATCGGCTTTACGATGAGCATCTTCATCACCTTGCTCGCTTTCCCCGGCAGCCAACTTTTGCAGGCGGAAGCCAAGCTAGGCGTTCTCGCCGGCTCCTTCCTCTCCGGGCTTCTCGGCTACCTCCTGCTCCGGAGCGTCACATCCGGCCGGCCGGCCGAAGGCTAGTACCGGCCTCCGAGCAACAGGGTGGCGCACGGACCAAAACGTGCCCGACGCGCCTGCCCATCATTGTTTTTGATACTGGACACGGGAAAAAATCTTGAGAGCTGGCACATTGCCCGCCCCGATCCGCGCATTGCCTTGGTCGATGCTCACGACGGTATTGGCGATCACCACGTTCGGGCTGGTAACGCTCTACTCGGCTGCCGGCGGGCATCTTGCGCCTTGGGCGACGAACCAGGCGGTACGTTTCGCCGTGCTGTTTGCAGGAATGCTCGTGCTCTCGCGGGTTTCCGTCGCGACGTGGAAGCGGCATGCCTACACTTTCTACGCCGTCACGCTCGCGTTGCTCCTGCTTGTCGAGCTGTTCGGGCATATCGGCATGGGCGCTCAGCGCTGGATCGATCTGGGCATCATCCGCCTGCAGCCATCCGAGTTCATGAAGCTCGCGGTCGTGCTGAGCGTGGCGCGCTTCTACGACACCGTCCCGCCTGGTTTCATCAGCCGCCCCGGCGTATTGATCATCCCGGTTGCGCTGGTCGCGGTTCCGGCCGGGCTGGTGATGCTGCAACCGGACCTTGGCACCGCCATGATGATCACCATCGCCGGGACGACGATGATCTTTCTGGCAGGTACGAAAATGCGGTGGTTTATCGGCGCCGGCGCGATCGTAGGCGCTCTGCTGCCGGTCGCATGGGGGTTGCTTCACGACTACCAGAAGAACCGCATCTTGATCTTTATGGATCCGGAGAGCGATCCGCTCGGCACCGGTTACCACCTATCGCAATCCAAGATCGCGATTGGATCGGGAGGCATGTTTGGCAAGGGCTTCCTCCAAGGCACGCAAAGCCACCTGAAATACCTGCCCGAAACCCACACCGACTTCATTTTCTCGACGATGACGGAGGAGTGGGGGATGATGGGCGGCCTGTTCGTCCTTCTGGCCTATGGCTACCTCGTCAGGTGGGCCTTGAACCTGGGGTTCGACGGCAAGTCGATGTTTGCTCGTCTGGTCGCTGCTGGACTTGCGATGACGCTGTTTCTGTATGTCAGCATCAACATCGCGATGGTCATGGGCCTGGCACCTGTCGTCGGCATCCCGCTGCCGCTGCTATCCTATGGGGGATCGGCAATGATGACCGTTTTGATCCTGCTTGGAATCCTCATGTCGATTCACCGAGAGCGGTTCCAGACACGCCATATCGGGGGGCTATGACTCTGCTGAATGCCATGGCTTTGTTCCGATCCTCGACGGACCAACTTAGCTTCACAGCGGCAGCGTGGCGATGCAGGAGATGGCATGCACACTGAGGATGCAGACATGGCGCACTATCGCCTGCGGCGCCAGAGTCGTACCCCAGCGTGGCTGGCCTTGTCCTGGCGGGCGCTGGTCGCGCTTGCGCTGATCGGCATCGCGCTCGCGGTCCACTGGTTCGATCGCGACGGCTTACGGCAGAACTCGGGCGAGCCCGTGACGTTCGCCGACATCCTGTATTTCACGATGATTACCGTGACGACCGTCGGCTACGGCGACATCGTGCCTGTGACGCAGCAGGCGCGGATGTTCGATACCTTCGTCGTGACGCCGATCCGGCTCTTCGTATGGCTCATCTTTCTAGGTACCGCGTATGATTTTCTGCTCAAAGGCGTCTGGGAGAAATGGCGTATGTCGGTAATCCAGCGACATCTAGAAGGCCATGTCGTGGTCGCCGGTTTCGGCACGAGCGGGTCCGAGGCCGTAAGCGAGCTTATCCGTCGCGGTGCCGATCCGGGCACGATCGTGGTGGTCGATGAGCGCGCCGCGGCGTTACGCACGGCGGAGAGCTGCGGCACGACGGTGATGGAGGGGAACGCCACGCGCAACGCAGCGCTGGAGGCGGCCCGTCTTTCCAAGGCCCGGGCGCTCATCGTCTCCGCCGGTCGCGACGATACCTCGATCCTGATCGTGCTGACGGCGCGGCGGATCGCGCCCGATCTACCGATCAGCGTGGTGATCCGATCGGAGGACAATGAAGCGATCGCGCATCAGGCCGGCGCCAACGTGGTCATCAACCCGGCCAGCTTTGCCGGTCTCCTGCTCGCCGGCTCCACGCACGGCGCACATACCGCCGAATACATGACCGATCTTGCCGCATCCGGCGGGCGTGTGGTCCTGCGCGAACGCGAAGTCTCCGCAGAGGAAGTGGGCAAGCCGCTTGCCGACATCGCCACCGGGCTCGGTCACCGCATCTATCGTGGGCATCAGGACTTTTGCTTCTGGGAGCCTGAAGCTGCCTGTCTGGAAGCTGGCGATATCATTGTGGAAGTCATCCCTCGTCGTTGACCTCTTTTATCAAGTGGCAAGGCTTTTTCGGCTAATTAGGCAACCTCGAGCTTAGACTCCCAAATTAGCTAGACTGGAACTCAGGATCTTTCTTGAACTTGGTATAGCTCGAGGCAAAGAGCCTGCTGGTAGCCTCGCGAACCTGGCGTCCGTTTGGGTGCAACGGTGACGTTCCCCGTCCACTTGATTGGCCATCGTTGGCAGCCGGCGTTAAAATGGCAAAATGATGAAGAGCCAAATCAATCCGCGCGTGTTCTGGGGTGCGTCCGCTTTCATTGCCTTGCTCCTGGCAACGACGCTTGCGATACCGGGTACCGCAGACGCCGCTTTCAAGGCGGCGCAAAGCTGGGCGATCGACACCTTTGGGTGGTTCTACATCGCATCGGTGGCCGTGTTCCTGGTGGTGGTGCTGACACTGGGCTTCGGGCCGGCCGGCAAACTGAAGCTTGGACCGGACGATTCTGAACCCGATTTCCCGTATCTGTCATGGCTTGCGATGCTGTTCGCCGCTGGCATGGGCATTGGGCTCATGTATTTCGCCGTGGCCGAACCTATCCAGCATTACATCTCGCCCCCGGAGGCCAAGAGCGGCACCATTCTTGCCGCTGAGCTGCCCCCTTCTGAGCGGTCCATCGACTATGAGAGTCTGGATCAAGGAAGGGACGACGAATGCCTGCGAAAAAGCACAAGCCGGAAGAGATCATCGGGAAGCTGCGTGAAGTTGAAATCGTCC
>NZ_JAPZPR010000016.1:0-63480 GCF_040407565.1 Sphingomonas faeni
ACGACCGGCGGGTGTTGAGCGGCATCGTTTTCGTGAATCGCAATGGGCTGCGCTGGCGTGATGCGCCCAGCGACTACGGCCCGCACAAGACGCTCTACAATCGCTGGAAACGGTGGGGTGAGATGGGTGTGTTCCTCCGCATGATGGAGGGCTTGGCTGCCGCTGATGCCGACCCAAAGACCGTCATGATCGACGCGACATATCTGAAGGCGCACCGCACGGCATCGAGCCTGCGGGTTAAAAAGGGGATCTCGGGCGCCTGATTGGTCGCACCAAAGGCGGCATGAACACGAAGCTCCACGCCGTGACCGACGCAAACGGCCGTCGGCTCAGCTTCTTCATGACCGCCGGACAGGTCAGCGATTACACCGGTGCGGCCGCATTGCTCGACGATCTGCCCAAGGCGCAATGGCTGCTCGGCGACCGCGGGTACGATGCCGACTGGTTTAGGGATGCCTTGCAGGCCAAGGGCATCCAGCCATGCATACCAGGTCGGAGGTCTCGGCTTGAGCCCATCAAATACGACAAACGCCGCTACAGGTGCCGTAGCCGTATCGAGATCATGTTCGGACGGCTGAAGGACTGGCGCCGCGTTGCGACCCGCTACGATAGGTGTCCGACAGTCTTCTTGTCCGCCATCGCCCTCGCTGCCACCGTCATCTTCTGGCTTTGATCAACGAGTCCTGACCCTCATGAAGTCCTCCGTCTGCAAAACTACTGGTGCACCGTTTCGCGCCAAGGATTATTCAGGGTTTCTGCTCGGCGTCCCGCCGGTCCGCTTCGGCCGGGGTCTGCCGAGCGCGTTCGCGGATACGGCGTTCGAGCGGTGCGCCGACGAACAACACTAGCATCGCCAGCAGCAGACCGCCCACAAGTAGTGGCCACACCGCCAATCCCGCTGCCGCTCCGAGCGTCGCTGACACCCAGATGCACGCCGCCGTTGCTAGCCCGTGCACCTCCTGCCCGCTGCCAACGCGCAGGACCGCGCCCGCGCCGATGAAGCCGACGCCGGATAGGATGCCCTGCATCACTCGACCTGCTGCATCGGCGTTCACGTTCGGCAAGCCGCTGTGGACGATCGCCTGGATGGCGATGCAACTCGCGAGCCCGACCAGCCCCAGCGTCCGCAGACCCATGATCTGTCGGTTCTCGCGTGACCGTTCCCAGCCGAGCGTCATGCCGGCCGCCGTCGCCACGATCATCCTGCCGATCGCGTCGACCCAGAAGGCGAGATCGACCGACAAAGGCGGCGGATTCACTCGACCAGCACGTGGACGTGGTGCCAGGCCGTGCAGAGGTATCCGGCGAAGTTCCACATCGTATCGGGTAGTTCGGGCTGACCCTGGCCCGCATCGTCGAACGCGCGCACCACAAGGTGCTGGCGCCCCTTGGGCAGTTCCGCATCGAGCGACCAGCGCTGCCAGCTCCACTGCCCGTCCGGATCGTCGGAGAAATCGGCCTGCCGCCAGTCTCGACCGCCGTTCAGCGACACCTCTACCCGCGACACGTCGCGCTCATAGGCGACGGCATAGCCCTCGATCCGGACCTTGCCCGCGGGCAGACTCTCGCCCGAACCAGGCGAGCAGATCGCGGCGTTGAGCGGCATGGCGTTGATCGTCAGCCCTTGCGTCCAGTCCGCCGTCTCGCTGGTCACGTCGGCCGGAAAAAGCTTGTAATCGTGCGCCTGGATCGGCGCCTCGGAGGGCGTGTCCTTGACCTCGATCCGGGTCAGCCACTTGGCGCTACGCACGCCAGCATAGCCTGGCACGACCAGACGCAACGGCGCACCGTGCTCGGATGCCAGCGGTTCGCCGTTCATCGCCCAGGCGAGCAGCACGTCGGGCGCCCGCGCCTTGGTCATAGCGATCGAGACGCCGAACGGTGCCACCTCGCCTTCCACATCCACCTCGTCAGCGCCGGTGAAGCAGACGAACAGGTTGGACGCGTCCGATGCTCCAACTGCATCCAACAGGTCTGCGAGCCGCACGCCCGTCCACTCGGCATTGCCGATCGCGCCTATGTCCCACGGATCGCCTGAAGTCTTGCCCACCTGTTGGAGATCGGTCCGGCGGTTGCCGGCGCACTGAAGCACAGCCGTGACAGTCCGGACCGGAAAGCGCGCCTTCAACTCCGCAATCGAGATGGAGCACTCGCCCACACTGATCCCGCCCACCTCAATCCGGTGATCGGCCGGCAGGTCCGGCACGGGCCCATGGCTGCGCACATAGAACAGGTTCTGTGGCGTCAAGAACCGCTCGATCAAGGCGCCGGGCACCGGCTCGGCGTTGTAGGGCTCGGGGTTCCGCTCTATCATCAGCTCGCTCATGCTATTGTAACGCCTGACAATCGGTTTGGCCTCGGCCTCATCCTCACTATCTTGCCCGATCATGCGATGTGCAGCGCGGCCAGCAGCGTCAGGCTGATCGCGGCCAAGCCGAGCAACGACAACACGACGGCCATGGTCACGCGGCCCCCGGCCTTGGCGACGGTGCGGACGTCCACGCCGAGCCCGAGCGCCGCCATGGAAACGACGGTCAGCAGCGTGGCGCTCCGGCCGATCGGCGCGATGGCGACGGTCGGCACCAGACCCAGCGAGCGGCAGGCGACCAGTGCGAGGAAGCCGATGATGAACCAGGGCACGAGGTGGGCGAGGTCCATCCGCTTGGCCGTAGGCGCACCGGCGACGAACTCGCCTTCGGGAACCGACTGCGGCGCGAGACGAGGCGCCACCAGCGACAGAACAAGGCACACCGGCCCGAGCATCAGCACGCGCACCAGCTTGACGAGCGTACCCATCTGCACGGCGGTGGCGCCCAACGGCGAGGCGGCTGCGATCACCTGCGGCACGGCATAGACAGTGAGCCCGGCGAGCGCCCCGAAGGCGAGCCCGCCCATGCCGAGCGCAATCCCGAGCAGTGGCAGGCCAAGCACTACCACCACACCCAGTACCGCCGTGAACGCGATCGAGGCAGCTACGTCGTCGCTGTCGGCGCCGATTACCGGTGCCACGGCCGCGATGGCGGAGTTGCCGCAGATTGAATTGCCGCAAGCCACCAGCAGCGCCATCCGTGTCGGCAAGCCGAGCAATCGGCCGATCCCAAAGCTGAGCAGGATTGCGCTCACGACCACGCCGGCGATACCGGCGAGGAGCGGCAGCCCGGCCGCCAAGATGGTCGCGGCACTGACCGAAGCACCGAGCAGGACGACCGCCACCTCCAGTAAGTATTTGGCGCTGAATGCGATGCCTTCGTGCCACCTTTCATCCGGGGTCCAAAGGCTGCGCACGGCGGTGCCGATCAGGATGGCGAGCACCAGCGCCTCCAGCCACGCCTTGCCGGCCAGTGCGCGCTCGCCCGCCTCCAGCGCGTAGGCCGAGCCGGTGACGGCGAGGCAGAGGCCGACGCCGGGCAGCAGCGCGGGCAATCTGCTAGTCTGGACGGTAGGGAATATACGATCGGGATAGGCAAAACTGGCCACGGCGGTGTTCCTTCCGTCGCACGATCTAAACCCTGCCTACCGATCGCTCCAACTTAGCCTTGTTGTCATTCCGATCGTCAATCGTGATCGGTTTCTATATCAGGTGCGGTGTGACACTGGAGCAACTGCGCATCTTCGTCGGCGTGGCCGAGCGCAAGCATATGACCGTCGCGGCGCGGCCTTAAACGTCACGCAGTCAGAGGCTTCCGCAGCCATCGCCTCGCTTGAGGAGCGACACGCAACCAAGCTCTTCCACCGCGTCGGGCGCGGCATCGCTCTGACAGAGGCCGGACGGCTGTTCCTGACCGAGGCTCGCGGAGTTCTTGCGCGGGCCGACGCGGCCGAGACGGTGCTGGAGGAGCTTGGCGGGCTGAAGCGGGGCACGCTGCGCCTCGTCGCCAGCCAGACCATCGCCGCCTACTGGTTGCCGCCCATCCTTGCGGCTTTCCATGAGCGCTATCCGGCGATTAGTATCGAACTGTCGATCGGCAACACCGGGCAGGCCGCGGCACGCGTCTATGACGGCAAGGCCGATCTGGGTATTGTCGAGGGCGAGATCGACAACCCGGCGTTGGCGCATTGGCCGATCGGCGAAGACCGGCTGTTGCTCGTCGGAGCACAGCCTTTCGGCGACGCCGACATCGACGTGACATGGCTGCGACGAGCACGCTGGGGGCAACGGGAGCCTGGATCAGGCACGCGATCGACGTTGAATAGCGAGTTGCGCAGCTTGGGAGTCGATCCGGCTGCCCTCGACGTGGCGCTGACGATGCCGTCTAATGAAAGCGACCGAACGGCCGTGGAGGCTGGGGCGGACGTTGCTGTCCTGTCGGCGCTAGTGGTCGACCCGGCCATCAAGGCAGGTCTGTTGCACGTCGCACCGATCACATTCGCTCCTCGCCCCTTCTTCGGGCTGCGGCATAAGGAACGCTATCGCACGAAAGCCGCGGATGCGCTGTTGGACGTGATCGGGTTGCAGCGGCGGTAGGTACGCATCGGCATTCTCAAAACGCCATCCTTTTTGGGACCGCCCGCGATCGCCATCTCCTTCCTGAAACCTGTCTGACCGCACTCTACCAGATTTGCGCCATAGTAGGACGGGACATCGCCCACGAGCGGCCGGATCTGGCAGTAGCTGTCGTTCGGCAGACCGTGCCGGGACGACGCCCTTGTCCCAGAAGGCGTAGATTACGGCGGAAAACCCTGTCGCCATCCTGGATGCACGACAAACGGGTGTTTTACGACACTTGGTCGGATGACATGTAGCGCTGACAGGCATCGACGGTCACAAAGCTGCAGTCGCGAAAATTAGAACTTCTGCGACGCACCTTTTTGCAGGAGCCCTCGCAACCTCGCTGGCTTAGGCGAGGCGATCGAGGTGAGCCCGCAGTCCGACCGCCAATGATGCCAGATCGGCATGGTCCTGCTTGGGCAAGCTCGTAACGATGGATGCGAGTGTGGCATCCCGCGTCGCGGGCGATAGCTGCGGGTCGCGCTCGTCCTCGGGAAGTGCAAGCAAGGTCGTCACCGTGCCGACCCCGGCAGCATGGATCAGCGCCACCGCGCGATCTACGGGCATTCGCAACCGGCCCGCTCTCGCGATACGCTCCACCCGCTCGCAATACGTAGATCTGTAGCGTGACCACGGGGAGCCGTGCGGGTTCGTCACCCATGAAGACTGCATCAGCCTGGTAATCGCTGAAGTAGGTCCAGACGGTACTTCGCACCAGAGGCGAGTGCGGCAGGCGCTCGCAATCGAGCCCAAGCGTCATGAGGGCACTCGCTACCCGCTGCCGATCCGCCGCATCGAACGTGCCGGCAGGAGAATGAATCAACATCTTGGGCATGAGATATCTGAGGTCCGGAATGTGGGAGTACCTCGCGACAGCGGCACTCGCAGTGAATCACATCGTCTGTCCGCCGGACACTTCGATGCGCTGGCCGTTGACCCAGCGGTTGTCTGGACCGAGCAAGCTCGCGACCATGGGGCCGATGTCGTCAGGCAGGCCGACGCGGCCGAGCGCCGTCATGCCGGCGAATGCCTGGTTGTAATGGGGGATCTCGCGCACGGCACCGCCCAGGAAGTCGGTCTCGATCGCGCCGGGGGTGACGGTGTTGGCCGTGATGCCGCGGCTGCCGATGGCAGACTTGGCACGTTCGGCGTGTGCCTCGGTGGCCATCTCCCCTATCGGGCGGCACTCGATCCGCGGGTGTCTGCGGCCGCCTGCTTTTACCCCACCGACATCCACTCGGCCACACTCGGAGAAGGTGGGTCGGACGACAGCCTGAAGCGCATGTCGGACTTGAAGGCCGAAACCATGTTCGTTTGGGGGCGGCAGGATCCACACGTCCCCTTTGCAGGACGGGAGATGATCCGTGCGCGGTTGCAGGACGTCGCTGCGCACTACGAATGGCATGAGGTGAACGCACAGCTTGCGTTCCTGAGAGACGGAGGGCCGCGCTTTGACCCGGCGCTGTTCCTGTAGTCCGTGACGCTGACGTTGGACTTCTACCGCCGCGCCATGTCGGGACGCGACGATCAGGAGCAGGGCGTCAGCTAAGGTTCTTCATGAGTGCAGCGTGCGACGGCAACGTATGGGCTATGAACGGCAAAATGGCCGCACCGATCGCGACGGCGTCCTCGTCATGACTGGCTCGTTGGATCAAAGCCATGTTCGGGACCGCGCTTCCGAGCGCGGCGATGTTACGGTTCAGTTCGAGTATGAGGCTGTCCAGCAGGCACGACGGCAGTCGCGCGCCGATGAAGATCGCGGTCGGGTTGAGGAGGGCGTTCACCGTCATGATGGGGAGCGTAAGAGTCTTTGCCGCCTCTAAGGACCAAGCGCGGACGACCGGGTTGTGGCGTTCGACGTCTGCACGAAGTTCCGCCACGCTACCCGAATACCCCGCTTTCTCCAGCCTGAGTCTAAGTTCAGACAAAGACACGCAGTCCTGGACGGTCGGCCCTGCGGGATGGTTGAAGTCCGCAGGAAGCAGTCCGAGTTCACCTGCTCGCCCGTTTCCGCCGCGCACATACTCGTTGTCCACGACGACAGCACCGCCCAGTCCGGCGCTGATCAACACGTAGAAGAAGTCGGTGAATTGCCGTCCGTTGCCGAACTGCGCTTCCCCGATCGCCGCCGCTGCGGCGTCGTTGTCGCGGAGGACGGGCAGGCCCAGTCCATCTTGAAGTAGGAGTGAGACGTTCGTCGTTGCCCAGACGCCGTATGCCTCGGGCATCTTCGGCAGCGCGATCGTTCCAATATCGTCAGGTATCGCAAGACCGATGCCGATGAAGCGTTCTCGGTCCAGCTTCAATGCGTCAGTCGTCTCGGCGTACCACTCCTGAACGAAGTCGACGACCATTTCGGGGCTAGGAAAATCAACCTCCTTGACGGATCGCGCGCGAACGCCTCCCGCGAGGTCGAGGATCACCACGGCGACATGATCTCGATCGATGTTTACCCCTAGCGAAAAGCAGCCGTCGGGATCGATCGCGAGCCGCGAAGCGGGGCTACCTCTGGGGCCTTTGATGCGGGCGGTCTCGTGGATGAGACCCTCGTCGATGAGACGACGGGTGATGTTGGCTATGGTGGGAAACGTGAGGCCGGTCGCCGCGGCGAGTTCGGACCGCGAAACCTCGCCTCCTGCGACACGGATGGCTTGCAGCACCACCCGCTGGTTGAAGTCGCTGACGCGGACAAGATTGCTGCCAGACAGGCCAACGGTCAGCCGAGGCTGCCGGTCGTTGCCACGCATGCCGTCGTCCTTGGACACCGTCGCCACCATCTTGTTGTTACCGCTATCATTCATCCCCTCCATATTGCATCAAATACGGCTGGTGACGCGAACAAAAATATGGCCGCAGCGAAATGTCGCTGCGGCCTGAGTGAACCCCGTGAGTGGCTGGTCAAGGGGAGGAGAACCAGCCTAGGGTATCGCGTGAAGCTCAGTTGCGGATGCGGACGCCAAATGTCACTCGTCGTTCGAAGATGCTCGAGCCATACCAGAAGTTCTTGAACTGGGCGTATTGCTCCTCGTTCTCCTTGGTCAGGTTCGACCCTTGCACGAACATCGTGAACTTCGGTGTCACGTCATAGCTCGCGGACGCGTCCAGATAGCCTGTCGCGCGGTTCCAGACGGCCAGATTGTCATCAGCCGCGGCAACGAACCCGCCGAAGCGCTTGCTCCGATAGTTGTAGGCCACGCGACCCTGCACTGGGCCCTTCTGATAGAACAGCACCGCGTTGGCCTGATGCTTCGAGTTGTCCGGAACGGGCAGCGACTTGCCGAAGAGATCGACGTTTGAGCTGCCGCTGTCCGAGTAGGTGTAGTTCAGCTGGCCGCCGAAGCCGCTGAGCGCGCCGGGGAGCCAGTCGAAGACGGTCTGGAAGCCGACTTCGACACCCTTGATGGAGCCGCCCTTGCCATTGACCGGTCGCGTGACCGGACCGCCTTCGCGGACGACGCCATCGGCGTCAGGCTGCGCCTCGATCAGCGTGTTCGTCTGCAGGAAGCTCTTAACGTCGAACCAGAAGGCGGCGACCGAAAGGAGGCTGCTCTGGTTGAAGTACCACTCGTAAGAGACGTTGTAGTTGGCGGATCGCGGCAGTTCGAGATTGGGGTTGCCCGCAGATCCGGAACTGTAGCGCTGTAAGCTCGGATCGAGTGCCACCCCTTGATAGGTTCGCGTTCCGTTCACAGCGTACGACGATGCCAGACCGCGGCCGAACTGGGAGAGATCGAGTTGGCCGAGCGTTTTGGCGTAGGCGAAGCGGAGATACATGTCCGGACGCACGTGCAGGCTCAGGTTGGCGTCCGGCAGGAAGTCGTCGCTATCGTTGTTCGACTTGGTCGTTCCTGCTGCGATGGCGACGCCGTTGAACGAGAGATCGCCGATGAACTGGCCGTTCGTCGGGAAGGAGTAGATGCCGAGCTTCGTCTTCACGTAGCGCACGCCCGCGTTTCCGGTGAATTCGAGCGAGCCCACCGACCCGTCGAAGTTGGCTTCGGCGTAGGCGCTGATCTGGCGTTGGGTCACGCGATAGCTGTTCTGGGGGTCGAGGTAGGCCTTCGTGCCCGGGAAGAGCAGCGCGTTGTAGGCGTTCACGTCGTTCAGCGCGTTGGGCGAGATGGCAGGAACGTTGGGGATGCCGCTGATGGGTCCGAAGCCGCCCGCGGACGTCACCAGTCCTGGGAGATCGTTGAACTTGCGGATCGGTACCACGCTGTAGCCGACCGTGTCGACGATGAGGGGATCCTTGTAGAAGTACAGATGGCCGGCCGGACCGATAGGCGACAGATATCGGAATGCGTTGTTGCCGGCGTCGCGATTGCCGTACCTGCCGCCGATGCGGATGTTCTTGAGCGGCCCCAGGTCGGTATCGTATTGCGCGTCCGCGCGGTAGACGTCGAGCGTAGCCTTCTGCTTCGACGCTTGCGACCAGGTGGAGGTCAGGGAGTAGTTGGCTGGGTTCGTCACGTCCGTGAGGAAGTTCACCGAAGGCTCCGATCCGCGGAAGTCCACCGTAGCGCGAACGGCGGCCAAGCCGCCTGGGTTGGCGTAGCTACAGTTGGCCGGAATCGTGGCTCCCGCGCAGCTGGTCGGAAGCGAACGGGGAACGACGCCCGCTCTGGTCGCCCAGGAGTCGATGTCGGTCTGGGTCGAGCTGTTCCGCGAATCCCCGTGCACGTAGCGAAGGGTGGCGCTGAACGGCCCGTCGTTCTTGAAGCGGGCCTCGAGGTTCGTGTTGATCGACCGAGCCTTGCTGTAAGCGTTCAACGTGTGGACCTGGAACCGCGACAGGTTCAGATCGGCGAACTGGACGACGCCGTTGCTGTCGATGATCGACGACGGGAGGTAGCTGTCGTTCGAGAAGTTGCCGTGCAGCACGGCGGTGTTGCCCGAGTTCCTGTTGCGGAACCGCGTGTAGGCGACGTCGCCGATGAGCTGGATGGAATCCGTGACGTCGTATTGGACCGAAGCGTTCGCGCCGATCCGCTCGCGCTGCGTCTGCCCGTTGTCGAACTCGAGCGCGACGGGATTGTAGAAATAGTCCTTGTCGGCGAGCTTCTTGCTGTTCGTGATGTCGCCGTCCTTGCGGACGTCGAAGCCGGCCTGGGCATCGGTCGTCTTCAGGATGCCGTTGGTCACGCGCGGGTTCTTGTTGCTCAGGATCTCGTGGTCATACGAGCCGGCAAGGAGAAAGCCGATGCGACTGCCGTTGTATGCGACCAGGGCAGAAGCGTTCTGGCTCCAGTCCTTGGTGATGTTCCCGTACGTGTCCTGCACCGAGCCCGTCGCCGTCAGCCCCTTGTGGAGATCGAAGGGCCGGCGGGTCTTGAGAGCGATGATACCCGAGTTGCCGCCCGTGAGGTCGGCGGCCGTTGGCGACTTGATGACGTCGACGCCCGCGAACAGGGTGGACGGAATGTCCGTCAGGTTGGGCTGCGCCCCGGTGATGTTGGATGCGCCGAGGAACTGCTCGCCGTTCAGCGTCGTCAGGACGTTCGCCAGACCGCGGATGTTGACCGAGGCGCCCTGTCCGGCCGACCGCGTGATCTGCACGCCGGTGACCCGCTGAAGCGAATCGGCGATGGTTACGTCGGGCAGCTTGCCGATGTCTTCGGCGGCGATCGAGTCGACGATCTGCGACGCCTCGCGCTTGACGTTGATCGCCTTCTGCTGCGCCCCACGGACGCCTGTCACGACGATGTCCTGCTCGTTGGCGCCGTCCTGAACCGGTGGCGTTGCCGCATCCGGGGCCGCTGCTGCCGGACCGTCCGACGTGGTCTGCTGCGCCGTTGCGGACTGTGCGCCTAGAAGCGCTACAACGGAGCTAGCCGTGAATAGAACCGATCGGAGTGCTGTGAGTTTACGCATTGCCTTCATCCCCTCATCCTGACCGGGAGGGAACTCGAACGTGCACGGCGCTTCGGCGCAGTGTCATGTTCCCTCCCCCACTCGGCTCTTTCCAAGCCCTCTTGGTCTTGCCTGAAAAGCAGCTTTCATTTGCGTTTGCAATACTTATTCAATTTGATTGAATAAAAGTTGACGTGCTACTTTCCGCTTAGGGCTCTGGTGGGGCTGCTGGGTCACTTCTGAGTAGACGGCTATGCTCGGACATGAAGCGCCACATAAGCCGCGTGTCTGCGACGCCCCACTCGTGTGTGCCACTCCTCGTCACATAGGAGACTACGTCCACCCCCGGCTGGCAGCCGAGATAACGACGCTTCATTCTTCCAGACCTGCCAAGTTCAGTTTCGGCGACGCCTCGGCATCCATCAATGTCCGCCCAACGGCGCTCGGCTGCCAGCAACCCATACTGCCAATACCTCGCTCCACCGCCATCGATCGGATTTGTGGTGTCAGCGCCGCCCGAAAAGGCAACGACCGGCATAGGCCTTGTCGGCTGGCAGGTCTTCACGTCGGGTTTCGGAGGCGTCGAGCGATCTGGCGCACCCGCTCTAAGCCCTACCACCGGCGCGATCGCCGCCAGGCGATCAGACAGAACGCAGCCAAGCAGTGAGACCATCCGGCCGCCTCCGGATAGACCGGTTGCGTAAATGCGTTCTGGGTCGGTGCAGCCCTTGGCGATCAAAGTGTCGATCAACGCCAAGATGCGCGCGACGTCATCCGGCGCATCGGCGGGCGGCAAGGTCCCGGCCGTGGTCGGCACGCCTGGTATATTCCAGGCCAGGCCACCGGAGGGGAGAGTCAACCCCCCATCCGGCGAGGCCACGATCACGTGGTGGCGATCCGCGAGCTCCATCAATCCCGAACGGTCGAGCTGCTGTGCGCCATTCGAGCCGCTACCATGCAGGTTGAGAATGAGCGGCAGAGCCTTCCAGGACCGGGTCGCGTGAGGCACGTACAGCAATACCGGACGCGCCATGCCCACCGTCCCGATCTCGATGATCTGTCGCCCGGATGGCGTCAGTTCGCAGCGGGGACGTGCCGCGGATGCTGCGGCGCCGCCCGAAAGCGCGACAACCGCGATCACGCTCCGGACGATCCAACTGGCAAGCTGTGCAGACGCGTTCGTGCGTTTCATAGCCGTATCCGAACCCCGCCCAAGACGCGGCGTTCGAAGATGGCCTGATCGAGATAGAAGTTCTTGAACTGGGCGTAGCGCTCCTCGTTCTCCTGCGTGAGGTTGGTGCCCTGCACGTATACAGTGAAGCGCGGCGTGACGTCGTAGCTGAGTGATGCGTCCAGATAGTTCGTCGGTTTCGTGAAGACGGCCAAATTGTCGCTTCCGGCGGGGGTCAGGCCGTTGAACCGCTTGCTGCGGTAGTTCATTGCGACCCGCCCCTGGAATGGCCCCTTCTGATAGAAGACGACAGCGTTGACCTGGTGTCGGGAGTTGTCTGGAACGGGCAGCGTCCTTCCAAAGAGATCGACGTTCGAGCTGCTGCTGTCGGACAACGTGTAGTTCAGCTGCGTGCCGAAGCCGCTGAGCAGACCAGGCAGATAGTCGAAGGTCGTCTGGAGCCCAATCTCCACACCTTTGATGATCCCGCCCTTCCCATTAGCAGGGCGCGTCACTGGTCCCCCCTCGCGAACGACGTCGTCTTCGTCTGGCTGCGCTTCTATGGCCGTGTTCGTTTGTAGGAACGATTTGACGTCGAACAGGAAGGCAGCCACCGACAGGATGCTGTTGCGCGAGAAATACCACTCATAGGAAACATTGTAGTTCGTCGACTGCGGAAGCTTCAGAGATGGGTTTCCGGCGGATCCCGAGTTGAACCGTTTTAGATCCGACGGGAGGGGCTGCCCGTTGAACGTCCGCGAACCGTTGATGACGTAACTGAACGCGAAGCCCTGCCCGAGCGTGGCCAGATCGTAGGTCCCGACGACCTTGGCGAACGCGAACCGCAGTCGCATGTCGCTCGCCAGCTCAAAATTGAGATTGGCATTCGGTAGCCAGAAGTCGCTGTCGTTCTTGTATTTTACGGTGGGCAGCGCGAGCTGGACGCCGTTGTTGGCGTTCAACCCGACGAAGGCGATCCCGTTCGCTGGGTTGGTGAAGATGTCGAGCGAGTTGCGCGCGTAGCGCAATCCTACGTTCCCAGTGAACGGAACGATCAGCTGCCCGCCGACGTCCGCCTGAAGGTAGGCGGCGACGTCACGACTGTTGACGCGATACGACTGGGTCGGGTTTGCGAATTCCCGCGTACCAGGAAACAGTGCCTCATTGAACTGCCGGACATCGTTGAGCGCGGTCGGATTGATCGCTGGTAGGGCTGGAATGCCCGTAATGGGACCAAAGCCGGTGGCCATCGTGGTCAGGCCGGGAATGTCGGCGAACTTGCGCACCGGCACGAGGGAGCGGTTGAGCCCGTTTACCCGGTTAATGCCAGTCGCGTCCTTGAAGTAGTAGAGATAAGGCGTCCCCCCGAACGAGATCGGAGACAAGAGCCGGAAAGCGTCGTTGCTGACGTCACGCGTCCCGTATCGGCCGCCGAACTGTAGCTTTCGCAGAAGGCCGTCGTCGCTGACCTGGTAGGCCCCATCAATCCGATACGCGTCGAGCTGTGCTTCGGAGCGGTTTCCGAAGGCCCATGTGGACGTCAGCGAGTAAAGCGCAGGGTTCGTCACGTCGCTCGCGAACGACACCGCAGGGTAGTGGTTGCGGAAGTCGATGCTAGCGAGGACGCTGGGAAGACCGCCCGGATTGCCGTAGACGCAGGACGCCGGCGTCGTCGTGCAGTCGGCGACGCTCGAGCTCCTCGGAACGAGAATGCTTCTGGTGGCCCATGCATCGACGTTGCCGGAGATGTAGCTCGATTTCGAATCCGCCTGCACCCAGCGCGCCGACGCTGTCAACGGGCCTCCGTCGTCGAAGCGCAATTCAACGTTCGTGTTTAGCGAACGAGCCTTGGTATAGTTGTTGATGGTCGATGTGTGGAAACGGAACAGGTTCGCGTTTCCGACCTCCAGCACGCCGTTTCCGTCGATGATCGAACTGGACTGGTAGGCGTTGTCGGAAAAATTGTTGTGCAGCACGGCCGAAACGCCAGAGTCTCGGTTTCGCAGGCGCGTGTAGGCCAGATCTCCAATGAGCTGGAGCGAGTCCGTGATCTGATACTGCGCCGACGCGTTGGCGCCCAGCCTCTGTCGATCAGTGATCGAGTTGCTCATTTCGAAGGCGACGGGATTGTAGAAGTAGTCGCCATCGGCGCGCAGGGTGCTGTTCGTGATGTCGCCATCGCCTCTCGTGTCGAAACCCGCCGCCCTGTCCGTCGTCTTGCGGATGCCGTTGGTGATCGATGGGCGCTGATTTGACAGCGTCAGGTCGTCGTATGCTACCGCAAGCAGTCCGCCGAACCGGCCGTTGTTCCATCCGACTAGCGCCGAATACTGCTGGCTCCAGTCCTTGGTGCGGTTTCCGTAGACGTGCTGACCCGACACCGATGCGGTCAACCCCTTGGGTAGGTCGAAGGGGCGGCGCGTCTTGAGATCGACGATCCCGGAGACACCGCCGGACAGGTTGCGCGCCGTTGGCGACTTTATCACGTCGACGCCGGCGAAGAGTTCCGATGGGACGTCGGTGAGGTTTGGCTGCGCTCCCGTTATGTTCGAGGCACCTAGAAACTGCTCCCCGTTCAATGTCGTAAGCACCTGACCCAGACCACGGATGTTTAGGGAAGCCCCCTCCCCTGCGGATCGCGTGATCTGGACGCCGGGCACCCGCTGCAGAGAGTCCGCGATGGTCGCATCCGGCAGCTTGCCGATGTCTTCCGCCGCGATCGAGTCCACGATTTGTGCTGCATCGCGCTTGACGTTGATCGCCTTCTGCTGCGCGCCGCGGACGCCCGTGACGACGATATCCTGCGACACGTCCTCCTGTGCGGCAGACGATACCTCTTGCTGCGCCAATGCAGCGTCAGGATGCATCAGAATAGCTGCCGAGCCTGCAAGCAGGCGCATTGCGATGAGTTGTCTGCCCGTACGCATGGTGTCGTCCCCTGTGTTGATCGCGCAAGCGGGGACGAGCGCCGCGGTTGCCGCAGCGTCGAGTCCTCTCCTGTGACGACCGGTGTCTAAGCCCTGTCTTAGAGTTGCAGAGAAACACACTGAGAAGCCGAGATCAAGACTTATTCAATTTGATTGAATAAATTTAGGGAGGTGCTATCCCAGTCATCGACGATCGATCATGGCTGCCCCGAACTGGTAGGCAGCAAATGGTTTTGACGCCTGAGGGAGGAAGCATGAAGTATTTGGCGGTAGCGCTTGCGGCAACGGCGCTTAGCGGGTGGCAGGCCTCGGCTAGCAAGCCATCAGCCGTCATGGGCGGTCCCATCAACGTCGACATCGCGCGTGGCGGCGACAGCGTTAAGGTCCCAATCGCGGCGCGGTCAGCGAACGCTACGGCTCGAACCGGTGACTTCACACTGAGCGGGTGGGTATTGCCCAAGGACGCTTCGGCAGCGGACGCGCCGCTGATGGCGCAAGCTGATCAGGGGAAGGTCGCGTTCGCGCTGAACCTGGTCAAGGGGCGTCCTACATTCATTGCGGGCTCGACCAGAATTACCGCCAATGCGACGATGCCGGTCGGGCGTTGGACCCATTTTGCGGTGATCAACGATGCCAACGGCCTCGTCCTGTACGTCAATGGCAGAACCGCGGGGCGGGCTCGACGCCTAGAAGGGTTCGCTTCCCAGGGATCGATGACTGTCGCGCCACGCCAGTCCGGCTACCAGACGTTTGCAGGCCGCTTGGCGGACGTTCGCCTGGACCAGTCCGGGACCCCGTCAGCAACGATCGCATCTGAGGCGGGTCGGCTTCCTAATCCGGATCTCATCGGCTTCGCGACGAACAGCCCGAAATGGCCGGTGCAGAAGAAGCAGCAGATCGGTATGGAGGCGCCTCAGTCCGCCGATACGCTCCCGAAGTCAGGTGCGCCCTTTTCGGCTCCGATCGCCAAGCCGATCCCGGATCTGCCGGTTCTGGCGAGCGGCGCGGACGGGCGCTGGACGCTGAACGGCTGGCGCCTCGTTGCCGCACCGGACATCCACGACGCAGGAGCGGTCGTGTCCAGGGCTGGATACGACGTCAGCCGCTGGCACGTCGCCACGGTGCCGGGAACCGTCCTGACGACTCTGGTAGATCGGGGCGTCTATCCTGATCCTGGTTACGGCCTCAACAACATGGCCATTCCGGAGAAGCTCAGCCGACAGGCCTACTGGTATCGCACACAGTTCCGCGTGCCAGCGGGAAAAGCCGCGACGAACACGTTCCTTACGTTCAAGGGGATCAACTATGCCGCGGAGATCTGGGTCAACGGGCAGCTCGTAGGCGATGTGAAGGGCGCATTCGTTCGCGGCCGCTTCGACATCTCGAAGGTGGCCGCGCCTGGCACCATTGCCGCCGTCGCCGTGAAGATCCTTCCCCCGCCCCATCCCGGCATCGCCCAGGAGGAGTCCTTGAAGGCCGGTGCCGGCGAGAACGGTGGCATGCTCGTCCTTGACGGCCCCACCTTTGTCGCAGCCGAGGGCTGGGACTGGATACCGTCCATCCGCGATCGGAACATGGGGATCTGGCAGCCCGTGCTGATCGAACAGGTCAGCGCGGCGCGGATAGGCGATCCGCAGATCGTCACGACGCTTCCAAAGCCTGACAACAGCCTCGCGAACGTCGAGGTTCGCGTCCCGGTCGAGAACCTTACGGATCAGCCTGTCGAGACCGTCGTGCGCGCGAGCTTCGACGACGTCGCCGTCAGCCGTTCCGTTCAACTCGCCCCGCGGCAGAAGACCGTCGTCGCGTTCATGCCCGGCGAGTTCCCGCAACTCACCGTCCGAAACCCGCTACTCTGGTGGCCTAACGGCTACGGCAAGCCGAACCTCCACGATCTGCGCATCGAGACGTCGATCGCAGGGAGGAAGTCCGACGAGCGCACGACGCGCTTCGGGATTCGGCAGGTGACCTACGACATGTCGTTGATGGACGATGCGGGAGAGCTGCGTCGGGTCGGCATCGATCTTTCTCGCGCCAGATCGATGGGACAGCATATCGTCGATGGCACTCACGACGGAATCCGCAAGGTCAAGGGCGGCTGGGCCGCATCCCTGGCGCCAGGTGCGCTCAAGTCGGCCGCTGTAACGCGGATCGATGGCGAGGAGGAGCTCGCGCCGCATCTCGTCATCCGCGTGAACGGCGTCCGCATCGCCGCTCGGGGCGGGAACATCGGCATGGACGATTTTATGAAGCGCATCGAGCGCGACCGACTGGAGCCTTTCTTCCGCCTGCACCGTGACGGCAACATGAACATCATCCGCAACTGGGTCGGCCAGAACACCGAGGACGTGTTCTTCGATCTGGCAGACGAATATGGCCTGATGGTTCTCAACGATTTCTGGGAATCGACACAGGATTACAACCAGCAGGTCGACGATGTGCCCCTGTTCATGAACAATGCGCAGGACGTCGTGGCCCGGTATCGGAATCACCCATCGATCGTTGCGTGGATCGGCCGGAACGAGGGTGTTCCGCAGCCGTCGCTCAACGTTGCTTTGCAGTCGCTGATCGAAAAGGAGGACGGAACCCGGCTTTACATGGGCTCCTCCAATAACGTGAATCTTGCCGGAAGCGGGCCCTATGACTGGCGGGAACCCGAAACCTACTTCACCGAGCATGCCAAGGGTTTTGCGGTGGAACTCGGCACGCCGTCATTCCCTACTCTGGAAAGCTGGAAGCGCGCGATCCCGAAGGAGGATCTCTGGCCGATCAGCGACGCATGGGCCTACCACGACTGGCATCAGGATCGGGGCGGATCGGTCAAGACCTACATGGACGCCATGCGCGTTCGTTTCGGTGAGCCGACCAGCCTAGAGGACTTCAGCGGCAAGGCGCAGCTTCTGCAGTATGACTCGCATCGGGCCATCTTCGAAGGGTTCAACGCCGGCATCTGGAAGACGAACAGCGCTCGGATGCTGTGGATGACCCAACCTGCCTGGCCATCCAGCGCATGGAACATCTTCAGCTCGGATTACGATACGCAGGCGTCCTACTACGCGGTCCAGAAATCGTCGGAACCGGTCCACGTGCAGATGAACCTGCCGGATCACAAGATCGTGGTGGTCAACAACACGCGCGAACCGCTGCGCGGGCTGAAGGTTCGAGTGAGGATGACCGATCTGCAAGGCAAGTTCATCGCGGATCGTTCCGTGCAGTTGGATGCGGCTGGCGAAGGCGTTTCAGACGCCATGACGATCGCTCCTGAAATGCTGAGTTCGACTCCGGTGACGCTGGTCAGTCTCGAAGCCGTGGATGCAAAGGGCACGAGTCTCTCGCGGAACTTCTATTGGGAGGGCCGCCAGCCATCGGACCTGAAGGGTATGACGGCGATGTCGAAGGTCGGACTGACGGCGTCCACGACGGCACGGATCGACGGAGCGGAGACAGCCGCTACCATCACGCTTCGGAATGCCACTCAGACGCCGATCATCGAGGCGAAGGCCACGCTTTTCGACGCAGCCGGAAAACAGGTTCTGCCAGCCTACTTCACCGACAACTACGTCTCTCTTCTTCCAGGAGAGGAACGGGTGATCGCCGTGCGATACCCGACGAGCCGCGCGGCCGGACCGGTGAGCGTACGCCTTAGCGGATGGAACGTGACGCCTTCGACGGTGGTGGTGCGATGATGGAGGTGCACACTCAGGACATCCGTGCCGGGGTGGAGCCGACGGCTGAGACGATCCGCGGGGACTGCATCGTCGGGATAGAGCTTGGCGGCACCAAGATCATCTGCACACTGGCCCGAGACCATGACGAAATCGTCGAGACAAGACGGCTTGCAACGCGCGACCCGGTCTCGACGCTCGCCGACATCGAGAGGATACTCGATGGCTGGATGCGAATGCACGATGTGCGAGCGCTCGGCATAGGCAGCTTCGGGCCGATTGAACTGAACCGGTCGTCCGACGACTTTGGCCGCATCGGGAAGACGACCAAACCCGGATGGCATGGCGCCGACGTGGTCCAGCGGCTGATGCGACGCTATGACGTTCCGACCGGGGCCGATACGGACGTGAATGCGGCAGCGCTGGCCGAAGGTCGATGGGGTGCAGCCCGAGGACTTTCGAGCTGGACTTACATCACCGTTGGCACGGGGGTGGGTGCGGGCATCGTAGTTGGTGGGCAAACCGTTCATGGGCTCGGCCATCCCGAGGCGGGACACATGCTCGTGAGGCGCGAGCCTGGTGATGACTGGGAGGGCTCATGCCCGTTCCACGGGGACTGCGTCGAAGGTCTGGTTTCCGGTCCGGCGATAGAACGGCGGACCGGCATGTCAGGTGACGCCATCGCGGACGATCACCCGGTCTGGGAGCACGTCGCGGATGCGTTGGCGACCATGATGCACAACATGCTTTTCACTGTCGTGCCGGAGCGCATCCTGCTGGGAGGTGGCGTCCCATCTCGGCGGCCGTTCCTCATCCCCATGATCCGCAGCAGACTGGAATCGCGGATGGGCGGCTATGCCGGTTCGGACGTCATCGCGGCGCAGCTCGAGACGCTGCTGGTGGCGCCGGGTCTTGGCGACGAAGCTGGTCCGATGGGCTCGCTCGCGTTGGCTTTGGACGCTTTGCAGCAAACGATTGAACCTGGCGCTGTCGCTCAAGCCTGCTTTTCCGAAGTCATCCACGATCAGCGTGGATTGCTTTGATATCGAGAGAGAAAATCGATGAATTATTACCAGAGACGCTTCCGTCTCGAGATCAAGTGCGACGATGCGCCGAACGAGGCTCCTGCGGTGTCCGTTCGAGTATGGAACGTGGTCAACGCCGTCATCAAGCCTCGTTGATTAGGGCCGCAGGTTGCGGTGGCTGATCTAGCTTGCGGGTCCACGATGGAAGTCGGAGCCCGCGACATTCTTTCAGCAGTGGAGACAGTGCGTCATGCTGCACGGGATAAATCTGGAAGTCGCTGCCGAGTGGAACCGGCGGATGTTACTGCAGATTCTTCGAACGTCCGGTCAGAAGACCCGGCGCGAGCTTGCAGCGGTTACCGGGCTTTCCATGCCGGCGATCGCGAACATCGCGGGCCTTCTGATCAAGGACGGCTTCGTTCGGGAATCCGGCCGGACGAGCGGTGGCCGAGGCCAGCCGGCGATCCGATTGCAGATGGTGCAGGATCGAGCGATCTGCGTAGGCGTCGATGTCGGTTCCTCCGCGATGCGCCTCGTTGCCGTCAATCTGGCAGGGCAGGTGGTTCACCGACAAACACAGGCGCGGGATGTCGCGGACGAGACGGAAGTCTGCGCCGCGATCACCGTCGCCGTCGCTGACCTGCTCGCCAGCGGGATCCTTGATGCGAGCAAGGTCATCGGCGTTTCCGTGGCGCGGTGTGGTTCCCGGATCGATCGTGCAGATCAGGGTGAAGCGTCTACGACCAACGCGATCGGGAGGCTGGGAGGGCGAGCGGATCAGCATGCCTCGGAAAGCGAGTTCACCTTTGTCTCGAGCTACGAGGCGTTGGCGGCGATGGAGCCATTTCACCGGACCGGTCATGAGATCGGGCGCTTCGGATACGTCCACCTCAGTGCCTCCCCGTTGCTCGTAACGGTCACGGGAAGGTCTACGGGCCATCTTCACGTAGAGGCGAAGCGCATTCCGCAGGGAGCGAAGATCGCAGCGAGGCTTCAAGCAGCGAGCGAAGCGCAGCCAATCGTCGCAACAACGGCCGCAAGCAACGGCGCGGTGGCCGATTGCGCTGGGGATCTGCATCTTGCTCTGCACGAGGCTTACGGCAGGTCCGTGCCCACGACATTATTTGTGGGAGGATACGTAACGGACTCCGTCGCGATCGATCTGGCCACGGCGCTAGGCAAGCTTCGCGGAAGCGGATCGGTGGTATCTCCTGCGACCGAGCCCGATTACGCCGTCGCCATCGGCGCCGCCGCAATGCTGATCGAAGATCGCCTCATGCCTCAGGGCGTGCTTTGCCCGAAGATCAACGACGACATCGGCGGAGAGCTCGAGACGCTGGCTAGATCCAACTTCCGACTGGCCACCTGTGAACCAGTCGACCGAGGGGTGGCGAATTGATCGCCTCCGTCATGCTGTCGCCGTTGAGTTGTCATTCGGAAGCGCATGCGGATCGGCATGTTTCCGAACCACGTCTTCAGTGCAAAGTCATCCGCCGGAGTTCGATATGACCCTGCTCGCCGTGCTGGTCGCGGTGGGAGCGCTCGTGCTTCTGATCTCCGTCGTTAAGCTGCATCCCTTCGTGGCGTTCCTGATCGCCGCGATTCTCGCGGCCATGCTGCTCGGGCGTCCGATGGCCAGCATCACGACCAGCTTGAACCACGGCATCGGCGACATGCTGGGCTCGTTGACCGCGATCCTGTGCCTCGGAGCCATGTTCGGTAGGATCGTCGCTGACAGCGGTGCCGCACGGAGGATCGCGGACACGTTGATACGCGTCGCGGGGATGAAGCGTATAACGCTCGCCCTCGCGGCCTCCGGGTTCCTGGTCGGGATCCCGCTGTTCTACAACGTCGGCTTCGTCCTGATGGTGCCGCTCATACTGTCGGTCCAGCAGCGCTCACGCCTGCCTGCGGTATATCTCGGAATACCGATGCTGGCTGGTCTTTCGATCGCCCATGGATTTCTGCCGCCCCATCCCTCCCCTACCGCTCTCGTCGGACTGTTCGGCGCGAACATGGGAAGAACTCTCGTCTATGGGCTGATCGTCGGGGTTCCAACGCTGCTGATCGCAGGGCCACTGTTCGCCCACACGCTGAAGGGCATAGTGGCGAAGCCTGACACGTCCCGGCCGGATAGTAGCTCGACAAGTCTTCATGTTCCTGGCGTCGCCGCCAGTTTCGGGGTCGCGCTCTTGCCGGTCGCGCTGCTAGCCGGTGCAACCCTCCTCACGTCTTTCCACGGCATGCGACCAGAAGCGCTGATGGCGGCTGCCGTTGCCGGTGATGCGAACGTAGTGATGCTAAGTTCGCTGCTCGTCGCGACAATTGTGCTCGGCGTCGCGCAAGGTAGAAGCGCTTCCCTTCTGTCCGTCGGGTCCGTCGACGCTATCAAGGACATCGCCGGCATTCTCCTTGTCATTGCAGGCGCTGGCGCGCTCAAGCAGGTGTTCATTGACGGCGGGGCGGATGTTGCGCTGGGCGGCTGGCTTTCAGGACTTCACGTTCCGCCTCTTGTCCTCGGCTGGACCATTGCCCTTGCGATCCGGCTGGCTCTGGGATCGGCCACGGTGGCGGGCCTGACCGCTGCCGGCATGGTGCAGCCGTTGGTGGCCTCCCAGCACGTTGATCCCAGTCTAATGGTTCTCGCCATAGGTGCCGGCAGCTTGATGTGCAGCCACGTCAACGACTCCGGCTTCTGGATGTTCAAAGAATACTTTGGACTGAGCCTAGCGGACACCTTCCGGTCCTGGTCGGTCATGGAGACGCTGGTCGGCGTGTTCGGCCTGATTTTCACTCTCATGCTGAGCCTAATCGTATGAACGATCGGTCCCTTTCGTTTCCATACCCCATGGAACAGACAATGCGATGGTTCGGCCCGCGTGATCCTGTGTCGTTGTCCGACATTCGACAGGCCGGGTGCACGGGCGTCGTCACGGCGCTGCACGAGATGCCCAACGGCGCGGTGTGGCCTGTCGAGGCGATCGCGCATCGCAAGGCGCTCATCGAGCAGGCCGGTCTCAGGTGGTCGGTGGTCGAAAGCCTGCCGGTTCACGAGGCGATCAAGCTTGGCGGCCCGAGCCGGGATGACGCGTTGGCGAACTACAGAAAGAGCCTGGTCAACCTCCATGCATGCGGCGTCACGACGGTGACCTACAACTTCATGCCGCTTCTCGACTGGACGCGGACCGATCTTGCCTACGAGCTTCCCGATGGCGCGTTGGCCTTGAGGTTTGAACCAGAAGCGCTGGCGGCCTACGACATCCACATCCTGCGACGTCCTTCGGCGGAAGGGAGCTATCCCGATCACGTCAGGGCTCGCGCCGCAGTCTATTTCGCTTCGATGGACAGCGCGGCGCGCCACCGCCTGGAGCGCACGATTATCGCCGGACTGCCCGGTAGCGAGGAGAGCTTCGGTTCCGCGGAATTCCTTGCGGCGATAGAAGGCTACGCACAGATCGACGCGCAGACGCTGCGCGAGAACCTTTTCGGCTTCCTGCGCGCGGTATGCCCGCTCGCGGACGACCTCGGCATGCGACTGGTGATCCACCCCGACGATCCACCTTTCGAGCTTTTCGGCCTGCCGCGAGTGGTCGGATCCGCGGACGACCTGGGCAAGCTGTTCGACGCCGTGCCCAACGTCTCCAACGGTCTCTGCTTCTGCGTCGGCTCTTTCGGCGTCGCCGCGCAGAACGATCTGCCCGCGATGATTCGCCGCTTCGGCGACCGTGTTCACTTTCTCCATCTCAGAAACGTGCGGCGCGAAGCAGGTGGCGGATTCCACGAGGCCACACACCTGGGTGGGTCCAGTGACATGGTCGCGATCATGAAGGCTATCCGTTCGATATCAATGTCGGGACGGCGTTCGATCCCGATGCGTCCGGATCACGGTCACCGGATGCTCGACGACCTGGAAAAGTCGGGAAGCAACCCCGGCTATTCCGCGATTGGGCGGCTCAGGGGGCTCGCCGAACTGCGCGGGCTGGAAATCGGCATTGCCGCCCATGAAGGAGCATCTCAGTGAAGCGCATCGTCTTGAAGAGTGTCCTTCTCGCGGTAGTAGCCGGAGGAACGGTTCCCGGAATTGCGCAACAGATTGACTGGGCTTCCCCGCGACTTCCGCAGCCGAAAATGGATGCGTTCGGCCCCTACGACGCCGAGTTCATTGCTGGTGGGGACACCATATCGAAGCGCGCTCAGGGCTATGCCGAAGGCGAGCACATTCCCGCAGGTGCCGCATGGACGATGTCTGCCTGGATCAAACCGGCAAGGCTCGTGCCTGGCCGGGTCGAGGTCGCCGGCGTCGGCAGGCCCGGGGACGATGCTTCGCGATCGTTGGATCTGATTGATGGACGATTGAGCTTATCAATGGGTGAACGATCCCTCCAAGGCGGTGGGCCGCTCAAGATCGGCAGATGGCACCACGTGGTCGCAGTCAGCGACGGCGGAACAGCCCGTCTCTACGTTAATGGACGCGAAGTCGGTAAAGGGACCACGTCGGCGTCTTCGCCCGAAGCGCTGATCGTGCTCGGCTCGCGCACGCTAGACAAGCCAGGCTATGCTGGCCGCCTCGCGGCTTTCGTTGCCGCTCCGCAGGCTTACTCCGCCGAACGGATACGTAGTGAGGCTGCAGTCGTGCCGGACGAAGATATCGTCCGTTTCGAGACAAACAGCCCCAGTTGGCCGCTGCAGGTGCGAACGCAGTACGGCGAGGCCGTGCCGCAGCGGGCCTGGACCCTTCCGAAGGGCATCGCGCCGTTTTCGAGACCTCAGCCCTCGCCCGTGGTGGAAGGCAGCCCGCTGATTCCGGTTCGAGATGGCCTGTTCGCGGTCAACGGCTGGAGAATGGTCGAAGCTCCGAACGTCTCGAGCCCGCCGGAGCTGCTATCGAGCCCTGGCTACGATGCGAGCAGATGGTTTCACGCGACGGTCCCCGGAACCGCGCTGACGACCCTGGTCGATCGTGGGGTTTATCCGGACCCGCGCGTGGGACTGAACAACATGGCCATCCCCGAGCGGCTTGCACGGCAGGACTACTGGTATCGGACCGAGTTCACCCTTCCTCGATCGGAAGAGGGAAAGAGGCAGCGTCTTGTTCTGAACGGCGTCAACTATCATGCCGACGTCTGGGTCAATGGTCGACGGGTGGGGGACGTCAAAGGCGCTTTCGTGCGAGGTCGGTTCGACGTTACGAGCCTGCTGATGCCCGGTAGGTCGAACGCGATAGCGATCCGCGTATCCCCGCCGCCCCATCCCGGCATTCCCCATGAGCAATCGATGACGGGCGGGCGGGGCGAGAATGGCGGCGCCATGATGATCGACGGCCCGACCTTCACCGCCAGTGAGGGGTGGGATTGGATACCCGGCATCCGCGACCGCAACACCGGGTTGTGGCAAGGCGTCGAACTGCAATCTACAGGTGCCTTGGCTATCGGTGATCCCGAAGTGTCCACGGATCTGCCCAAGGACGATAACTCGCTTGCGGATGTCTTCATCGACGTGCCTGTGACGAACGTTAGTGATACCGCGCTGGATACGACCGTGATCGCCGCCTTTGACGATGTCTCCGTAGCTCGCCGGATCAGCGTACCGCCTAGGTCGACCGTGACGGCGCGGTTCAACCCATCGGAACACGCCGCCCTGCACGTTCGGAACCCGAAGCTCTGGTGGCCAAACGGATATGGCGCCCCGGCACTGCACCAGCTCAGGCTTGCCGTGGATGCTGGGGGCACGGTGTCCGATCGACGGCAGCTGTCCTTCGGAATGCGGAAGGTAACCTACGAACTGTCCTCGCTTGATCAGCACGGTGACTTGGAGCGCGTCGATGTCGATCTCGCGGAGGCGAAGCGACTTGGGACCCCGATCATCGACGAGCGGAACGCGGCTCTTCGAAAGGTCCCCAATGGGTGGGCGAACTCGTTGCGGCCCGGTTCCGAGCTGTCACCGGCGGTCCGCAAGGTCGTCAGCGACCCGCGCCTTTCTCCGAACCTCGTCCTGAGGGTCAACGGAGTCCGGATCGCGGCGCGTGGCGGCAACTGGGGCATGGACGAGATGATGAAGCGGGTGGAGCGAGAGCGGCTCGAACCCTATTTTCGCCTTCACCGCGACGCCGGTCTGAACATCATCCGAAACTGGATGGGCCAGAGCACCGAGGAGAACTTTTTCCAGCTCGCCGACGAATACGGCATGATGGTCCTCAACGATTTTTGGGAGTCCACGCAGGACAACAACGCGGAAGCCGAGGACGTCCCTCTGTTCCTGCAGAACGCGCGCGACGTCGTCCGACGTTTCAGGACCCATCCGTCAATCGTTATGTGGATCGGTCGCAACGAGGGCGTACCCCAGCCAATCCTGCAGACGGCGTTGCAGGACATGGTCTGGGAGGAGGATGGAGGCCGACTTTACAAGGGTTCATCACGAATCATAAACCTCGGCGGATCCGGACCATACAACTGGCGTTCCCCGGAAGGCTACTTTACCGATTTCGCGAAGGGCTTCGCGGTCGAAGTAGGCACGCCGAGCTTTCCCACGCTTGAAGCCTGGCAGAGGGCGGTCCCCGGGGCCGATCAATGGCCTATAAACGACACTTGGGCCTACCATGACTGGCATCAGGAACGAGCGGTCTCGGCGGCCAGTTTCATGGATGCGATGAAGCTACGCCTGGGGGAGGCGACGAGCCTGCCCGACTTCGAGCGCAAGGCTCAGCTGCTGAACTACGAGTCCCATCGTGCGATCTTCGAAGGCATGAATGCCGGGCTGTGGAGAACGAACAGCGCCCGCATGCTCTGGATGTCGCATCCCGCATGGTCATCGGCGAATTTTCAGATCTATTCGTCCGACTACGACACGCACGCTTCTTTCTATGGAACGCGTAAAGGGACGGAGCCCATCCATATACAGATGAATTTGCCGGATCGCAGCCTAACGCTCGTGAACACCACCAATGCCCCGTTGCAGAACGTCACGGTCACCGCTCGCATCGTATCGCCCAGCGGGCAGGAACTAGCCACGAAGTCGGCTGTGGTTAGCGCCGCAGCCGATGACATAGCCGATATACGTAATCTCGACGTCGGTAGGGATGCCGGATTGAGGTTCGTCAAGCTCACGGCGACGAGCGCCAAAGGCGTTCTGTTGTCTGAAAATCTCTACTGGGATGCGAGCGATCCGGCAGCGTTCAAGGCGCTCGACGACCTGCCCAGGATCCGATTGGAGATCGCGTTTGGTGGCACGTCACCGAATTCCGATGCCGGGATCGACGTCATCATACGCAACACCTCCACCGCGCCCGTGCTCCAAGCAAAGCTGACGCCGTTTGATGCGGCGGGAGTGCAGATACTACCTGCCTACTTCACGGACAACTACGTCTCCCTTCTCCCCGGCGAAACGAGACGACTGCGTCTGCAGATACCGGCTGAACGGAAGCTCGGTGAGCTTCGGGTCCGGGGCTGGAACGTCGAACCCGCGTCGCTTCCCTTTTCCTCCCGAAAGGGCGGCTGAAAACCGGGAGAGAGCATCGGTTCGACTAGAGATCCGAATCCGCCTTCACCTGCCCACCTTATTCGAATGGCCGGCCAAGAGGGCCTGCCACCCACCCTTCTCGATCAGGAACACACACGACATGCCTGCTGAGCTGCTCACGACGAAACGGGTGGAGAAACCTTGGGGTCGCCACAGCCTCTACGGGGGCTTCACGGACCCGGCGGAGAACGATGAACCGATCGGGGAGATCTGGTTTCAATCCTCCGAACTGTCCGACCCGGAGCTTCTGATCAAGTATCTGTTCACGAGCGAAAAGCTATCCGTGCAGAATCATCCCTCCGACATGGAAGCCGCAAAACGTGGCCTTCCGCGTGGCAAGGACGAGTGCTGGATCATTCTAGATGCGGAGCCAGACTCGACGATCGCTTTAGGTCCTTTGGAGCCCATGACCCGAGAGGTTCTGCGCACAAGCGCGGAAGACGGAACCTTGGAAGGCAGACTGGACTGGAAGACGGCCAAGGCAGGCGACTTCTTCTATTCGAAATCCGGGGTCGTCCACGCAATTGGGGCGGGTCTCACGCTGATCGAGGTTCAGCAGAACTCCGATACGACCTATCGCCTGTTCGACTACGGCCGACCGAGGGAACTCCATCTGGACGACGGCGTCGCTGTAGCGGAACTCGATCCTTGGACGGCGGAGCCCCAAGGCGGGGTCGTCGAACCCGGCCGTGAGATACTGGTGGAAGGCCCGACGTTCGTTCTCGAACGCTGGACCGGCGGTGATCGGAGAATCGATATGCCTGGGAATGCCCGGGGCTGGCTCGTTCCGGTCCGCGGCACGGGAAGCGTAGGCGGGATCGCCTGGAAGGCAGGGGAGTGTCTTATCGTGACGGGAAACGAGGATCTGGACGCGTCGGACGATGCGGATCTCCTGTTCGCCTACCCTGGCGCGGCCCGGATTTGACCGGCCTAGACGCGAGCGGACGCGACATGTCTCATGTCACTTGGGATAGACGTGTTGCGTCGCGCAGCGACGATCGTGACGCCACACGGTTCGCGGGCCGCCTGATGGGTGTGGCTCAGTGTTGAGCGGGCTTAGGTACAGCATGGTGTTCAGGATCCAGCATCAGCGGCTCCCGGCCGAGTTGATCGCCGGATGACCAGAAGATGCACTTCGTTCGACGTCGCCGAGGGGGCCGGGGTATCCCAGTCGACCGTCTCGAAGGCCCTGCGCGGCAGCGAAGGCGTCAGTGTCGAAACCCGCCGACGCGTCCTGGAGGTGGCGGCAGCGCTGGACTATCGACCGGACCAGCGAGCGGTCAGCCTCCGAAGCAGCGCAACGGGACGTATTGCGGTCGTTATCCTAGGCGATCCCAAAATTCGTGGGGCTCCGATCAACTCGTTCTACATGGACCTTCTCGCCCACGTCGCGGCCGCAGCGGCTGACCACGACCAGGAGATTCTGGTTTCCTTTCAACATGATCCTGCCAATTTCTTCGCCAGCTACTGCCAAGACCGAATCGCGGACGGGATCATCGTCATCGGGACCGCGAGAAACTCAGCGGGCTGGAGGTTCTTTGCAAAAGCGCGATCTCAGGGCGAAAACGTCATTTGTTGGGGAAGTCCGGACGACGTCCTTCCAACGCTGAGATGTGACAATCATGCAGGTGCGGCGACTGCTGTTCGCCACCTGGTTGCGACGGGTCGCAGGCGTATCATCTTCATAGGCCCAGGTTGGCGTCGCCAGCACGCGTACCGAGATCGCCGTTCCGGCTACATCAGCGCGATGAGTGAGCAGCGCCTTCCAGTCTTCGAAGCACAGGCAAGTTTGACGGGCACCCGCGAGCTTCAAGGATATGCTGCAACACTGGATCTCATGAACAACGATGTCCCGTTCGACGCCATCTTCGCGGCATCGGATGGACTTGCTGTGGGAGCGATGCAGGCGCTTAACAAATGCGGTCGCATCATCCCAGAAGATGTCGCCGTTATCGGCTTCGACGGCATTGGTTCCGCACCATACACGGTTCCCCCGCTGAGCACGGTCGAGCAGAACGGCGCCGTTGCCGGCAGTTACCTCGTTGAAGCCCTTCATCGAATGATAGCTGGCGAAGACTATCAGCTGCCAGCCGTCCCTTTAAAACTGATCTGGCGAGCAAGCAGCTGCGCATCCTCCACCAATAGCTCTTCGATAAATCGATACTAGACGCAGAAGAAACTAGAAATCTGTGCGTTACCCGCAATGTGCCACGAGGATTTGAAACGATGCACGTCAATACAGAGTCTGCTTTTGCGGCGGACGGCGATGCCAGCCACGGCTACAACGCACCCGACCTGCGCGTGTTTGTGTTCGCGCTGTTCTTCATCTTCGGCGGTATCACCTCGCTGAACGACATCATCATCCCCAAGATGAAGGAACTCTTCACGCTCGACCATGCGACCGCGATGCTGGTCCAGTCGGCGTTCTTCCTCGCCTATGCGCTGTTCTCGATCCCCGCCGCCGCGATCGTGCGGAAAGCCGGTTACATGCGGACCGCGTCGATCGGACTCGTGACGATGACCGCGGGCTGCCTGCTGTTCATTCCCGCCGCAGGCCAAGCGAGCTTCGGCATGTTCCTGTTCGCGCTGTTTGTGCTCGGCGCAGGCATCACCGTCGTGCAGGTCGTTGCCAACCCGCTGATCTCGGCGCTCGGCCATCCCAAGTCGGCGTCGAGCCGGCTGACTTTCGCGCAGGCATTCAATTCGCTCGGCACCACCATCTTCCCGTATGTCGGCTCCGCGCTGATCCTCGGCGGGCTGGCCTCGGTCGATTCCTCGAAGCTCACCGGCGCCGCGCTCGACGCGTACCGCACGGAGTCGTCGCGGACGGTCGTCCACACCTATATCGGCCTCGCGGTCGCGCTGCTGATCGTCGCTGCGGTTGTGTGGACCCGTCGCAACCGGCTCAACGAGGAGCAGGACCAGACCGGCAGCATCTTCCACGCGTTCACGCTGCTGAAGCGCCCGCGCTTCGCAATGGGGACGGCGTGCATCTTCCTGTACGTCGGCGCCGAGGTCGCGGTCGGCTCGCTGATCGTCAACTATCTGATGCAGCCAAGCGTGATGGGCCTGAGCGATGTCGCTGCGGGCAAGCACGTGCCGTTCTACTGGGGCGGCGCGCTGGTCGGCCGGTTCATCGGCGCGTACGTGCTGAACAAGGTCTCACCGGGCAAGGTTCTCGCGGGCGTCGCGACGGGGACGCTGGCGCTGATCCTGATCTCGGCGAACGCCGAGGGCGCTTTGTCGGGCTGGACGCTGCTGGCGATCGGCCTGATGAACGCGGTGATGTTCCCGACGATCTTCTCGCTGGCCTCGGAAGGGCTCGGCAAGCGTGCCGCGGAAGGCTCGGGCGTGATCGCCACGGCGATCGTCGGTGGCGCGATCATCCCGTATCTGACAGGAATGCTGGCGGACAAGTCGGGCAGCTTACACTTCGCGCTGCTGCTCCCGGCGATCTGCTACGCGCTGATCCTCGCTTATGGGCTTTATGCTCGGGCTCCGGCCACCAAAGTTACGATCTAAGTGGACGTTCGTTTACGAGACAGCGCTCGGCGCTTGATAGTGTACAAACAAGATCTGTTTCCTGCCTAAAGTTCCGCTTCGGGACCCTGACTGGACAGTCGAAAATCCAAATTTCAGTTAGGGTATACCCTTTTTTACAGCCATAGCCTTCCCATAAATCCGTCTGCCGACCATGATGATTTGGGAACGATTTTTGGGAAAATGTAGATCTCGGTCACTCGGTAAGGCGGTAGGATGATCCAGGCGGTGCAGCCCTGATCCGGCCCGCCACGTCTGCCGTCACACGCCGAATATCGCCTTGTGACAGCCTATTCCGGCCTCATCAGAGCATAAAAACCCGAACAGGCTGGTCCCTAGCCATTTCTCAGCGGGGGATCGTACCGACCTTGATCACGGGCGAGTTTTCGGACGGTCTGGATCCTTTTTGAGAAAGGCCGCAGCATCAGGCGACGTCCGCTAACGCCATGTGCCTTCCCAATAGCGGACGGGCAGCTTTCCTCCCCATTGTCGGCATTCAACGGCCCGAAGTGTGGAAAACCCGGTCGTAATCACCATTGTGCGACAAACAGGTGTTTTCGGCACATATCATTCCAATAGCCGGCAGCAGTGTCCGTATCGCAAAATCAGCACGTTCGCGACAAGGCTGCGACGGCGCGCTACGTATCGCTAACGGCGATCCGCTGTAGCGCATCTGCTTGCTGGTGAGAGGCAAGGCTTGTGCAGATAGGCACCTACAAGATCGCAGCGTAGCACGTTAATGCTCATACCGATTCATCCTAAACCTTTTTGTGCCGCTCTCTTACGTTTTGAATTTCATTCGCGTATAAATTCGGTCGAAAGCTTCAAATGAGCGATCGGACCGGTTCATGAATGCCATCGTCAACCATATCGGTGAACTTGCGGACGCGGGGGAGCGGATGATCGAACGCTTACGGCGCAAGGCATTCCTGCCCGAAAGCCGGAAGGGCCTCAATGTCCGCTTCGGAATCGCCGAGGCGGCGCAATTGCTCGGCTGTTCGACTAACCGGATCCGCATGGCCGAGGATGATGGTCGCCTCCCCCCTGCCCCGGCGGGTGAAAATGGGCGGAGACTTGGCTATTCGGTCGAGGAACTGCTGCAGATGCGCGAGGTGCTTGGCGCCTCTCCTGCCCGCGCGCCGCTTGATATCCCCGCGATCATCGCAGTGCAGAATTTCAAGGGCGGGGTGGGCAAGTCGACGGTTACCTGCCACCTCGCGCATTATTTCGCGGTGCAGGGGTACCGTGTGCTGGTGGTCGATTGCGATAGCCAGGCGACGACAACGACGCTGTTCGGGTTTAACCCCCATTTCAATATCACACGAGAAGAGACGCTCTACCCCTATCTGTCGATCGATCCGACCCAGGCCGACCTGCTGTATGCGGTCAAATCGACGCCGTGGCCCAACGTCGACCTTATCCCATCGAACCTCGAATTGTTCGACGTCGAATATGAACTCGCCGCGGCGGGATCGGACGGGCAGTCGGTGCTCGCCGCCCGCTTCCGCAAGCTCAAACAGGGGCTGGCCGATCTCGCGCGCAATTACGACGTGGTACTGCTCGATCCCCCACCTGCTCTCGGGACGATCAGCCTCGCGGTGATGCAGGCGGCAAATGCGCTGCTTGTCCCGCTCGCCGCGACGACGCCCGATTTTTGCTCAACCGTCCAATTTCTGTCGATGATGAACCAGGTACTACAGCAGCTCGCGCATGCCGGAATAGAGGTCGAATACAGCTTCCTCCGGCTTATATGTTCGAAGTTTGACAGCAACGATCCCAGCCACGCGATGGTTCGCACGATTATGGAACAGAGTTTCGGTCCAGCCTTACTCCCGGTGCCGATCTTAGAATCCGCCGAGATAAGCCATGCTGCGATGCGGATGATGACGATCTACGAACTTGAACGCCCGATCGGTACGCCCAAGACGCACAAGCGCTGCCGTGCCAATCTTGACGAGGCCATGGGGCAGATCGAGCAGCTTGTCCGGCAAGGCTGGGGCCGGGTCGAGCCCGCACGCGAGGAGGATCTACTCCATGTCGCGTGAGCCAGAATTGGTGCTGTTCTGCTCGGCAACGTTCCTAATAAGTCTAATGCGGGAGGTGCCGCATGGCGCGTAAGCAATCCGACTATCTGGCGGCCTTGCTGGCCGACGAACCAGCCGAAATTGACACCGGCGCGCGCCCTGCCCCGCCCGCGCCTGAACGGACGCGTGGGACGACACTGCTCAACCGCGAGACTGCGCTAGCGCGCGTGACCAGCGGGGAAGTGCGACAAGTGACGCAGCTGCTGCTTGACCCTGCACGCGTACGGATCTGGCCGGGTAATGCGCGTAGCTACCAGCATCTGACAGAAGAAGGCTGCCGCGAGCTGATCGATTCCATCATCGCCGAGGGCGGGCAAAAGGTTCCTGCAGTGGTACGTCGTGTCAACGGCGATCCTGCGCATGACTTCGAGGTAATCGCGGGCACGCGACGCCACTGGTCGATCAGCTGGCTACGCGCGCATTCCTATCCGGAGATGCAGTTCGTGGCGCAGGTTGCCAACCTCGACGACGAAGCCGCATTCCGGCTTGCCGATCTCGAGAACCGCGCGCGTAAAGATGTGTCAGATCTCGAACGTGCCCGTAATTATGCCGAGGCGCTCAAGGCGCATTACGGCAACCACCTGACGCGGATGGCGGAGCGGCTCAAGGTGTCAAAGGGCTGGCTGTCAAAGATGGTAAAGGTCGCACAGATCCCCGACGCGGTGATCACCGCGTTCGCCTCCCCCGCCGACGTCCAACTCAAACCTGCCTATGCATTGGCGCAGGCGCTCGACGACAAGGTTGCCGCTAAGGCTATTCAAAGTGCTGCTCGAGATCTTGCGCGTGAACAGGCCGCACGGCGCGATCGGGGTGCGGCCCCCTACCCTGCTGCCGACGTGCTGCGGCAGTTGCTCGAGGCATCGAACGATCCCGCCGACGCGGCGCCCCCGTTTACATGGACCACGCCGCATGGGCGCCCTGGGCTTAGCATCCAGTCGAGCAACCGACAGGGCGTGACGATCCGGCTCCATGCCGGGTCGGGCGCCGGGAACGAAGAGCTGGTCGACGCGCTGCGGCAGGCGCTAGTGCATCTGGAGGCCGAAGGCCGCGGACTGCAGCGATGATTGTGTTTCCCCGGGGAAACATGCTACGTCCCATATCAACGCGGATGGTGGCCCCCACCGCCCCGACGATGTTTTCCCCGGGAAACACTCAGGGCGTGGCGGCATGACCCGCGCCGATCGTCAGAGGGTGTCCGAACGGTTCGACCTGCTCCTCCCCTATCTCGCCGACCTACCGCTGCGCGACCAGCGCGAGATGATGGAGCGTCCGTTCTTCAGCCTCGCCAAATCGAAGCGCGTCAAACCGATCGATTATCATAGCCCCGACGGCAAGTTGTGGGTGCACGTCTCGGGCAACCCCGATTACGGGATGGCGACGATCTGGGATGCGGACATATTAATCTATTGCGCGAGCGTTCTTGCGGACATGGCCCGACGCGGAGTCAACGACGTTCCGCGCAAGCTCCACCTTATGCCCTACGACCTGCTCCGCGCGATCGGGCGGCCCACGACCGGACGCGCGTATGAGCTGCTCGGCCAGGCGCTCGACCGGCTGGTATCGACCACGATCAAGACCAACATTCGCGCCGAAAACCGCCGAGAGGCGACGTTCAGTTGGCTAGACGGCTGGACGCAGCTGGTCGACGAAAAAACCGAGCGGTCGCGTGGGATGACGATCGAGGTGTCGAACTGGTTCTGGGAAGGCGTGATGATGCAGGGCGGAGTGCTGTCGATCGACCGTGCCTATTTCGACCTGACTGGCGGGCGTGAGCGCTGGCTCTACCGCGTCGCGCGCAAGCATGCTGGCGGGGCAGGGGAGGTCGGCTTCGCGATCGCCATGCCGACGCTGTTTGAGAAGTCGGGCGCCGAAGGGCAATATCGCCGCTTTAAGTTCGAGATCGCTAAGATCGTCGAGCGCAACGAGCTGCCGGGCTATGCGCTCGCTTTGGAGACGCCGGCTGGCAAGCGCGAGCCATCTCTGCGGATGCAACGCCGCAGCGATGTCGAGCGCCCGCTGAAGACCGTGGCGGCGCACGGGGCAGGGGGCGCTAAGGCTGGAGCAAGGCCAACGTCAACCAACCCCGCTGCGACGGCCAACGATGCGAATGAGACGATTGACGTAACAGCGCTGCTGCGACGGTCGCGGACCAGTCTGGCGACACGAGCGACCGCTGGCGAAATCACCGACGCAACGATGGCAACGCTGCGCGCGGAATGCCCGGGATGGGATTACCAGACGTTGCACGATGAGTTTCGTACGTGGGTTGAGGCGGACAGCGCCCGAACGCCAGTTAGTTATCAGGCGGCGTTCATCGGATTTGTCCGGCGCTACCATGAAAAGCACCGCCACGAACTTGGGCGTTAAGACCTGTTCGTCTTACGAACCGCTCTGCCCCGGGAGGGCAGGGGAGCCGCGCGTACGTCAAAATCGATATAGACTGGCCCAACCGTTCCCGAAGTGTCGTGCTTGTGAATGTCCCTCCCGCAGGACGCTTGAGTACCTATCGCAATTGAACGTCCCTTCGGACAAACCTTACCGAACTGATTCAATTGCTCCGAAAAAATTACGCAATCGAACGCGCCTTCGACACTCCAGGAACAAGGCTCGGTCCTTCAGGAACGCAAAGTCGATCCTTCGGGAACCTTGTCATCGACACTCTAGGAACGAGACGACGACACATCCGGAACAGCGTTATCGAGCTAACTCACGGAAAACAGGGCAGTTAAGCCCATCAAAAAGCCACCTAACTCATTAACATTAGGTATAAACCCTCTAACCAGCGAGTTTCTATATCTTTGAAAAATGGATTGAGTCGTGCCTGTATCCGAGCATTTACGATGATGCGGAGGCCGATTACCGGCTGCTTGTGGATCGCTAAATGGAGTGGCCCGGTGGTCGAAAGCGAAAATAATCTAATCGCAGCGTAAACGCCATCGGTAGCGGACCAAACCGATCCGATCGGAGGTTCCCCAGGGCCGGCTAGCCGTTAAACGAGATACGCGCCTCCTGCCCCTTCCATGGCCGTTAGGCATGCTTTCGTGCCGCGATAGTCGCAATCGCGTTTCGCATCAGTCGAGCACGGCTGGTTTCAGCCTGATCGCGAGTATCAAAATGATCGTCCAGCGCGCGTGTCGCAGCTACCTTTTCTGCATCCGGGGCATCCGTAAGGATCTGCCGCAACAGACCCGCCCGAACCGCCCACCACTGGGCATGAAGGTGGTCAAGGTTCGCATCGATGCCGCTACGGACAAGTTCCAGCTCCGTCATTTGCGCAGCTTTCTGGCGATCGGGATAGGCGTGACCAAGTTTGCGAACAGCAATGAAGCGGCGGGCGTGGGAGGCACGGCCTTCGCGATCGACCCACCGCGCACGTGATCCGGCCTCCACGGCGCCGACGATGTCATCGCGCCAGGTGTCGCCCACCATCAGCAGTTCACTGGCCTCGCATCCCAGGTGTGTCGTCAGGCCTGCGTAGAACGCCCTGTCAGGCTTGATCGCACCTGCATCGAAGGAGAAGTGCCAGATATCCACCAGATCGCCCAGGAGGACCTTCAGCGGGGCCGCGTAGGGTAGAGCGAGGTTCGAGGCGACGGCGATCTTCACACCCTGCTCACGGACCTGCCGCAGCGCATCCAGTGTGTCGGGGTAGAGCGCGATCGTCGCCAATTCCTCCTTCAGCGCCGCCAGTTCGGCATCCGGTTGCGGCAATCCCAGCGCTGCGGCGTAATCGGCGAGGCCGATCGGCTGGATTATCGGCGAGGGCAGGGCCTCTGCCCGGTCACGGGCCTGCCGGATCAACCGCTCGAACGGATGCCGCTTGCGTCCGATATGGACCAGCGTGCCGAACGCATCGAATGCGACGGCGCGGGTAACCGGCGGCGGAGCATAGAGCCGATCGACAGCAGCGAGCAGGCGGTCGTACAGCGCGTCGTTGACACTGCCGGCGCGGATCATGGCATCGGCGACCACGGCCGCATCCGGATCGGTCGGCTCGCGAAAAACCATGACCGCTTCGTCTCCCCGATCACGGCGGGCGAGATCGTCCAGGACCGCCGCGTAGGCGGCATGCTCGGTCGGTGTGCAGAAACTCGGAAGGGCATCGCTCATGGCAAAGATCATCCTGGCTCGATGGGGTGATGACGATCGTCGAAACGTCCGTCTTTGTCGCAGGAGCTTGTCCGAAGCGTTCCCTTCTGCGACCATAGACCTGCGGTTCGGTCAATCCCGACCGTGGGGCGTGGAAACCCCGACAATCACGTGGTCCGGTCGAGCTTCTTGGCCGGGCGGCTGTCACGCATGTCCAAGGCTTGCCCAAAGGTGGCAGCGCCTTGTCCACGTGCAGGGTTTCCAACGCCCGGCTCTTCAGCCGGGTCTGCCTCTATTCCAAACGAGGAGGCAGCATGACCGACAAGCTGGAAAAACCCGATAAGCAATTTGCGGATCTGGAATACAGAACCCGGGAATTCATGCTTGGTCTGCGAAAACTGCGCAAACGCGAGCAGCATGCATCAGCCCCAGATGACCAACAGAATGCAGCAGCGATAACCGGGTTGGAGGTTGCCTTGAACCGCCCATCTCAGATGACCAAGTCTGAGCATGCTTATGTCGAGTTCGTGATCGAGGAATTGGAGGACTTCACTTCCATCTCGCAGACGATGCTACTGGAAACGTCCCGGGGCCCACGGCATGATCTGTTCGAAACAATAATAAGCAATTTTCGGAGAGACATGGACCGGTTCAGCAACGATCTGCTTCTGGCAATAAGGGATGGACAGGAAATACACCGACGGATCGAGGCCAGCTAACGCATTGCAATCGAGCATCATGGCTTGTCGCGGTTGCGACCGAACAAAGGGCGCTGCCGGTTCATGAACTGATCCGTGAAAGCATCGCGTTTTTTCCGATCAAACATATCCTCAAACCGACGCTCAGCTTGTGCCTCGTTATCAGGTCCCGGCTCGGTCGTGTCACCAGGATTGCCGTCCTCCATCGGTTCCGGATTGGTACCGGTATTGCGATCCGTGTTCATTAAAGCGGGTGCCTGCGTCGGGATTTGAGTTACGGGTTGCTGTAAGGTTTGAGCGTCCCGTCGATATCGTTGCAGATAGCTTTTGAATGTGCCGAGCGTGACCTCGATTCCGCCATCGGCCAACCATGTAATGATAGCCTGGTGTGACACACCTTCCGAAATGCGTTTTTCAATCGCAGGCATAAAAGCCCGAATTTTTGCAGCCTTGGTACGGGGCGGTATCGCGGCCAGCTGTTCCAATCGATCCGTCATTGAAGCCCCAGCTGCGTATTACATGATCGGTATGATCGGGGTGTCAGAGGTGTCAACCGAATTTGCGCACCATATGCCTTCTTCGTGCCTACCTACTGCTTCCCTGCTGCCTCCTTTTTGCCTCCTTCGTGCGTTCTTTTTGGCTCGTTTGCCCCTTGTTCGACTGTAGAACCTGCTGAACTTCGTTCATCAGGGTAGTTTTGACCCCCTTAAAGCTCGGCCAGCCCGTTTCGGAGCTGTCAGAACTTCATTCTCGATCCTTGAATCCGTAATTTCGGGTCGTACACCATACGCACCTTTCGGTGCCGCTAAGTCACTGAATTACAACGACAATCCTGCAACCGCGGCTAACATGCTGGACCCCAAGCGGACCCCAGATGGTTAGAAGCCAATGGAAACAGGCCATTTTATAGGCTCAACAAGGGTCCATGCTGTAGTTGGAGGCGTTATGAGGCTGTCAGATTCGATCAAAGTACGGTTGAGGGAGGGGCAGGCGCTAGTTTATGCCGCCGAGGCCGAGAGCCGGGGTATTGGGCTTGCAGCTTTCATCCGCGACCGCCTCGACCAGACTGACCGCGTTGCGGACGAGCTGGCGAGCATCCGCGCTGCCATGATCGACATGGGCGAAACGATGGACGAGCTGCGCGATCAGGTGGCAGAACGGCTCGTTGCATCTACCCAGGAAACGCAAGAAACAGGCGAACCCAGTGCCATAGAGATCGAAACTTTGCTGTTGTTGCGCGCCCTTTCAGGATCGCAAACTCGACAGATGGTTACAGCCGAAATTGAGCGACAGGGACTAAAACCTTTCCGAATACCGGGACCGCCGACAGGGAGCCGTTGAGCTGGAAAGGTCGCGACACAGCAGGGGCTCGGCATACAGCCAAGCCAGAAAGTTATAGGCCCGGGGAGATCAATGGGCTGCTCGACGCGAGATAAACGAGGCAACGGGTTCCCACGATATGACCGCTGTTAAAAGCGCGATCACCGTGGTCCAGATCAGGTCGTTGGTAATGGCATAAGCGGCAAGACCGTACATGGCCGTGCAGTAGAGAACGCCGATCGCAGTTGTCGTGCGGGGAAGGGCGCTTGCCAATGCAGTCAGGATTGCGGTTATGACGCCAATTGTGACAAATGCCGCCAGGACGATCAGCGCTGGATGCCAATGCAACGTTGTGAGCGCGTTCCATCCCCACACTGCGGAATAAATCGGCACCGCGAGCAGCGGGGCAAAGAAAACAAGCTTGATGGCACCCAGAAATAGGCCATCACCTTCGCGGACATAGATGCGATCCATAACCCACCCTCGACGGATCTCTATCTTCACCAATGCCCGATCGAAGGCATACCGGCAATGTTGGCGCGTAAATTGCCAGCAGCGAGTGTCACAACCCCTCGGTTTTGAAGCCGGCTTTACCTCGGCCGCTAAGCGCCTGCTCTTGTCATTCGGCGGTGACCTTGCCTTCCGGATTGAGGAGCCTGCCCCTTTAACATATGGGAGCAGAGCGGCAGGTTAGGCCGGGGTGGGGGCGATTTTGTATGGCTACGAGAATCGCTGTCGTTCCTGCCGGGGAAGACGTTCCTTCGGTTGATGAAATCTCTCCGATATCGAAGGAAACCTATCAGTAACTTCCAAATCCGGATGCTTAGCTAGTGCAGCGACAGTATACTTAGGAGGCTAGTGATAGGCCCGCTGTCATCCTTAATGCTCTTTCCGATAAAAGAAATGTCATCTGCCGGAATAGGATTACCAAGCGCCGCTGCTTCCAAAATCGCCGTACGTGCTGCTAGCAACGGTAATGCCAATGCTGCATGGTCTGGGTCAAAAGCATATAAGATCAGATCCGTTGAGTACGATGCAGCAACTCGGCGAAGTGTGTTCGATCCTACGGACTTTTCAAACCAAGGAGGGCTATTAGGCTCCGTAAATCGAGGAAGGCTATAGTTTACCTCCTCTCGAAGGGATTTGAGCCATTCTAAAGGGTCGCTCATACCTATAGGGGTAAGAAGTACGCTTGAAGGAGCAGTATTTCTGAAAAGACGAAGAGCAGAGCCGTGACTGCCCCCTCTTGATTCCCCAGTTGTTAACTTTCGTACAAGACCACCAGGCTTGATCTCAACTAGCCCAGGTTTGGAATCGTAGTGAAACATTCCTATGCCACGGTGAAGCAGAAGCGCCTTTATTGAGTAGAAAAGAGAATAGTACAACTTTACAGTTGCCCAAGAATAAAATCCGGATTGAATGCCCTGAGCAGCGTCGATAATGGAAATTACCGAGCTATACAGCGTATCAGTGATATCAGCGCCGACATGAGTCAGAAGCCCGGCAGACTGGATGTGATTGATCGGTGGGGCCGATGCAAACGTCCCGCCATGTTGATCCAGATGCGCGCGCGCGAAGTTTGTAACGGCGCTCACAGGGTAAAGTTGGCTAGTTCTTCAACCTCAGGATTGAAATAGGAGTCTAAGCGCTCAAAAACGACACGGGGCGCATCGCGTCCCCCAAGTCCTTTCACCTCTGACTGCAAAATCAAGTCATCTTTCGATAAGCCGATAACATTGAGAAACAAATCCTTCGAGAAGGATCTTTGTTTATTGCAGTACGGTATAAGCCTTTTCCTGAAAAACTCTATGCCACCAGAAAAGCCGGCAGCGAATAGAAAAGCATTTTGCGTACTTTGCCATTCATCACCATATTTGGAAGCTAAGGCCGCCCAAAAATTGGTAAGAATCTGGATTTGTAGCTCAAGCTCGCTAATTCCAAGCTGATCAAAATCGCCTTTCGGCTCTAACAAAGGCTTTAGCTCCGTAACTGCGGTTGACAAGGCTATACCACCACGCGTTCGAGGAGCGCCTGGAAACTTAAAGTAGTCTTTATAGGGTGAGTTGCTATTTGAGTTCAAATCGAGAACTATATCTTTAGCGCGTACGGCTGTACTATCGACAAGATCGGCAGTGGCTAGTCCGTACAAATCAAATACCAAGCTTCGAGCTACGGGTTTCTGTTCAGTATTAATAGAGAGAAAGATATCGGCGCACTGCTGAGTTGATAGTCCGCTAAATACAGCTACGGGAACCTGAAGATTACCTAGGTCTCTCCTTTCTTCGATCGCCGCTCTCAGACCAGCAACGCGGTGCTGACCGTCGATAATCTGCGCCGTTCGAGGAGTGGGCTCGAAAGTAAAATTCTCTCGGTCCGCTGTGAAGGCTTCACCCCCGGACCAATTAAGAATTATATTTGTTGGCAGATCTCCGCCGGCTAGGAAAAAATCTTTTATTGATGCGATGCGCCTGGTATTGAGAAAGCGCTGCACTGCTCCTGTTTCATCATCGATCCCACGGACCGCTGCGTAGCTGATCGCGGTCAGATCAGCTGCAAGCATACGGACCTGCAGAAACGTCTGATTCCCTTGGGTGATTGGGATCGCGGGAACGGTAACTGCCATTTGCAACTCTCACGCTAAGCCTTCGCCAAAGTTTGGTTCATAGAGACGTCAGATGCAAACCAATCCTGTGGTCACCTGAGCGCTTCTGGGTGGCGGAGCCGACGACCACACCGCCAACCGCGTTGTCTCCAGGGCTACAGCTGGTCGCTGTCGGGGCGCGGGTGCTGCGCTATTCGATGCAATAATTTAGACCTTCAGACTGTCAGCAGTGTCACAACCGAAGGGCTGTGACACTTAGCCCTATCGCTCGATTCGACGAGCACGCCAAAGCAGTCGTTAACGCCCAATGCCTTCCCGTCAGGTGGGGAAGAGATGTCGGTGAAGCCCTTCCGCTTCTGCAACGGTCAACCGAGTAATGACTTGCGGCGGATGGAAGCCCGCACGAAGGGTCCTCAACACCTCCATCGAAGCTGGGCAGCCGATTTCTACCTCTTGTAGAACAAGACCGTACGCTTTCGCCGAGCCTTGTAGATAATCGTTAAAGGCGGCTCGAGCCAGTCCAGTTCGCGGACCGCAAGCACGCCACACCGCGTCTGGATCGCCTTCGACGATCTCAGCAACTCGGGCTACACCGCGGACCTCGCCGACGGGCTTCGTAACATAAATCCAGAGCCGTATTCCCTGCTTGATCAGCGGGATTTTCCGCCTGATCTCGACCGTTTTAGAACCGTTGAAAATGGCACAGGCGAAGTTTGGGCGTATGGAAATTAATCTATCGTCGTCAACCAATGCCACGAAGCCATCCTTGGGTGAGAATCTGCGTAACTTTCCCACTGGACAGCGAGACAGCGGAAATGAGGTTAGCGTTTCCGGCAGCGTCAATCGCCTTCAGGTAGCGTAACGGAACCGGCGCAGGTAGCGCGAACAGGTTGTCGAAGCTCGTAACGAGAATATCGTCGGTAGCAGAGAAGGCATCAACATCGTCAACTACGAGCCTGCGCTGGCTGTCGACAGAGAGGTCTGCTTTTGGCTGTAGGGTGCAATCGACGATACGCCCCACTGCCACTACCGCGCCTCGTCCACCTGTACGGCTAGATTCATAAAACAGGATCGGCCCGTCCACCGGCATAAGCGGAACATTGCGCGGAGCGCTTACGTAGGCGCGTCGAGCGTGAAATGCCGCATCCTTCGCCTCTACGAAAGCGAAGGTGTGCTGCGGCGCCGTGCCGAGCAGGTCATCGGCAAAGGTCTTTGCGATCGGGACGATTACCCCGTTTTTACCTGGCCATATTACAATCGTGGGTGAGAGCAGGTCGGTAAGTTGCGATGCTGGATAGGCAAACGATTGGCCGCCCGGCGAAACCAACGAGATTTCAGTTTCTTCAAGAGTTGATATTGGCATCGAAACAGGGAGCGAGAACCCTGTTCTCCGCCGCGTTTCCGCTGCGCAATCGACCCAGTTGGGCTCCATGAGTGGTCGACCGAGCGCGATCTTTTGATACATCAATCCCGATCGGGAGCGCACAAATCCTCTCGACTGCGCAACCCGGCTTACGCTCGATTGACCCGGAACATGGATTAACTCGATCGCGGTCGGATGCACGCTAGCCGCATCGCGGGTGAGCCGGTCGATCAGAAAATCTGCAAACAGGCCTGCATCAGGCTGATCTTCGCGGGCATGGATGAGCAACCGCGCGATTGGCTGCATGCCTTGCGGTACGAGGAGAATGCCAATCGCCAGTAAATGGTCGGAGGACCGGATCGCCCTAGCTACTCGACCCGTGCTAAAAACGGATAAGTCACAGAATTCTTCTATGAGGCCCGAAGGCGTCATCGCGGCGGTGAGGTACGCTGCAAGTTCGGCATCGCTGGCCTCCCCGAAAGAGAATCCTGTCCCCGATCGCGGGGCAGGGGTTTCGGAAGTCGCTTCGTCGGGGAGAAGCGATATAATCTCTTCAACAGAAATTATATCGATCCCAACTTGGTCGAGCAGAGAGCCGCTGGCGGCGAGAAGTGTTTTATCACGTGTGATGAAAGCAGATGCACGTGATAAGGCGGCGTGAGCTATATGTGCGGCATCGCTAAGCGATTGGGTACTGCCTGCTGAAGACAAGCTTGGGTCAACGAACACCATCTGGTGGACTCGCGCAGCAAGCTCGTCCCGCCGTTCACAATCAACCGGCGGCAGCCGAGGTAAACGAAGGGCCATTTGCAGCACAGGGTCATTCGCCCGATCTGCTGATGTCCGCCTTAGTTCGAGCGCAAATTCATCTGCAACGGTAAGGCGGATCTGATGCGCCAGCGCCGCGCCAAACAACGCCCGCGCCTTATCCGACTGACGCCGGTCCCGGACCAGGTCAAAATATACGTTAAGGTCGAAGGCATAAAGTGGGGCCTCGCCTACGCTGCGCCGCTTAATGCCAAGGTCAAGGTCGGCGGTCTGTTGCCGATCAGCAAAAGCGAAAAGATTATCGGATTCCAGCTCGCGCACATGGACAAGAATTGCCCGGTTTCGCGCTGACCCGCCTTTACGGCTCATTACCTCGACAAAGCCGTTACTGCGGTAAAAGGCAAGCGAACCCGCAAGCGTTTCCGCAATCTCGGCTTTCAAGCTCAGGAAACCGTGGCTTTCGAGCTTCGCAACAAGCGTGCGGATTAGTATTGACGCGACACCCTGTCGCCGCTGGCCAGGGGAGGTCGCGATCTGCTGAACTTTGGCATGCGGGAAGACCCCGCTGTAGTGGATGTAGCCCCACAGCTCTCCATCCGCCGCGAGCGCAATCAAGCGCCCGCGGTCAATCGCCTCACTGATCGAATTCTCTGGCCAGAAACCCAGCGCTTCCTTTTCAGAATCGGCGAGTGCGACAATGGCCGGTAGCAGCCGGATCAGATGGTCGCGCTCAACGATGGTCCCCAGCGACTTTCGCGCACTCGTCACCTCCTACCAGTCCTTTCCGTCTCGGAGGAAAAAGCCCGCTGCGGGGCAAGCCGGCCGATACCACGATCATCCATCAAAAGTCGGGCCAAGGCCATGCTTTAGTACGATCAATTTGGGCAGCGCGAGTTCGGGTGTGTCAGATGCCTGGGGCGGGTTAGAGCAGGTCATTTGACCGATGGTGGCGATCTGGTGGAAGGTGGCGTGTTGATCGACTAGGATAAAGCCGCCTGATGATGCCTGCGCCCGCCCACGCTAAAATCTATCATATCGTTCACGTGGACAAGCTGGCAGCGATTGCGGCGGATGGGTTCTTGTTTTCCGATGCGGTTATGGCTCAGCATCCCGCCAAGGGAACGGTTATTGGTATGAACAATATCAAGGCGCGGCGTATGAACGAGTTGACGCTCGACAGCCATCCAGGCCTCTATGTTGGTCAGTGCGTACCGTTTTATTTCTGTCCCCGCGCAGTGATGCTCTATCTGATTTACCGCCGGAATTCCGAACTTGCTTATCAAGGTGGGCAGGAACCAATTGTGCATCTCGTCGCTGACCTGAACACGGTCGTTGCCTGGGCGGAGGCAAATCAGCGACGTTGGGCGTTTACGCTCTCCAATGCAGGATCTTACTATTTTGAAGATCGCCGCAATCTCGACCAGCTAGGCGAGATTAACTGGAACGCAGTACAAACGAACCAATGGTCGGGAAGCCCAACCAAGGAGCAAAAACAGGCCGAGTTCCTTCTCGATCGGCATTTCCCTTGGCACCTCATCGAGCAGATTGGTGTCTATAATCAGGTGACAGGTCAGCAGGCTGGACAGGCCATCGCTGCGGCTGCGCATCGTCCCCCGGTTCACATTCTACCGGCATGGTATTACTGAGAACAAACATGGCACAAATTAATCTCAAAACGGGCGACATCCTGAAGGCGGACGCAGAGGCAATCGTCAACACGGTGAACTGCGTCGGCGTTATGGGGCGCGGGATCGCGCTCCAGTTCAAGAAGGCATTTCCGGCGAACTTCCGGGCATATGCGCTCGCCTGTGATAATGGCGAGGTTCAGCCGGGCAAGATGTTCATTTACGATACCGGCTCGTTCACCAACCCCCGCTTCATCATCAACTTTCCCACCAAGCGGCATTGGAAGGGCAAGAGTCGGATAGAGGACATTGATAGCGGGCTGGCCGCGCTGGCTCGGAACATCAGCGAGCGAGGGATCAAATCCGTTGCTATTCCACCGCTCGGCGCAGGCCTTGGCGGGCTGGAATGGAACGATGTTCGTCCTCGCATTGAAGCAGCGTTACGCGATCTGCCAGACCTTGAGGTCCTTATCTATGAGCCTAAAGGCGCACCCGAGGTCGTTAAGTCGCGCGATGTGCCTAATATGACGCCCGGCCGTGCCGCGCTTGTTGTGCTGATGAACCGCTACCTAAAAGGGTTGATGGACCCGTTCGTCACGTTGATCGAAGTTCAAAAGCTGATGTATTTTATGCAGGAAGCCGGGCAGCCGCTGCGACTGAACTACATCAAGCATCACTATGGCCCCTACGCCACCAATCTCTCCCATGTTCTCAACAAGGTCGAGGGGCATTTCGTTGCGGGCTATCAAGACGGTGGCGATCAGCCAGATAAGGAACTGACCATCGTTCCTGGAGCGGTCGCAGAGGCAGAAGCTACGTTAAAGCATGAGGGAAAGACTCACGCCCACTTCAGCAATGTTGCCAATCTGGTGAATGGTTTTGAGACACCGTATGGGCTAGAGCTGCTTGCGACGGTGCATTGGGTTGCTACCCGAGAGGGTGCAGACACCGCCGAGAAGGCTTTTGCGGGGGTTCGCGGATGGAATGACCGCAAAAAGGTATTTACCGAGCGGCAGGTCGCCATCGCGTTTGAGACGCTCAAATCTAAAGGCTGGCTCACCGCTGCGTGATTGGGAGCTCCGCTCCCAGCCCAGTCTTGAGAAAGACCGTTGTGGTAACTTTGTCTACCGGCTCTATCGAATCCAAACGTAGAGTGGTTGGCTACCGTCCAACATGCTGTTTGGCGTGGGAGTGATCCAATCGCTCCCCAACACGGGATAGGGACCGTAGAACAGGTCGCCGAGCGCACGCCGGTAGTGCGCGTTCATCCAGCGTCGGCGCCGATGTTCCGGGCCATCGTAGAGCATGTGGCAGCGCTGGCACAGTGCCGCCAGCTGATGAAGTGCACTGTCGCTGGGATCATGATTGAGGTGTGCACAGGCCAGCACCACTGGCGTCCAGGCACCGTGCGCCAGGATGTTCTCTGTTGGTCGCCGCACGCGCCTCCCCTGCCCGTTGCGCCAGCAGCGCCGGCTCCGGTCCCACCATCGTCCATCCCGCAGATGGAATACCCTTTGCCCATGGGGACGTCCGCAATGTTCGCAGCAGCCGCCTGCTCGCACGAAGCGCACGTGGTGTGAAAGCTGCGGCCAGTCGATCGGGTATAGGAACACGTGCTCGGGTCGGATCGGCATCAGGCCTCTCCTTCCGAAGCGTCAGATTGCTGAGCGCTTGGCATCATGGAGCCAACGCCGCGGCGGTCAGCGCCCTGTAAAGCGTGGCATGGTGACATTTGAGCAGCTTGGCGGCTTCGCGTACCGACGTGCCTTCGCTGACCAACCGCTCGCCTAACTTGATCTGATCGGAGGTGAGCTTGGGCGGTCGGCCGAAGCGGACTCCCCTCGCCTTTGCCGCCACTCGCCCGCTGCTGGTGCGCTGGTGGATCAGTTCGCGCTCGAACTCGGCAATGCCGGCGAACACCGTCAGCACCATGCGGCCGGCGGGCGATGTCGTATCTGCCCAAGGCTCGGCCAGCGAGCGCAGGCCCGCACCCGCCTCTTTGAGCTTTTCGGCAATATCGAGCAGATCACGGGTCGAACGCGCCAACCGGTCGAGCCGCGTCACCACCACTGTGTCGTCGTCGCGGAGCTGCTTAATCATCCTAGCCAGCTCGGGCCGGTCGCGCTTTGCGCCGGAGGCCTTTTCCTCGAACGTCCGTTTGCATCCGGCGCCCTTCAGCGCCGCGCGTTGCAGCCGAAGGTCTTGGTCATCAGTGGACATACGGGCGTAACCGATCATCATGTCGCACAACTGTATCATAACTACAACTTATGCAACTGACTTTTGCAACACCGGCATACGAGAGAACATGAGCGTAGAAGGTGTTGTCGCAAAACTTAGGTCTTCCCCGGTGCGGCCCAGCCGATCCGGGCCAGCGTGCCAAGTAAGGTAGAGCGCGGTACCTTGAAGGTCCGGCAGACAGATGCCTTGCTAGCCCCGCCATCCAGCGCTGCTGTGATCCGTTCGAGCGTCTCCGCATTGATCATCGGCGGGCGGCCACCCTGGCGTCCTCGGCGTTTAGCCGCGGCCAGTCCTGCCATCACCCGTTCGCGTGTCAGCGCACGCTCATATTGTGCTAGCGCGCCGAACAAGGAGAACAGCAACTCGCCATGCGGCGTGGTTGTATCCATCTGCTCTGTCAGCGACCGAAACGCGATGCCCCGCGCCTTCAGGTCGGTCACGATCGTCAGCAGGTGCGGCAGCGAGCGGCCGAGCCGATCAAGCTTCCACACGATCAGCGTGTCGCCCGCGTTCAGATAGTCGAGGCACGCTTTCAGGCCCGGTCGGTCGTCGCGCGCGCCGGATGCCTTGTCGGTATGGAGATGCCGATGATCGACGCCGGCTGCGACCAGCGCGTCGCGCTGGAGATCGACCGACTGGCGATCGTCGGTCGACGACACCCGCATATATCCGACCAGCATGTGCGACAAACCCCCGAAAACATATTTTCGTACATTTTATCAAAGCGACAGGGTTTGTCGATCGTTATGAGCCGAGGCGGGTGTGGTTCAGCAAAAGCGCAGGTCGGGGGTGTCGCCAATCATGTGTTTTCCGACACTGGCGGGGCTAGTCGGCGCTTAAAAACGGCAGGGCCGTTCACGCCCACACCCGGACGCTCGGGTTAGTAATTCGGAGTCCCGGTAGTAGTCATTCGTTCAGTGGGATTATGGGGAACTTTCCAGACATGAGTTGCAATCGGGGCGCTCGGGATTGGTAAAGCTGTCTAGTTACGGCCAATGGGCAAGCGCGGTAAAATGGATCGCAAAAGCGATTACGCTGATATAATCTGGCATCGGAGGTAAATGCAGAAATGGAAAGTAGCCGTCAGCTGGAGAGCATCGCCCTCGCAATTGCTCCAATGCTAGCGGCTTCTGTATCCGAAGTATGGATCGTGGCAGAAGTTCATGACGACTGGATACAGAGGCGCTACGATGTCGTGTGCAACGGTAAGCTTGTTGAGGGGGTGGAAGGTGAGAGAACCATGAACCGATCCGTCAATGATGCTCTATCCGCCCTAGGGTCAGGACCCATTGATGTGAGAGGCGCGATCTGATTCAGGCTCCGTGAGGAGACTGAGGATGAGCGACCTGTACTGGCTGACGGACGAGCAGATGGCACGCCTGCGGCCATATTTCCCAAAGAGCCATGGCAAGCCGCGAGTTGACGACCGGCGGGTGTTGAGCGGTATCGTTTTCGTGAACCGCAATGGGCTGCGCTGGCGTGATGCGCCCAGCGACTACGGCCCGCACAAGACGCTCTACAATCGCTGGAAACGGTGGGGTGAGATGGGTGTGTTCCTCCGCATGATGGAAGGTCTGGCTGCCGCTGATGCCGACCCAAAGACCGTCATGATCGACGCGACGTATCTGAAGGCGCACCGCACGGCATCGAGCCTGCGGGTTAAAAAGGGGATCTCGGGCGCCTGATTGGTCGCACCAAAGGTGGCATGAACACGAAGCTCCATGCCGTGACCGACGCAAACGGCCGTCCGCTCAGCTTCTTCATGACCGCCGGACAGGTCAGCGACTACACCGGTGCGGCCGCATTGCTCGACGATCTGCCCAAGGCGCAATGGCTGCTCGGCGACCGCGGTTACGACGCCGACTGGTTCAGGGATGCCTTGCAGGCCAAGGGCATCCAGCCATGCATCCCAGGTCGGAAGTCTCGGCTCGAGCCCATCAAATACGACAAACGCCGCTACAGGCGCCGTAGCCGTATCGAGATCATGTTCGGACGGCTGAAGGACTGGCGCCGCGTTGCGACCCGCTACGACAGGTGTCCGACGGTCTTCTTGTCCGCCATCGCCCTCGCTGCCACTGTCATCTTCTGGCTTTGATCAACGAGTCCTGACCCTAAGGCGTGACATGCTTAAAGAGAGTCAGGAAGATTGGCATCATTGCACCTATGTTTTGAGGTCTGACGGAATCTTCAAAATGGAGTTCGATCGTAGCAGACCGCCGAGCGTGTGAATGTAACGATAGATACTCCTGTAAAAGGAGGCAGCGCCACAGAATGTCGGCCATCGCCAGCACCTTCCCGAAAGCCGCCGTTCCGCTTTCCTGCCCAACCCGGACATTCCCGAAATTCGATCCAGACCGTGCGAAAACTCACCGCCGCCCCCGATACAGACGTGATGCTCGAAACATAACGTCGCCAGATATGGCTGCGACGCAAGATAGCCAATCACCTGGCAACCGACACGCAGCTATATTAGTACGCTACATTCGGGGTTGGAGTTTTCGCACGGTCTGGATCGTTTTCGAGAAAGGTTTCGTGCCGCAACCAGCCGGTTTTGACACCTGTGAAGGCGGGGGATCTGCTAACCTCGATAACTTATTCGGCATGATCCTTTTTAACATTCGATGTGCTGAAAGCGTGTGGGTATCGTTGATCATCCATGGCCAACGAACGACTGTCATTGACCCGTGATTTCAACGGCCCATTCGTTCACGGTGCGGACCGGTTGGAGCATAGCGCCAAGCAGCAAGCAGATAGCGCCGATCGGCGCACGGAGCTTGCTGCCGATCGAACAGTCATGGCAGCGGAGCGCACCTACGCAGCCTGGGTCCGTACCGGGCTTGCCGCTCTAGCCGCAGGAATTGGCGCCCGCGCATTGCTTGAGAACATCGTGCCCGGCTGGCTTGCCGGTGCGACCGCAACCGTCCTGATCCTGTTCAGCGGCTTCTGCTTCGTTGCAGCGGTCTGGCGTGAAATGATTCCTATCGCCCCACCGCGGCCCGACACTCAGCGACTGCCGGCTTGGTTGCTGATCTCTGTGAACGGCTTCCTAGCGATTGCCGTCTTGGCGGCACTCGTCGGGATTTGGCTGCAATAACCGGCGTGACTATCGCCATTTTACGGATTCTGCTTGCATGACCACGCCGCAACTTATGTCGATTGGCCTGCTGATTGGCATGATGGGCCTCTTTCTTTGGGGCCGATTTCGCTATGATGTCACGGCCATCATCGCCCTGCTTGCCGGGCTGTCGCTGGGATTGGTGAAGCCCAAAGCGGCATTTACTGGCTTTTCCGATGACATCGTTATCATCGTTGGATCGGCGCTGGTGATCTCATCGGCAATGCAGCGTTCCGGCCTAATCGAGAGCGCGCTCGGGATACTGGCGCGGCGCGTGACACGCGTCCGGTCGCAACTCGTGGTGCTGACTACGGCAGTCGGGGTATCGTCCGGGCTCGTAAAGAACGTCGGTGCCTTGGCTATGCTGATGCCGGCAGCCGTGCAGACGGCGAAGAAATCGGACACTAGCCCCTCGGTGTTCCTGATGCCGATGTCGTTCGCTTCGCTCCTTGGCGGGTTGATGACCCTCGTTGGTACGTCGCCGAATATTATTGTCAGCAGAGTACGAGAGCAGATGACCGGTGAGCCGTTCGGCATGTTCGATTATCTGCCAACGGGGCTGGGCCTGCTTGTGGTCGGCCTCATTTTCCTGCGTTTCGGCTACCGCCTCCTGCCCAGGGAACGCCGCGCAGCGCCGACCATGGGCGAAGCTCTAAACATCACGGACTATGTCACTGAGGCGACCATCCAAGACGGATCGCCCGCTGTCGGCGAAACGGTTGAGTCCTTCATCGACCGTCATGATAATGAGGTGACGATCGCCAATGTTGTCCGTGACGATGTGCGCACGAGCATTACGGCCGAGTTCCTTCTGGCTGCCGGCGACACGCTGATCTTGGGCGGTGACCCGGATACGCTTGAGCGTGTCATTGCGGGTGACCACCTAGCACTTGCCGGACAGCATCGTGACCTACCGGAAGGCAGCGAAGATGATGAGGTTGGCGTCATTGAGGCGGTCATCACCACCGGCTCCGTGTTGGTCCGCCAGTCCGCTGGACGACTGCGGCTTCAGCAACGCTATGGCGTCAATCTCATCGCGGTATCGCGCGCCGGCAAACGGCTGACCAAGCAGCTCAGCGAGACCGTCTTGCGCGCCGGCGATGTCATTGTTCTTCAAGGACCCCTCACACTCTTGCCGGAACGCATGCGTGACCTCGGTACGCTGCCGCTGGCAGAGCGTGCCCTGCGTCTGGGAAGTTCGAAGCGTCGCTTCCTACCACTTATCATCCTCGCGGTGGCGATGACCGTAACCGCGACCGGCTATGTGCCTGTGGCCGTCGCCTTCTTCGCCGCTGCCGGTCTAATGATGGCGACCGGAGCGCTACCGCTGCGAGATGCCTATGATGGCGTCGAATGGCCAATTCTCATCATGCTGGGCGCGCTCATTCCGGTCAGTGAAACCCTGCGCACCACCGGCGCGTCGGATGTACTCGCGACCTCGCTTGCCCATCTGGCGGCCTCCTTGCCGCCATGGGGCGCGGTCGCCCTGATCCTCGTAGCGGCGATGGCTGTGACGCCGTTTCTCAACAATGCCGCGACGGTCTTGGTGATGGCGCCAATCGCGGCGGTGTTCGCGCATGACCTCGGATATCGCCCCGAAGCCTTCCTCATCGGGACCGCTATCGGGGCAGGATGCGATTTCCTGACGCCGATTGGGCATCAGTGTAACACCTTGGTTTTTGGTCCTGGGGGCTACCGCTTCAGCGATTACGCCCGGCTGGGCGCACCACTATCGGTTCTGGTGGTCTTGGTTGGTACGCCTCTAGTGATGTGGACTTGGCCACTGCACTGATCGCCGGGTACTGTTGATGGGCAGCATGGCCAAGCCGCAGGCGTTCGAAGATACTGAATGGCGTCCGTGGCGAGGAAGCGTACCGGGCGGCTCGGAAGGTTGTGGCACCGCAGATGTAGCAGGCGTAGGCGGCTTCATGCGTTTTTTCCACTCGCGGGCAGCCATGCCCGTTCTCATCGTCCTACTGCTTGCAACAATCACGGCAGCTGGACTGGCGACGTCTTGGACGCTGTCGATTGTGATGTGGCTTTCGAGCGCCGTTCTCGCCGCAGCCCTGTTTGCAACCTTGATGCAGGACGCCGACTGACATGGCTTCAGCGCCACTGATCGATAGCGCAGCTAGTCCACCTGGATCTGGTCGGGTGGCGCCATCGTGGCTCCGTAAAGCTTTTCGATCCAGCGAAGCTGCACTCATCGTGCTGGCCATCATGATCGGCAGTGCAGCCGGATTGCTCAGTGTCGTCCAGGGTACGCTCGCACAGGCGATGCAGCATCTGCTTTATGCCTTGTCGCCGGATGAAAGGCTGAGTGCGGCCACGACGATCCCTTACCTTGCTCTACTTGCCCTGCCGGCTGGTGGAGCCGTCCTCGCACTCTTCTCTTGGGTTACTCATGCTCGCCGGCGCCGGATGGTCGACGCTGTAGAGGCGAACGCCCTTCATGGTGGTCGCATGTCATGGTCCGACAGCCTCGTTATCTCCGGGCAAACGATCCTTTCCAACGGCTTCGGTGCGTCTGTGGGGCTTGAGGCGGCGTATGCGCAGTTGGGAGGGCTCGTCGCCTCGCTCAGCGGCAACTGGTTTGCGTTACGCAGGTCCGATCTGCGCATCTTGGTCGGCGCCGGAACGGGCGCCGCCATCGCAGGTGCATTCGGGGCTCCATTAGCTGGGGCCTTCTATGCCTTTGAGATCGTAATCGGGGCCTATACGATATCAGCGCTGGCACCTGTCGCTGCGGCGTGCCTGGCGAGTGTCCTTGTGGCGCAGGCGTTTGGTGCTCAACCGTATCTGGTTGCGGCTAATGCAGGCGAACAGATCGAGACGTTCCACTACCTTCTCTACGCCGGTCTTGGGGCCTGTGCCGCTGGCGCTGGTATACTGCTGATGCGGGCTGTTGCGGAGATGGAAGCAGCTACACGCAAACTGCCGATACCCTCGATTTGCCGGCCGATATTGGGCGGTCTTCTGCTCATCCCTCTGGCGATGCTCACGCCGCAAATTCTCTCTGCTGGTCACGGCGCCCTCCACCTCAATCTTGAAGCCGAGGTATCGCTGCGCTTCCTCGCCGCCATCTTCGTCGTCAAGTGCGCGGCCTCCATCATCTCACTTGGCTTTGGCTTCCGCGGTGGCCTGTTCTTCGCATCCTTGTTCTTGGGCAGCCTGCTGGGTCACCTGTTTGCTGGTTCACTCGAATGGATTGTCGGATCGCCTGTGATCGACCCGCACAATGCGGCCCTGGTGGGGATGGCCGCATTAGCGGTCGCCGTAGTTGGCGGGCCGATGACGATGGCGATGCTAGTCCTTGAGGCGACCCACGACTTCTCCCTTGCCGGCGCGGCCATTGCAGCATCGCTGGTCTCGTCCACCATCGTCCGCGAGCTGTTCGGCTATTCCTTTTCTACGTGGCGCCTGCATCTCCGGGGCGAAACCATCAAAAGCGCCCGCGATGTCGGCTGGGTCAGAACGCTTACAGCGGGCAAGATGATGCGACGTGTCGAAAGGGCTACGCCGTGCAACACGACGATCGCCGAGTTTCGTCGGGCGTTTCCGCTTGGTTCCACAAGTCGGGTCCTACTAGTCGATGACCACGAAAATTATGGCGGTATCGTACAGACTGCCAGTGCATTTGCCGAAGAGGTCGATCAGAAGGCACCGATCGGGTCGCTGGCGATCCACACGGGTCTCGCCCTTACGCCGGATTCAGACATCAGAAGCGTCATGACTACGTTCGATACCGAAGGTGCGGACGAACTGGCGGTAGTTGGAAGCGACGGGGCAGTTCTCGGCATCCTCTCCGAGAGCTATGCGCGACGCCGCTACGCAGAGGAATTGGACAAGGCGCAACGTGAGTTGTTTGGAGAAAGCTGACCAGCCGGCACGCAGCAAACGCTTCGTCCTACCGGTCTCGCTTAAGCCGGGCTTCGATTTTGACCCAGAACATGCCGCATCGCAGACCCATTCCGGCGAGTTGGGCGCCATGTACTGACATCAGCTCCGCACCGCGGCGAAACTGTTCAACCGGCACGGATATGGCGACGAACAGCCCGGCGTAGAGCAGCTGCGACATGATCGAGTGGATCACGACGGCGACCCCCAGCACTATCAGGCGGGCAGGCACGGAAGGCCGATGCGGCGCCGGATCGGGGCCTGTAATGAGCTAGGCGTAAAGGCATCCTGCTGCGACGAAATGGAAGTGCACCAGGTAGTGGAGCGCACCTGCCCTCTCTAAAGCAGCCAGTCCGCTTTCCTTCCCATTGTCGGCATTCAGCGGCCCGATATGTAGAAAACCCAGTCGTAATCACCATTGTGCGACAAACAAGTGCTTTCCGACACTCTCGAGACGTCGTGTCGACCTAGCCCAGCGTCATGCCGAATATACCGGACACGGACAGCGGGGCGCAGGTTTCACCGGAATCCTCATTTTTGCACCTGAACGACAGCGCCCGGCATCATCGGGTCGCCCGGAGCAATGACGAGGTAACGGCGCATGTCGCCTTTCGCGTCGCTGACGATCTGGCGGAGCGGTCCGAGCGTGTTTACTATCGCGCCGCCCGCCGGATTGGTCATGAACTTCGCCAGAGGCTGGATCACGCCGCTGCCGTCAGCGTGGGAGGATAATCCAAGGACATAGGGCATCTTTGGGCTGAGGCCCGCAACCGCCGCCTGCAAAATCTGGACCTGGCCTTGATCGAATAGCGTGACCTGGCTGCGCCCAGTCCCGGATAGAGTCAGCTGGATCTTCATGCCGGCCTGCGCGAGCGGCACCAGGTTTGCACGGCCATCGCCTACCGGCACCGCGCCGGGAACATATGCCACGCCTTGCGGCCCCTGACCGATTGGAATCGTCGCGATGACGGTGTTGCTTGCTGTGTCGATCGCCGCGACCGCATCGGCGTTCTCCAGCCCGACATACATCCGCGTGCCGTCGCCCGACGGCCATAGGCCGTGCGGGAGCGCGCCGACCGGGATGCTCGCCACCTGCACGAAGTCAGTGGTGCGGAACACCTTCACGACATTCTCGGTGCCGACCGTCACAAAGGCGAACTGGCCATTCTTATTGCGGGCGATATTGACGTGGTTGGTGATCGCGCCGGTATCGAACGTCTTGAGCACTGCGAAGGGTGGCTTGGCGTCGAACACCATGACCTTGCCGACGTCCTTGAGCGTCAACCAGACCTGCTTACCGTCGGGCGTCGCGGCGATGTCAGGGCAGAACGGGCTCGCCTGCTTGACGCGACCGACGATCTTCTTCGAGGCGGTGTCGATCACAACTGTCTCGGGCGAGAAGCTCGAACAGACGTAACCGTATTTCCCGTTTGGCGAAAAGATCGTCATGCCGGGGCCATTAGGAACGGGGATGCGCGTGGTCGGCGCGAAGGTCTTACCGTCGAGCACCTGGATATAATCCTCGCCGCGCACCGCGACCCAGACTTCGCGACCGTCGGGGCGGAAGAACGCTTCGTGCGGCGATCGGCCCACATAGGTCGTGTGCTTCACGGCATTGGTCGCAGTGTCGATGAACGTCACCGAGTTCGAGCCGATCGATATTACCGCCAGCGTCTTGCGATCGGGCGAGAAGCCCATGCCGTGCACGAGCAGCTGCCCCTTGTAGAGCGGGCTGAGATTGGCCGGGGTCTGGTCGCCGAGCTTGATGACGCCGAGCAGCGTGTTGGTCGACGGATCGATCACCGACACGGTGTTGGAGAACTGGTCCGAAGTGTAGAACCGGTCGTGCGCGCTAACAGGGATGTCGGGGGTCGCGTTCGGTACCTGCTGCGCAAATGCCGGGGCCGAAAAAGACAGGGCAGCACAGGCGGTTAAGGTAAAACGCTTCATGGACGGTCTCCGTGATGGGGGTGACCGGTCGCGGTCGGTTCGGTGTGAGGCAGCAACGCGCCGCCTTCGGATAGGATGCCCTGCATCACCGCGATTTCCTGACGCTGTTCGACGATGATTCCCTGGGCGAGCCGGCGCAGGCGTTCATCCTTGCCGTAACGCAGCTCGATCTCAGCCATGTCGATCGCACCTTGATGATGCGGGATCATCATCCTTGCGAAGTCGCGATCGGGATCGTTTGAATAGCCGGTCATCATCGCGCCGTGCATCCGCGTCATCGCCGCATCCATCGCGGACGCGAAGCCGTCCGTTTGCGCGATAGCAGCGGTCGATACGGACAAGCCTATCGCCATCAGCAAGGTCATGCGTGATCTCATCGTCCTGTCCCTAGTTTTCCTGTTTACGACACGCGAGCGATGATGCCGATAATCGTTGCTAGCACGGCCATGCAGGCCGGGAGAAAGAGCATCTGTATAGCCGCTTCGCGCCCTGTGATCGTGCCCGTCAAGATATCGACCGGGCCCTTGATGAACTCCGAGAACGAACGGAGGGGTTCGCCGGGGGCGGGAGTATCGCTGAGTACGATGCCGCCAGCAATCAGACCGAAATACAGGATCATGAAGACCGACACGACCGTCAGGACGAGCGCCGTAGCTGCATCACGTGCGAAGAAGGTCCAGAAAGTCAGCAACATTGCTGCATACACGCCGACGAGCAAGCCCAACGTGGCAGGATGGACGCCGCGCGATGCGATGCCTGGAGCCGTTCTTTCCAGCTCGTCATAATTGCCTGCATCCGGCACGATTGTGAGATGTCGGCGCACAGGCGTAGGAGCAACGAGTGTCTCGGTAGCGAGATCGTAGATCGGCTGTGTTGCCATGAGGAAGTCTCCGCGCGTCTCGATGAATGCCGAGCGTGACAGGATAGATGATTGCGGCGGGGCGGTCGGTCCAACGCATAACCACAGTCGTTCCGATCATCTAACAAGAACGGTAGACAATCTATGATCGCGTTTTCGTATTGAAACCATCGCGACCATGCGTTGGACGCAGGGGACATATCGGTCGATCTAGCGGCATCGGACTGGCACGATCACCCGCCGGATCCGCGATAAGGATCGAACGATGAAAGCTGCGATCGTTTTGGTTGCCGCGATGTTGGCCTCCGTAGCGCCAGTCCCGGCGATCGCTCAGGCCTATTGGGCTGCACCTGCGGCGGACGACTTTCCCTACGATATCAAGGCGGTTCAGGCACCGTGGTCGAAGGCTGATATCGACCTTAGCCATCATGACCGGATCTATGTGTCTGACCCGACATCGACGAAGATCGTTGTCATCGATCCTGCAGCGGGCAACGAACTGGGACGCATCGACCTCGCCAAAAGCGCGATAGCTGAGCCCAGCTTTTCCAGCCCCAAAGTCCAGCACCTGGCTGCAACGCGTGACGGGCGGACCCTGGCGGTATCGGCATTAGCGCAGCACAGTGTGACGCTCGTAGATCTGGCCACGAACACGGAACGAGGCCGGACCGTGTTCCAGACGTCTCCTACCGCCGTCGCGTTTACGCCCAATGGGCACGAACTTTGGGTTTCGCTCGGCGATGAACATGCCATCGCGGTCGTGGATCCTAAGACCGCGCGGGAGATCACCCGCGTACCAGCAAGTGGCGGAGCAGGCGCGACCATCCTGTCGCCAAACGGACGCTATGCCTTTGTATCGCTTACTGAAAGGCCGTCCATCCTGGTTGTCGACGTCGAGCATCGGCGCGTCGTCGGACACGTTGCCAGCAACGGTGCAGGTGCGGGAGCAATCGCGGTCTCGCCAGATGGCAAACAGATCTGGGCAACACGCCGCGAGAGCGGCACGACCACGGTCTTTGCTGCCAAACCGCCGTTTGCGGTACGCGAAGTGATAAACACTGGTCCAGCAACGGGCGCGGTCAACTTCGCTCAGCGCGCGGACGATTCCTTTGCCTATGTCAGCGTTGGCGGCGATCAACCTGCAATCAAGGTCTATAGAACCGACAGCCTGGAGGCTGTGACAACCATCCCGCTACAAGCGGCTCCGACCGCGGTTTGGCCGTCGGGCGATGGTACGAGGATCTATGCCAGCCTGGCCGGAACCAACAAGGTCGCTGGGATCGACACGCTGACGTACACCACCGCGTCGACGATCCCGATCAGTACGGATGTGCAAAGCCTGATCTACGTTCCTGGTGCCGTAAGATCAGGAAAAGGTCTCGCCAATCTAGTGCCATCCGGGCGCGATGCAGCGCTTGCCCTGGCGGCGCGTTGATCGGTCTTACACCGTCTGTAATCTCCCAACGAAAGCCCTTTCCAAAATGACCAAGCCCCCCGTCAGGATCGTGATCAGCGGTGCCGCAGGACAAATTTGCTATTCGCTGCTCTTCCGGGTCGCGCAGGGTGATGTGTTCGGACCGGACCAGCCCGTTATCCTTCAACTGCTCGACGTGCCGCAGGCGATGGACGCAGTACGCGGCGTGGTCATGGAACTGGAGGATTGCGCGTTCCCGCTGCTGGCAGATGTGATCATTACTGATGATCCGATGGTGGCTTTCAAGGACATCGATGCGGCCATGCTGGTCGGGTCTCGTCCCCGCTCGAAGGGCATGGAGCGCCGTGATTTGCTCGCTGCCAACGCAGCGATCTTCAAGACGCAGGGCGCAGCGCTGGACGCAGTGGCCAAACGCGACGCCAAGATCCTGGTCGTCGGCAATCCCGCCAACACAAATGCCTGGATCCTTGCGCAAAGCGCGCCGGGTTTCCCTGCCGAAAACATCACGTCGATGATCCGCCTCGATCACAACCGCGCGCAGGGACAGCTTGCGGCCAAAGCGGGTGTCGGTGTCGATGCGATTACAAAGCTCGTCGTCTGGGGAAACCATTCGCCGACGATGTTTGCCGACTGGGGAAATGCCGAACTCGATGGCCAAAAGCTCGCCGACCGTATTGGAGACGAGGCTTGGTACCGCGAAACGTTGATCCCCACCGTTGCGCAGCGCGGAACCGCGATCATCGAAGCACGGGGTGCGTCCTCGGCCGCATCGGCCGCAAATGCGGCGATCGATCATCTACGCGACTGGGTGCACGGCGCAGGCGACAATTGGGTGTCGATGGGCGTGGTGTCAGATGGCTCCTACGGTATCCCGCAAGGGCTGGTGTGCGGCGTGCCGGTGCACTGCAAAAGCGGTGGGTATGCGCGTATCGAAGGACTGATCCTCGATCCATTCCAGCGAACGATGCTCGATCGCACGATTGCCGAACTGGTCGAAGAACGTGAGGCGGTTATCGACATTCTGAAATGAACGACCGGTATATCTGATTGGAATGACCGTAATCTTTGGTTGGTGCGATTGATCTCCTTTCCCTATCATTGGGGCAAGGAGATCGGGCATGACCCTGGAACAACTCAGGATTTTCGTCGGTGTCGCTGAGCGCGAGCACATGACGCGCGCGGCCGAAGCGCTCAATGTGACGCAGTCAGCCGCAAGCGCTGCCATCGCCGCGCTGGAAGCCCGGCACGGCGTGCCGCTGTTCCACCGGGTCGGCCGTGGGATCGAACTGTCCGAAGCGGGCCGCATGTTTCTGGTCGACGCACGCGCAGTGCTTGGCCGTGCCGCCAGCGCGGAACTTGCACTGGCCGAATATGCAGGACTGGAGCGCGGCACTCTGCGGCTAGTCGCAAGCCAGACGATCGCGGGCTATTGGCTGCCCCGCCAGCTGGCCGCGTTCCATGCGCGCTACCCCGCGATCTCAATCGAACTGGCGATCGACAACACCGAGGGGGCCGCGGCGCGCGTGCTCGACGGTGCGGTCGAGCTCGGCTTCGTCGAGGGTGTGATCGACGAGCCCGCGCTCGCGCATTGGACGGTCGCGAACGACCGCATGGTGCTGGTAAGCGACCGCGCAGCCGACACGATCGACGAGGACTGGATCCGCGCCGCACGCTGGATCGTCCGCGAGCAGGGATCGGGCACGCGCTCGTCGTTCGAGGAGGTGCTGCGCCAGCGCGGCGTCGATCCGTCGGACCTCACCGTGGCGCTGATGCTACCATCGAACGAGGCGGTACGTAGCGCGGTCGAGGCCGGGGCGGGCGTCGCGGTGCTGTCGCAGCATGTCGTCGCACCTGCAATCGCGGCCGGCACGTTGCACGATCTGCCGCTCGGTCTGCCGCGGCGTCCGTTCTACGCGCTGCGCCATAAAGAGCGGTATCGAACGCGGGCGGCCGATGCGCTGACCGATCTCATCAAGGAGACTGGCAAGTGACCGCCGATCTGAAACCCGTTCTCGATGGCCTGAAGCCCCTCAGCCGGCTCGACTCCCCGCGCGAGATGATCCGGCAGTTCACCCCCAACTGGTTCGCCGCTACGATGGGCACCGGCATTCTCGCGCTCGCCTTGCCGCAGGTGCCGGGCGTCGGCGCATCGCTGCACCCGGTCGGCGAGGCGCTGTGGTACTTCAACATCGCGCTCTTCACGCTGTTCGCCGGGCTCTACACCGCGCGCTGGACGATGTTCGGACACGAGGCGCGGCGGATCTTCGGGCACAACACCGTGTCGATGTTCATCGGCACGATCCCGATGGGCCTCGCGACGATCATCAACGGGTTCCTGGCGTTCGGCCTGCCGCGGTTCGGCGCCGGCGTTATCCCGATCGCCGAGACATTGTGGTGGATCGACGTCGCGATGTCGCTCGCCTGCGGTGTAGCGATCCCCTACCTCATGTTTACCCGGCACGAACATTCGCTCGACGGCATGACCGCGGTGTGGCTCCTGCCAGTGGTCGCGGCCGAGGTCGCAGGCGCGAGCGGAGGCCTGCTCGCACCGCATCTGGCGGACGCGCACCACCAGTTCGTGGTGCTGGCGACCTCCTTTGTCCTCTGGGCGTATTCGGTGCCGGTCGCGTTCGGCATCCTCGCGATCCTCATCCTGCGGATGGCGCTGCACAAGCTGCCGCACGAGAGCATGGCCGCATCGAGTTGGCTCGCACTAGGCCCGATCGGCACCGGTGCGCTCGGGATGCTGGTGCTCGGCAGCGACGCGCCCGCGATCCTCGCCGCCAACGGCCTCGGCCAGATCGGCGCGGTAGCGCAGGGGATCGGCACGATCGCCGGGCTGCTGCTCTGGGGCTTCGGCCTGTGGTGGCTGGCGCTCGCGACGCTGATCACGATCCGCTACTGGCGCGCGGGCATTCCGTTCAACCTCGGGTGGTGGGGCTACACCTTCCCGCTCGGCGTCTACACGGTCGCCACCTTCAAGCTCGGCACGACGCTCCAGCTCGGCTTTTTCGGGATCGTCGGCACCGTCCTTACCATCGCGCTCGCAGCGATGTGGCTGCTGGTCGGCGCCAAGACGGTCACAGGCGGCTGGCGCGGAAACCTGTTCGTGTCGCCCTGCATCGCCCAAGCCAATTGATGGGCCGAACTGATCGTCCTGCCGGATCGAACCGGCGCATCCGATCGACCCGTACCGGGCAGACCGTCGGACGGATCGCGCATAAGAGCATGACATCGAAGGGAGAATGCTGGTGGACAGCCTGGATATGAAACTGGCGCAGGCGACGAACCGCCGTCGCTTTCTCGCAGAGGCTGCGATCGGCAGCGGCGCGTTGATCGCCGCACCCGCGCTGGCGCAGAGCATTGTCGATCTGCACCTGCCTGGCGGTCCGTCGGAACGACCGATGACCAGTGCGTTCCCTGGCAAGGGCAACATGATCCTCCAGCGTATCCACCCGCCTTTGCTGGAAACGCCGATGAGCGTGTTCAATGGTGACGTCTTCACGCCAAACGACCAGTTCTTCGTCCGCTGGCACTGGGCTGACATCCCCACCGCGATCGATGTCGAGGCGTTCCGGATCAAGGTGCACGGCGCGGTCACGCGGCCGCTGTCGATCTCGCTCGCGCAACTGCTGAAGTTGCCACGCGTCGAGCTGGCGGCGATCAACCAATGCTCGGGCAATTCGCGTGCGCTGTTCCAGCCGCCCGTTGCCGGTGCGCAGTGGCGTCACGGGGCCATGGGCAACGCCAAATGGCTCGGCGTGCGCCTGCGCGACGTGCTCGACATCGCCGGCGTGAAGCCGGGCGCGGTTGCGGTGCGGTTCGGTGCGCTCGACCAACCGGTGGTCGCGGGTGGACCGGATTTCGCCAAGTCGCTGTCGATCGACCACGCACGCGACGGCGAAGTGATGCTCGCCTTCGGGATGAACGGCGAACAGATGCCGCTCCTCAACGGCTTCCCGGTCCGGCTGATCGTACCCGGCTGGTATTCGACCTATTGGGTCAAGATGCTGAACGACATCGAGGTGCTCGCCGCACCCGACGACGGTTACTGGATGGCCAAGGCGTACAAGATCCCTGACACTCCAGGCGCGAACGTGCGGCCTGGCCAGAAGGATTTCCCGGCCGTGCCCATCAACAAGATGATCCCGCGCAGCTGGGTCACGAGCCTCGACGAAGGGCAGGCAATCGCGTTCGACCGGTCAATCCCGCTGGGCGGCATTGCGATGGGGGGCGATTGCGGCGTCGCCAAGGTCGATGTGTCGACCGACAACGGCAAGACCTGGTACAAGACAGTGCTCGGCCCCGATCACGGCAAATACAGTTTCCGCCGCTGGGACGCGCAGGTGCCGCTCACGCATGCGGGCCCGACTAGGCTGATGTCGCGCTGCTGGAACACCGCCGGCATCGCGCAGCCGATGACGCCGATCTGGAACCCGGGCGGGTTCATGCGCGGCAACATCGAAACCACCAACATCGTCGTCGGCTGAGGAGCGCTCCCCCATGAAAACGCCTTCCATCGGCACGCTGTCGTTCGGGTTCGTCGGCGCGACCGTCGTTCTTCTGCTCGCGATTGGTGCCCCGAACAGCCGCGTCGCCCCGCCGCCTGCCGCCCCGACCGCACCACCGCCGCCAAGCGTCTCGGCGCGCGGCTTCTCGCTGGCGTCCACTTCGGTCGATCTCCCAACCGACGAAGGGCAATATCCCGCCGGCCCGCATGCCGACGTCATCAATGCGAACTGCACCTCGTGTCATTCGGCGAGCATGGCGCTGAACCAGCCGCCACTCTCCGCCGACCAGTGGACCGCGGAGGTCACCAAGATGCGCGAGGTCTACAAAGCCCCCGTCGCCGCAGCCGACGTGCCGGCGATCGTCGCTTATCTGACCGCCATGAGCGCAAAGCAGCCGGGCGCCGCGAAGGGCAAGGCGCAAGACCCCGATCCGAAGGCTGCGCCCGACGTATCGGGGGGATCAGGCTAGGGTCAGGACCCATTGATGTGAGAGGCGCGATCTGATTCAGGCTCCGTGAGGAGTCTGAGGATGAGCGACCTGTACTGGCTGACGGAGGAGCAGATGGCGCGCCTGCGGCCATATTTCCCAAAGAGCCATGGCAAGCCGCGAGTTGACGACCGGCGGGTGTTGAGCGGCATCGTTTTCGTGAATCGCAATGGGCTGCGCTGGCGTGATGCGCCCAGCGACTACGGCCCGCACAAGACGCTCTACAATCGCTGGAAACGGTGGGGTGAGATGGG
>NZ_JAPZPR010000017.1:0-20638 GCF_040407565.1 Sphingomonas faeni
AAATTAACTGGAATGACGCTCTGACGGTTTTCCATTTCACACCCTTTGTCTCGGTGGAAACAGCGGAGGTTTTCCGGTATTCTCGCGTCAGAAGCGCAGAGTTCTGCCGTGTCGGGTTAATTTACAGATAACCCGAGATGGCGGAAATGCGTGAGTCGCGAGCGGAGTTTTCCACTGTTTGTAAGTCTACGTTCTGTTCTCCCAACGCAGCATAGCCGCGTCGGCGAGGGCTGATTGATCTCGTTGCTTCGCGTAATGCTCGACCATGAGAAGCGATTGACCGCTGACGGCGGCGGTCTGCGCAGCGGAACAGCCCGCCTCGAGTAACGCGATCACCGCGTTCTTGCGCAGGCCGTGCGGCACGCTCGGCGCTCCGGCGGATGCTGAGAACGCTTTCAGGATCTTGCGGGCGTTGTCATCGCGCATCGGCTTGCCGTGGATCGTCAGGCAGATCGGCCCCTCGCTTTGCGATCGCGTTGCCAGTTCAGCCTTGAGCGCGCTGTGGATCGGGATCTTCATCGGCTTCTTGGTCTTGTCCTGGACGACCGTGATCCGATCGTCCTCGACGTCCGACCATTGCATCCCAAGCACGTCGCCGAGCCGCTGCGCCGTGTAATAGAGCAGGTTCACGAGCAGACGCACGGCGGCGTCCTCCGCGGCCAAGCCTGCGCGCAGCACGCCGGCGGGCCATGGCTCGTGCTCGCCTCCTGCCATCGGCGCGATACCGTCGCATGGATTCTTCGCGATATGCTCGCGCTCGACGGCCCAAGCGAACAGCGCGCCACTCGTACGGAGGAATGCGTTCGCCGCGCCTGGCGTTACCGCCATCTTGTCCAGCAGAGTGCGCATGTCGCCGCGGGTGATGCCGGTGACAGGCGCGGTCGGCAGCGCCTTCTCCAGTCGTCGCAGGTAGATGTCGTAGAGCTTGCGCGATGCGGTCGCCAGCGCGCCATAGGCCGCTCCGCGCTGGTACAGATCAACCAGCACCGGAACAGTCATCAGCGCAGACCTCGTCTTGCGATTCCGGTGGCCCATCAGCGCGGCGTAGCTGCCTCCAAATTCCATCGACCGAAGCGGCGGCAGGCGCGTCATCAGGCGCTTCCCGTCGACCACCTTGCCGGTGTCGAAGTACAGGTACTCGCGCCCCTTGGAACGAACCCTCTTCACGTATTTGGGGAGATCATGCGGCACTGCGCAGCCCCGGTTGATCCTTGCGCCAGTCGTTGCTCCCGCCCGACATCTCGTCGAGGCTCGTGTCCAGGGCGGCGCGGTCCCACCGCGGCCCGCCGGCCATAGCTACCGACATCGGCAGGCGGCCAGCATAGACCTCGGCATCGAACTGCTGCGGGGTGAGCTCGCAATACTGGGCGGCCGTCGATCGCTTGAGCATGCGCGGCCAATACGGTGCCGCGCTCATGATGCCGCCGCCCCCTGCTCAAGGTTCTGGGCAAGGTTCTCAGGCCAGCATTCATCGAACGGGATGCCGAATGCGCCAGAAAGCGTCAGGGCAATCTCGTCAGGGTCATCGACGATGTCCCCGCTCGGCTCGTTTGGCATGCCGTTGAGGATACCTGCCTGCGTATCGATGAAACGAAACGCCGCGAGCAACGCCGCCCGCTGCGCATCCGTCAGCTTAGCCGCCACGTCTGCAACAGCCCCCGCCTCGTCGAAATTTGCTTCGGTCATGCCGAACCTCCGCAATCGTTAGCCTTGGCCTCATCGCCCCGTATGAACGCAGCATGGTTGCGCGATCCCGAGCGGTACGGATTGCTGGTCTGCAGAGGGCGGTGGTCTTCGGCACACGCGCGGCCGTTCGCTACGGCTAGATCGGTGTTCAACTCGGGGCTCGGGTTGGGATTGGGGGTCATGCGGAGGGCTCCTTGTCCTCGTCACGGATGACGTGGCTGGAATTACGTTGCGCGACGAACGGATACATGCCCGTCATCTCGTCGACCTCATCGTCCGCGATAGCTTCGACGAGGTAGATCGTGTCGCCGGGATCGGTGCTGCCGTAGGCCTCGTCGATGGCGTCTTCGCGCGTCAGGCATGGTCCGGCGAGGGTAAACTCTTCGCAGTCGCGGCCAGCCCACCACGCCCATTTGCCCCCGCTCATGCCCCACCTCGGGCGTTGAGGGCGGCGCGGCGATGTTCGGGCCACTTAGGGTCAGCGAGCGCAAAGCTATCATCGAGCAGTTTCGTTGCCGCGTCGAACCCCGCAAGGAACTCCGCTTCTCGCGTCTGGGTGGCATCGGGAGTGAGAGCGAGCGCCTTAGCCATCCGTGCGCGGGCAGTCTGTTCGTCACGCATCGACGGCACATGGTCGCGACCGCGCATGTTGCGCGTATCAACCGCCGCCAGCAGCTTCGTCGCCGCATCGCGAACGCTCTCCCCCGCACCTTCGCCCGACTTGCAAGGAAGGCGACGAGCTAGAAAACTGCCGAGCGCGGCGGTCATGTCGACCACGTCGCTGCCGCTGAAACTGATGTCGCGATTTCGAAAGGCCTCGTCGGCGAAGACCAGCGCGTCTTCGCGCGTGACGTCGGGGGCTTGATCAACCACGGGCATATCCCTTCTTAGGTTCACGGCAGGGAGCGCAGCGGCCCATGACGAGGCGCGGGCTATCGTTGCCGCACTCGCGACATTCGCCGGGCGCACCGATGGCGATGGGCGCACCCGCGGCGCGGATGTTGCGGTCGAGCGCGGCCTGCGCCACGTCGTTCGCCATGTCGGCGACGTCAGCCACGATGCACCTCGGCTGCGTTCCAGCGCGCTGCGGGCACGTACATGCGACCGCGGCCGCGCACGCTGACCAAGACGCGGTCGCCGTCCGTGGGCGTGCCGGGCGCCAGGTTCGCCAACAGCGAATGACCCGGGGCGATCTCGACCCGTCGATACTGGCTGCCCATCACGCGGCCTCATGGGTTGGCTGGGCGTCGGCCTCGACGGTGCGCAGCTGGTGACGAGTCCTGAGGGGCAGGACCGAGGCAGTCGGGGAAGTTGGGTGCCGCGCGATCGGCCAGGGGCGCCCGCAGGCGGTGTCCCAGATGCGACGCCGGTTCGGCACGAGGGAATCTGCGATGATCGCCAGCGAGACGCCCGCGATCGTGATCAGCGAGGCCCAGCCAAGGGCGTGCATGGCGATATGCCAGGTCATGGAAGGGCCTTTCGATTGAGGATTGCGAGCATGAGCTCGGTGAGGGTTTCGGGATCCGCGCGACCGTAGAGGTCGGGGACCGGGGGAAGCGGGCGCATCATGCCGCACGTCGCCGCGACCGGGCGGGCGACGTCCAGCCATCGCCCTCGACGATCTTCTCGGCACCGCTGGGGGCAATGACGCGGACCCGGCCGTCAGCCAGCTTGCGAATGATCGGGCACTGGAACTCGTAGACCGGCGGTATCCCGCGCGTGCCCAGGAAGAGCTCGAGCATGCCGACATTGCGGCGCACCGTCATTGCCGGGGCGGTCAGCACGTCCAGCCCGCGGCTGATGCACTCCCGCGCCTGCTCGTTCGTGAACCGCTGCCCCCCGATGATGCTGTGACCACCGAAGCCCGTCTTCTCGCCGCCCTCGATCGTGCCGTACCAGGCTGGCCGCGGCTTTGACGGCGTGATGAGGAACGTGGCTGGCTGACGGCCGATGACAGCGCCCATGACGCGTTCTACGGGCGATTTCATGCCACCTTCCTCAGATACGCGATCGCGCCAGCCGCGCTGCGCTCGTCACGCTTTGCCAAGCGCTCCGCGTATTCAGCCTCGATGCGGAGGATCTCAGCCTCGTGGGCGGCGCAGGCGTTCGTGTGCGCGACGATCTCGACCGCGTTGTGCAACTGCTCGATGTTCGGGCGCCGGCCCATCCGCTTCTTGAGCACCTCATGCGCGACTCCGAGCACGCGGACCTCGTAGTGCGACAGCCCGAGCTTGCGCGCGCCGTAGCTGATCTGGGTCCGAATATTGTCGGCGCGTGCCTTGGCGAGCGCGAAGTCCTTGAGGGGCCCGCTGGTCGAGTGGATCCGCTTCTCTTCGTGCTCGGCGATGCTGAGCAGGTGAAGGTGGCCATCGAGGTCGTACAGGACCTGGTCGAGGTCCTCGTCGCATGATTTGATGGTGCGCGCGGTCATGCTGCGACGCTCACGCTATCGCCACGCTCTGCCGCTTGCCGTAGCCAATCGCGGCCCTTGGGCGTTGCAAGAAACTCGGTCCAGTAGATGCCGGACAGCGCTTCCGCGTCTTTCATCGGCAGCGTCTTCTCGAATTCTGGCCAGCCTATGACGTCCGTCTGTTGGCGGTGACACTCGAGCGACAGCGGCAGCATGAAACGGTCAGCGACCTTCGTCGAGGCACCCTTCGCGTCGCGCGTGCCCTTCCCTGCATGGTCGACGTGCGCGGCCTGAACCGGCCCCGAGCACCAGAGGTTCTTTCCGAGACAGGCGCAGGGAAGTCCGCGAAGGAACAGGCCGAAATCTTCAGCGCGCTTCCACTCAGGGCGACCGGCGCGCTTCGGCTTGATCTTACGAAAGGCGCTCTTCGGGGGCCTCATGCGACCACCCGGCATGCAACGATGTCGACGGGGGATTCAGAGGTCGCCGGATAGGTCCAGCTGTCCGAATAGACGTGGGCAGTGTTGCCCTCAGGCCCCGAGTTGCGCTCGGCGGTTTTGCGATCGCGGTCGGCACGAAACTGCACCTGAACCCGCGCGAGATCCGACACCGGACACCCGGAGCCGTCGCACTCGATCCAATCTGAAGAAGCCTGCTCGGCCACGATCGTCTCCCAACAAGCCGGGATGGCCTGTTGGGTTACCTATGTGCGATTAGTTCGTACACGTCAACGACTATTTCGCACACTTACACGTGTCGGTAGCGCCTCGTCCCGAAGCCCGGCGGCGCCAAATCCTGTTTCGCAGAAGCGACGATACCGACCACGCGTATCTCTTCGTCCGTGAACATGCCTTCGTCAGGCTTCCCAATCGGGATAAGGTCCTGAAACTCTGGCTCGGTGCTCTCGCAGCGTAGCACCCATTCATCGTCGACCATGTCCAGCCGCTTGCACGTCAGTTCGACCAGGTCGTGTGCGTTGCGCGCGACAATGACCAAGGTCCCTGGGACAGCGTTGATACCGCCCCTGCCTATCCGGTAGCACTCAAGGTCTGATCCGGGTAGGATCGTCTTGTTCATTGACAGACCTTCCATCCGTAGGCCGAACCGATCAGCGCCGGGTCTAACTGACGGCCCAAATTTCACGTCGTAACGCTCTGCGCTGCTCCAGTCGGACTGCTCTCGCCATATGCCCGCCTGGACGGAACCAGTGACCGCGACCCACTCATCATCGTCTACGTTGAGAGGTGGTTCGACCTTCGAGGTCCGAAACTGCTCGGTTAGCTCGCCTGTGACACCAGCTAGCCGTAGAGTGTCCGCTTCGCTAACGCCTCGCGCCGCAAATATTGGCGCTAGCTGCTTCGCGATCTGCAGAGACAGGAACGGCTTCTTGTTTTTGGCGGGGTCTTCCATCGACGCATAGGTCGATTGCGGTATGCCGAGCTCGTCGGCGACCGTGCGTGATGCGATCTTGGGGACGGTCCGATTGCGGAGCGCCTTGAGGTCGAGTGCTGCGTTGGGCATTTCGTTACAAAGCGAAAAATTCGCATCTTGTATGCGCGAAATAGTCGTTGCGTTACGTGCGACTATTTCGTACATCATGCTCCCATGACCAGCGATACAGACCTTTTCGCCCGGCTCGGCGGCACTCGCGCAGTAGCTGACATGATCGGCGAGCCGCCATCAACGGTCCAAAGCTGGAAGACGGCGCGGCGCATTCCGTCAACCAAGCAACCGATGGTGATTGAGAAGGTGCGTAATGCAGGGCACATCATCACCGCGCACGACGTGGTCTTTCCGTTCGGCGTTCCGGCCACCCCGATAGAACAGAAGAAAGCGGCATAGATGCTGCTCACCCTTCCCTTCGAGATGAGCGCGCGCGTCTCGGCGGCGCCATCGGTCGTGATGCTGCTCAACGGCAAGTGCGTTGCCGGGTTTGCGGTCAGCGAGCCTGAGTACGCCGAAGTGCCGGCGGTGGTTGTTCGCCACTGCACGCGCTGCAACCAGGTCGGCGAGGGCGCCGTGCGCGCCTGCCTCTCGCCCGACTGCCCCTCTCGTGATCGGAAAGCAGCATGAACCTCGGTTGGCCTCAGGGCATCTACCTCGCGCTGTTCTTCCTCTCGGTGTGTCTTCACGCCAGCAAGAACGGCCAGCCGCGCACCGGGACTTACGACCTCGGCACCGCTCTTATTTCCGCAGCCATCTGCATCTCGCTCCTTTGGTGGGGCGGGTTCTTCTCCTGATCGAAAGGCCGTTTGATGCGTGGTGCTGTTCTCTTCGTCGTCCTGCTGGTGATGCTGCTGGCGTTCGTCGTGGTCCTGTCGATGCTGGCGGGCACGTCGGTCGTTGCCGCGGCGCTGGCGTTCCTGTTCGGCATTGCCGCTACGATCGCGGCGTCCATCTTCGTCAACACCCGCAACACACACCGCTACGGTCGCCAGGTCTGGGAAGATCAGGGTGGCATGGATGGGGTTGCACGTCATGGCGATCATATGCGCCGCGACCGGGTTGTCCGTCATGCGGAACCCTCGCCGAGATTTCCGGCGGGTGACGTAGCGTGACCCCGGAGAAGCTGAACCTGAAGCGCGCCACGGGCGAGATGCTCAAGGGCGTCGGTGGCTTGGAGGCTGCATCGGGCTTCTGCCGCGTCGGCAAGTCCGCGCTGGGCGATAACCAGTCGGTGAACAAGCCGGAGAGCTTCGTGGCCCTCGACGTGATCGCCGACCTCGAGCCGCTGGCGCGCGATCGCGACGGCTGGCCCCACGTCACACGCGCCCTGGCTGCGACGATGGGCTTCGTGCTCGTCAAGCTGCCCGAGGTCCCAGCGACCAGCGCGGAACTGCTCAGCCTGATCGGTCGACATGCCAAGGAAGGTGGCGACGTCTCTCAGGCGGTTTGCCGCGCTCTTGCCGACAACCACGTCAGCCGGTCGGATGCGCGCGAAATTCGGCGCGAGATCCGCGAGCAGATGGAAGTTTTAGCCGCGATGGATGCCGCCATGGCGTTCCTCGAAACCGATTAACCTGTTGTAATATCCGGAGACTAACGATGACAGCGCTCAATAGCGCAGCGCCGGTTGAGCCCGGTTCTGCGGACGGTTCTTTGCGGCTGGCGGCCGAAAGCCGGATCATGATCGGTGACGTGCGCGAGCAGCTGCGGCTGCTTCCGTCGCAGTCGGTCGATTGCGTCGTAACGTCGCCCCCATACTGGGGCCTCCGCGATTACGGCGTCGAAGGTCAGATCGGGCTCGAGCCAACGCTGGGCGAACATCTCGAGGTGATCGTCGACGTGATGCGGGAAGTCCGACGCGTGCTCAAGATGCACGGTACCGTCTGGCTTAACTACGGCGACTGCTACGCCGCCGCGCCGAACGGTAAGTCAGCCGCAGCTTACAAGGCCGATGGCACTGACGACCGCGCGTTTCGCGATAAGCCATTCTCGACCGTCGGCGGGGTGCTGAAGCCCAAGGATCTGTGCATGATCCCGAACCGGCTCGCGATCGCTCTCCAGGAGGACGGGTGGTACGTTCGGTCGGAGATTATCTGGCATAAGCCGAATCCGATGCCGGAATCGGTCTACGACCGCCCCACGTCGGCGCATGAGAAGATCTGGTTGCTCACCAAGGGTGAGGACTACTTCTACAACCATGAAGCGATCCGGGAGCAGTGCAGCCCTAACACGCATGCGCGAGCCTCGCAGGACGTAGCTGCTCAGGCCGGATCGCTGCGAGCCAATGGCGGCTCACGCGCTGACCGGCCTATGAAAGCGGTCGTCCGTGGATCCGCAAAAGCGATCGGGCCTAACTCCCGGATCAACGTCGATCGCGTACCGGTATCGCGAAAGACCGCGGCGCCCGGTTCGGGGATCAAGAACAACGCCAGCTTCGACGCGGCGCTCTGCAACATGCCCGGCGAAACCCGCAATGCGCGTAACGTATGGCGTATCGCGCCTCGAGCTTTTCGCGATGCCCACTTCGCGACGTTCCCCCCGGCGCTCGCCGAGCGCTGCGTTAAGGCTGGCGTACCACCGACCGTCTGCGGCTGCTGCGGCGCGGTGGAGGGATGCGGCCCCATCTGCGCCACCTTCCCTCGGGTGCCAGGCCATGTCCTCGATCCGTTCGGCGGTGCTGGAACCGTTGGCCTGGTCGCCGAGTCGCTAGGCTTCGCGTCGACCCTCATCGAACTGAACCCCGAATATGCGGCGATCGCCGACCGGCGCATCGCGTCAGCGCGGCCTGCTCTGGGGATCGCAGCATGATCCGCACCTGCTCCGACTGCCCGGGCACGATCGGCAAATACAGCAAGAGTGGTCGCTGCAAGCCATGCGCGATGCGGATCATGCATGCGGACCCGGCCTATGCCGCCCGACGCGATGCCGCGACGCGCACGATGAACCGGACGCCTGAGATCAGGGCGAAGCGCAGCGCGGCCTTGAAGGCTCGTTACGCCAATCCTGCTGCCCGAAAGGCGATGAGCGACGCCGCCCTGAAGCAGTTGGCCGAGAACCCCGAGCTCGCGGCGCGCCGTAGGGAGTTGGGCGCGGCGTCCTTCCGGGCATTCCACGCCCGCGGCGACTATGACTGGTCTGCGCACCACCGCGCCCGCGTCGACAAGCGCCTCTCATGGTGCCCCGCCGATCGGCTGGCCGAATACCAGAAGCTACGCAGCGAGTATGGTGCGACCGAGGCGCGACGGATGGTCGAGCAGGACATCGCCGCCAGCAAGCGCCGGGCGAAAGCGGAGCCCGACACCTTCGAACGCCAGATGGCGCGGATCGCCGCCGGTGCCGCGGTCATGGATGCGCCCGACTTCCGTACTGCCGGCCCAGCGCACACGCTCGGCGGCGTCGCATCGGGGATGCTCTGACATGCAGGCCGAAACCCTTAGCAGGTCCGCTAAACCGGCTCATCTATCGACCGTCGCCGATCTAGACGCGGCGATGCGCGCACGGGGGGATGCGCGGCGGCGGCAAGAAGCAGAGGACAGGGCCAAGCGGCTGGCTGCTAGGCGAACCGCTAAAGCGGCCCATACGTCTCATATCCTGTCCGTCCCTCGCATGGTCGGACTGATGCAGGCTGGCGTGCTGCTCGGTAGCGCCAAGGCTCTCGCCGACGCCTTGGGCATCCAGCCACGCAGCCTGCGCAAGAAGACAGACTCCGAGCGCGGCGTCTCATGCGAAGACTTGCGCGCGGCGGCTGATGCGCTCGACGCGCGCGCCGCGGCAATGATCCAGCATGCCGCCAAGCTGCGCGCAGAGGCGCGGTCATGAAGCCGACGGCATCGCAGTTGCGACGGATGAAGCGCGACAATCTCGCGTGGCCGGTCGGACTGGCGCCAGTGCCCAGCGCCGACTGGCCTGCAATCGCGTCCGAGGGATCTATCCGTGTCGATGTGCTCCGGTCGCGCGGCTTCCTCGTACAGGTGTTCGGCGAGGGCGAAATGCTGCGTCTGTCGGTCAACCGCACCGAATGGGACGAGCGACAGAACAGATTCCGCGAGGACATCACATGGGACGACCTGCAACGATTGAAGGCTGAGGCTGGGTATCCGGACCGGGTCGCGATCGAGGTGTTCCCGCCCGAGCGCCTGATCGTGAACGTCGCCAACATGCGACACCTCTGGATCCTGCCTGAGGGCGCCGAGCAGATGCCTTTCGTCTGGAACGGCCGGAAATCTCTTTCCGAAACCCGGCAACATCTTTCCATTGAGGACGCCGCGCAGTGACCCAGCCAGCCCCCCTGACGCCACCCGACGCGGACCTTCAGGACTTCCCGTTCATGCCCCTGCACGTCGCGCGCCTGCGGGACAGCGACCTCGCCGCAGAAGGCGATCCGGAGGGGTGCTGGTATGCGGTGCTGCTCTGGGCTGCCGCGTGGCATCAGTTGCCAGCCGGATCGCTGCCCGACAATGACGCGGTCCTGACGAAGCTATGCGGCCTGGGGCGCGACCTTCGCACCTTCCGCAAACATCGGCGCGACGCGCTCCGGGGGTTCGTGACATGCGATGACGGGCGCCTATATCACCCAGTGATCGCCGAGCAGGTCATGGCGGGCTGGGACGGCAAGCTTCGCCAGCGCTACCGGACCGAATGCGCGACGATCAAGAAGCGGAACGACCGCGCAGGCGTAACACCCTCTGAGCGCGAACCTCGTCCCCTGTTCGGCGATTGGCTGTCCCTCAACCATCCCGCGTCTGTCCCCTTTGTGTCCCTCGGGACAGACGACTTCGTCCCTCGCGACAACGTCACCAAGGGAAAGAGAGAGGGACAGGGACAGGGAGACATAGGTTCGGAAGCTGACGCTTCCGGCGCCGAAGCGCCCGCCCTGCCCGTCATCGTCGATCCGGACAAGGTCATGTTCGACGGGGGTATCTCGCTGATGGCCCGCGCCGGCGTCCTCGAACCGAAGGCGCGGCAGCTACTCGGCAAGTGGAAGCGAGACCACGGCACCCCCTCAGTGATCGCCGCTCTCGGCGCAGCGCAGCGCGAAGGCGCGATCGATCCAACCAGTTTCATCGAAAGGGCACTCCGCAATGGCCAACGACCTGATCAGCAACGACGCGGCAACAACGGTTTCCTCAATGCCATCATTGACGCCGAACGTGATGACCGTGCTCGGCAGAGCGTTTGAGCCCGCCGCCGTATTTAGCGAGCAGGACATCGCGCTGATCGAGCCCGTCGCCCGTGCCATTGCGATTGCCCAGCCCGCTGACGAGCGTTGCATCCGGCAGTCGCTGGGCGGCCTGTCTGCGGCGTTGCCAAGCCAAGCGACGGACGAGCTCACCGGCAACCTGAAGCTGAACGCCTACAAGACCATGCTGGCTGGCTACGACGAGCGCGCACTCGCCTATGCCTGCCGGCGCTGCCTCGACGAGCTCGACTGGATGCCGACCGTGCACCAGCTGAAGGAGCGTATGGCGAAGTGGGTCAGCCCGGAAGAGTCCGCGATCCGCCGCGCGCGCGCGATCATGCGGACCGGGCGGCGCGAGGTGACCACCGAAGCCCCGCCGATCACCGCGGACCAGATCCGCGCGCTGAAGCCCGAGTTCATTAGCATGGGCGTGAAGGCCGGCTTCATCACGCAGGACCAGGTCGACGAAGCACTCGGCCAAATCGAGCAGCCTCCCGAGCAGATGGCAGCATGACACATATCTATAAGAGCAAGGGGTAGGACGATGGGCCGCATGAAGGGGAAGCTGAGCAAGGGCCAGCCTAAGGGCGCTCGGTCTGCGTCGGGTCGCAAGCGTGATCGCGCGCCGGTGAACGTCGGCCCGTGTCTGGGCGTCGCGCGGCGTCGCGCAGAGTTCGGGCTACCAGCCAACGATGTCGGTGAAGCCACGCCTGATGCGACCCGCCGCGGCAAGCAGGAGACGCACACCTGCGACGCGATCGGCCGCGCCTACATCACCGGCCTGCTCGGCTCAGGGCAGGAAGCCGAGGACCTGCTTAACGCCGGGCGTAGTGTGGCCCGGCGATACTGGGCAACGCTGGGCGTCACCCTCACCCCGGATAGCTTAGCACGCTTTCAGCCGCAGGACGCGATTGGCGAGCCCATGAGCCAAGAGGACCGGGACGAACGCGACCGGATGCGTGAGGCCTCGCTGCTCACCACCCTCGACGTCCTCGATCGGTGCGGCCGCAACCGTGCGGTGCGCCGCGCATTCGATCAGCTGGTCATTGACCCGAACCCCGATCAGGGCCCCGCCTGGCTGGACAGCATCATCACCGCCCATCGTGCCAAGGCTCAGGCCAGCGCTCGGGACTATGCCACCCTCACCCTCGCCCTCGATGGGCTGAGAGCAATCGCTTGACGGCTCGGTACATTTCCGGCAGGTAGTCATTGTGCACGTTGTGCGCTCGCTTAGCCCGCCATCGTGCGGGCTTTGTCGTATCTGAGCCACATGACGTAGAGCCTACGGGCGCAGCCGGCGAGAGTCCGGAAGTATCGGGAGGATGGCAGCCATGCCCCTGCCTCCCATGCGCCACTATTCTGGTCGTATGGCGCCGCTGCTCACGGGCATAGCGGTACGCCAAGCGCTCAGTCGGACAGCGCAGGTGCAAACCTCCCTGTCCCGGTCGGGTCTGCTCCCCCGTGCGGACCCGACCGACCCGATAAGGCCAGACCATGACGGAGGCACCATGGCATCGACGCAGCCCGTCTCCTCCGTACACGTGCGCAGCACCACAGCTGAGGTCGTCGAAGCTATCGGCATGCGCGTACTGCGTATCGCCGAGGATATGGCCTCAGGGTCACGTCACCAGGGCCGCAGCGAGCGCCTGATCGAGCAGGCTGAGCAAGCCGCGATCGACCTACGGGCAGCCGTGCGGGGGCGCTGAGCGCCCCGAGTATTCAAACCGTGAGAGCTAACCCTCTCACCTGAGGTGATTTTCGAGGTGCATCGACCGGCCTCGACCCAGTCATCCCACATCGTGGGACGACCCCCTTGGGTCCTTCCGGGCCTCCCGGTGTATACGGGGGGCAAAGGCGCGGAAAGTTTCTAGGCGCGAGATCGTCCTAAGTGCCGCCGCCTAAGTATAGTTTTTGGCAGTTTTCCGCCGTTCGCAAATAACGGGAGGCGGCAATTTCAAGTCTAGACACTGTCACCCTGACGCGCGCTGACGTCGCATGGCTCGTCGGCATGTCCGACAGCTGGGTTCGCGATCGTATGCAGGCGGGGGATTTTCCCCGTCCCGGCGAAACCGCCGAGCAGTACGTCGAGGCCTTCGTCAACTTCCGCGTCGGCAAGGCAGGCGACAATGCGGATGGCCTGAACCTCGAGGATGAGCGCGCGCGCCTGGCGAAAGAGCAGGCCGACGCGAAGGCAATGGATAACGCGGAGCGCAGGCGCGAGCTTGCTTCTCTGCCAGACATGGTTGCCGCAGGTGCCGGTGTGATCGTCATGATCGTCGCCCAGCTTCAGCAGGTCGGTTCCCGCGTCAGCAAAGGCGACGTCAAACTCCGCGCTCGGATCGATACCGAGATCAACAACGTCCTCACCGACTTGAGCATGGCCCGGATCGAAGAGGCGCGCGGCGGGGGCTTTGATGACGACGAGCCCGACGACGACGGAGGTAACTGAACCGTACAGCGCCCCCGGCGCTCACGGTGTAGCGCTCGCGCAGGGTTGGTTGGCGGCATGCAAGCCGCGCGATCGGCCCCCGCTTTCCAAGTTCATGACCGAGCACGCCCGTTCCGATGACGGGGCGAGGATCCGGCCATTCCCGTTTCAGGCGGATATCGCAGATGCGTTCACCGATCCCGAGACGTCGCAGCTATCGGTCCGAAAGAGCAGCCGCATTGGCTACTCGACGATCCTGCAGTGCTTCGTCGCGTGGCGCATCGCTCACGATCCCGCGCGGACGCTGATCTATCAGCCCACGATCGATGACGCGGAGAAGTTCAGCCGGGACGATCTCGACCCGGTCCTGCAATGGGCCGTCGTGCGGAAGGTCGCGACGTTTAAGCCGCGGCACGCCGACAACCAGATCAGGGCCAAGCGGTACAAAGGCGGCTGGATCCAGATCAAGGGCGCTAACAGCCCGAAAGAGTTTCGCCGCGTCACCGCGGACGACGTGTTTCTTGAAGAGTGCGACGGATACCCCTGGGCAACCAAGGAAGAGGGCGACCCCGCCCGCCTCGCCTTTAAGCGCAACCTGACATCGCCGCGGCGCTTCAGCGCTGCCGGTTCGACGCCGAAGGTGAAAGGCTTCAGTCGGATCGACGCCTTGTTCGAACAGGGCAGTCAGGAATTCCGATACGTCCCCTGCCCGCATTGCGGACACGTTCAAACGCTGGTGTTCGGCGACGGCACTGGCGCAGGAATCAGATGGGAACCGAAGGAGCATCCGACGCGCGCTTGGTATCAGTGCGAGCAGGGCTGTGAGATCGACGAGGCCGAGAAGCCTTGGATGGACGAGAACGGCGAGTGGCGAGCTCACAACGCGATCGCGTTTCCCCGGCATCGCTCCTTCCACATCTGGGCGGCGTATAGCCAGCACCCCGGCGCCGCGTGGCTGGAGATCGCGCGCGAGTTTATGGAGGTCCGTAAAGACCCCAACCTCCTGCGCACTTGGGTGAACCAGGTTCTCGGCGAGGCATGGGCAGAGCGCGGCGAAGCGCCAGAATGGCAGCGCCTGTACGATCGCCGGGAGAAGTCCATGCGGCTCGGCACCCCGTCGGCGAAGGCCGGTCTGCTTATAGGTGCCGCTGACGTCCAGCGCGGCGGCGGCGGTCGCATAGACATGGACATCTGGGCGTTCGGCCCCGGGCGACGCCGTGAGTTCGTGGAGCGGATCGAAGTCTTCGGCTCCATTTCGGACAAGGCGACCTGGAAGAAGCTCGACGAGCAAGTGGCGCGCGACTGGATAACCGAGGATGGGCGATCACTTCGTCTTGCTAGGGTCGCCATCGATTCCGGCGACGGTGATAGCACCATGGAAGTTTACAGCTGGGCTCGGCGTCATCCGGGCTTCGCGATGGCGGTCAAAGGTCGGCACGCCATCACCGCAAACCAGCCGATCGGCTCACCGAGCTGGCAGGATGTCACCGTCAACGGCCGAAAAATGAAGCGCGGCGTCAGGCTGTGGAATATCGGCACGTCAATGCTGAAGCGCGAGTTGTTCGGGCTGCTTGAACTGGAAAAGCCGGTCGACGGCGAGGCGTATCCAGACGGCTACGTGTATTTGCCCGACGGCACGCCCGACGAATGGATCAAGCAGTTGGTCGCCGAAGAGCTCCGGATAATCCGGCTCCGAAACGGTGGCTTCCGCAACGAATGGCACAAGACACGAGATCGAAACGAGGCGCTCGATAACGCGGTCTATGCCCGCGCGGTCGCATTCTCGCTCGGCGTCGACCGCTGGACCGAAGCGCACTGGGCAAAGGTGCGCGGCGAGAATGAGCGGCCCGTCGAGATCGTCGTGCCGCCCAAGCCGACAGTGCCAGCCTCCCGGCTGCCCAAGCCGGGCGGCTCCAAGACGGTAACGAAGTCCGCGGCCCCGGCCGCCAAGACGGCTCCGACACGGAAGCCGAACCCGTTTACGACCAGGAGGCGCTAATGGCGTTCCAGCAATCCGATCTCGACAAGCTCGATTCGGCCATGCTCACCGGCGTGCGCAAGGTCATCTTCGCAGATGGGCGGAGCACCGAGTTTCATTCCCTGGCCGAGGTTCGCGCGCTGCGCGCTGACGTAAAGGCAGAGCTCGCCGCTGCGGCATCGCAGAGCCAGCCCCATCGTCGCACGACCGTCGGCCGGATCCGTCGATAATGAACCTTATCGAGCGGACCATCGCGGCCGTGGCGCCGCGCTACGCTACAAAACGGGCGCTCGCGCGGGTGCAGTTCGATCAGGTCAGCCGCGCCGCAGAGAACATGCGCCGTCTGCGCGAAGACAATCCTAACTTCGGCGTGAACACCGGCGAACCCAACGATGCCCGCCCGTCGCGGTTGGTCGATCGCGCAACCCTGCTGCGGCTGGCCTATCAGAATCCGTATGGCCGCAAGGCGATCCGGGCGCTGCTGAACGGAACGATCGGCTGGGGCATCACCGGCGCACCGAAGGGCCCCAAGGCGCTCCAGAACCTTTGGACCGAGTGGACCAAGGTCAGCGATTACCGGGGCCGGCTTAACTTCTACGGCCAGCAGGCGCTCGCGACCCGCACGATGTTCCGCGAAGGCGACAGCTTCATCGTCCGGCGATACGTGAAAGATGGCAAGGTAATCCCGCTACGCATCGACGTTCTCGATGGTGGCCTTCTCGACACGTCCAAGGTCGGCGAGAACATCGAAGAGGGAATAGAGTACAGCGTCGAGGGCATCGTCACCGGCTACTGGTTCTATCCTGCCCGAGCCGATTACCGGCGCAGCCGACCGTCGTTCCGTATCCCCGCAGAGGACGTCATTCACCTCTACGAGCAGGAAGAGGCAGGCCAGAAGCGCGGACGATCGGTATTCGAGTCCGTCATCAAGAAGCTCGGCGACATCGACGAGGCGCTCGAGGCGGACCTCGTGCGGCGCAAGATCGAGTCCTGTTTCGTCGGGTTCCGCCGCATCAATCCCGACTGGGTCGATGAGCCGTTCGGCCAGATCCAGTCGCGCGGCGACGATCTTCCACCGGCTGAGTATTTCGAGCCCGGCACCATGACCACGTTGGCGCCGGGTGAAGATGTGCAGTTCGCAGATCCGAAACCCGCCGGCGGCTTGAACGACGCGCTGAAGGCCAACCTGCTGGCGACCGCCGCGGGCGTGGGCGTAACCTACGAGCATCAGACTGGTGATCTGTCGAACGTCAACTTCTCGTCGTACCGCGCCGGCGCGTTGGAGTTCGATGCGACGAACGAAGAGCGCCAGTTCAACACGATCATCCCGGTCTTGCTTGATCGCGTATGGGAATGGTTCTGCCAAGCAGCATACGAGTTCGGGAAAACCAGAACGCCGTCTTACGAGATGCGCTGGACCCCGCCCCCGCGCAAATCGATCGACCGCGAAGGTGATGCGAAGGCTGACATTCTAGAAATGCAGGCTGGTCTGGAAAATCGCCGCAGCCTGCTGAACTCGCGCGGGATCGATCACGATACCTTCATGGCCGAGACGAAGGCCGATCTGACAAAACAGCAGGGGCAAGGGCTCTTCTACAAGGGCGATCCCTTCACGGCCAACCAAGCCGCTGGCGGCGAGACCGCCCCCGCACAAGGAAACAGCTGATGCCCGATCCCGCACCCGCGCTGGAAACGCGCGCCGTCAATGCTCCGACGATGCTGCGCGCGGCCGACGTCCGGCCCGCGTCGTATCAGGAGGAAGACAATTCGATCGAGGTCGTCTGGTCGATCGGCGCGGCTGGCCTCCGCTTCGACTGGCTCGACGGAGGCTATTACACCGAAGAGCTGTCGATGGACGCAGGCGCGGTGCGCCTCGGTCGTCTCAACGCTGGCGCGTGCCTGCTAGACAGCCACAGCACCTACAGCCTCAGCAGCGTGCTCGGCTCGGTCGTTCCGGGCACCGTCCGGATCGAAAACGGCGAGGGCCTTTGCCGGGTCCGCCTCGCGCGCACCCCCGATGTCGCCGATACCGTCGCCAAGATCATCGACGGGCACATTCGCTCGCTGAGCGTGTCCTACAACGTATTCGAGTTTCAACGCACCGAGCGTGAGGGTGAGTATCCCCACATGCTGGCGACGGACTGGGAGCCTGTCGAGCTCTCGTTCGTCACGGTGCCCTTCGATGCCGCGGCGCAAGTGCGTCAGCGGAGTGCCGCGCAGGGCGGCGATCACCCCTGCACCATCCGCGGCGCCGCCGCTCCCAATACGGAGAACACAATGCCCGATCCCGTGATCGTGCCGGCGGCTGATCCCGCGCCGGTCGTCCAGCCCGTCGCCGATCCGTCGCCGGCGCCCGTCATCGAAAACCGGTCCGCACCAACCGTCACCGCAACGGTCATCTTCGAGCGCTGCGGCCGCTCGGCGGATCTCGGCGATACCTTCGCCCGCGAACTGATCGTCCGCAACGAAGCGACGCCCCTGACCGCCATCGACTTCGAGCGCGCGATCTCCGATCGCTTGATCGAAGCGCGCGCACTTCCGACGATCGACGCCCGCGCCGGCCGTAGCGGCACCGAGAACGACGGCTATCGCCGCGCGATCGAGGCGGCCGTGATCCTGCGGGCCGACCCAAACGCAACGGTCCCCGAAGCGGACGCCGCAGCCGCCCGCGAGTTCCGCGGGATGTCGATGATGGAAATGGCGCGTGATTATTGCACGCGTACCGGCATCGGTGTGTTCGGCGGCAATAAACTGGAGATCGCGGGCGCCGCCCTCGGTCTGCGCTACGGCGCTCACACGACCAGCGACTTTGCCAATGCACTGTCCAATGCAGCCGGCAAGCGCGTTCGAGCCGCATACGACATCGCGCCGCAGACCTTCGGCCCGATCGTCACGCGCGGCACACTGCCGGACTTCAAGGACACGAACATCATCGGCTTGGGCGATGCCCCTTCGCTGCTGCTCGTTCGCGAAAACGCCGAGTTCACCTACGGCGCGATGTCCGACACCGGCATGAGCTATCGTCTGCAGACCTACGGGCGCATCATCGCGATCACCCGCCAGGCGCTGATCAACGATGACAAGCGCCTCTTCTCGCGCATCCCGACCCAGTTCGGGTTCAAGGCGCGAGACCTCGAGAGCGATCTCGTCTGGGGTATCATCATCAGCAACCCGACGATGGGCGACGGTTACGCGCTCTTCTCGGCGCAGCACGGCAACCTCGGCACCGGCGCGGCGATCACCGTCGCATCGGTCACCGCAGGCCGCACCGCGATGGCCCAGCAGAAGTCGGCGGAAGGTGGGTTCATCACCGTGCGCCCGGTATTCCTGGTCGTCGGCCCGGGCAAGCAGACGGAGGCGGAGCAGTTCCTGACCACCGTCACCGCTCAGCAGACGTCGAACGTGAATCCGTTCGCTGGCAAGCTGCAGCTGATCGTCGAGCCGCGGATCATCGACAACAGCTGGTATCTGATCGCCGATCCCAGCGCGATCGACACGATCGAACTCTCGCACCTCGAAGGTCAGGAAGGCGTCTTCATCGAGACGCAGGCCGGCTTCGATGTCGATGGCATCAAGACGAAGGCTCGTCTCGATGTTGGCGCCGCGACGATCGACTTCCGCGGTTTCTACCGCAACCCCGGCAACTGAGCCAAACCGAAAGGATAGACGATGAAGATCGTGAACCTGATCGGCCCGGCGGTTATCGCCGGAGCCGTGCGCTACCCCGTTGAGGGCGCGCTCACCGTCTCGGACGTCGAGGCGGAACAGCTGAAGGACTCGGGGCGCCTCGACGGCGACCCCGAAGACCTTCCCGGCGAGGAAGACGAGCTTGAGGACGATGGGCTCGACGCCCTGAAGGCCGAAGAGCTCAAGTCGCTGGCGCAGGACGAGGGCATCGCTCTCGGCACTGCCACCACCAAGCCCGCGATGGTCGCGGCCATCCGCGCCGCCCGCGCGGCCTGAACCCCAACCGTCCCGGCTCGGCAGCGCTGAGCCCGGACAGGGAGACGCATCATGAAGAACTACGTGCAGAAGGGTGAAAACCTCACCCTCACCGCCCCTCGCGCGCTGCTCAGCGGCGAAGGGTTCCTCGTCGGCGCAATCTTCGCCGTCGCCTCGGCTGCGGCAGCGATCGGCACGCCCGTCGTCGGCGTAACGGAAGAGGTTTTCGACCTCCCCAAGGCAGCAGGCGCAGTCACCGCCGGCGCCAAGGCGTACTGGGACAACACCGCGTTTGTGGTGACGACCAGCGCCAGCGGTACCGTCCTGATCGGCGCATTCACGCAGGCTGCGGCCTCCGCAGATGCGACCGGCCGTGTGAAGCTGACCGGCCAGATCGCAGCCTAACCCACCGGGGTTTCCTCCCCTTAACCCGGTGGAAACTGGCGGGCGGCGTGCGCGACACGTCGCCCGCCCATTGTCTGGAGCGATTCCCCATGAAGAAGATCACCATCTTCGGCCCGACGATCGTGGCGGGAGAAATCCGCCATCCCCACGAGGGCGCGATCACCGTGTCGAATAAGGAGGCCAGCCGCCTCGCGCTTGCGGGTGTGCTCGCCGGCGATGCCGAGGACGCTGAGGGAGACCATCATGACGACGCGGAGCCGGTCGGCGATGGCCTGGATGCGATGCTCGTCGACGACCTCAAGGCGCTTGCCGCGCTCGAAACTGTCGACCTGACCGGCGCCAGCCGCAAGGACGACATCATCGCCGCAATCCGCGCGCACCGTGCGGCGAAAATCGACTGATATGGACCCGTTCGGCCTTGCTCTCGACGCCCTGTTCATGGCGCCAGGATCGGCCGCGGCCGTGTTCCAGCCGGCGGACGGTGTGCCGGTCAATATCCGTGTGATCCGCAGCGCGCCAGATCGCGATACCGGGTTCGGGCAAGGCCGCGTCATCGACAACGCCGGCACCATTTTGGAACTGCGGCGGTCCGACGTTGAGTTTCCGCAGCCCGGCGATTTCGTCGTGATCGGCGGCGAGATAGTCGACGGCCAGGTCACCGGCGGCGACGTCTTCACGCTGTTCGGAGACCCGGTGCTCGACCTCGAGCGGATCGGCTGGACCTGCGGCGCGACCGCAACCTGATATGCAAATCGATATCGGCATCCCCGACTTCTCCGCCCTGATGTCGGATGTCGAGGGCGGCATCGCCAAGGCGGCAACCGCAGCAATGCGTGAAACGACCAAGCCGACGGTCGCCGAACTGCGCGAACAGATCACTTCGAACGGGTTGGGCACGCGCCTCGCGAACACTTGGCGGGACCGGGTCTATCCCGAGCGCCGCGAGAGCATAACGCCCTCTGGTTACATCTGGTCGAACGCTCCGGAGATCGTCGACAGCTTCGTACGTGGGGCGACTATCCGTCCAGTTGCCGGCAGAAAATACCTGTGGATCCCGACCAAGAACGTTCCGCGCGCGCGCGGACGAGGTCGGGCCACTTCGACCAAGCGCATGACGCCGGACGAGGTGCAGGCCGAACTCAATCAGGAATTCGTGATCCTCAA
>NZ_JAPZPR010000018.1:0-2728 GCF_040407565.1 Sphingomonas faeni
AATAATCTGGCTGAGATTATAATCATCCGCACCTGACAAAGGCCAACGCGCACTGCTCTGCCGAGTTGGTGATCCGAAAGGACACCCAGTGATGTCGTTGGTGGTGTGGACTCTCAAGCGTGAGGTAAGGGCAATTCGTGGATGCCTTGGCACATACAGGCGATGAAGGACGTGGCACGCTGCGATAAGCGTCGGTGAGCTGTGAGCAAGCTTTGACCCGACGATTTCCGAATGGGGAAACCCACCTATCCCGATTAATCCAAGCCGTGCGGTAGCGCAGGGTGTTGGGTTAATTAGGTTAGGTATCACTTAGCTGAATACATAGGCTTCGTGAAGCGAACCCGGCGAACTGAAACATCTCAGTAGCTGGAGGAAAAGACATCAACCGAGATTCCGTTAGTAGTGGCGAGCGAACGCGGACCAGGCCAGTGCCTGAATTTCAACTAGCAGAACGATCTGGAAAGTTCGGCCATAGCGGGTGACAGCCCCGTATGCGAAAGTGAGAATTCAGGACTCGAGTAGGGCGGAACACGTGAAATTCTGTCTGAACATGGGGGGACCACCCTCCAAGCCTAAATACTCGTATGTGACCGATAGCGAACTAGTACCGTGAGGGAAAGGTGAAAAGCACCCCGATGAGGGGAGTGAAACAGTACCTGAAACGGATTGCCTACAAGCAGTTGGAGGGCTTTTATGGCCTGACAGCGTACCTCTTGCATAATGGGTCTGTGACTTAATGTATCAAGCAAGCTTAAGCCGATAGGTGTAGGCGCAGCGAAAGCGAGTCTGAATAGGGCGCCAGAGTTTGATGTATTAGACCCGAAACCCGGCGATCTAGGCATGACCAGGATGAAGGTGCAGTAACATGCACTGGAGGTCCGAACCGATTAACGTTGAAAAGTTACCGGATGAGTTGTGTTTAGGGGTGAAAGGCCAATCAAGCCGGGAAATAGCTGGTTCTCCGCGAAAACTATTGAGGTAGTGCCTCGCACGAACACCTTAGGGGGTAGAGCACTGGATGGGCTAGGGGGTCGCGAGATCTACCAAACCTAACCAAACTCCGAATACCTAAGAGTGATATGCGGGAGACAGACGGCGGGTGCTAAGGTCCGTCGTCAAAAGGGAAACAGCCCTGACCTACAGCTAAGGCCCCCAAATCGTATCTAAGTGGGAAAGCATGTGGGACTTCCAAAACAACCAGGAGGTTGGCTTAGAAGCAGCCATCCTTTAAAGAAAGCGTAACAGCTCACTGGTCTAAACAAGAGGTCCTGCGGCGAAGATGTAACGGGGCTCAAGATACGTGCCGAAGCTTAGGGTGTGCCACTGATGTGGTACGCGGTAGCGGAGCGTTCCGTAAGCCTGTGAAGCGATCTGGTAATGGGTCGTGGAGGTATCGGAAGTGCGAATGCAGACATGAGTAGCGATAAAGAGGGTGAGATGCCCTCTCGCCGAAAGACCAAGGGTTCCTGCGCAAGGCTAATCCGCGCAGGGTGAGCCGGCCCCTAAGACGAGCCCGAAGGGGGTAGTCGATGGGAACCACGTTAATATTCGTGGGCCTGGTGGTGTGTGACGGATCATGTGTGTTGTCATCCCTTATCGGATTGGGATGGCTTCGAAATGGTTCCAGGAAATAGCCCCACCGTATAGACCGTACCCGAAACCGACACAGGTGGTCAGGTAGAGTATACCAAGGCGCTTGAGAGAAGTGTCCTGAAGGAACTCGGCAAATTGCCTCCGTACCTTCGGAAGAAGGAGGCCCTCACTATGCGCAAGCACTTTGAGGGGGCACAGGCCAGGGGGTAGCGACTGTTTAGCAAAAACACAGGGCTCTGCTAAGTCGGCTTCAAGACGACGTATAGGGCCTGACGCCTGCCCGGTGCCTGAAGGTTAAGTGGAGGGGTGCAAGCTCTGAAATGAAGCCCAGGTAAACGGCGGCCGTAACTATAACGGTCCTAAGGTAGCGAAATTCCTTGTCGGGTAAGTTCCGACCTGCACGAATGGCGTAACGACTTCCCCACTGTCTCCAGGACATGCTCAGCGAAATTGAATTCTCCGTGAAGATGCGGAGTACCCGCGGTTAGACGGAAAGACCCCGTGCACCTTTACTGCAGCTTCAGAGTGGCATTAGGAAGAAACTGTGTAGCATAGGTGGGAGGCTTTGAAGCATCGGCGCCAGCTGATGTGGAGCCATAGGTGAAATACCACCCTGTTTGTTTCTGATGTCTAACCTCGTTCCGTAAGCCGGAACAGGGACCCTCTGTGGCGGGTAGTTTGACTGGGGCGGTCGCCTCCTAAAGAGTAACGGAGGCGCGCAATGGTGGGCTCAGGACGGTCGGAAACCGTCTGTTAGAGTGCAATGGCATAAGCCCGCCTGACTGCGAGACTGACAAGTCGAGCAGAGACGAAAGTCGGTCATAGTGATCCGGTGGTCCCTCGTGGAAGGGCCATCGCTCAACGGATAAAAGGTACGCCGGGGATAACAGGCTGATAACCCCCAAGAGCTCATATCGACGGGGTTGTTTGGCACCTCGATGTCGGCTCATCACATCCTGGGGCTGGAGCAGGTCCCAAGGGTTTGGCTGTTCGCCAATTAAAGTGGTACGTGAGCTGGGTTCAGAACGTCGCGAGACAGTTTGGTCCCTATCTGCCGTGGGCGTCGAAATTTGAGAGGAGTTGACCCTAGTACGAGAGGACCGGGTTGAACATACCTCTGGTGTACCAGTCGTTC